>CAZQDZ010000004.1:0-176666 GCA_964591455.1 uncultured Saprospiraceae bacterium
GAGGTCTTACATTTGATTGTCTTTTTGGTCGTATGCGTAAAGGCCCAGATAATAAAATATACATTACACAGCCTGGAGCTGGATCTAATATTCATATAATCCATGAGCCAGACCAGCCAGCAGCCTTTTGTAGACCAGAGCAGAATGCGCTTATTATGCCTTCATTTACAGGAGGTACCACGCCTACTATGCCAACTCTGAGACTCGGTCCTCTGGATGGCTCCTCTTGTGACACGCTAGGTCTCGATAATAATCCTGTCTCTCGCTTTCGCTATGAGCAGGATACACTAGACTTTATGGATTTCTCCTTTGTAGACTTATCCTACTTCGAGCCCACGAGATGGGAGTGGGATTTTGGGGATGGTTCCAGTTCTATAGAGCCCTCACCCTTTCATTCTTATGACGAGGATGGCATCTATGAGGTATGCCTGACCGTCAGTAATGAGAATAGTTCTGATATAAGTTGTGATACTTTGTTTCTTGGCGTGACTTCCTTAGATGAACAGACTACTGACAGACATATCACTTTGTTTCCTAATCCTGTAGAGACAGTTACTAGGGTAGCCATACATGATTACTTGCCACAAGCGGCAGTGATGAGAATATATAACCAATCAGGACAATTGGTGCAGACCGCAACACTAACAGGTGTGACGACGACGGTGGATATGAGTGAGTTGATGGCTGGCGTTTATGTATATGAGGTGTGGGATGGGGAGAAGCGACTCAGAGGTGGGAAGGTGGTTAAGATGTAGAATTTTTTAAGGTACAACGGTTCACGGTGTAATGGAGTGAATAGAATCTTGTTCATCCATTAATCATACAAATCCTAATACAGACAAAAAGGCATGAGCGGGCTGCGCATTGTAAGCAAGATTTACTTGCTTCCATTTGATGAATCAGAAACAATCAGTCATCCTGAAAATCCTGATTCTGACAATGGGCATGAGTGGGCTGCGCATTGTAAGCAAGATTTACTTGCTTCCATTTGATGAATCAGAAACTGAAGCCAAGGGTTTTGGAAGTCCAAGAGCACACGGAGTCACAAATCGCATTTGGCTATTGCCAGAATTTTAGAATCAAAAATACGATGGAAGAAGATGTCTCCATTCCACTTCGTTGCAGTCGGCATGAAAAAAACCTTAAATCATATACCGCAAGCCTTAACCCAAATATATCCTGTAACAAAAAAGTCTGGACACTCAATAGCATCCAGACTCGTATCTTTTAGGAAAATGTGCTCCAATATCTTAATCAAACATCTCTGTACTAGCGAAATGAAAATTCGCCTCTATAAGCGCATTTTCATCACTGTCAGATCCGTGTACGGCGTTTTCTCCAATACTAGTCGCATATAATTTTCTGATTGTGCCTTCAGCTGCTTCTGCTGGATTAGTAGCACCTATCAAAGTTCTGAAATCTTCCACCGCATTATCTTTTTGTAAGACAGCAGCGATAATAGGTCCAGAAGACATAAAATCTACAAGCTCTCCATAGAATGGTCTTTCTTTATGTACTGCATAAAATTTGCCAGCCATGTCCTTGCTCAATTGAGTGTATTTCATAGCCACAATTTTAAAGCCACCTTTGTTGATATGGTTAAGAATAGCGCCTATATGCCCATTTTTAACAGCGTCAGGTTTAATCATCGTGAATGTAGTATTACCAGCCATTTGCTTATATTATTTTTGTTTAGGGCGCAAAAGTAAACAAAATGAATATGGTGAATCAATCCTTAGATATTATATCTTTTGAATGTATAAGTTAAAATGATCATTTTTGCGTTCCATGGAATTACAAAAGCAGGAATTAGAGGACATTAAGTCACTTCTTAGTTATCCAAAGAGCATTGCCATACTTAGTCATAGGAATCCAGATGGAGATGCTATAGGGTCTAGTTTAGGTCTAAGAGGCTATCTTAATAAGTATAATCATAATGTCAAGGTCATATTACCTAGTGAATATCCAGATACTTTTCTCTTCTTAGATGGGATAGATTCTACGATAATATTCGATACAGAAAAGAAAAGAGCTGAAGAGACTATAGCTAAAGCAGATATTATATTCTGTTTGGATTTCAACTCTCTAGACCGAATAGACAAGATTGCGCCCTTTGTAAGAGATGCTAAGGCTACTAAGATTTTAATAGACCATCATCTTGATCCAGAGCCTTTTGCAGATTATATATATTCTGATACTTCTGCCTCATCTACCTGTGAAATGGTGCTCGACTTTATCCAACAATTAGGAGACGCATCTAAGCTGGATCCAAAGATAGGTGAAGCGCTATTTACAGGGATAATCACAGATACTGGCTCATTCAAATATGCTACCAGATCAGAAACTTATACTGCAGCTGCAGTCCTTAAGAATGTAGGTGTTGATGATTATTGGTTGCAGGACAAAATATTTAACAGAGTTACTGAAAAGCAAATGCGGTTGCTTGGACATTGCTTGGCGAACAGGATGGAGCTAATTCCAGAGTACCGAGCAGGATTGATTGCATTGACCAAGGAAGATTACGCAGATTGGGATATCAAAAGAGGTGACACGGAAGGCATAGTAAACTACCTTCTTATGATGGAAGGAATAGAAGTGGCTGCTTTCATAAGAGAACAACCTACAATAGTCAAACTGTCACTAAGGTCTAAAGGAGATATATCCGTTCAAGAAATCTGCAGGAATCATTTTAATGGAGGTGGGCATAAGAATGCATCTGGAGGCGCAGCCTATGCTAAATTAGAAGATATAGTAAAACGATTTAAGACCGTGTTACCTAAATACATAACTAAGAAATCCATACCTTCCGTCTCTGATTAATTTTACCTTTTACTTATACTATTAAATTTATATCATGAAAATTAGATTACTTGTCTACATCACTTTCTTTGTCGGGTCATTAGCCTTATATAGCTGTCAATCGGGAGGCTCTAGTGATACCTTGTCTAATGGATATAAGTATAAAATGCACACCAGCAATGAAGGACCTCGACCACAGATAGGTGAAGTAGTCTCTTTGGATTTTCAGCTTATAGATGAGGCCGGTAAAATTCTAGACGATTCCAGATTAATAAATACCAGTACACCTTCCATAAAAGTGCCAGAAGAAAATGATGCGGCGACAGCTAGAAATCCAATGTTGGCCCTTATAAGAAAGATGACCATCGGTGATAGTGCTACGGTAATTGTACCTACTGATTCTCTGCCTTCTCCACCTGAGGATATAAAAGCAGCCAAGTTTATTTCTTATGTGGTCAAAGTAAATGCAATAGAAGATGCTGAGGTTTATAGAGAAAGGATAAACAAAGAGCAACTTGAAATAAGAGCTGCGGCAAAATTCAAAGAAGAAGCAATGAAGGATGAAATTAAGGGATACTTCGATAATTATTTAGCAGGTAAATATAAATCTAGCACAGTCACCAACGACAATGGCCTCAAGGTGGCTATTATCAATGATAAGAATGACATTAGAGCTAAGAGTGGAGATTTTGTTTCTGTCCAATATTTTGGATTTCTAAAAGATGGATCCACCTTCGATAATTCTTATAGGGCTGGGAGACCATTTACATTCAAGATTGGACAGGGTATGGCCATCAAGGGCTGGGACCTTGGAATTCCTCAGGTGCCTAGAGGTGCTGATGCAATTTTAGAGATTCCTTATGAATTGGCCTATGGGGAGAATGGAAATCCACCTGTCATACCTGCTAAGGCAGATTTATATTTCTTCATTAATGTAGAAAGCATTAATAATCAATGATGATGCTCTTCAACCCATAATTGCATAAATACCATTTTTCATTTAAACCAAGGACAGGATGACCACAGATCAGCATAAAGCGCTGCAGGAACGTTTGGCGTCGTTAAGGAGCTACCTTTGACGTCGATAATAGGTTACATATAATAGAAGATAAGGAACAACAAACTGCAGATCCACAATTCTGGAATGACCCTAAAGCAGCAGAAGTGGTCATGAAAGAAATCAAGATTAATAAACTCTGGGTAGGTAAATACACCTCTATAGCAGAAGCCATGGATGAACTAGAAGTCATGGTGGAATTCCATAAGGAAGGAGAAATGACCGAAGAGGAAGTAGAGACCCACTATCAGAAATGTGTCTTCAAATTAGAGGATACAGAGTTCAGATCTACATTAGATCAGGAGGAAGATGAGCTTTCATGTCTGCTAGAAATCAATGCGGGAGCTGGCGGTACTGAAGCCTGCGACTGGGCAGAAATGCTATACAGAATGTATGTGATGTATGGAGAGAAAGCTGGTTACAAAGTCAAAGAACTGAATAGGGTGGATGGAGATGTAGCTGGAGTAAAGTCTGTGGAGTTGGAATTATCTGGGGCCTATGCTTATGGGTTGCTAAAAGGTGAGAACGGTGTCCATCGATTAGTTAGAGTTAGTCCATATAATGCACAAGGAAAGCGAATGACTTCATTTGCATCTGTCTTTGTCCATCCTGTAGTAGACAATAGTATAGAAATAGAAGTGAATCCTTCCGATTTGGATTGGGATACATTCAGGGCAAGTGGTGCTGGAGGACAGCATGTGAACAAAACTGAATCTGCAGTGAGATGTAGGCACCTGCCTTCAGGTATAGTCGTAGAATGTCAAGCAGAAAGAAGCCAGCATATGAATAGGGAGAAAGCAATAGAAATGCTGAAGTCTAGGTTGTATGAGCGGGCACTTGAAGAAAAGAGGGCAGCTAAGAGTGCAACAGAAGCGACGAAAATGAAGAATGAATGGGGGTCTCAAATCCGATCTTATGTTTTAGATGACCGACGCGTAAAGGATCATAGGACTAATCATGAGAATAGAAATACAGATGCTGTACTCAATGGAGACTTAGAAAGTTTTCTGAAAGCTTTCTTGATGTGGGATGGTTCAAGATAGGTATTTTTCAAAATCATCTTAATGGAAAATAATTCAACACCACAGTCTGACACACCACAGAATATCAATAGCAAAGATGTTTTGGCATATTTTAAAACACTGGTCAAAGAGATTCTAGACTTAGATCATGGGGTCGATAAGTGGGGTACTATAAATGAAGTCAAAGCAAAGCAATCCATGTCAGGTGCTAATGCTTGGATGCTTATGTGCAGTATTATGATTGCTTCCATTGGATTGAATCTAGATAGTCAAGCAGTGATTATTGGTGCCATGTTGATTTCACCTCTGATGTCACCCATTCTAGGTGTAGGTGTTGCTGTCGGTATCAATGATAAGGATGCGCTCTATAACGCATTGATGCATTTTGCAGCAGCGATAGTTATAGCTTTAGTGACATCAGTAATTTATTTTTTTCTTACACCTCTAGACGAGTTTACTGGCCAAATCCAAGCGAGGACAGAGCCTACATTTCTGGATGTTTTGATTGCTATATTTGGAGGTATTGCAGGTATCGTATCTATAGCAAGGAAGGATATATCTACTACTTTACCCGGAGTGGCAATTGCCACTGCACTCATGCCACCATTATGTGTTACTGGTTACGGGTTAGCTAATGGTTCATTAGAGATTGCAACTAAAGCCTTCTATTTGTTCTTTCTTAATTCTTTCTTCGTTGCGTTCGTGACCTATTTGATGACGAGATACTTAGGCTTTCCATACAGAAAGTATGCGACGAAGAAAGAGCGACGCAATAATATATTGATAGTATCTGTAGTCAGCTTAGTTTTGACTATTCCGAGTGTACTCATATTCTTGAATGTGTATAAGGAATATCAAGATGAGGAAACAGTGGCGTTGTTCTTGGATAAGCACATAGGAGATAATCAGATTTATGTTGATGATCATCAACTCCTCAGATTTGAAGATGGTTCTAGAAAGTTGATTATGAAGGTCTATGGCGATTCTATCAGAAAAGATAAAGCAACATACTATGAGCAACAACTAGAATCACTAAACATGGAAAATGTAGCTGTCGAAATCATTCCTACTTCTGAGATTAATCTCGATAAAGTAAGACAATTAGAACTCGAACTTTCTGAAGTTGGTGATAAGATAAACAATCAGATAATTGAATTGAATAAAGAGAAAGAAGAACAGAGAGTAGCCGCAACTCATGTGAGGCCTGAAGATAAATTAATGAAGCTAGATTCTTCTTTTGTAGGAGCAGTATTCGCAGAGGTTAAGATATTTCTACCGGAGATTAAATCACTAGATATAGGTGTGGTTAATTCTGTTTCCGATGGAAAAGTGTCTTTGAAAATGCCGCTTATTGTAGCTGACTGGGACAAGCCAAGACAGAATGATGTAGATAAACTAAAAAGATTTATTGAATCCAAATATGATTTGGACTCCATCAAACTTATCATTAATTAATGGCATGCATGACTTCCCTTATCACCGCATCCATATTAAATGGGGATTCTTTTTGTACCCCAGTCCTTAGTATCATAAGGTCTTGAGACGGAAACATAAATACGTATTGTCCGTCAAACCCTGAGAAGTAAAACATATCTGACGGTGCAGAAGGGTAGTCTGTTTGATTTGTGTTGAGCCATATCTGGCCGCCGTAATTAGGGTATACAGTCGGAGTGATACAGAAGTCAATATAGCTACTGTCTATAAGTTGCGCACCTTCCCACTGGCCTTTATTCATGACTAGCATTCCCAGCTTAGCCCAGTCTCGAAGCTTAGCATACCCAAAAGAAGACATAATCATATTACCTGCTTCGTCAGTTTCTATATGCGCATCTGATATACCTAACTTACTAAAAAGTTGAAGGTTGGGATAAGAGAGATAATCTGTTATATCATCTATCTCTTGTCTGATAATAGCACTTATGATATTTGTAGTTCCACTTGAGTACTCCCAAAATGTACCTGGTTTTTTTTCTAAGCTTTTGTCTATAGCAAAAGAAACAAAATCTTCTTCAGCAAATAAGCCTTGAGTAACATCGCATACTTCTTCGTATTGCTCGGTCCATTCCAACCCACTTGTCATATTAAGCAGATGTTTGAGTTGAATGTTTTTTCTTTCATCATTCTCCCATTCGGGAAATAGACTCGATTGGTCTAAGTTGATTTTTCCTTCTTTTAAAAGCCGACCTATAAGTAAAGCAGCGATAGATTTGGTCATGGACCAACCTAGGATTTCTGTTTCACTATCATAACCTGCAGCATAGCCTTCCAGAATTATTGAGTCCTTATGGATTACCATTAATCCAGTTGTTTGCTTAATCCACTCTCCTTCTTTGTCCATGGCCAACTGTAAAGCAGATTTTAATTTTGAAAGTGGTGGTGCAGCAGCCTTTGGTATAAGGGTAGATTGGAGATGTGGAAAAGATGGATCCTCGGCTGTGATATTATAATCATCTTCACCGTGAATAAGAATGCAACCTATGTTTTTCTTATATACCGCTGAGTTGGAACCCAATCCCAGTAGAGAGGCGGTTATCTCATTCTCTCCAGTAACTTTGGGAGAAATAAGATTCATAGGTGTGGCATTGAATTCCGTCTGTATAATTTCATCCAAGTCCCGCTCTGCTATAAAATAATAAGAACATGCTTTTTTAACCACAAAGCCAGTGCCAACAGAAATATGGGATAGGGCCTTTTCTTTAATAATGAGGGCAGCTACAAAAACTACGAGAAGAATAACAAGTATAGAATACCAGATTCTTTTTTTTAGCCTTGATTTCCTTTTGGTCAATTTTTCTTCTTTTTGAAAGGATTCCAGTTGTTTAGTTTTTCTTTGAGTGAATCTATTTCTGTCGCAGCATTAGAACCCAACACGTCTTTAGCAGCTTGCCCTACTTTCTCACTCGCTTTTTCTTTAATGACCTTTGTCACAGTACTATCTAGTTTACCTTTCAACTTATCCTTTGCAGATTCTTTCTGCATCTCTAATTTTGACCTTATCGCATCTTCTACTTTACTCTTTGCATCGTCTACTTTAGCTTCTACGACTTTTGTTATAGTATCTTTTACTTGTTCAGTTTTATTTTCTAACTCCGTTCTAAGAGTATCTTTGAGTATGTCTACTTGATCGTTGATTTCATCTGTTATAGTTTCTCTTAGCGTTTTTCCTCCAGACCCTACAGGAAGCACTTTTATTTTAGGATTTTTTAGTGAGCCTGTGATAAATATGTCAAGATAAATCATATCGCCAAGGTCAATATTGACACCTCTATTTTTTGCTTCTGACTCTAGAAAATCCATTCCGTATTCTAGATTTTTACCGAGTTTATCCTTCTTTAATTTATCTCTAGGGATAACTGCATTTATTGTATAGTCTAGCTCCTGACTTATGCTGTGCGATCCGCCTACAGTAAATGCCATATCATCAATCTTGTGTTCGTGTGGTTTCAAGATGACTTTCCCATCTTTTACATCAAACCAATTTTTGCTACCTTTTATATCTAGATTAGAAAGTTTGTCTATGCCGATAGCATTTCCAATTTTTTCTAATGGTCCAAAACCGGACACCTTTCCTTTTAATGTTTCCAGATATCCAGCAGCTGATATTTGGTCTAACTTAGGCAACATGTCCTGGCCCAGAGGTCCTTCAAAAACCAATGTAGAGTGAAATAAGCCATTAATATGTTCTGCTATTGGAACAAGTATTTTAAAAGTATTTGAAGTCTCAAAAACTTTAGAAAAATTCAGACTGTTCAGGTCTAACTTTGCATCAAATAGTGGCGTACTAGGATTAGAAGTATCGTACAATCCGTCTAACAATATTTTACCGTCCATTGCTTTGGCTTGCCCACCTATAAGCTGCGCCATATTGTCTTTTACTTCAATTTTACCTTTGACGTCTTTCAAGACATAATTATCATATTTTAATTCTCTGATGTCGGGATATATGTCTAATTCCATATTGTCAGGCACTATAATTACTTCAGTGATTTCATTATTAGATTCAGCTTCTTTCAAGTATTTGTTTGCATCTATTTTCTGTGCATCTAAGAATAATTTTCCTTTTAACTTTTCATCTAGAAAGACATAATTACTAATCTGATTCATTTCTCCTCTTAACGCTACTGATTGTCCATCTAGCTTAGCTTGACTACTTTTTACTTTTAATATATCATCTTCATATTCTCCTTTAACTGCTAAATCTTTGAGGTCATAAGATTCATAATCTATGTTCTTTGCTTTATAGTTTAGTGTTACATCTAGATCTTCGTAGAAACTTAAATCGACATTGGATGTATCACCGCTTTTAGCTCCAGTATTTTCCTCTGTATATTTTAATAGTTGATCTACATCTAATCTATCCGATTGTATCGCTAATTCTATATCTACCTCTGCTTCATTGGTAATGAATGCAAGTGGATTTTTAATCTCCACATCTCCAGTAAAATCAGAGTTGCCCACAGTAAGATTGTTTACACTAGACACCATTGTCTCTGGTCTCATTTTGAGTTCCGCTTTATCTACCATTACAGGATAGTTTTCATATTGGACATCTATATCGCTTGCAATAAATGTCCCTGAAAAGTCGATATCCTTATAATTTTCATTTATTACATCTTCTGCTCTAGCATCGATTATGAGATTTGTATTTATCAATCCCTCTTTTAATTCGATTCCTTCTATTGGATAAGCATTTTCTGCATCCTTAAGATTTAAAGTACCATCTAACAATCCGCTCACATGCGGATTGTCAAGTACTTTTGCAATTTTCAGCTTACTAGTAATAATGTTATTTCGGATCTTAAACTTGATTCTTTTCATATCAATGGTCAAATCACTCAAATCTTTATTCTTACCACTGATATCCATATCAAGATTTATATCTTCTATAGGTAGAGGCATATCCGGATATTTTACTTCACCATTTTCGATATCAATTTGCATATCTATTTGTGGATAATGAGAATGATTGCTGTCATAATCTCCTCTGATTGTACCCTTTAGGAAACTGTTTCCTTTGGATTGTATGCCAGCTATAGATTCTGTGTATGCTGCTGGAATCATGGAAAGTATAGAACTGACTTTATTGTTTGGTGCCTCTATGGCTAGATCAAAACCAAAGCCTGATACTATTTGAACAATATTGCCAATGAAGGATAGATCTAAATCATTAATTTTAATTGAGTTTTCTTTGAATATGTATTTCTTAGATTCTGCATCTATTTCAAGCGCCACATCTGCAACAACTTTAGCATTGTTTAGATATTTCAATCCACCTGAAGAAAAATCTAATGAGGCTATATTGGTAGAAGTAACAAGATCAAATAGAACATTCTTAAACTGACCTTTGCCTGAATGGTCTAAATCTTTCACTTCTGCAAAGACTCTATTATTCTTGTCAGTATAATTTATCACACCATCTCTGATTTCATACTTTTCTATCTCACCAAACATATCTGAAGATGACCCGTCAGTTTCACTCTCTTTGAATATTTCATAGTTGGCCACGCCAGAATCATCGACAATCACATTAATTATTGGATTTTGGATGGTGATGCTTTTGATATTGATACCTTCTGAAGATCGTATAATTGACTTTATGTCTGTCTCTAAGAGAATAGATGTTGCTGAAAAGAGTTGATGGTCAGACCATTGATTGATGCCATTTACAGACATATTGTCCACATCTATTGCAACACCTGGAAAATTCTTAAATAACGAAATCGAAGCATCTTCAAAATCAACTTCAGCGTGAATCCTTTCATTGACTTGATTCTTTATAGCCTCATGAATCTTTCCTTTGAATAAAATAGGTAGAAGTATTAAGGCAATGACCAAACCGATAAGTGCTAATAATAGTACCCTGAATAAGAATTTCATTTGTTTCGCATTTCATGACTTAGAACGATATCCTGACACAAAGTTCTTACAAAGTTCTGATATTATGTTTTTGTTAAGTACCCTTCTTAAAGTTTATAGGGTTTCTATCTATTTCCTTCTAGGGGATATCCATTAGTAAGTGTCATCTGAGCAAGCTATATTGTGATTGTGTCAGAAATTCTTCGCATACAAGACTATACCTTAACAATACATACAAACCAGTCTCCAGTATCAATTTTAAAAGGTATAAATCTAACGATTTCTGAAGGTGAGATTGTAGGATTGATAGGGCCTTCTGGATGTGGTAAATCTATGCTAGCCAAAAGCATTCTAGGTTTAACTCCAAAGATTGAAACAGAGAAAGAAGGAGCCATAATGCTTCATAATCTGAATCTTTTAGATGTCAGCAATCAGGACCTCCTTACTGTTAGAAACTCTCAGGTCGGTCTGATATTCCAACATTCAAAGACTTTGCTTAATCCTTCTCAGACCATTTATAAACAAATTGCGGAAAAAGTTACTATCATGAATCGTGATAGTAGTGCTAAGGATTTAATAAAGAATCTATTAGAAAGCGTAGGTTTAGTTCCTGCTGAAAAGTACTTCACTCGCTATGTGCATGAACTCTCAGGTGGTCAAGTACAAAGGGTACTTATTGCCTTAGCCTTAGCTAATAACCCGCCCTTGCTTATTGCAGATGAGCCAGTCTCAGCGCTCGACTCCCTTACTAAAGAGGAAATACTGAATCTCCTTGAAGAAATCCACCAATCTAGGAACTTGTCTATACTTATCATATCTCATGAAGAGGCCACCATCAAACGAATGTGTGGTAGGGTATATGAGATGGACAATGGAAAAATATCAGAGAGCATTGATATTAAAAATTGGCACCCAGCTAGTAATGGAGAGACATTGACTAGCCTAACTAAGCTTGCTTCGCCATCCATTCTTTTAGACATCAGAAATCTTAGTCTTTCTTACAAGCAAGCTAGTTCTTGGTTCAGCCCTAACCATTCCAAGGTCACATCTGTTTTCGAAGATTTTAGTCTGCAGATATTTAAAGGTGAAATTCTTGGTATCTATGGTAGTTCAGGATCAGGTAAGACTTCCTTGGCCAAAGTTTTATCTAGATTAAGCCCTTATGATAGTGGAGAGATAGTTTGGAAAGGAAAGAACATTAGTAGCCTTTCTGGAGGAGATCTTGCAGACTTTCGTTCTTCTTGCCAAATTATTTTCCAGGATTCATACAGCAGTCTGGCGCCTCATCGAACTTTATTTTCCCAAATGGATGACCTCAAAATTGTGAATCCTACTTTGTCAAATGATATTATCATCCAAATGTTGAAGGAAATGGGGCTAGAAGAGCAGCATCTACACCGTTATCCTCGAGAACTCTCTGGTGGACAAAGAAAACGCATGCTTATAGCGAGAACTCTTCTGATTGAACCAGAATTCATAATATGTGATGAAATCTTATCTAGTCTGGATTATGCTGTAGCTGTCAGAATCCTAGGAATGCTTAAATCTCAAGTCATTGATAGAAGTATTACTCTATTATATATTTCTCATAATCTTAGCATAATAGAGCGGCTTGCAAATAGGGTACTCAATATGGATGATTACAGCAAAGTTTCTAGAGATGCTGTTAGAGGGTAAAAAAAATTTCGTTTATGTAACTTTTATTGAAATTTTAACGTTAGCATTAACAAAGACTCATCATTCCTATGCCAACTAGACGAAATCAAAACAGAGCAAAAGCCATTTTCTTCGGACTGCTCATTGCCAGCCTTTTATCGGTTATTTCTATATCAATGATAGATGCAAGCTTGAATAAGAAGTACACTGTTCGAGATTCTATTGAGTTAGAAGATGAAAAGGACAAGACTTGGAAGTATCACAATTTTCAAGTGACCCTTAGTAAGATTATTAGAGTCCACAGATAAGGATTTTGTACATAACTTTTATGGCATTAAAGTGGCATTTTTAATTGAATAACCATTTAGAAGATTCTTAGTTGACATTTTTTTCTTTCCACTCATTTGTAGCTGATGGACCTCAACATAGCCATCTTGACATGCTACACATATTTTTAATTTAGAATCCGTCAGTACCGTACCCATTGCATGACTGTGAGATGCTTCTGAATATGTTGCGTCATATATCTTAGCAGCTTTCCCATCCAAATCCATCCATGCCGCAGGATATGGTGAAAGGCCTCGGATAAAGTCATATATTTTCTTGGCAGACTGAGAGAAATCTATCTTAGTATTATCTCTGTTCAATTTAGGCGCATGAGACATGAGAGTATCATTTTGTGGGAGTAGCTCGATGTCTCCTTTTTCTATTTTTTGGACAGTTTCAAGGACAGCATCTGCTCCAATCCACATCATGCGGTCATGAACAGCACCTGCATCATCAAATTCGTAAATTGGTAGCTCTCTCTGTAGACTTATAGCACCAGTATCTATTTCATGCTTGAGTTTGAATGTCGTTACTCCTGTCTTTTTGTCCCCATTAATCACAGCCCAGTTTATAGGGGCGGCTCCTCTATATGCTGGCAATAGTGAACCGTGTAGATTATATGTGCCTAAGGACGGCATATCCCACACCTGCCTAGGTAGCATACGGAAGGCTACGACAACTTGCATATCTGCCTTTAAAGCTTCTAGCTCCTTAAGGAATTTTGGTGATTTGAGATTCTTAGGTTGTAGAATGTTTAGACTTTTAGACTGAGCATATTTTTTAACAGCAGACTCTATCAGAGTTTTTCTACCACGACCACCTAGCTTGTCCGTTGAAGTAATTACACCCACAATATCATAGCCTGCAGTATAGAGAATGTCTAGAGACGGAACAGCAAACTCAGGGGTTCCCATGAATATTATTCTCATTCTATTCCTTTATATTATGTACTTTTTAACTAATGAATCGTAATAATTAATGCAAATTGCAGTAATTATAATTAGAATTTTGAGATGGCAAATATGTCTAAAATAATAGCCTTTGTAGCCGTAAACTTGATTATTTGCGCTGCAGTTGGACAAAATCTTACTTTGGATGGTTATGTTTTTGAATCTGGAAACAGAGGATATCTTAATGTAGTCCAGATCGATGTCTTTGATGAAAGCGATGCGCATTTGGGGACCACATTCTCAGATTTAGATGGGCATTTTGTTATAGATGTCCCAGCCAAGTTTAAATATAAAGTAGTCGCGACAAAGGATATGTTTGATTCTATAGAGACACTTGTAGACGTAGAACAAAAAGACGGTAATAGCAATAAGGTATTTATCCAGCTCAAGATGGAAAGGTCACCAGGATACGTCTTTGAGATAACCCTAGCCGAAAAGCGTGAACATGATTCGATTATAGTAGATGCTATTAAAAATTCGCGTATAGAGGTATACAACAATACCACAAAAGAGCCTGTAATGGTATTAGAAGACCATCCTCATCCACAATTTAATGTAGCTCTAATTAAAGGTAATCATTATACCATATTAGTTAGAAAGGATGGCTTTCTAGCAAAAAGAATGGAAGCCTTTGTTAATGTAGAAGGATGCATACTTTGCTTCGAAGGAGTAGGTAGTGTGACGCCGGGTGTCTCAGATAACCTCACTGGAGGAAATGAAACCGGTGTTCTCTTAGCTAATGTAGAACTAGATAGAATTTATGAAGGCAAGACGATTCCTATAAATAATATTCTATATGAATTTGGTAGTGCTGAATTAGATAAAAGAGATATGGAAGGGCTACAGAATTTGGCAACCTTGATGAGTGATAACCCAGATTTGACTGTGGAGATTGGGTCACATACTGATTCTAGAGGAACGAATGAAAGAAACATGGAATTGTCCAGAGAGAGAGCTCAGAAAGTAGTAGATTTTTTAGTTGACAATGAAGTGCTTAGATCAAGATTGATATCAAGAGGATACGGAGAAACAGAAATAAAAAATGATTGCACTAATGGGGTAGATTGCTCTGATTGGAAGCATAAGCAGAACCGAAGAACTGAACTGAAAGTGTTAGGAATTGCCCCTGTCAAAGCAGAAATAAAGACTTTAGCACATATAAAACAACTAGAACAAGCAGAAGCCTTGCTGAAAGAAATTCAGTTTGAAGGTCAAATACAGATACCAATCGACAGTACTGTAGCAAGTTCTGATTCATTAAGTATAGAAGATATTATAGAACAGTCAGGGAACGATGACCTGGAAAATGCTAGTGCTGATACCGGCAATTCTGTGGCGGCAATGACCGATGATTCTGTCACTAATATTTATAGGATTGTAATACAAGAAAGTACAGAAGCTTTAGACAAAGAGGATGCACTTTTTAAACTTCATAGTAATTTATATAGACACGAAGGAAAAGATGGCACCTTTCTTTATATGCTGGGGGAATATGATAATTTAAAAGTACTTGAAAACTTTTATAAGACAGTGAGGGTTGCCTACCCAGATGCATATATCATCCAGGATAAAGGAGATTCTGTTATCAAAATTTAAAACGTAAACGTAAGGCCAACGCCTAATCCAGTATCAGGCGCATGCCACCTGTAACTCAGGTCATCGCTCACATCGAACTCGATGAGATGCCTATGTATAAATGCATCAGCTACCTGAAAGAGATGAACCAAAATTGTGCTTATTAAGGTGATATCCCTTTGTCTCCGTGCTCTGTCTCGGAGTGTAACCAACTCGGACTGAGATAATCCATTGCACACATTCATGCTCAATTTATTATTGAGTTCCGTATCCCATCTTTTGTATTGTCGGTTATTTCTTACCAGCAGGCCTATTACAGCCCCTTCTATCCCTATGACGATAGGCACTTTAATATAACTCTTATTGTAGAATTGACCAGCGCCTGGCAATATAAGAGAGTACAAAGCCGCCTTCCCAGGATTACCAGCAAACATGCTCAGAGGGCCATTGTATGATCTTCTTTTCTTGGGTTCTTCAATAGGATCTATGCTATCTGTAATCACTGTATCCTGAACTTGCGCCGTCATCATGGAAGATAAAAACAAGAAAATAAAGCTGTAAATAAGGCGCATACTCAATTGAAAAGATTATTGTACTCCAATGTTACTAGCTTTCCTCTATAGAGTCAATAATGTCATTGAATTGATTGTCAGAAGAGAATGGAATTATGATTCTGCCTTTACCAGAATTATTTCTGACAATACTGATTTTGGTGCCAAATATATGAGACAATCTGTCCTTAATCTTTAAGACTTCTGGATGGTTACTGCCATCTTGAGCTGAAGAGCTGCTAGATTTCGAATCCGTTGCTGAAGTCTCCTTTAGGGTGCGAATAACGCTTTCAGTATGTCTTACAGAAAGATTTTCTTCTATGATTTTTTTGTAGACTAAGAGTTGTTGTGCAGGATCTTCTAGACTAAGTAGTGCTCTGGCATGTCCCATGGATATCTTATCATTCTTCAGCCCTTCCTGCAAGTCAGGTGGGAGCTTAAGTAGCCTAATGTAATTCGTAACGGTACTCCTGTTTTTTCCAACTCTTTTGGCTAATTCATCATGCTGCAGATTGCATTCGTCTATCAGTCGCTGATAAGAAAGAGAGACTTCTAATGCATTCAAATCAGAGCGCTGAATGTTCTCTACCAATGCCATTTCTAGCATTCCCTGGTCATTTGCCATTCTTATATAGGCAGGAATTGTTCTGAGACCAGCCAACTTAGAGGCTCTCCATCTTCGCTCACCGGATATAATCTGATAGAGGTTCTTCTTCAGTTTCCTGACAGTTATAGGTTGGATGAGACCTAGTGTCTTTATAGATTGGACTAGCTCTAGTAACTCTACTTCTTTAAATTCTTTTCTAGGTTGATAAGGATTTGGTTCTATATGTTCTATGTTTATCTCAAGGACATTACCTGCTGCACTCTCTTGGCTTGCAATTTTTTCGCTAGGCTTTCTATCTTCTGTTTTATCTATTTTGGTGAGTAAGGCTCTTAGGCCTTGACCGACTTGTTCTTTCTTCTTAGCCATGATTGGATTTTAAATGAGTTGACTGACTTAGTGCTGATTCATTTTTCTGGATGAATTCATTGGCTAGATTAATGAAATTTTTGGAACCTTTACTTGAGATATCATACAGGAGTACTGGTTTTCCCACACTTGGAGATTCACCTATTTTTGAATTCCGATGTACAATCGTGTCAAAAATTTTGTCTGATAACAATGCGTGCACTTCTTTGACGACCATTTTAGCCAATCGTAATCGCTTATCAAACATTGAAAGTACTATCCCTTCAATTTCAAGATTAGGATTAAGTGTTTCACTCACCAGACTGATAGTGTTTTTTAATTTGCCTAATCCTTGAAGTGAAAAGACTTCGCATTGCACAGGGATAAGAACAGAGTCTGCTGCACATAATGAGTTAATGGTGATGATGCCTAGTGAAGGCTGGCAATCTATAAAAATATAGTCATAATTATCCTTCACTTGGTCTAATACAGATTTAAGAACATATTCTCTGTTTTCCAAGTTGACTAGTTCTAATTCGGCACCTACTAGATCTATAGATGACCCGATTAGATCCAAATTTTCTATCTCTGTAGAAACTATAGCATCCTTTGCGGCAACATCATTAAGTAGACAGTCATATAAGGTATACTCTAAATTGTCAGGATCTGCCCCTAGTCCAGTAGTTGCATTAGCTTGTGGGTCAGCATCTATAACTAATACTTTCTTTTCCAATATAGCTACGGCACAACTAAGATTAATAGCTGTAGTCGTTTTTCCTACGCCTCCTTTCTGATTTGAAATCGATATAATTTTTGCCATAAATTGTTATACTTCTATTTCTTGTCCTATATCGAGTAAAATAAGTTCTTTAGATTTTGCGCTGAAGGCTGCTTTGGCTTTTTCTTTGTCGATTTCAATATATCCAAAGGTATCATAGTGGCAACCAATTACCTTTGGACACTTTATGAAGTCTGATGCGATTATAGCATCTTCATAACCCATAGTAAAGTTATCTCCAATACAAAGAACAGCTACATCAGGTGTTGGTCCTGTCATAGGAATAAGTTGCATATCCATAGTTAAAGCAGTATCACCAGAAACATATAGACATTTTTCTTGATTCCAGATGACAAATCCTCCCGGATTGCCACCATAAGTCCCATCAGGTAGGACACTTGAATGAATAGCATTCACGTATTTCACTTTTACAGCACCCAAGTCTACTGTTCCGCCATGATTAAGTGGATGACCTGCAATCTCCTTATTACCATACCAGGAAACAATTTCATAATTGGAAATAATTTTCGCCCCGCATGCTTTAGCTATAGTCTCCACATCCGCGACATGATCGCCATGACCGTGGGTAACAAGTATATAATCTGGTGTAAAACCAGACAAATCCTTATTCTCTATAAGTGGGTTTCCTGTGATAAATGGATCAATCAAAATAGATAAGCCCGAAAATGCGACGCTTATAGTTGCGTGGCCGTGATAAGTTATTTTCATCGAGATAATTGAGAGGTAAAGATAGCCAATATGACTCTCCATAGAAAATTACTTATTAACATAAAAAAAGGCCGCTTGCACACGGCAAGCGACCCTTTAAACTAATTATTCGATTATAACTTTAGTGTTGGACGATGATTTTTTCAGTTATAATATCACCTTCTGTTGTAGTAGCTCTCAGCATGTAAATACCATTAGCTATATCAGTGACATCTATTTTTACCTCATCTTGCACTCTCTGAACAACAGTTATTACCTGACCAGCTAAATTTAAAATTCTTACATCTTCGATATTATCACTATCATCAAAGTTAATTGTAAGCGCTTCATTCACTGGATTAGGGAATACTGTAATTCCGTTATTTGTTTCCACTGCAAATATTTCTACAGCTGAAGAACTCGGACTATTTCTTAATGATATCTCATCCTTATCTCCTGGTGAGAAGTCTGCTCCAGTCACTGTAACACAGTAATCTTCAGTCTCACCATATGGGAATATCGCACATGGATCTGTAACATAACCGCCTAGAGACATAGTTACTCTCATCCTTGTAGTACCATTCCATACCCCATAAGGAACAGTGATACTGCCAGATAAAGTTTTTGTTCCACATCCATAGGCAACGAACTCAAAGTTGTCATTAAAGTCTCCGTCTTGATTATAATCAATCCATACTGTCCAGAATGCTTTCTGTGCAGATACACCGCCAAATCCAGGAGTCAATTGTAATGGATGACTAACACCTGCTGCAACAGTTGTACACAGATTAGTGAAGTCTCTATAACCACCATTATCACCTGACGTATTGCTTATTGTATTAAAGCCAACTGCCTTGATATGGCTATTCTTAGAGTTTATTCCACCAGATGTACAGAAGTTTCCTCCACCAGGAGATGGCCCATTAACTGTTACTGTGAATGAACATATCTCTGTATTACCACATCCGTCCTGTGCAGTATAGCTAACTGTATGTATGCCTGGAGTTAATACACTGCCAGATCTAGGTCCGCCAGTTTGTTCTACTGAGAGGCATCCAGTTACTTCCATCACATATTCTAATTTTAGATTAGGATACTGGTCATTCCATTCTCCGGAATTTAGTATCTCTACAGTATGCTGACCGCTGTTGAAGTTATTAGGTTGACCAGGGTACCAATTAGTATAGATTAATGGATCACCATTTACCCACTGGAAATTACCTTCTGACGCTAAGTCAGACAAGCCAATCCAAGCAGATGAAAGCGGAATGATACTAGAAACAAAGTCATTCTCTGCTTGACTATTGATTACAGCTAGATGACCTCCATTATTTAAGGCATTTTGCTGAGCTGAAGTCCAATCTAGTCCCGTTAGTGAACAGTAGTAATGAGAGCCATTGAAACTACCCATAAATAAGAACCCTGGTATTTGCCCACCTGCATTAGTACAATTAGAACAACATGATACTACAGAAGGGTCATCCCATGTAACTGCAACGCCAGAAGAACTTGGTGCAGATACTACAATGTTATCTGGACATGTAAGTGAAAGCGAAGACTCTACAGTTACTGTGAAGCTGCATGTAGCAAATCCACCACAAGCATCTTGTACCGCATATGAAACATTATAGATGCCTGGAGGTTGTCTTGTTCCTGGTGCTGGTCCGGCAGTCTGCGTGACGAACGAACAGGGAATCTCCATGATGTATTCTAATTTGTAAGAACTAAACTGATCGTTCCATTGACCATCATATAGTAATTCTACAAAATCTTGATCTCCATTGAAGTTATTAGGTTGACCAGCAAACCAGTTTGTATAAGATACTGGAGCTCCACTACACCATTCAAATGTGCCTTCATTATTGTAATCACTCAGTCCAATCCATGCAGATTGAATAGTTAACTGATTAGCTAGGAAAGTATTCTCTTCAGGACTTGTTATATCCGCTAAGAAACCACCGTTACTTTCTGCTATAGCTTTAGCTGTAGGCCAAGTTTCAGGTGATAATGAACAGTAATATTGACTTCCGTTCAATGATCCCATATAGATAAATCCTGGTATAAATGCACCACCATCACATTGACCACAAGCACCATTATATTGTGGTATTGGCCATGTGACAACTGACCCTGTACTTCCATTACATTGTATTACTATGTCATTAGGACAGCTTGAAAATCCACCTTGAGGGGCATTTACAGTTACGTTAAATGAACAGCTTGCTGCGTTATTACAATTATCTCTAGCTGTAATTGTAACAATAGTAGTGCCACTAGGGAAAGTAGACCCAGACTGTTGTGTCGCTGTAATTTGATTGATGCCACAATTATCAGTTGCAGTTGGCATTACCCAAGTTACTGGGCTACTTGTACTGGTAACTGTTATGTTGCTAGGACAATTAAATATCTGAGGCTGCTCTAGATCTGCAATCGTTATTACTTGTATACATGATGCAGAAAGATTAGTCTGATTAGGTACAGTAGCTGTCCATGTTCTCTGTATAACCTGCGCTCCAGCGCATGGTCCTGAAGAGGTAGTTACATCTGCAAAAGTCACATTAGGTGAAGGACAGAATGCACCAGCAGTTGCAGACGCCACACCTACTAGAGATGGAGAAGTCGATGATCCAATACATACACTTGCAGCTGGTGGGCAAGAGATAAATGGATTTGTTACACATGCCTGACAGTTAACTGTTACATTAAATGCACAAGTAGCTGCATTTCCACAGGCATCACTAGCTGTATATGTTACTAAGTGAGTTCCTTGGCTAAATATGGAACCACTACCAACTGGTTGACCATTAGAGGTAGCTGAAATATTTACGGAAGAACAGTTGTCATTTGCAGTCGGCGCATTAAATGTTGCTGCCACTGAGCAATTTGAACCATTACCAGTCAATACGATTGCCGAAGGACAATTGGTTGTAAAGAATGGTGGTGTATTATCTACTAAGTTTATTGACTGGATACATGAGCTTTGCAAGCCAGATCCAGGGTCGGTTGCTCTCCATGTTCTTTGTATTACTCTTGACCCATTACATGAGCCTGAATTAGATACAACATCGAAAAACTCTACAGTCGGAATACCACAAGGACCACCAGCACCAGTTGCAACAGCTGAACCAGCTACACTAGGTGAGATTTGTCCAGTAGTTGGACAAGCGGTATAGCTTGACGGGCAACTTATGGATGGTGGTGTACTACAAGTAGGTACACTGCAATTCACCGTTACTGTAAATGATGCTGTATTAGAATTTCCACAGTTGTCTACAGATGTATAGATGACCGTAGAAGTACCAGATGAAAACAATGCACCTGGTAGTATATTAGATGTAAATGAAGCCACCCCACAGTTATCTGTTGATTGAGGTACTGACCATGTTACAGGTACCTGACATCCAGTTCCAGTGCCAGAAACAGATATGTTCGATGGTACATTGAAAATGGAAGGAGATACATTATCTATTAGATTTATAGTTTGCGTGCAAGATGCGGTTAGATTACTGTTACCTGCATCTGTAGCCGTAAATGTTCTTAATATCTGTTGTTGTCCAGAACAAGGCCCAGAAGAATTGATAACATCATTAAATGTTATAGACGGTGTACCAGAAGTACATCCAGAACTTGCTGTTGCTGTCGCCATACCAGCTATCGCTGTAGATGGTACTACAGAAGTAGGACAGGCTGTATACGCTGTTGGACATGAGATTATAGGATTTGAGCACGGTGAAGAACAATTCACAGTAACCTGGAATGCTGCAGTTGTTTGGTTACCACAATTATCTACTGCAGTATAAGTAACCAGCGTAGACCCAGAAGGGAACGCAGTACCACTCTGATTAGTAGATGTGAATGAAGCAAGACCACAGTTGTCAGTAGCAGTTGGTTCTGTCCAAACAGCAACTACACTACATCCAGTTCCTGTTCCAGTTATTACCATATCTGAAGGAATGTTAGATATCACTGGTATCTGACTATCTAGATTAGATACTGTCTGCACACAAGACACTGAAGAACTACCATCAGATGCCGTCCATGTTCTTTGTATACTCATTCCACAAGCTCCATTGTTAGATATTGTTACATCATTAAATGTCACTGTTGCTGCCGAACAAGATGCATCAGGAACAGTAGCTATAGCCATTCCTGTGTTAGCAGGATCTAAACTACTACCTGGGCAAGAAATAAAATTACTAGGGCAAGAGATAGATGGTCCTGTACAGCAAGATCCAAACACATTAACATTAAACGAACAAGTCGTTTGCATACCACACATATCTTGTGCAGTATATGTTACAGTGGTGTTCCCTAGAGGAAATGAGGTACCACTAAAATGTGTCGTTGTAAAAAATGCTAAACCACAGTCATCTGCAGCTGTAGGAATAGCCCATGTAACGATTCCGCTACAGTTATTGGCTAAATCAACGCTTATATTACTAGGGCAATTACTAATCATTGGGGCAGCTATGTCCTCTAACAATAGAGTTTGCTGACATGTCGAGTGTAATTTTACACTAGCTGATCCTGGAGGATATGATGCCTCCCAAGTTCTATGTATTGTCTTTTGGCAAGGGGTGTCTGTTATTACTTCATCACTGAAAGTCAGTGTTGGAGTAGGACAGAATGCATCACCTGGCGTTGCCGTTGCTGTTCCTGTATTTACAGGGTCCAAATTGTCATTTGGGCAACCTAAATATGTCGAAGGACATGCGATAACAGGTGCAGTGAGACATTGGGCTCCAACTGCGCTAGCAGTGAAAGCTACAATGCAAATACTAGAAATCAAATGAAGTAAAACTTGTTTCATTTTTGAATTTTTAAAAAAAATTGAGCTTAATTCTCGTTAGTTGTGAATTAAATTGAATGATAGGTTCAGCTTTCAATCTATAATGGATACGTTTATTTATCTATAAACGCCGCTATAAGTCTCTAAAAAAGTTGTTAAAAAAGACTCATCAGAAGAATCAACCCAAAATTAGACCTCTATGTCTACTTTGGACATTCAGGAAGGTGATTATCTGATAGTTACATATTACAGAAAATAATAATGCGAATTTACAACTTCTACCTATTATTTGTCAAAGAAAGAAAACCGTTAAACCAATTATGTCTTAAAATATCTTTAAAATGCTTAAATGCCGTTTATCTGCGCTTATTTAAAACCATCTAGAAGAGAAAAGAAGTGCAAATATCAAATCTCAATGCAGGAAAAGGAAAAAACGTGGCATATGTCCGACTTTGTACTTTTACCAAGCCTTTCTTATAGGACTGCTATAACTTTGCGGTAATGACAGGGTTAGTAACACAATATCATACACTCAAGGCAACCAGCTACCAAGATATATGGGATTTTCAGATGGTTCTTCATAATAGACTGAAGATGCAGAAACGCAATGATATGAAAGGCAGTGGCTGGTCTAAACCTATAAATCATCTGATTTTGTGCGAGCATAAACCAGTATTTACACTTGGGAAATCAGGAAAACGGAGTCACTTATTGATCTCGGAGGAAGAAGCATCTGCAAAGAATGTGGAATTCTTCAAAATCAATAGAGGGGGAGATATCACCTATCATGGTCCAGGACAGTTTACTGGCTACCTTATCTTGGACCTAGAACTTTTGTACCGTGATGTTCATAAATATGTAAAGACAATCGAGGAAGTTATTATCAGGCTACTGGCCGAATATAAAATAATTGGGCAACGGTTAGAGGACTTTACTGGTGTTTGGGTCCTTAATAAATCTAAACAATTGAAGGTATGTGCGATTGGCATCCATTTAAGTAGATGGGTGAGTATGCATGGTTTCGGGCTGAATGTGAATACCAATTTGGACAATTTTAATATGATAGTACCATGTGGGATTCAAGACCCTAACAAATCTGTTACTAGTATTTCATCCTTACTCGGAGAAGAAATTGATATGTTTGAGCTAGAAATGAAATTGAAAAAGATTTGCGTTGAGCTATTTCAACTACAATTATTAGTTATTTGAAAACAATATGAAGGAAAAATTAGCAGAGGACAGCAAGACAATAATGACTGAATTGATTATGCCCAATGATGCTAATCCACTAGGGAACTTGATGGGAGGCAACCTAATGAGATGGATGGACATTGCTGGCGGGGTCTGTGCTTCCAAACACTGTGAAGCTCATGTAGTAACTGCTTCAGTGGATCACGTTTCCTTCAATGCGCCTATCAATGTAGGAGATGTAATACAATTGACAGCATTTGTAACTAGAGCATTTAATACTTCTGTGGAAGTTTATATGGAAGTCGCTGTCTCTGATATAACTGGCAACAATACCACCCAATCTAATCATGCTTATATGACCTTTGTGGCACTGGATAAAAAGACGAGAAAGCCAATAAAAGTGCCGCCTCTCAGAGCAGTTACTAATGAGCAAAAGAAGTTGTTTGAGAGCGCTCTGAGAAGAAGGGAAGTCCGGCTCATTCTAAGTGGAAGACTCAAGCCAGAAAATGCTACTGATCTTAAAAATTTCTTTAGCGAGCTATAAGGGTCGATTTAGATGCGTCCTTTTCTATGTACGATGGTACTGCTTGCTTGCTGTGAACCCATTACCAGAATATCTTGAATATTGACGTGGGTTGGCTGTGACACCATGAAGTATATAATCTTAGCTATATCTTTGGAATTGACAGGTGTGAAGTCTTCGTAGATTTTAGCTTTCTCCGCATCTCCATTATATCTAACAAGTGCAAACTCAGTCTGCTCCACATGACCTGGGGCAACTTGACCCACCCTGATTCCATGGTGATGTAAGTCTATTCTCATAGCTTTGGTAAGTGCATCTACAGCATGCTTAGTTGCGCAATACACATTGCCATTAGGGTAAACTTGTTTGCCAGCGATGGAGGCTACATTTATTATATGCCCTTTCTTGGCTTTTACCATCATTGGAGATACAAGTCTGGTCATATAAAGCAAGCCTTTCATATTGGTGTCTATCATTATCTCCCAATCTTCAATGTCCCCTTCGTGTATAGGGCCAAAACCCTTAGCAAGTCCGGCATTATTGACAAGTACGTCCACTCTTTTAATTGTAGGCTTATGCTGTTTTAGAGCTTTCTTTACCGCAGCTAAGTCTCTCACATCGAATGCTATGGGTAGAACTTTTACAGCATATTTCTGAGCTAACTTATTGGCTACTTCTTGGAGACGTTCTTTACGCCTTCCTGTGATTACAAGGTGATGCCCTCTTTTAGCAAATTCCCTGGCTGTTGCTTTTCCTATACCTGCTGTTGCACCTGTGATTAGAACTACCTTGGATTTCATATATTTTATTCTGCGAGTATATCCTCTAAATGAAGTTTCATATCTTTTTTGAAAGACTCATATTTAGATGTTGCTGGGCCATTGAACCCTGTGTGTATGTGTCTAATCTTATTATTGTTATCCATTATTACCATAGTGGGATATGAATATATTTTTGTGAGAAATGGAAGAGATTCAGTTGTTTCTGTTTTATCTGCGTACCCGCCTAGGAGGGTAGACCAATCCATACCCGAAACTTCTTTATAGCGGATAAGTGCATCCATAGCTTTTTGCTCATCTCTGTATCTTTCGTAAGCTATGGTGTACAGCTCTAATTGACTACCATATTTTTCCTGTAGCTCTTTGAGATAAATGACCTCATCCTTGCAGTTTGGGCACCATGTTCCCATAATGGATAAAATCTTTATTTGGCCACCTTCACCTGGTTTTGAAAGTGTTACCTCTTCTCCTTTTGTATTTGGAAAAGTGAAGGTCACTTCCTCAGATTTGACTTGTGCCGTCATATTATATGCATCAGTCAACATAAATGCATCATCTCTAACAGCATACCATTTGCTTTTGTAATGCTTGCCACTTCTAAATTCTCCAATTATAGTATCTGACTGTAGCGAACCTCTAAAGAGAAATGCATGAGATCCATCAAAAACACTCAATCTTAATTTGTCCCCAAAAGCATTACCAGCTAAATAGCGATAATCACCTGTTTCAGTTAGAAATGTGCCATTAAGTTGATTGCCGTCCTGATGAAATTCTGCTATGGCTGGGTAAGCATCATCGGAATCATACTCAAACATTACCTTCCACTTACCATCGAAATTTTCTGTATCTGGCTCGGGGTGTGTTAGGAATCGATGATTCTGTCCATATTGAGCCAAGAAAGGAATCTTATAACCTTCTTTATAGTTAACTATCCAATAACCTTCAATAAAGTTCTCTTCATAAAATCCTTCCATTGCAGTATCAAAGGCTGTCATGTCAAACTTAATCGTATCCTTTGCCGTAGCAGGGTCTCTTCCATACTGGACATTTTCTATGGGAATTTTTTCTGTACCATTTACAAGGTAGACCTGCATGTTATCTCCTACATATGTTACCTCAAGATTAAAGGGCAATTCAAAATAGTCCTTCACTTTTTCTTCGGAATCAAGTAATTGACCCACTTCTGGATCTGTGAGTTTTAAGACGCCTCTCCATTCACCAGGAGGTAACTTAGGAAATGAATTAGGCTGCTGGATGCAACCGCCAAGAATGACTATGATTAGGGTAACAAGTAAAATAAATCTAGGCATGATTACACATTTTATTTACCAAAGACGATAATAACAAAATTCTAATGCTCACAATTGAGAACACTAAAAAGTAGGACAGAAAGCCCTATCGGTTGTCGCTTCTCCACTAAACCTAATAGAGAATTCAAACGTGTTAAAACCAAAGTTAGGGTCACCTACATCCTGAGTATGGATTTCATATGTAAAACCAAAAATGAAATTGTCTTGTCTAAGGCCAAGCAATGGCGTAATACTCTCCAAGTGCAAATTGTCTAAATCATTGACTCCAGTAAGCCAAAGACCAAATATGATGGCGCTGGTTCGAGACTTGAGGATGTATTCGAAGTTGGTCCCTATGTCAAGTTGATTGTGAGGCCCCTGTTGCTGATACACTGCTCTAGGTTGGAAGAAAAGATTGTAGTTTATTTTTTGGTCTACACTGAAATGCCCTACGAATCTTGAGTTTAAATTCTGACTTATGTCAGTTGTTGGGTTAGGTAGTTGGAGGTTGTTGAAGAAAGAAAATGAAGGCTCATTGATATGATGTGAAGCCACACCTATATAAAAAGAAGTATTTGGTAATTGCAAAGAATAATTAATACCTACTGAGACGTCCAACGTCCCAAAATTATTTGGTGGCAATAGTTCATCTGTGAAACCATCGAAATTGTCTATCTGGTTGAATTGGTCTTGAAAGGTAAGATTATCATAGTTGACATTATGCTGGACTACCCCTAACTGTATTCCAGCACCTAGATATGACGGATTTTTATCGCCTAATCTTTTTTGGAAAGAAGCGAAAGCTGCTAATTTAGAATTGCTGAACTGTAAAGCATTAAACTCATCATTAGTAAACAAGATGCCTACGCCAATTTTATTAGGTTGGTTTTTCTTATCCAACCTAAAATCTATGCTTGTATCACCCCCTGCAGCTATCGTTCTATAACCAGAGGCCAAGGCATTATTCCATTGATTTCTGTAAATAGCGCCAATACGATAGGTCCCTTGATATGCTCCAGTGAGGGAAGGATTTAAGTGCATAGGAAGCGCATAAAACTGAGAGAAATGCTCATCCTGAGCATGAATGCTGCCAATGCTGGCAATGAATAGTAGTAATAAAATGCACTTTTTAATCATCACGTAAATTTACAATTATTGTCATACATGCTGGTTGTTCTATATGCCTATTAAACTCTAAATAATGACTATTATTCTGTGAGAGATAGGGTTAGATACTGTACAATCGTTGTAAATTCGCCTCAATACCTAACTAGAGTGGGAAGGCCAAAATTAAGTGATATAGCTATATGCAAAGTTAGTGTTGCCAGTCTTAGAAGATTTCCAGCACATAATGCTATTCTCATCAGTCAAGTGCTATTTGGAGAATATGTGACTATCCTATCTAAGAAGAGCAAGGACTGGTATAGAGTAGAAAGCCAGTGGGATAAAATTATTGGCTGGATAGATGCCAAACAATTCTATGTACTAAGAGAAGCACGTCTTAAAAAGATTGTCAATGGCAAAGTATTCGCATTAGACCACTTTCAAAGTCTTAGTTCTAAAGACATTACCTTTCCTATTTCACTAGGTTCTGATCTGGGGAAGTGCGATGGACTTAATGTCAAAATGCCATTTTCCAATTTTCGGTATAGTGGACAAATAATACAGCTGGGGCACAAAATGGAATTAGACAAACTCTTGTCTACAATTGTAAGTAGATATATCCATTGTCCACATCTTGAAGGTGGACGTTCCATTATGGGAATAGACGGTCCTGGGCTGATGCAAATAGCCTACAAAATGATAGGTTACAAGCTTCCAAGATTTGTCCAAGAACAATCTATGCATGGTGTAGATATCGGATTTGCAAATCATTCTAAAGTAGGAGATTTAGCTTTTTTTCATGATGGAAGCCAAGAGATACATCATGTAGGTATGATTCTGGCTGATAATCAGATTATCCATGTCCATGGTCAGGTAAGAGTAGATACTTTTGACCACCAAGGAATTTATAATAAACAGACCAAAAGGTATATCTACTATCTTAAAACTATAAGAAGAATTTTGAAGACTGAATGAAGATTTAGTAAGAGGTTTGGATATTAACCTCAGCTGAGCCAGGACTTTTTATCAAAAGACAGTTCCTCAGCCAAAACTTATCTATCAGTTCTACCAATTCAAATATTTTATCAATGTCAACTGGCTTTGATAAGTATGCATTTGCTCCATACTCATAGCATTTCTCTATGTCACTTTTCAGTTTCGAAGTAGAAAAAACAATAACAGGAATTTTTTTGAAGACCAGATCTGCTTTAATCA
Source organism: uncultured Saprospiraceae bacterium (assembly GCA_964591455.1). GTDB lineage: Bacteria > Bacteroidota > Bacteroidia > Chitinophagales > Saprospiraceae > RFSX01. The sequence continues at coordinate 29,122 of CAZQDZ010000004.1, forward strand.
CTGATATGACTTGCTGACCACTAATTTTAGGTAGATTTAAATCAGATATAATCAAATCCGGTAAATCTCTATAGTGCGCTTTTTTTGAGGCCTCAAAGTAGTTGAGCATTTCTTGGCCATCAGTAACATATTCAAGTTTGATTGACAAATCATTGAATGACACAGCTTCTTCAAATAATTTAATATCAGCTATATTATCCTCGATATATAAAACCTTCTTTACTTCTTTGTGGTGCATAATAATTTAGTTTATGCGCTTACTTAATAGCAATACGTGGAATATTTAAGGAAGGCTAACAGAACTTGTTTTTTTGACTTGAAAAATGTTCCAAGTCACGTCACCAACTTTAAAATCAATAACTGTTCCAATGATTCAGCGAAATTAAGGTTTAAACCTATACAAAATGACAATTATTTGTCATTTATATTGACTAAGAATAATTCTCACCAATATTTGCCCCTCATGAGCCCAGATACCAATAAAAGTCTAATAATTTTCTCTTTTTTCATCATCTACGTAGTTTGGGGTTCTACGTATCTGGCATCAGACTATGTTTTAGAACAAGTGCCAGCTTTCAGATTATGTGGCATCAGATATATCTGTGCAGCTCTTTTAGCGCTCGGTCTTAATCTGGTACTATTCTCTCCCAAATTACCTGAATGGAGCAAAATCAAAAATGCCTTAATAGCTGGCTTTGTCTTTATGGGTCTAGGGACGGGTGGAGCCATATGGTCACTGAATTATCTAGATACTGGGTTGACAGCACTTATAATATCTGCCGAACCTTTAGTAATTGTCTTGATGATGTGGGTAATCAATTCCAAGAGACCTTCTTTACAAGCCTTTATGGGTATTGCCATCGGCATGGGGGGTATGGCCATATTGGTATCACAGAAAGAAATAATAAGTACGCCAAATCAGTGGGTTGGTGTATTAGTTATTTTTCTTTCTATGATTGCCTGGGGTGGTGGGTCTATATTCGTAAGTAAAGCAGAATTACCAGACAGCCATTGGACTAATTCCACTATTCAAATGTTTTCTGGAGGTGTGACGACCTTAGTCATCAGTTTCATTCTTGGAGAGCAAAATGAAAGCGTTTCACTATGGACCACAAAAACATGGGCCTCACTTTCATATCTAATCGTTTTTGGCTCAGTAGTAGCATTTACAGCCTTCAATTTCTTGCTGAGAAATGTGTCCACAGAAAAGGTAGCAACAAATACTTATGTGAATCCAATTATTGCTATGTATTTGGGGTATCAATTCAATGGAGAACTTGTTCCATTCCTTTCTATTGTTGCTGCGGCTATTATGCTTATTGGTGTATTTGTAATCAATACAAATAAATAATCCAATAAAGGAAGCTTTCGATTGGAAGCTTTGAATTTAGATTTTAGTATTCATCTTCATTAAAGAGGAAATCATCTTTCCTTGGAAAGTCTGGCCAGATCTCGACCATGTTTTCGTAGGAATCCCCTTCATCTTCCATTTCCTGTAAGTTTTCTACAACCTCAGGAGGTGCACAAGTCCTTATAGCATAGTCTATCAGTTCATCTCTTGTAGCAGGCCACGGGGCATCTTCCAAATGATGTGCTAATTCTAAAGTCCAATACATTTATCTATAATTTAAAAGAAAAAAAAGTTTTTCAAGCTGCTAAAAATTCACACAAATGTAAAAAAATCTGAAAAATAGAGGATATGAATATATCAAAATGAATTATATGTATAAAACTCTATTTTTCAGCATCTTATTCAAAATCTGTAAGACTAACTTACATTTAAGTGATTTCAACAAAATGAATAACTAGACAGATGGGTAAAAGATTCCCAGAAAGGATTAAATTATTAGCATAGCATCTCCATAGCTGAAAAATCTATACTTTTCTTTGATAGCTTCCTGATAAGCGTCCATAATAAGATCGTGGCCAGCAAAGGCTGCCACCATGATTACTAGTGAAGATTTCGGCAAGTGAAAGTTCGTTAACATGCTATTGGCTATACTGAATTCATGCGGATGATAAATAAAGACATTTGTCCAACCCTCGGCTTCTTTCAGATATCCTGTAGCAGATACTGCGGACTCTATTGTTCTCATAGAGGTTGTGCCAATGCTGCAAATTCTTCTCTTTTTTTCAATAGTTTTATTGATAACTTTTGCTGCATCACCAGTTATTGCGAAATATTCAGCCTCCATCTTATGTTTAGATAAATCTTCGACTTCTATCTCTCTAAATGTTCCCAGACCTACATGAAGTGTAATTTTCGGAAGGTTAACTCCTTTGATTTCAAGCTTTTTAAGCAATGTTTTACTGAAGTGTAGCCCTGCAGTAGGAGCCGCCACAGCACCAACCTTATCTGCATAGACTGTCTGATATCTTTCTATATCTATAGCTTCTGGGTCTCTATTGATATACTTAGGAAGTGGTGTGTTGCCTAAAGTTCGAAGAATCGCATGGTATTCTTCATCTGTTCCTTCAAAAAAGAATCTGATTGTTCTTCCTCGGGACGTCGTATTATCTACCACCTCAGCCACAAGTAGCTCGTTATCTTCCTTATCGGCAAAATAAAGCTTATTACCTACTCTTATCTTTCTTGCAGGATCTACTAATACATCCCACAGTCTTGATTCTTTATTGAGTTCTCTCAATAAGAAGACTTCTATCTGAGCGCCAGTTTTTTCTTTCTTACCGAATAATCGAGCTGGGAAGACTTTGGTATTATTGAAGATCATAGTATCATCTTCTTCAAAATAGTCTAAAACATCCTTAAAGACCTTATGCTCTATTTTCCCTGAATCTTTATGCACAATCATAAGCCTAGACTCATCTCTAACTTCTGCTGGATACTTGGCAATTAGCTTTTCTGGTAAATCAAAGGCGAATGTGGATAACTTAGTCTTCATATATATACTTCATTTTTTAAGAGTGCGCAAAATTATACATTTTAGAAGGAAAAAAATGGGGTAGTTACCAACTATATATGAGAATGGTTTTTCAAAGGCATTTAGCAAACGTTGGTCTATAAAAGTGCTGAGCTCAATCGAATTTGTATAATTTGTAGTGTGATAATGATTTTCAAAATAATCGTTGAGAGTATTCGCCAGGCTTTTGGCTCCATGGTCGCTAATAAGCTTAGGACTTTTTTGTCCTTGGTAGGTATCACGATTGGCATATTTTGTATCATTTCAGTCAAGTCTGCTGTGGATTCCCTTAAAGACAATGTGATGGAAGGGCTATCTGAGATAGGTACTGGGGTTGTATATGTAGAGAAATTTCCTTGGAATGAAGATTGGGAGAATAATTACTTCAAATACTTAAAAAGACCAGATCCAGACTTTAAAGATTTCGAAGCCATAAAGGAAAAATCGAAATTGGCCGACAAACTGGCCTACACCGTTTTCAGTGGAGGTAAGACTGTAAAGTATAAATCAAGTTCGGTATCCGACGTTTTCGTTATGGGCAGCTCTTATGATTTTCAGGATATCCAGAGCCTTGATTTAGAAAAGGGTAGGTACTTTACTAGATCAGAGTTTAATTCTGGAGCGAATAAGATTATTCTAGGAAATATCACTGCAAGAGAATTGTTCCAGAATAATATTGACCCTATAGGAAAGCAAGTAAAGCTGTTTGGTCAGAATTATGACATCATTGGAGTGCTGAAGGAAGAAGGGGAGAGCATGTTCAATTTCATGAATTTTGATGATGTAATCTGGATTTCTTTGACAAATGCTCGAAGATTTATGAATATCAAAGATGGAAAGGGGATAGATGAATCGTTAGTAGTCAGAGGTAAAGAAGGGGTAGATAACGAAGATCTCAAGGGTGAACTAACTGGTATACTCAGGTCCCATCGTAGACTACGGCCTAAGGACAAGGACAATTTCTCATTGATGGAGTTATCATCTCTTAATAAAGTACTGGATGGGTTTTTTAGTGTTATGAACAGGGCAGGCTTATTTATAGGAGGATTCGCACTTATAGTAGGAATGTTTAGTGTAGCTAATATCATGTTTGTATCTGTGAAGGAGAGAACAAATATTATAGGTATCAAAAAGGCATTGGGTGCAAAGAAATATGTCATCCTAACTGAATTTTTGATAGAAGCAATAGTGCTTTGCATCATAGGAGGCTGTATAGGCCTATTGGTATCATATGGAGTGATACAGTTAATTTCATCATTTTTAGACTTCAAGATGCAGCTTACATTTAAAAATGCTTTCACAGGTTTGATGATCTCGGTTTGCGTTGGAATATTTTCTGGGATTATACCTGCTTATCTAGCCTCTAGATTGGATGCTGTCGTTGCCATTAGACAATAGCTAAATTCTGTTCACCATATACAAAAAGAAAAGCCCCACTGAAAGTGGAGCTTTATATATCGTAAATTTTGAGCTTTTAGTAGCGATTTATTACTTGACCTTAGCTACAATAGATTTGAATGCACCAGGCTCATTAAGCGCTAAGTCTGCAAGTACTTTTCTATTTAACTGTATATCTGCTTTCTTAAGACCATGCATAAATTTAGAATAAGATATTCCTTCTTGTCTTGAGGCCGCATTTATTCTAGCTATCCATAATCTTCTGAATGCTCTTTTCTTATTTCTTCTATCTCGGTAAGCATATTGCATTGCTCTTTCTACTGCGTTCTTCGCAACAGTATATACATTGCTTCTAGCTCCGAAATAACCTTTAGCGGCTTTAAGTATTTTTTTTCGCCGTCTTCTGGAGGCGACTGCGTTGACTGACCTTGGCATATTATGTTATTTTATGAGGTTAAGGGAACAGCGTTCTTGGCCTCAACTCTCAGTTCAAATAATTGTTTTTGATTACTTCTTGCAAAGCAAGTTTAATATTCTTGGCGTATCTGCTTCAGAAACTAGCGTAGAACCATTCAGATTCAGCTTGGCTTTCTTTGACTTTTTTCTTAGCAAGTGCCTCGTGCCTGACTGGAATCTTTTAACTTTTCCAGAACCAGTCACTTTGAATCTCTTCTTTGCACTTGAATGTGTTTTCATTTTAGGCATAACTGTATGCAATTTTAAGTGCGCAAAAGTAGGCTATTATCTGATATAAATCACGCAATACCTAGATATATTTCACCCTTATTTTACCTATTAAGGACTATTTCTTTGATTTCTTGCTTGGAGAGATCATCACAATCATCCTTCTGCCTTCCATTTTTGGTAATTCTTCAGCAGCGCCATAATCAGCTAATTCATTTATAAATTTGAGAAGAAGTAGCTGTCCTCTGTCTTTGAAAACAATAGTTCTGCCTCTGAAATGAACATAAGCTTTGACTTTAGAGCCTTCGCTTAAGAATTTTTGAGCATGCTTGAGTTTGAAATTGAAATCATGATCATCCGTATTAGGACCAAATCGGATTTCTTTGATGACCGTTTTGACGGTTTTAGTTTTTATTTCCTTTTCCTTTTTCTTCTTTAGGTATAGGAATTTGTTGTAGTCTTCGATTTTGGCAACAGGTGGGTCGGCTTTAGGACTTATCTCGATAAGGTCCATTTCCATTTCTTCTGCCCATTTTATTGCTTCTCTAGTGTTAAATACCCCACTTTCAATAGTTCTTCCTGCGGCTTCACTTATTTCTGCAAAATTATCACCAACCAATCTGATTTTAGGGACGTTTATCCCATCATTAGTTCTGTAATTAAATTTTGGTTGAGGTTTTTTGTGAAATGATCTTCTTTTCGCCAAATGGTTATGTTTTGTTAGAAACTAAATTTTCGTTTTGTATGTATCAAATATAGTGCTTGACAGATAGAACATCTGAATCATGGCATTTATTTTACATCTTCAGGCTCTATCGCTGTACTAGATTTTATGATTAATGCATCCTTGCTCTTATTGATAACAGCTTTAAATTCAGCACCCTCGGCAGGACTTTCATTCAAGATAAACTCAGCTAATGGGTCTTCTATATACTTTTGTATAGCCCGATTAAGTGGTCTAGCACCGAATTGAGGATCAAATCCTTTCTCGGCAACAAACTTCTTGGCAGCTGGTGATAAACTGAGTTTATAGCCTATATCTTCCAATCTTTTGTACAAATCTTTCAATGTAATATCAATTATCTTGAAGATGTGATCTTGTTCTAAACTATTGAATATGATGACATCATCTATTCTATTTAGAAATTCTGGCGAGAAGGTTTTTTTAAGCGCTTTCTCTATGATACCTTTAGAATCCGCATCTGCAGATTCCGCCCTGGCTTGAGTGTTGAACCCAACGCCAGTACCAAAGTCTTTAAGTTGTCTAGCGCCTATATTGGATGTCATTATAATCAGGGTATTCTTAAAATCCACTTTTCTTCCAAGTCCATCTGTCAGCATACCATCATCGAATACCTGCAATAAGACATTGTAAATGTCTGGATGCGCTTTTTCTATTTCATCAAGCAGTATAACTGAGTATGGTTTTCTTCTAACCCTCTCAGTCAATTGACCACCTTCCTCATATCCTACATATCCTGGAGGGGCGCCAATTAATCTACTTAATGAGAATTTTTCCATATACTCCGTCATGTCAACTCTTATCAACGCATCCTCAGAATCAAAAACATTTTTAGCTAATGCTTTCGCTAACTCTGTTTTGCCTACTCCAGTGGGTCCTAAGAAAATAAATGTTCCAATAGGTTTAGAAGGATCTTTTAATCCTAGTCTATTTCTTTGAATTGCTTTAGTGATTTTGTCTACAGCTCCATCTTGTCCAATAATATGTTTTTTGAGGCTATCACCCATACCCACCAATTTCTTATTCTCTTTTTGGGCTACTTTGGTAACTGGAATTCCTGTCATCATAGCCACCACCTCAGCAATGTCATCTTCATTCACTGGATATTTAGCCTCTTTTGACTCTGCTTCCCAAGTCTTTTTGTCCTGATCCAGTTTCTTGATGAGTTTAGATTCTTGATCTCTGAGGTCAGCAGCTTTTTCATATTGCTGATTTTTAACAGCCTGATTCTTAAGTCCTTTGACGTCCTCTATCTTGGCCTCCATATCTTCTATATGTTTAGGGACATGGATGTTCTTGAGATGTGTTCTGGCACCTACTTCATCCAAAACATCTATCGCTTTATCTGGTAAGAATCGATCTGTGATATATCTGTTACTAAGTTTTACACAAGCTTTTACAGCTTCATCAGAATACATGACATTGTGAAAATCTTCGTATTTCGGTTTTATATTCTGAAGAATATGAACAGCTTCTTCTGGAGAAGGTGGTTCTACAAGCACTTTTTGGAATCTTCTGTCCAAAGCCCCATCTTTCTCTATATATTGTCGATATTCATCGAGTGTAGATGCTCCGATGACTTGTAATTCTCCTCTAGCCAATGCTGGTTTAAAGATGTTTGAGGCATCGAGAGATCCTGTGGCGCCACCTGCGCCCACGATAGTATGTATCTCATCTATAAAAACTATAACATCCCTTGTTTTCTCAAGTTCATTCATTATAGCCTTCATCCTTTCCTCAAACTGACCTCTATATTTCGTTCCTGCAACTAAAGCTGCTAAATCTAGCATTACTATTCTTTTATCAAAGAGTGTTCTGCTGACTCTTTTTTGGATTATCCTAAGTGCCAGACCTTCAGCTATAGCTGTTTTACCCACACCAGGTTCTCCTATTAGAATAGGGTTGTTTTTCTTTCTCCTGCTGAGAATTTGTGATACTCTTTCTATTTCAGTTTCTCGACCAATAATGGGGTCAAGCTTATTTTCCTCAGCTAATTTGGTGACATCTCTACCGAAATTATCCAGCACTGGAGTTCTAGATTTGCTGTTTCCTTTCCTTCTGGATAAAGATTCATCCCTTTCTTCGTCTAAAGGTAAATCCGAATCGCTAGATGAGACAATATCTGAGTAATTGGTAGAGTCTTCCTGATTTACATATTCTAGTTCGTTCTTATAGATAGCGTAATCAATCTCAAATTCATCCATAATTTTCGTCGTTGGGTTGTCATTCATTTTAAGAATGGAAAGCATAATATGTTCAGGATTAATCTCTGCTTGCTTCATAGACTTTGCCTCTAGGAATGAAACCTTTAGTGCCTTTTCCGCATGTTTGTTCAAAGGAATGCTACCAACATTGAGCATGGAGTCAGCACCTCTCTTGTTTTGAACGGAAGATTCAATCTTGTATTTAAGTTCATAAAGATCCACATCTAAAGAATCTAATACTTTAATAGCAAGACTTTCTTTATCCTTAATCATGCCTAGCATGAGATGTTCAGTCCCAATGAAATCATTGCCTAATCTGATGGCCTCATCCCTACTAAGGGAAATTATTTTTTTGACCTTTGGTGAAAATTTGCTGTCCATATCACTAATTTACTCCTATAAACATTCATATCATCAATTGGTATCTTAAGAACCTAGCTTTTACAAAAGATTAACTCCTCAGTCCAATGCTTCAAAATTAATATTATAAGTAGATTTAATATGAAATGTAATTTGTAATAATAAAATACTGTAAAAACTATTCCACTCTCTAGAGTCAGACATCCTGTCAGTATTAGTTAACAACTATGTATCCAACAACATCAATCCTGATAATAAAAGCGGCATAAAGCCGTCATTCACAGTAAAAATGTCAGATTGTATGTAAAACTTGAATCAAAGGACTACTTTTGTCCCGCCTAAATGGAATTCAAGAACCAACGTCAAAACGACTGAATATGAAGTTCGTAATAGACAAACAAGAGAAATATTCACTCCTACAACTAAATGAGGACAATCTTAACTCGCTTATAGCGCCAGATTTGAAATCAGAATTTGTCTTTCTTTGTAATGAAGGAGTGAAAAACCTGATTCTTGATTTGACAGATGTCAAATATGTAGATAGTTCAGGGTTGAGCGCAATTCTTACTGCGAATAGATTGTGGAATGAACAAGGTACCTTCGTACTGACCGGTATAGCGCATCCAAGTGTCAAGAAATTGATTGAAATCTCAAGATTAGAAACAATCTTTAAAATCATACCTACAGTGGAGGAGTCCATAGATTTTATATTTATGGAGGAAATAGAAAAGACCCTCAGTTCTGAGCAAGAATAAGGCGATTAGAATCTTTCAAAAAGTTTAGCTTGACTAAGTTGCGTTTTTTAAAATAGCAACTATCTTTGCACAACTTTTTTTAAAAAATGCCTGACCGGTTAGCTCAGTTGGTAGAGCAACGCCCTTTTAAGGCGTGGGTCCTGGGTTCGAGCCCCAGACCGGTCACAAGAAACCTTCATTATATTTGTAATGAAGGTTTTTTTTATTGCATTTACCATTCTAACTTATGACACAAGATGACTGAGTATATAATAGGACCCTTTACTCAATTACTTCCTATGTGTAATCTTCCGAGTAAAGGTGCTATTCCAGATAATCACTTGGAGGTGCTGACTGGAGCTGCGATTCATATAAAAGATGGTATCATAAAAACTGTAGATGCATTTGAAAGACTTACTAAAGAATTAAACTACCTGCCTGTAAAAGAGCTGGAGACCAATTTCATCGGGTTGCCAGGTTTTATAGACTGTCATACACATATCTGCTTTGCAGGTAGTAGAGCACGAGATTTTGCATGGCGTATAGCAGGAAAAACATACCTGGAAATAGCAAAGGATGGTGGAGGAATTTGGGATACTGTAACATCCACGAGAGCTGCAGACCCCAAGGATTTACTTATTGATTTAGAGATAAGAGCTAATCTACTCTTGAAAAGAGGCATCACAACTATAGAAGTAAAATCAGGCTATGGTTTGGATGTGGAGAACGAGCTTAAGATGTTAAGAGTGATTAAAAAGGCTAACGAGAGACTAAATGCAGACTTAATTTCCACTTGCCTTGCTGCACACATAGTGCCAAGAGAGTTCAAGGATAGGCCAAAAGAATATCTCCAATTAGTAATAAATGAATTACTTCCTCAGATCAGATCAGAAAATCTTGCGTCCAGAATAGATGCCTTTATAGAGGAAGAAGCATATACTGCTGAAAATATTACCCCCTATCTGGAGGCAGCTAAGAATATGGGGATGGATATTACTTTGCACGCAGATCAGTTTTCGCCAGGGGGGTCTGAGTTAGGTATCCGTAGTGGTGCTGTAAGTGTGGACCACTTGGAGGCTAGCGGTCATAATGAAATAGAAATGCTTGCTAAGAGTGATGTAGTATCAGTAGTGCTGCCAGGTGCGAGCATAGGATTAGGATGTGACTTTGCTCCAAGCAGAGCTATTTTGGATGCAGGAGGAACAGTGGCTATTGCTTCTGATTGGAATCCAGGTTCTGCTCCGATGGGGGACCTGTTTACCCAAGCCTCGATAATGGCGACCTTTCAGAAAATGTCTAATGCAGAAGTCTTTTCAGGATTGACATCTAGAGCTGCTAAAGCACTAAATTTAACTGATAGGGGTACAATAGAATCGCAAAAGTTAGCGGATATTATATTGTTTGAGGAAAGTGATTATAGAGAACTACTGTATCGCCAGGGGAGACTCATGCCAAAGGTTATCGTCAAGAAAGGCAAAATAATAGAATAAAGTATTGGTTAGCTGTTTGCAAGCATGGCTTACTATTTTTATTAATCTTGGTTTTTGAAATTTTATTTCTGTTTTTACGTTTAAAATAGTTGGGTAGAAAGTTATTTAACTCCTCCTCATATTAGCTTTAGATTCAAGAAGCTATTCTTATAAATTTTTTGATTAAAACTTTTTTTTCATGGCTAGACCACGTACTAAAAAATTCGAATTCGGTAAAGGGATGTATTATTTCAATATCAAGAAAGGATATAATAATAATATAACCATTAAGAGGGTAGATAAGAAGCAGGCATTAGATGCATACAAACAATACTTAAAAACACAGAAAGATAATTGTGAGTGGTTGGGAAAATGGGATGGAAAGAAATTTATAGAAGACAATTTCGAGAAAGCCGACCAATCATAATTAGCCAAAGATAAAAGGCCCCTAATCTGAAATAATTAGACAAGCGGATTTTTTATTTTTTGCAAGCCTGAAACAAGAATGTAATTTAGCGGTAGAATAGGAACTTAATGAATAGAAATTTAGCCTTAGAATTTGTTAGAGTAACTGAAATTGCCGCATTGAATTCAGCGAGATGGATGGGAAGAGGAGATGAAAAAGCCGCAGACCAAGCGGCTGTAGATGGCATGAGAAAGATGTTAGATACGATTTCATTCAATGGTACTGTTGTTATAGGCGAAGGCGAGAGAGATGAAGCACCCATGCTCTACATAGGTGAAAAAGTAGGTTCAGGTCAAGGACCTGAGTTAGAGATTGCATTAGACCCTTTAGAAGGTACTACGATATGTGCTCATGGAGGAAACAATGCCATAGCTGTGATGGCTATAGGCGGCAAGGGAAGCCTTCTGAATGCTCCGGATATTTACATGAAGAAGTTAGCAGTCGGTCCTATTGGGCGAGAAATCTTGGATATAAATGCTTCTCCTACAGCAAATTTGAGCACACTAGCCAAGAAAAAGCGTTGCGAAATTGAAGATTTGACTGTGATTATTCTTGACCGACCTAGGCATGAAGACCTTATACGTGAAGTTAGAGAAGCAGGAGCAAGAATATATTTAATAGGAGATGGTGATGTTTCTGCTGCTATTGCTACTGCTCTTCCTAATACTGGTATCGATTTGATGTTAGGTACTGGTGGAGCGCCAGAAGGGGTAATTGCTGCTGCAGCTATGAAATGCATTAAAGGGGATTTTCAAGGAATATTGGTCCCTAGGAATGAAGCTGATAAGGTCAGAGCCAAAAAGATGGGAGTAGACGATATCAATAAAGTCTATGCTATGAATGAATTAGCAAATGGCGATGTATTATTTGTAGCTACAGGTGTTACTGATGGATCTTTGCTAAAAGGTGTCCAATTTAGACCGTGGGGTGCGATTACTCATTCTATTGTGATGAGAAGTAAATCGGGTACGGTTAGACACATCTCTGCTGAGCATCATTTTGATAGAAAGCCTGTGTATTAACTATAGGACGCTATCCATTTTATCATCAATTGAATACTTTCCTGACCCAAGGAGATAAATTGCAATAAAGCCGATTAAGTATAGCATTGCTGGTTCTTTTGAACCTGAGGCTTCTTCTTGTATATCCTTCATGAAGAATGGGTCTCCTCCATGTATCATAAATGCAGCGACAATCATTGTTATTATGACAGGTAATGCAGCAAGTCTGGTCTTATAACCAACGATTATTAAAACACAGGCAAGGAACTCAGCAAATACAGCAAACCCAAGACCCAATGAGGGAGACATGCCTAGAATGGATGGAAAATTTACTTCTTCACCACTCATAAGCATTTTTAGCTTGCTCATGCCATGACCTAGTAGCATATACATACCGAATCCAACTCTCAAAAGGAGTGCAGCTAAATCAGGATAAACCAGCGTCATTTATAGATTATTTTAAAGCTTAATTAAACAATCTAATTAGCCCCCACAAGCTAGATGAAGTGCTTCAATCTGGGTGGTCCATAGGTCCTGTTGCTCATCTACCTCGTCATCGGCACAGAAATCTGTTATTTCTAATATGGTCTGTCTGGTAATATCAGATTTGTACATTCGAAATTCGAAATATTCGTTTTCTTCTCCAGATTCTAACCATTTAAAGCGAAGACGTTCTTCTTCTATGTCATCTAATAACATTGCTGTCTCTTCTGAACCTTCCCAACTGAACGTGTACACATCGTCACTGATGTCTACACCGTCAGCGAACCAGCGAACTAGATTTTCTGGAAGTGTCAAAAACTGATGTAATATGCTAGGAGATGCTCTAAAAATAAATTCCATCTCAATTTTCACCCTACTCATTAAATTAATTTTTATAGTATAACTGTTTGGTTTTCCACTCAGTGGGGGCGGAAAATATAGATGATATCTACATTATATCATAACATCTGGCAATAATTGTTATTTATTTAGGCACTTTTTTTGTTTATGGTACCTACATTCCAATATATCTATCTAAGCTGTTATCATATTGCTAATTGATTCAGATAGTTATATTTTTGATCATCTTAATTTGAGAATAATAAAACTTAGTTGATGAGGCAGCTTAAGATTACCAAGTCGATTACTAACCGTGAATCGCAATCCCTAGAAAAGTACTTACAAGAAATTGGAAAAGTAGACCTTCTAACTCCAGAAGAAGAGGTCGATCTCGCCAAGAAAATTAAAGACGGCGACCAAGACGCCTTAGAAAAATTAACCAAAGCAAATCTTAGATTCGTCGTTTCGGTAGCAAAACAGTACCAGAATCAAGGTCTTTCACTTAGTGACCTGATAAACGAAGGCAATCTAGGTTTGATTAAAGCAGCTCAACGTTTCGATGAAACTAGAGGTTTCAAATTCATTTCTTATGCCGTATGGTGGATTAGACAGTCCATCTTGCAAGCCCTAGCAGAACAATCTAGGATCGTTAGATTACCACTTAATAAAGTAGGGTCACTAAACAAGATTAACAGAGCTTTCTCAGAGTTAGAGCAAGAGTATGAGAGAGAGCCATCTTCGGATGAATTAGCTGAATTGCTTGAAATATCAGCTGATGAAGTAGAAACGACACTTGGTGTTGCCGCAAGACATGTATCAATGGATGCCCCATTTGTGGACGGAGAAGACAATTCTCTATTAGATGTATTAGAGAATATAGGTACTCCTGGTACTGACTCCAAGTTAGAGTATTCTGAATCTTTAAGAAGAGAAATCGAAAGATCACTAAATACACTTACAGAGAGACAATGTGATGTTATCAAGCTTTATTTCGGGATTGGAATAGAGCACCCAATGTCACTTGAAGACATCGGAGATAGATTCGGATTAACAAGAGAAAGAGTACGTCAAATTAAGGATAAAGCTATTAACAAGTTAAGATCTGCATCTAGAAGCAAGTTGCTTAAGCACTATCTAGGCGTCTAGAATATAGTAAAAAAGCAAGGAATTTATATTATGGAGAGACTAACGTAAGTGGTCTCTCCATACTTTTATGTAGAGATATAAAAGTCTCTGTTCTCTGGATTCCCTCTATCTTCTGGATATTATCTGAAATGATTGTACGTAGATGGTCTGTACTTGTAGCCATTACCTTTGCGAAAATACTATAGGTACCTGTTGTATAATGTGCCTCTACGACCTCTGGTATCATTCCTATCTGCTTAGATACTTCTTCGTATAGATTGCTTTTCTCCAAGTAGATTCCTAAAAAAGCAGTTATGTCATAGCCCAGTTTTGTATAATTTACTTGCATCTGGGTATTTAAAATTATCCCGGCTTCAATCATTTTTTTAATTCGGACATGCACGGTGCCTGCAGATATAAAAAGTTGTTTTCCTATTTCTGCGTATGTGATTTTTGCATCGTGCATCAATTTGGATAGTATATTTATATCAGTCTCATCAACGACGTTGCTTTTCATAGGGCAATTTGTAGTGTAGAAATATGATGAATTCTATTTTTAAATATACCTAAATACAAAACATTATTTGTCAGATAGGTTTATAGCTTTGATGAGGATAATGAATAATGCTTAATGCCTAGAAATTCAACATACAAAAAGACAAGATATTGGGAACCCTTCTTAATAGGGATATCAGCAGCAATAGGTTTGATTGCTGGTTATAGTATGGATTTCTCACGAGGTGATTATTCGCTTTTGTCCAAAGACCTCACAACCACTTCTAATGTTACCAGTAGTGTTCAAGGAGATGGTAGAGTAGAGGAAATTATCAGATTTATAGAGAATAAGTATGTTGACTCTATAGAAACTGAGCAGATGACAATCAGTCTGATAGATAAGATGCTGTCAGAATTAGACCCTCATTCTAGTTATATAACAGCTGATGAGTTGGATGGACACAATGAAAGAATGCAAGGAGAATACAGAGGTATCGGTATAGAATCTATCAAGCTACAAGACACTTTTTATATATCAAAAATCCAACCTGGCGGGCCCGCTGCTAAATCTGGGCTATCAG
This sequence comes from uncultured Saprospiraceae bacterium, assembly GCA_964591455.1. GTDB lineage: Bacteria > Bacteroidota > Bacteroidia > Chitinophagales > Saprospiraceae > RFSX01. The sequence continues at coordinate 44,124 of CAZQDZ010000004.1, forward strand.
TCGGGGACGCTTTCATATCACTGGAAGAAAATAATGTAGTAGGGGAGGATGTAAGCTTCGATGAAATACGAAAGCATCTAAAGTCTGATAAGAAACAAAGTATAGATATAGAGATAATGAGCCTAGACAGGCAGATTCGCAATGTTACAGTAGAAATAGAAGAGATAGAAGTGCCATCAGCAAGTTTGTCTTATCTCATTAATCAGGAAACGGCTTACTTGAAATTATCTCGCTTTAGTGCGAATACCTATGAACAATTTATAGAATCGATTGAGAAGTTTAAGGATGAAAGACAATCTCTGAATCTCATTTTGGATCTGAGAGATAATCCTGGAGGTTTCCTACCTCAAGCAATCAAGATTCTTTCTCAACTCTTCAAGGATAAGAACCAATTACTTACCTATACAGAAGGACTTAATCAAAAGAAGAAAGAATTCAGGACAACAGGAAATTCGTTCTACAATATAGATAAGGTGGCAGTGCTTATAGACGAGTACTCTGCATCCGGCAGTGAGATTTTATCTGGCGCGATTCAGGATTGGGACCGAGGTATTGTTATAGGTCAGAACAGTTATGGGAAGGGCTTAGTACAGGAGATTTATCCACTAAAAAATGGAGGCGCGCTGAGGTTAACCGTAGCTAAATATTATACCCCAAGTGGGCGGTTGATTCAAAAATCATATGCAAGTGAAAACAACACATTTAGTGCAGATACAAATGTGTATCAGACTAAACTTTTGGCTAGAGAGATGAGCAGTGGTGATGGGATTATACCTGACCAATCCGCTCCTTCCAATATCAGATTTGAATGTTATGATTACTGGTTCTACATTGACTTTTATCTACTACATAAAATGAAAGAAGCTAGGAGTGAAGCCCTGGATAAGGATCAGTTGTCTAAGGAAGATTATAATCAGTTTGTTTTGGATTTCTTTGATGATGAATCATCTATTTCTAAAAGTGATGGATGTAGTGACAATCTTGAAGAAGAACTATGGCGTAGTTACCAAAAAATGCAACTTAATGATTTGGAATACATTCAGTTTCTGAATGAGAATGATGCTTATGTAAAGAAAGCTATGAATTTCATGCATGATGAACGACCGACATTGGCCTACTTATCGGAGGAAAAATAATTCTCCCTCCTGACTGTATTTTATTATTCTAGAAGATTGGACATTATGATTGTCCTCTCGACCAGTATAACATATATAGTCTACTTTGTCTCTGATTTCTTTGCTGATTTCGCTATAAGATTTAGGAGAAGGTACGCCTTGAATATTTGCGCTGGTGGATATAATTGGCTTTCCTAGCATGGCGATTACTTCCCTAATTAATGGGTGGCTTGTAATGCGTATAGCAATTGTTCCATCATCTTGTGTGAGATACTTAGGCAAATTCCCAGCAGCTTCGTGGATAACGGTCAGAGGTTTATTGTGTAAGCTTATTAGGGTCTCTATTCTAGGATGGAAATTTTTTATGTATTTTTTGAGATGTGCTATAGAGTCAACTAGGAGAATGCATGATTTATCCAGGTCACGTTGCTTCAAGGCGTAGATTCTAGACACTGCCGATTGATTGAAAGCATTACAACTTATACCCCAAATTGTATCTGTAGGACAAAGGATAATATTGCCGTTATCAAGCAATTCTGATATACGATTTACGTTATCTAAGTAGTTTGGCATCGCGTGGTTTTTCTCATCTATGTTGGATTGTCGAAATTGCTTGATATATAACTTATCGTATTTGTCAAGACATCTGGACGCAAGATTATAAACGAGTTTAGATTAACTTTATTTCAGTATTTTTAAGTAAGAATTGAAAGGATATATGAAAAGATTCATTGGTAGCAAGTTCATGTTGTTGTGCATTTTTTGTTTTTCATTTAATGCTGCCAATTCAGCTCACATAGTCGGAGGGGATGTTACTTATACATTTACAGGTTTCAATGCAGATACTACAGTAGCTAATTACAGGATTAATTTTACTATATATAGAGATGCATTAGGTGGTGGTGCTGATTTTGACCCACCAAATCTTGCTTTCTTCGGGATATTCGAGGAGGTTTCTCCCAATAATTGGCAACTATTCACAGAGTTTAATGGCATAGACCATACGACACCAGTTCGTATAACACCAAATGATGACCCATGTGTTATAGAACCTATTGGCTCAGTTTCTGTAGAAGAGGCCTCATATATTTTTCCTATCTCACTTCCAATCATAGATAGAAATTATATGATAAGCTATCAGCGGTGCTGCAGAAATGAGACTGTAAGTAATTTAATAGCCCCAGGGGATACTGGTGCTGCATTTGATGTTATAATTACGCCTCAAGCGCAACGAGAAGGTAATTCAAGTCCTACTTTCGATGAGTTTCCACCAATATTCATTTGTGCTGGTTTTCCTATTACTGTGGACCAATCAGCTTCAGATTCAGATGGTGACTTACTACAATATACATTTTGCCATCCCTTTACAGCAGGAGGAACATTAGATGCTAATGCACCTGCTGGCGGAATGGGCGGTTGCTGCGATTGTGTCAGGCCTATGCCAGGTATTTGTGAACCACCATTTGATAATGTAACTTTTTTCCCGCCCTTTAGCATGTCTCAGCCCCTTGGAGGAGACCCAGTGGTGTCTATAGATCCTAATACAGGGATTATAACTGGGACGCCAAATGCCACTGGTCAATTTGTCGTAGGAGTATGCGTGGAAGAATTTCGTAATGGCGTCTCCATAGGAAAAATAAGAAGAGACTTCCAGTTTAACGTCCTTACATGTAACAGACAAGTGGATGCATCTGTGGCCTCTACCGACGTAGAACAAGGCGTGGATGGAGAGACTACTTTTGTTATTATGTCTTGCGGGGACACTACCTTAACTGTAAGAAATACAAGTACAGATGTCAATTTTATTAGGACCATAGATTGGGAATTCTTTGATGAGGGCAATCTGTTTTTTTCACAGTCAGGTGGGACGGATATGGCTGATGCGGACGTGACGTTTCCTGGTCTAGGGGTTTATACAGGTATGCTTGTCGCTAATCTAGGCTTGGAATGTTCAGATACAGCTTTCTTCAGAGTAGATTTGTTTCCAGCGATTGAAGGGGATTATGTATTTGATTTCGATACTTGTGTGGCGGGTCCTGTAATGTTTACAGACCAGTCTAGCACAGGTGGAGATATGCTGGTAGGCTGGGACTGGGAATTTGAACCAGGGTCTAACTCTAGCGTACAGAATCCCATGTTCGAATATGATACGCCTGGTTCTATGGAAGTGACCCTGATTGTAGAGGATAATAATGAATGCATGGATACCACTACACAGATCGTAGACTATTTCCCAGCTCCGGAGACCATAGTAGTGGAGCCTTCTAATTTTATAGGCTGTGTGCCAGCAACAATTTTATTTGAGAATCTATCATTTCCTATAGATTCTACATACGATATATTATGGGATTTTGGAGATGGCGGTACAGATACATTAGTGAGTCCTACATATACTTATCTAGAACCAGGAGATTTCGCTGTCTCATTATCTATAGTTTCTCCTATAGGCTGTGCTGTGGAACGTGATTTTGGTGAGCTTATCAGTATCCAAGAATCACCAGATGCAGCCTTTGATTGTGAGCCTGACCAACTAACTAACTTTAATCGTACAGCCAGCTTTACTGACCTGACAGATATTGCTGGTGCTTGGTCTTGGGATTTTGGAGGAGTTGGTTCTTCTTTTTTGCAGAACCCAACGTTCACATTTCCTGATACTGGGGTATTTAGAGTAAGATTGACTGCTTTCCATCCAATCACAAATTGTCCTGACACTGCTTCTAAATTAATAGATGTTATACCAGTTGTAGAATTTCATTTTCCGAATGCATTTACCCCTAATGGGGATGCATCTAATGATCTCTTCTTGGGCAATGGATTTGCAGATGGGCTAAGAGATTTTGAGCTGACGATATGGAATAGATGGGGACAATTGATATTCCAGACTAATGACCCTAGAGAAGGATGGAATGGTCAGGAATTCAATACTGGTAAACAGTCACCACAAGGGGTTTACGTATTCAAATCTACCTACTTTAGCCCAAGAGGCGATAATCTAATGCAGGAAGGGCATATTACCTTGGTAAGGTAGTCGCCTTAAAATCTAAGGCAATCTTTCAATACTTGCTTTTATTTGTTTAAAAGTTTTACCTTTGCAGCCCTAAATTAATCATCACATTACTGCATTTGCTATGGATTTGATCAATTACGTACACGAACAAATAACTCCTAAACCTGAATTCCCTGATTTCAGACCAGGTGATAATGTAGATGTAAGCTATAAGATTGTAGAGGGAGCCAAGGAGAGAATCCAATCTTTCAAGGGAAATGTCTTACAAATCAACGGTACAGGAAGTACAAAGACTTTCACAGTTAGAAAGATGTCAAGTGGCGTCGGAGTAGAAAGAATATTTCCTTTCTCTAGTCCTTCTTTAGTCGGCATTAAAATTCTTAAGAAAGGTAAAGTTAGGAGAGCAAAACTCTTTTACCTCAGAAAATTAGTCGGTAAGAAGGCTAAGATTAAGGAAAGAAAAATGGTGAAAAAGTAACTTTCTTACATTTTCCACTCTAATTAAGTCTGTATCATTTCCGTCTATTTCCTATATTGGGACTACCATGATGGTTATATATGTTAAATGATAGTAAGTATCTCGTTGCCTATGTGGTTCCTCTGATAACAGTCTGTTGCACACATAGCTCATGCTGTTTGTGTTATGCCACTTTAGTTGTGATTTTCGTACTTATTACAGTATTGGAAGCACTATTCCCATTAAGTGCAGACTATCTAGATGCAGCTAAAGCTGAGGCTTATAGAGAGAATCAATTTTTTGATTGGATGTTGTATTTTAAAAGTTCCAATTATCTACCTAATTATTAGATTATCATGATAAGGCTAAGCAATTACTAAACCTCTTTAAAATTAAAAACTCAAGAATCTGATTATAGAATGAGAAGTGGATTGATCTATATAAGAAAATGTATGCTTTACATGATTAGTATATCGTTGGCGATTGGATTTTTATCATGTCGTCCAGATACAAAAACGGCACCCTTAGGACTCCAACTTGCTAACTTTAATGGAGAATGGCGAATGGATACTGCTTATAAGGATGGCAAGCAGACGAAACTTTTGGATAACGCATTCTTTAAATTCGATAGTTTGGGTACTTTCAGTACTAATATCCAAGGAGATAATAGACTTTTTCCTTTTGAACTAAATGGCAATACAGTCCATGTGGATGGAGGTAAGCCAAGTAAATATAATGTCCTTGTATTGACTTCTGACACATTGATAATGGCAACAAGATTGAGAAACTTTGATTTTAAATTTGTTACACTCAAAGTAACTCCGGAGTGACCTGAAAATATATCTAAATGACATCTGTAAAGCATATTTTTACGCTTTCATTTCTACTAGTTAGTTTTGTTTTATCTGCAATAGATGTAAGCATCACTACGCTTTCATTCAAGCAAGATAGACCTTACCTCGAAATATATAGTAGAATCATAGGTAATTCAGTACAGTTTGTTCCTGCAAAAATTGGAAGCAGTGCTCTGAAAGCCAACATCGAATTTGTATTGGTTCTAAAACAGGATAAGGAGGTAATTACTGCAGACAAGTTTATAATGGCTAGTCCCTTGTTAGAGTCTCCAGGTGATTTCTGGGATTTGAGGAGGTACGCTATGAGTCCAGGAGAATACAATCTCGAATTGAGTTATGTAGATAAGAACAACATTTCTGATACGCTGGTCTACAAAGAAAATCTGATTATAGAAGGTAAAAATGAATCTGTCCATAGTTCGGATTTGCTCATTCTGTCAGATATTTCGTCAGAAAAAGATGCTTACGCATTTCAAAAGGCAGGTTTTAGTTTCGAGCCGCTTACCTATAATATGTTTGATTCTAAAGATGAAACTTTAATATTCTATACTGAACTGTATAATGTACCACAAGACTCTGCTAGCTACTATTATAGTTTCGTTATCAAAGATAATGAGAGTGGAGAATATGTGACTAAACCAGGTTTTAAAAAGCTAGGGACAGCCCCGAACCAGCAAATAATGGAAGACTTTTCAATATCTGATTTCAAAAGTGGTAATTACGAATTAGAATTTGAAGTGAAGGATAAAGCGATGACAAGCCAATACAAATCGGTTTCTCATTTTGCTGTCTATCACCCGCTAGTAGATTACCGTTCTACTATTAAAGAGGATGAAACCTATGAGACTTCATTTGTACAGATTCTGAGTGAAGGTGAAATCAATTATGGACTCAAAGCTATCTTTCCAAGAGTGACAGGAAGTCATTCTGGATTATTAGCAGAGTTGATTTGGACTGATGATATAGAAGCAAAAAGATATTTTCTATATAATTTTTGGTCACAATTCTCAAAAGACAACTCTTCCGCAGTTTATAATAAGTATATGGAAGTTGCTAAGGCAGTCGACTTAAAATTTTATAATAGTGTCGGACATGGATTTGAGTCAGATAGGGGATATATCTTTTTGAAGTATGGACAACCAGATGATGTCGTGAGTGTTGAAGATGAACCCTCGGCACCGCCTTATGAGATTTGGCTTTATAATTTCCTCGAAGAGACTAAACAACCAAATGTCAAGTTTCTTTTTTACAATCCTTCCATAGTTAGCAACGATTATGTCTTATTGCATTCAACGTGTAGAGGAGAAATCAATAATCCCCAGTGGGAAATAAAACTTTATGAAGATGATAGAGATGCACCTATCGGACATAGTATAGAAGCCACTGATGTACAAGACGGATTGAATCGAAATGCAAGAAGGTATTTCTCAGATTTTTAGAGATGTCACCTCCCTCACCTTCACTTAATGTACTTGTAGTACAACCCCAACTAGAATGGCATAATCCAGAAGCTAATATTCTGGCTGTAAACAAAATCATAGCTAAGCATGGTAATACTGACCTGATAGTATTACCTGAGATGTGGTCATCTGGCTATACGATTATGGCCCATAAGTCTCATCAAGCCACACAGGAGTGCATCAAAAAGATGCAAGAATGGGCCCATAAGAAAGATGCGTTGGTTATTGGTTCGCTTATAACTAGGGAGGGGGAAACCTACTATAACAGGGCATATCTTGTAAATGATAATGGCATTCAAGCCTACTATGATAAGCGACACCTTTTCGGCTTTGCCGGTGAGGATCGGGTATTTAGTCAGGGCAAGAAACAGTTAATCTACAACTATAAAGATTGGCGGTTATGTATCAATATATGTTACGACCTAAGATTTCCAGTGTGGAGTAGAAATACTTCAGATTATGATGTATTAATCTATGTGGCTAATTGGCCAGATAAGCGAATACTTGCTTGGAATACCTTGTTAAGAGCAAGAGCAATAGAAAACCAAAGTTTTGTCATAGGATGTAATTGTGTTGGTGAAGATGCCTGGCATAATACCTACTCAGGCCAATCAACCATACTGTCGCCTAGAGCACAAGAAATCAATGTTCTTACAGGAAAAGAAGGAGACTTATCTGCCATTCTTTATAAAAAGGACTTGGATACCACACGAAAAACACTTCCCTTTCTCAAGGATAGAGATGAATTTACACTGAAGGATATTTCAGAGTGATTTTGCATTAAATTACGACTGCGTAATAATTCATTTCAGCCTCCTTGAAATAGCTTTGTTACTTCAGATAATGATTACATTTGGACCTTGGAATTTACCCTTCTTTAATAAAGGTGATAATACATAGTATGAGAAATGAAAACTTGAAAATGAGGTATATCTTTATGCTGCTTTCTTTTATTTGTATGGCTTTGGTGGTGCCTGTCACCTTATCTTCACAGGTTGGCAGTATAAGAGGACATGTCTATGATGCAACGAATGGAGAACCTATCATCTTTGCCAATCTTGTAATAGAAGGCACTACAATTGGTGGCAATTCCGACGAGCAAGGTTTTTTCACTCTAACTGACTTACCCGTAGGCGAACAAAACCTGATAGTCAGTTACATTGGCTATGAGGACAAAACGACTGTAGTGACTGTCAAAGAAAGCAGTATCAACTATTATAAAATAGAAATTGCTCCAGGTGGCATACAACTAGGGGCAGTAGATATATCTGCAGAAAGACAACAAGCAAGAACAGAAGTTAGAATAAGTAAACTTCAAGTATCTAAAAAACAAATCAAAGCATTACCATCTACAGGAGGAGATGCAGATTTGCTTCAGTATTTACAGGTTTTACCAGGGGTGATTTCTACTGGAGATCAAGGTGGTCAGTTATTTATAAGAGGAGGTTCTCCTGTCCAGAATAAGATTCTTTTGGATGGATTAACTATATATAATCCATTTCATTCCATCGGTCTCTTTTCTACATTTGAAACCGAGATTATTAGAAATGTAGATGTACTTACTGGTGCCTTCAATGCAGATCATGGAGGAAGAATATCAGCTGTGGTGGATATAAATACTCGAGAAGGAAATTCAAAAAGATTAGGGGGGCAGTTATCTATAAGTCCATTTATGGGGAAAGCGCTTTTAGAAGGGCCGTTAACTAAAGATGGGAATTTATCATTTATAGCGACAGGTAAACGTTCAATAATCGATGAGACTTCTAGATCCATCTATTCATATGCGACAGATAGCGATACAATAGGGTTACCATTTGGTTTCACTGATTTATATGGGAAGCTATCTTATGTAGCAGATAATGGAAGTAAGTTTAATTTCTTTGCATTCAATTTTGATGATTTTTTCAGAGACCCTCAAGTGTCCACTATTGAATGGAATAATAGAGGGGGCGGTTTGACTTTCGATCTATTGCCTAATGCTAGTGCATTGACATTGGATGGACTGATAGGAGCGAGCACTTACGAAATCGGCATTTTGGATGGTTCCCCTAGAGAAAGTAGGATAAGAGAACTCAATTTGGCGATTAATTTTAAATATTTAACGAATGAGTCTTCTGTAAGATATGGAATAGACATAAAGAGTATACAAACAGAGTTTGATTTTACTAATCCATTCAATGTTCCTTTAAGTCAAAACCAAAGTACGACTGAGATTGCAGGATTTCTAAAATACAGAAAGGCATGGGATAAATTAGTTATTGAGCCAGGAATTAGAATTCAATTTTATGCTTCATTGGGAGAATTTTCACCAGAGCCTAGATTGGGGATAAAATGGAATATATCAGATGATATCAGATTGAAAGCAGGAGGAGGTCTCTATTCTCAGAATCTTATATCTACGTCTAATGAAAGAGATGTTGTCAATCTCTTCAATGGTTTTATCTCTGGTCCTCAGACTACATTCCTTGACTTAGAGGGTAATCCAGTAGATACTAGATTACAAACTTCTACACACGGTCTTCTTGGAATAGAAAAAGATATAGGAAAAAACTTACAGCTCAATATAGAAGGCTATTTCAAAGACTTTACACAATTAATCGTAGTTAATAGAAATAAGCAGATTTCTTCAGATTCAGATTTTGCAACCGAAATCGGACAGGCCTATGGTGTTGACTTTTCTGCAAAGTATGAAATCCCGAAATTTTACTTGTGGGCTACATACTCTTTGAGTTTTGTAGATAGATTTGATGGTGAGCAAGAATTCCCTACTTTGTTTGACAGACGGCACAATGTGAACTTCCTAGCCTCTTATACAATGGGTGCGAAAAATGATTTGTTATTAAGTATGAGATGGAATATGGGTAGTGGATTTCCATTCACACAGACACGAGGATTCTATAACCTAAATCAATTTGAACAAGGCGTTTCTACGACTTTTGAAACCGATAATCCAGATTCTGTAGGTATCATCTTTTCTGATACCAGAAATGGAGGTAGGCTCCCTTTCTTCCATAGACTTGATGTATCAGCACAGAAGACATTTCACTTGAAGGATAACACTAATTTAGAAGTTGTTGCGAGCATAACTAATGTATATGATAGAGCTAATATTTTCTTCTTCGATAGAGTAGAATTCGAACGAGTAGACCAATTACCTATCATACCATCCATAGCAGTAAGATTTAATTATTAGTAAAATTTAACCAAGTAGGTTTTGACACGTTCTTATGATTATAGGTAGAAAGCTCTAACTCAACAATAAACATTATGATACAAGGATTTGAGGTGCTCACTGAAGAGCAATTTGAGATAGCTAAGAGTTCTGTGGCTTGGATTACGGTTTTGATAGCTGGAGCTGATGGAGAGATAGATAAGTATGAAAAGGAATGGGCAGCAAAAGTGACAAAGATTAGATCTTATCATACCCCAAATGAGTTAACACAATTTTATACAGAAGTCGGTAAGGATTTTTCTGCAAGATTGGAAAGTACAATAGACAATTTGCCAGCGGGTGCTGAAGCTAGAGAAGCTGTTCTGACCCAAAAACTTTCCCAACTAAATGACATTTTAGACTGTATAGATAAAAACTTGGCGAATGAACTGCTGAAAAGCTATCGCTCTTTTGCTAAGCATGTCGCTAAAGCTTCAGGTGGTTTATTAGGTTTTTTTAGTGTAGGAATAGAAGAATCTAAACTGATAGCCTTACCTATGCTTAATGATATTGCTAGTGCAAACAAAGCTGAGCATTTATAGACTTTTCAGCTTGGGTTATTCATACCCTGTGGAAAAATTATTCTTAGTGGTCTTGTAGTAGTTGTTAGCTTAGCATTGATTTCTCAACCTAAGATATTTCAATGATTAACTACATCAATAGCATTCCAAGTGCTTTTTCATTACACCATATATCCAGAAAGGAAACGGAAGATAAGGTCAGAGTAAAAGATATTCCTGTTGCCATAGAAAATGATGTGACTAAGGAATTAATGCTCAGATATCTTCTGAGTGGATTTAAAGAGCCCGCATACTACAAATTCAATTTCTCATCAGGGAACATTGAGGAAAATCCGGTATATAAGTATGCCCGTGAAATTTTCGATGATCAATCAATATTACATGAATACTCTAAGAAGATAGCTCAGTATCTATATTTTCATTCTAGCCATCCAAATATCAGAGAAGGCGTACTTATAATGTGCTATTTCAGGGATTTATTATTGGAGGATGAAATGCTTGATGCTGTCGGTATATTTAAAGCAGAATCCAAAACAGATTTTCTGCAACTTATAGAATCTAAATCTAGCTATGATGTAGATACCTTGAAGGGGTTAGCAAGTAACAGCTTGGATAAAGGATGTTTGATATTTAATACCAGTTTTGAAAGTGGATATAAAGTTTGTATACTGGACAAAGCAAATAGTAGTGAAGCTTTCTACTGGACAAATGATTTTCTTAATATTGTAGAACGAGAAGACGATTACCAATTTACAAAACACTATATACAACTTACTAAAGACTACGTACAGGGAAAGAGGAAGCTATCAGATGATTTCAATAAGCAAGATGAGATTTCTGTCATGAATGCTTCAGAGAATTACTTTAAAGGTAATGAGGTCTTTAGTGAGCAAGAATATTTAGAAGAAGTGTTAGGTAGTGAGCTGGTTGATGATTTTGCAAATTTCAAACGCGATGCCCAATTTGGTGGCGGGATGGCACTACAATCTCAATTCGACATTTCAGAAGCGGCTGTCAAGAAAAAGAACAAAGTATTTAAATCTGTTATTAAGCTAGATTCTAATTTCCATATATACGTACACGGTGACAGAACTAAAATCGAAAGAGGTGAAGATGATTTCGGAAGAAAGTATTACAAATTATATTACGATACCGAAAACTAGCAAAAGAAATAAGCTTTATGCGAATATGCATCTAGAGTCTTTCTAATTTCTGTTTCTGCACCTTTCTGACTAACAGCAACAATAACTTGACAACTATGGATTTTTGAAAGCAAGTTTATAGATTCGATGCGAATGCCATAAATTTCGTGACCTATTTTATTCTTGTTGTTACACATCCACCTGAAGGGAATGTTTAACTGGGTTAATTGCTTAGCTATATTTTTGCCTTTCTTTCCTGCACCCCACAAAAGCAGGGTATGTGTCCTCTTCAAATCTTGCTCTATAAAGAAATTGACTTTCATCTTGGTGAATGAATTATCTTTATAGTTTTCATCATTGCGAGAAGCTCTGCTTGGATGATCACGCCACAAATGAGTTGTGGTCTGAGCAGCTATAATATTGTATCCAGCCCTACGCCATTCAAATAGCAAACTGTAATCTTCTGGATACATTCTGACTCCAAATCCACCGCAGTCCTTGAAATCATTCATATACATCAACCAATTAGCAGATGCGACACTGCATTCTTTGAAGATTTCATCATAATGCGATTGAGAAGAGGAGAGCTTGTTAAGCCAATTCATATAATGGATATAACCATCGCCTAATTTTGTATCAGAGAAATATTCCACCATTCCGGTGACCACAGTTTGTCTTCCTTCACTCACTAACAGTTTATGCAGATTTTCTAACTTGTCAGAAGGCATGAGGTCATCTGCATCCATTCTAGTAATCATTTGTCCAGAACAGAAGCTGCTTGCTCTTATAAGTGCAGGTGTTATACCGACTCCTTTGTTATTATGCCACTGAATTCGCTTATCGTCATTAGATATTTCTTCTAAGAATGCCGTGGTATTGTCAGTACTATGGTCATTGATTATAATTAGCTCCCAGTTACTCCAACTCTGACTTAGGATTGAATTTATACATTGTTTTAGGTAAGGCATCCCATTGCGGACTGGCATGACTATGCTGATTTTATGCTCATCTTTTTCGAAAGCCTTTGGTATAATATTCATTTATATACATAGTATCTGAAGAGTGGAAACGATACAAATATGCCGATTAGGATGGCTATAATAATCTTAGAAATCATATAATGGAAGTCCATCATTTCTGTGAAGAAGAAGATGCCGCCCATATTTAAGATTAGTATCAGGACACTTACTAGCCCATACTTTATGGCTTGTGTTTGCCATTTTTTATCGGTTCTCTTGAAGGCCCAATTTCGCTGTATGAGAAATCCTACAATCGCACCTAAACCACTAGCTACTCCAGCGGATACAACGTAATAGATACCCAAAACATCAGTGAGAAGGGATAGACTAACAAAGTCCACGGCAGTTGCAATAAAAGATCCTAATTGGGATTTTACTAAAGATTTCCAAAAAGGGACACGTGGAGAACTGTTCATGATTGTTCCTAAAAGATGGGTACAAATCTAATGATAAGATGCAAACAGATACAAGCATACATACCTGCTAAGACATCATCTAACATCACACCAGTACCACCTTTAATTTTAGTATCCAGATATCTAATTCCAAGGGGCTTGAGAATATCGAAGAACCTGAAGAGTATAAAAGCGGCTAGTAAATATTTGGGTTCTGTAGGCACTAGAAACATCGTTATAAGATAACCAACAAACTCGTCTATAACCACCTTAGAAGGGTCATCTCCCCACTCTGGTATAACTTTGTTTGTGCTCCAAATACCAACTAAAGCACAAATCACTGCGACGATAATTAATAGAAAAGGAGACAATGTAATGCCACACAAGTCGAGCAAAAGAAAGAAAATGACAGCGCCTATTGTACCGAATGTTCCGGGTGCAATAGGCGCATGTCCTAAGCCCATAACAGTTGTTATGGCTTTATGAAATTGAATCATGAACTATGCTTCATAGTCCTGTCCAAGATAATCAAGGAGTTCATGTCCTCCAATATAACGTAGTGTATTTTCTAGCTTAGCTAATTGCTTGAAAATATCATGAATAGGGAATCTTCCTGTCGGAGCCTGAGGTGATTTGAGATAAAAAGATAACCACTCTTGGATGCCAGACATACCAGATCGCTTAGCCAAATCTAAGAATATAGCTAAATCTAATACAATAGGTGCGGCGAGAATAGAATCACGACATAAGAAATCAACCTTAATCTGCATAGGATAATCTAACCATCCTTTGATATCAATATTGTCCCATCCTTCCTTGTTATCGCCACGAGGAGGGTAATAGTTGATTCTTACTTTATGGTAAAAATCCTTATAGAGTTCTGGATACAACTTTGGTTCAAGGATTTGTTCCAAGACACCAAGCTTAGATACTTCTTTAGTTTTAAAATTGTCTGGATCGTCTAGTACTTCTCCATCTCTGTTACCAAGGATGTTCGTAGAAAACCATCCCTCTATCCCTAGTGCTCTCGCTTTGAATCCTGGAGCTAGGATTGTTTTCATAAGGGTTTGTCCTGTCTTGAAGTCTTTTCCAGCAATAGGTGTACCTGTCTTTTTAGCTAAGTCTACCAGTGCTGGCACATCACAAGATAAATTGGGGGCACCATTGGCATATGGAATTCCCATCTTGATAGCAGCATAAGCATATATCATGCTTGGTGCTATTTGCTTACTATTTTTCATTAAGCCTTTTTCGAAGGCATCTATGGATTGGTGTACTGCAGACTCTTCTATATAGATTTCTGTTGATCCACACCATACCATGACGAGTCGATTGCATTTATTGGCTTTTTTGAAACGTCTTATATCAGCCATTACAGCCTTAGCCAAGTCCATTTTTGTTTTGGCCTTTTTGACGTGTGTTCCATTTAGTTTCTTGACATATTTCTTGTCAAAAACGGCCTTCATTGGCTTGATCTTAGAAAGCGGTGCTTTTAATTTATCTAGCAGATTTTTATCCAGTACATCTGCATGAACTGCCGCCTCGTACATATTGTCTTTAAATATATCCCAACCCCCGAAGGCTACTTTGTTGAGATCCTGTAAAGGGACAACATCACTTATCATAGGAATTTTCTTCTTTGTTCTCTTGCCTATTCTGATTCGGCCCATCTGTGTTAGTGAACCTACAGGATTTGCTAAGCCTTTGTTAATAGCCATGACCCCTGCGATAAAGGTAGTTGCCACAGCGCCCATTCCTGGAGTTAGTATTCCCAATTTTCCTACTGGTTGGGCTGCCAATCCTTTTATGGCTTTGGAACCTCTTTTGGTAGTTTTAATAGATCTTTTCTTTGAAGCTGATTGTTTAGCTGCCATTTCAAACTTTTATAGTAATTTATTTTCTTGACACCATGCGATAGTTTCTTTAAGCCCATCACTTAAGGTATAAGAAGGTGCGAAGTTAAAATCTTTTTTTAAGTCCTTAGTATCTACAGCAAAGGACCTCGCAAAATATTCTTTGACTTTATTCTGATTGAGTATAGGAACTTCTCCTTTTAGCTTCCCAATATTCTCACTAAAGAAAGCCGCCAATTTCATAATAGAAAATGGAATTGTGATTTTTTTTAGTTTTTTACCTAGGATATTTCCTACCTCCGTATTGAATTCGTGTATTGGATAAACTTCTCCATCACTGACAAAGTAAGACTTTTGAATAGCATCCGCACTTAATGCATCAATAATAAGCTTTGCCATATCTTTTACATAGATGAAACTTGCATCCATATTTCCTTTGCCAATTTTTGCAGAGATACCAAATTTCGCAGCTTTGTATACATCCAACATAGCCGAATCTCTAGGCCCAAATACTGCTGTAGGTCTGAAAATCAAGTATGGAATCATACGAAACCCCTGAACAAATTGCTCAGCTTGCAATTTAGACTCTCCATACCAAGTCACTGGATGAGGCGTACTCTCATGATCTAAAATTTGCTTAACTTGGTAATTCGCAGGTCCATGAGAAGCCAAGCTACTGATTAGAATTAACTTTTTAGGAATCACATTTTCTTCCAGGATAATTTTGCATAATTTTCTGACATAGCTTGCATTGACTTTGAAGTATGTAGCTCGGTCTTTAGCAATGGTCAGTCCAGCATTTAATACTATGTAGTCAAATGCTTCAGATCTCAATTTTTCTCTTAATTGGTCTTCTTTATTAAAGTCGTAATAGAAAAAATGAATACGAGGATCGGTCAAGTACTTAAGGTTCGAGGACTTCCTTACGCCGGCATAGACATGAAAGTTTTGACTGATGGCTTCTTCCACCAACCAGCTTCCCAAGAAACCATTAGCACCTGTGATAAGGAGTTTTGAAACCATGTATTAAGTCAGATTGCACTTATAGATTCGGTAAGTCTTATACCTCTTGGCATTTAACTTTTTAGCAGAGGCAATCATATTTGTATTCGATTCGAGAATCCAAGAGGCTTCTCCGCCATGTAACCCCATCTCCTGAGCAGTCATAATGTTCCTTGCAAAAAACAAAGCTTCTATACCTAAGCGACGGTAATCTTCTATCACACCCATCGTAATAATTCTGACCCTGGACACAGACTTTTTTTTCATCAGTAATTTGAAGACATTGAATGGAAAGAGTCTGCCTTTTTTGAATCCTTTGGTTATTTCATTAATGTTTGGTAGTGAAATAGAGAATCCAACTGCTTCGCCATTATACTCTGCGATGTAACAGAACCTTTCATCAGCTATCATTTTCAGTTCTGAAATCATGAAGTCCATTTCAGTCTTAGACATTGGGACAAAGCCCCAGTTATTCTCCCAAGCTTTGTTATAGACTTTATGAATCGCTGCTGCTTCTTGTTTTATTTTTTTAATAGAAATGTTTCTAAGTGTAATGCCTCTGCGCTTTAGCCTTTCTATTAGAAGGTCGTGCATCTTGACAGACTTCTGGGAGACAGATGCTGTCGGAATATAATATGCATAAAGATCCATTTCTTTTTCTAAGCCAATCGAAGTTTGGATCTTATCATAATAAGGCTTGTTATATGTCATCATAATTAGTGGAGAACTATCGAAGCCATCTACTAATGTTGCAGCCGTCTCATTGGTCGAAAAATTCACAGGGCCCATTAGGGTATCGAAGTTTTCATCTTTGAGATATTCTTTCACTTTATCTAAAAGTGCTTCTGCTACTTCCTTAGACTCTATGTAATCAAAGAATCCAAAGAATCCGATATTGGAGCCATGGTATGTATTATATCGAGGATTTTTTATAGCAGATATGCGCCCGACTATTTTGTTATTTCGCCTTGCTAGAAAACAAGTGACAGAGCCCTCTTTATGAAATGGGTGCTTGCGTGGGTTCAACAAGTCTTTTTGGGCCATGAAAAGTTCAGGCACATAATGTGCATCTCCCGCATATAAGTCATGTGGAAAATCAATGAATTGATGAAGTTCTTTTTTGCTTTGGGTCTCTCTTATTTCGAGACTCATGCATGTGTTTTTTCCTGATCGAAGACACCAATTTCTTTCGAAATAGAATAAATCTTGTCTACAGATTCCTCTATCTGAGATTTAGTATGTGTCGCCATCAGGGAGTATCTGAGCAGTGATGAAGTACTTGGTACAGCTGGAGATACTACTGGATTAACAAAAACTCCTTGATCTAGTAGCTTCTTAGTAAGGCTAAATGTTTTGTAATCATCTCTTATCATGATAGGGATGATTGGTGTAACAGTATGACCTGTATCAAAACCAGCCTCTTTGAGTAACTTCATAGCATAATGTGTATTCTCCCATAACTTGTCTAATCGCTCAGGCTCTTCCTGAATTAAATCAAGTGCTGCAACGACAGCGGCTGCATTACCAGGAGCTATACTGGCACTAAAGATTAGAGATCTTGCATTATGTTTTAGATAGTTAATTGTCGCTTTATCTGCAGCTACAAATCCGCCTATAGAGGCTAATGATTTACTGAAGGTACCCATGATCATATCCACATCATCAGTTAAACCGAAGTGATTAGCAGTACCTTTACCTTGCTTGCCTAATACGCCAAGACCATGTGCATCATCCAAAAAGATACAAGCATCATATTTCTTAGCTAGTCGTACAATCTCAGGTAAATTACATAAGTCACCTTCCATACTAAAGACACCATCCACGGCAATCAATTTTATCCGGTCAGGCTCACATTTTGCTAGAAGCTTTTCTAAAGCTTCCATATCGTTATGCTTGTACTTCCAGTGTTTGCTTGCGTAACTTAGTCTGGCACCATCTATGATGCAGGCATGATCAAGGTCATCTGTAATTATATAATCATGTCTTCCAGGGATAGAAGATATCACACCCAAGTTTACTTGGAAACCTGTACTGAAGACCAATGCTTCTTCCTTACCGACAAAGTTTGCTAACTTTTCTTCTAGTTCTAAATGGATATCTAATGTGCCATTTAAAAAACGAGATCCAGCACAACCTGATCCATATCGGTCAATGGCTTTCTTTGAAGCCTCTTTTAATCGGGGGTGATTGGTCAGACCCAGGTAACTGTTAGAACCAAACATAAGCACATCCTTACCTTTGATTTTAACAACTGTATCTTGTTCAGATTCAATTGTTCGGAAGTATGGATATACTCCTAACTCTTGTATTTTTTGTGGCTGAGTATAAGCAGCCATTTTTTTTCTTAGGGGCATAAGTAAAATATACTTTTCAGCTAATGAATTTCTTAGTGTTCTTGTACCAACTAGGTACAAATCTACTATTTACAGTTGTTTCGACTAGAAAAATACCAATAATAGCACACCCAATCCCCATTATTACATCAATTAAATAGTGGTGATTCGAGTAAATAGCACCAAACCAGATACATAACAGGCTGATAATGAATATGGTAGTTAAAATTTTATTCCTATATTTTAAACTATAATAACTTAAAATAAGTGGAAAAGCAGCGTGCATAGATGGCAATGCACCAAAGGTATTTGTCCCTTTGCTGTACATACCAGCATATAACCCGAATCCTATCATATCGTCAAATCTGGACAATCCAGCAGGTTCACCTCCGGCATCTAGTAAGATCTCAGCACCATATTTGAAGTAATACCATGGCGGTGCCGCAGGTAATAAGATGTATATTATAAAGCCAAATATATTAGCGACTAGAAAACAGGTCCAGAAATCAAATGTCAATTTACGCTGACCAGTAAAAAAAGTTATCAAGCCAAATAGGATAGGGAAGGGCGCCCATGTGATATAAAACAGTCCTGTTATCAAATCAAAAAACCAATTGATATGTTGATTGAAGTATTCACATAAGGATACTTTCACTCCATGAACCTGAACACCGAACCAGGCGACTTCAAATTCGTACAGCTCTTCATTTATTACTTTAATTGGATTATAGTCATGAAGAATCTTGAGTGAATTATAACAAATCAGATAAATGAAAAAAGGACTAAAGGCAATGGCCAATTTCCTGCTCAGTGGTGTTGCATAAAATAAGCCCACTATAAGCAGGTAGAATAATACAGCGATTGTATCTATACCCACAGCTAAGCCATTCCACAACCAATAAAGAAGTGAAAATATCAATCCAAAAACTATCCAGTTTTTGGAAAATCCGGAATCAAAACTACTTGACATGAGATTCTTACAGAAGTACTTTACTGTATGTAGGCAATTTAGATTTAAGGTCTAAACCATAAAATTCTATGTATTTGACCTGAGGGAAAACACCGAAATCTTCTGCATATACGTAGATATTAGATATCATACTCATTCTACCATTCAGTTTGGTGTGGACATGGTATTCGCCCTCTTCATTTTTCCCAATGTAAAATTCTTGTTGTTCATAGGAAACCATATGGAAACGGCAACTTTCATTGTTGATCTTTTTGCTTTTGTAGCCAAACGCTAACTTGTTTTGGATTTGATTTAGAGATTTTGCTACACCACCTTCTGTATATTTAACCCAGTAAACGTCCATCGGATACTCTTCATTTAGAAAGCCATCCTTGGTTTGGTTGATGACGTATACAACTGTATTTTGATTTAGATTTCTTTGGATGTAAAATAATAAACCATCTATCCTAGGAACCGGATAAGTTTCAGGAAGACCTATTTCCCCGTGAAGGGTCTTTCTAAGTTTTATTTTTTTAAAGTTATCCAACATCGTCTCCAAAATTAAAATTATATACTCACTTATAGCTTTGATTAGCTATATATATTCCTAGTTCGGTCACATTGTTACCATGTAATGTAGGATAAACAGTCTATTTCAAGAGTTGTTGTCTGGAGTAATGTAATCTTCTCAAAGCGGTAATATTTGCTGAAAAGGCAAGGAAGGTAATAGACCAACTAAATATTGAAATAGTCTCAAAAATTGGCTGCCCAAGCCAAGACACGTTGTATTCATAGCCACCACCTATGATGGAAGAAACGATACAAGTTACTAGACTGGCTGTAGCTACCAGTACTATTCGTTCAGGCCGTTGCATTATACCCACGCTTGCATTGACACCCAGGCCTTCTGCCCTGGCTCTAGTGTAACTCACCATAATAGATCCTATCATGGCTATAAAGCTGAATATGCTGGTTAGAAGATAATCTTGTGTTACAGTATAGTAGCAGAATCCAAAGAACATGACCAGTTCACTATATCTATCTAGAACTGAATCATATAAGGCACCATAAGGGTGAGCTGTACCACTCAATCTAGCCAACCTTCCATCTATCATATCCATCGCTCCTGCTAATAATATAATAGCGCCTGCATAACCTAAATATTTGTGGTCGTTTCTATCTCCCACTTCCGCACCATATATGAGTACACCAGTAGACAATATATTTAACAAGAAACCAAAGAACGTCACCATATTAGGCGTAACACCTAACTTGATAAGCAATTGTATCAATGGATTTAGTATTACGTAGACTAGCTGCTGTAGTTTCTTTTTGATTGGATTCAAATTGTTTTGAGTCTAAATGGTCAATTGTACTTGCAAAGCTAGTAATTATCCTTTTGACAACATACTTTATATACGAAGCCCTAAGTGGGACTGATTAATAGCCTGTGAATTTAAATGGCATGGAAAATTTCTCTTAAATTGCCACAAACTCAAATTCAATGATTAAAACCAAAATAGCGGGTATTGGATGTTATCTCCCTTCCAATGTGGTTAGAAATGATGATCTGACTAAATATATGGATACCTCTGATGAGTGGATAAAAGAGCGAACAGGAATAGAAGAAAGAAGGTATGCAACGAAGCATAAAGAAACAACATCCACTATGGGAGCTCGTGCCGCTGAGATTGCGATTGAAAGGGCAGGAATTTCAAAGGAAGATGTTGACTTTATAATTTTCGCCACTTTAAGTCCAGATTATTACTTCCCAGGCTGTGGTGTTTTACTGCAGCGAGAGCTAGGGATTACTAAAACCGAAGTAGGTGCCTTAGACATCCGTAATCAGTGCACAGGATTTATATATGGATTATCAGTTGCCGACCAATTTATCAAATCAGGCATGTACAAGAATATATTGTTGGTTGGCGCTGAGATGCATAGTATGGGGTTGGATTTTAGTACACGGGGGAGAACTGTCACTGTAATATTTGGAGATGGAGCCGGTGCGGTGCTACTGCAACCTACTGAAGGAGAAGGAATACTAACCACCAAACTGCACTCTGATGGCACTTATGCAGAAGAGTTGACTATGATAAACTTTGGAAGCCACGGTGGCGTACATGATGATATCGATTATGGTTTTCCAGATAGTAATGTTCCTGGCGGCATCTTTGCCACTTCTAAGATGGTAGAAGATGGAATGATGTATCCATACATGAACGGTCAGGTTGTATTTAAAAAAGCAGTCGTCAAATTTGTGGAAGTGATCAATGAGGCTTTAGAAGAAACCGAGTTAGATAAATCTGATATAGATATGTTGGTGCCCCATCAAGCCAACCTAAGGATTAGCAAATTTGTACAGAAAAGCATGGGACTGAGTGATGACAAGGTGTACAATAATATTCAGAAGTATGGAAATACGACTGCCGCATCTATTCCTATTGCCTTATGCGAAGCATGGGAGTCAGGAAAGGTGAATACAGGTGATTTGGTTTGTCTTGCAGCGTTTGGAAGTGGATTTACTTGGGGTAGCGCATTGCTTAGATGGGAATAAGAAAAGAAAGGAAAACGATGAAAATGAAAAAATTAGACTTCTTAGCCATTGGTGTACACCCAGATGATGTAGAGTTAGGATGTGGCGGAACGATTCTCAAACATGTAGATATGGGTTATAAAGTAGGTATTCTGGATCTTACAAGAGGAGAACTTGGGACAAGAGGGACAATCTCAACCAGGAAAAAGGAAGCAGAGGCAGCACGCAAATTTGCTGGTGTGCTCATAAGAGAGAATCTTGTAATGTCTGATGGCTTCATAGCAAATAATAAGGAAAATAAACTCAAAATCATTCAGCAAATAAGGCAATACAGACCGGAGCTAATTCTTACTAATTCTGTCGCAGATCGTCACCCTGATCATGGAAATGCAGCCAAGTTGGTAAGTGAAGCTTGCTTCCTTTCTGGTCTTGTCAAAATCAAAACTAAATCAGGTAAGTCCAGCCAGAAACCTTGGAGACCTCGAAAGGTGCTTCATTATATACAAGATCATTACCTCAAGCCAGATATCGTAGTCGATATTTCCAAGTATATGGATAAGAAGATAGAGCTGGTCAAATGTTTTGAGACTCAATTTTACCAGAAGAATTCTAAAGGACCTCAAACGCCGATTTCATCTAAGTCGTTTTTGGATGGTCTCCGTGGTCGTGCACAGGACTATGGAAGAAGAATTGCCGTGGAGTATGGAGAAGGATTTACCTGTAATGAATACGTAGGAATTTCGGACTTAAAAGATATTCTATAAGGACGCTTATCTTATTTTTCCTTCTAGTCTATTTACATAATCTAAACTTCCTAGTCTCATTCTAAGATTTACAGTTGCCTTTCTACTTGCTTTGTTTTCAGCTTTGCAGAATATGCCGAGGTGGTCATGGTATGCCTTAAGATAATCGAATTTCTGCACCATTATGGATTCTGATTTCTTATTAAACAAGACCGTTGAAGGGTTATTAATTCTATAGTCAACAGAAGCGCTGGTATGACAAATTGTATCTGGCTCTTTTAGTTTGAGTGATTCTATGGAGAGCGACTGCGATAATAATGGGAAAGTGAAGAAGGTGCAAAAGACCACTAATAGTTTACGATGAATATTTTTTTTTCCTAGAACCGCCATATAATTCAAATTTATACAACTTAGATGGTATCCCGCCATTATCAAGGCTATATTTTGCACTATGTTTAAGTCCAAACGACTTCATAGCTTGATTATTTCCCGAAATAATCCAAACTGTAGATCCTTGCCAATTTTGTTTGAGTGAATCTGAGATCTTGCGATAGAACTCTTTTACATCTCTGAGTCTAATCCTTTTATCATAGGGGGGGTTGAGAAAGAGCATGGCATCTTTCTCTCCTGAAGCCTCTAGAAAGTCTTTCTCTTTGATCCTAATATTTTCTTTGTTTGGTATTCTTTGAAGGTTTTTTCTTAAGTCTCGAGTAGCATAAGGATTAATATCGCTGGCAAAAAAGTTACACGTGGGTTTTATCATTTCTGCCTCAGCAGATCTCTTGACTGTTCTCCAAATCTTTGGATAGTATTCCGTCCAGTTCTGAAAACTAAACCTTTTGATTAGTCTCCCTGGGGGAATCTTAGCAGCCATCATTAGGGCCTCAGTTGTAAAAGTTCCGGAACCACACATAGGATCGTAGAAATCTTGAGATCCATCCCAACCAGCAATTTTGATGATGCCTGCAGCAAAGACCTCATTAAGTGGCGCTTTATATGACCGCTCTTTGTAACCCCTCAGATGAAGCGAACGACCAGAGCTGTCTAAAGCAATAGATAACTGATTGGTATTATTGACGTATACATTGATGACAATGTCAGGATTCTCTGTATCTACGTTGGGCCTAGAATTTTTTTCTTCAAGTATTCTATCTGCTATCGCATCTTTAGCTCTGTAGGTTGCAAATTGACTATGGCTAAAAAGATCACCAGACACTACTGAATTGATTGCAAAAGTCTGATTCTCTTTTATATAATGACTCCAATTGATTCCCTTTATTGCTTCATAGTATTCATCTTGGTCTTCTACTTCTACTTCCTTAATAGGAACCAGGACTCTTATGGCCGTCCTCAGTAGATAGTTGCATTTGTATAATTGTGCCCAATTGCCATTACATGAAACACCTCTTCTTAGCACCTTCACATTCTGTAAATCCAAGCCCGCTACTTCTTTAGCACAGACTTCTTCTAACCCTTCTAAGGTGGTGATGATTATTTTCATTAAGCAGCTTTGGAATCAAATATAAGACGGTGTTCTACTTGCAAAGAACAATCAAGAAAAAAGCCTTCCTGAATTTATTCAGGAAGGCTAACCTTTTATTTTGTAGGGTGCTTCTTACTGCTTTGTGAATATGACTTCACATTCAGTGTTAAATTCACCTATTGGTGTCACAAAATTGAGTAAAAGATTAAGTTGGAAATTATTATCATCTAAGAATAACCCCGTTCCTTCACCTTCAACAGCAATTGTAACTAATCCAATAATCGGAAGTTCTACTTCAAGGTCCTGAGTAAATTCCTCAACAATAAATTCATCTCCTGTTACATCTGCTACTACTGCCAAGCCCAAAACCATACTGCCACTCGCTCCTATATCTACCAGCACTATATTAGAATCATTAGGACTTACGGTGATAGGAGTAGATGTCAAAGCCTCAGATATCTCATCAGGAATCTGAGATGATAATATATCAGGCACACAAGGTAAAATATCACCAATATAGTCGCCTATAAATCTAGATCTGATTTCTGACTCACAAGCTGTTCCTTCATAACCCGTGTCACAGGCACAAGTTCCATCTAGCTGATTGCATGAGCCGTTGTCACCACAATCAACAGCGTCACAGATATTTATTTCACAGTTGGCTCCAGAAAATCCATCATCACAAATGCAATTTCCAGTATCGGGGTCACAATTTCCATTAGGTCCGCAATTTGAATCAGCACAATTGTCCTCACTACATGAGTAACTTAATACTAGGCAAAGACAAGTAAGAGCTGTTAATAATTTTTTCATAGTTGTTTGATTATTTATAAAGAAATTGAATTAGATGAAATCATTTTTCTTCATCCATTCATCGTTGTACATTTTTCCTATATAACGTGTCCCATGGTCATGGATTATCACTACCACTAGAGAATCTTCGTTTAATTCATCAGCAAATTTTTCTAGACTGGCCACTGCAGATCCTGCCGAATAACCTAATAACAGACCTTCCTCTCTAGCCAGTCTCCTACACATGAGTGCCCCATCTTTATCAGACACTTTTTCCATTCTGTCTATAATGTCAAAATTTATATTTTCCGGTATGATATCTTCTCCGATACCTTCAGTAATATATGGGAATATTTCACCCTCATCCAATACGCCAGTCTCGTGATATTTTTTTAACGCTGACCCATAAGTATCTACGCCTAAGATTCTAACATTGGAGTTTTGTTCCTTCAGATATTTTCCTGTGCCAGAAATCGTACCCCCTGTTCCTACACCAGCAACCAGATGAGTAATCTTCCTCTCTGTCTGTGTCCACAGCTCAGGCCCAGTAGAGAGATAGTGTGCCTTTCTATTAGATAGGTTATCATATTGATTACACCAGAACGAGTTTGGTGTTTCTCTAGATAATCTTTCAGCTACAGAATAGTATGATTGTGGATCATCTGCAGTTACATTAGTAGGACAGACGATGACTTCAGCGCCTAGTGCTCTGAGTATATCAAATTTTTCTGGAGATTGCTTATCAGTCGTTGTAAAGATGCATTTATAACCCCTGACGCAAGCTGCCAATGCCAATCCCATCCCGGTATTTCCAGAGGTACATTCTATAATAGTCCCTCCTGGTTTTAATCTACCTTCCTTCTCGGCATCCTCCACCATCATTAGTGCCATTCTATCTTTGATACTATGGCCTGGATTGAAGGTTTCTACTTTAGCCAAGATTGTACCTGGGATACCTTCCACGACCTTATTAAGCTTAACAAGGGGGGTATTGCCTATCGTAGAGAGTATATTTTTGTGATACATTCAGTCGTATTGTTTATTCGTAATAATCCATTTGAATTTCAAATCTGCTATCTAGAGCACCCAGAGCCTGAGCAACCGCTGGTGTAATAACTAGGTCTATATCTTCAGCATACAAATTCGAAGGTATAGTACTTATTACTTGAGCAGTAACTTCTTTACCTGTAACTGGATATCTCAGGCTGATATAAGAATTAGGTTTTGCCTTACTGTGCATAACGAAAAGATTTTCTCTATCATGCCCTTCCTTATTCCAGTAGGCGATACCTTTCTTGTAATTGAATTCTGTAACTACAGTGTCTTGAGTTTCACTATTTCTTTCTTCTTCCAGCTGAGTTAGAATAACATCCAACTCTGTTATAATCTCTTTTTCCTGTGCAGGTGTAGGTAAGTTGTCTTGCGAGGCGGGCAATTCTAGACGTTCTTGTAAGCGTTGTTTTATTCTCCGTGTCAGGTCAGAAATATCTTTTTGTGCTCTTGGCGCGGCCCACCAGCCAACCAGCAATTCTTCACCTGGTTTGACAGCAAATGAGGTTGTGTTATTTCTTCTGATTAAGTCTTCTAATTTTTGCGGAAAGTACACCTTAGCGATTTTATATAAGGTTTCCTTTCTCTTAACCTTGTAGAATATGGGAGTCCAGGTTTCTGAATTTTTGGTGGAGGAACTCTGAATGTGTTCTACAGCTAATGGAATTATTAGAGAAGCGCCAAGCGGAAGTGAATCTCCACTTTTCATCTTGTTGACCAGAAGTAAATCGGTCATGGCTATTTTATAATACTTAGCAAGACTATATAAGGTCTCTCCTTGTTTTATTTGGTGGATAAAATAAGTTTGGTTGTATTGATTGACCTGAGCATTAATAGCTGTTTCTGGCACTATATGATTTTGAGCTATAGTTGCTGTAGAACACAACATCACCAATATCATAATAGATAATCTAATCATATCACTGCTATTTTATATCAAATATATCTGTAATATGACTCTAATGTAGCCTTGAAGTCACTGGAAACTCTTATAATCTTAGTTACTTTCTTTCTTAAATTTTGCAGAACGAACAACTGGATCAGATTGCAGATAAGAAAGCACATCCTCTGCCTTATGTACTTTGGTGTTATAAGTAACTAACCATGAACTGCTGTCATTATTAAGTCTTTCTATGATTTGAAATCCATATTTGGTTTTCATCTCATCAAACCACCTTGCTAATTCATTTCCTTTGGCTATATCTACCACAATTTGTGATTTGTTTATTTTGGTATCTATATTAATACCTGTATTATCACTAATCTTCGTCCAACCATTCTGGTGTTCAGCTATCTTTTCTAGCATAAACTGGAGTTTATGAACAGATTCTGGTCTCTCTCTCTTACCAGATAATGTTTTCATTACGTTGTCTTTTTGATAAGACATGTATATAGTAGGTAGGTCAGCAATGTTGCTAGGGTAGTTATCATCGAGAGAATGAAAGTCTGCTTTGTCATATGCTGAGACGAGATCTTTCATCTCGTCATTGGTGATGAATTTAGCATAGGTGCCAATCTTATCTGTATTCCTTGCGCCAATGAATTCAGCGTACAGATTGTTGTAGATGTTGAATTCGTAGTGAGGACAATGGCCATAGCATGCCCCCTTTTTAAGTTTGAAAATAAGCTCTTCTGAACTTACATTTACATCTTCCAAATTCACTGATTGTGTCACAGCATCTTTGGTCGTTTTGCATGAAATCGCTCCCAAAGCGTATAGTGTGATTAAAAGTATTAATCTCATCGTCATATTTTGAATATTAAGCGATGCAAAATTAACTATTGGGATTAGAATAATAATTTGTTCTCCCTAATAAAAGTAGGTTAAAGTTTGTTTCAATTTGAAATCTAAGTAATTACAGCTTTGTTATGAAACAACTTCACCTCCGCAGCTGCTCCCTGCGCCTGCTGTACAGCCATAGCAATGTTGGTTTGTAATTATCTTTCGAGCCATCAGGCTATCCATATCAAATTCATTAATATGAGTATGCTTGACATCTGACCTGAGATCCAACATTTGGTTGAAATCACAGTCATGTATATAACCATCCCAACTAATCGACAAGGTATTCCTACACATCAAACCATCTATAGTCATAGGGTTAAATGCATTTGATAACTCCGTCATATATTCCTTATAATTTCCACTTTCAATTAGATATTCTAGGAATCGGCTTACTGGCAAGTTAGTGATGGCGTAGAGTGCATTGAAGTCTATGTCGAATTTGGTTTTTAGCTGTCTTTTAAATTCTGCTTCCAATTCTACTTGGTCACCAGGAAGGTAGGCCCCTGACGGGTTATGTACTAAATCGAGGATTAGGCCTGTCCCTTCTTTTCCATATCCGACAGCATTGAGTCTTCTGAGGGCTTCTATACTGTCTTCAAATACACCATCACCTCTCTGAGAATCAGTCCTGTTTTTACTAAAGTATGGCAGCGAAGAAACCACTTGCACGCCATTAGCTTTGTAGAATTCAGGGAGGTCATGATATTTTTTGTTGGCCATGATTATGGTAAGGTTACATCTTACCATGACTTTCTTTCCAGCCTTGAAGCACTCCTCTACAAACCATCTGAAATGCGCATTCATTTCTGGGGCACCACCAGTTATGTCTACAGTAGGAATGTCATGCTCTATAATAATCTTTAAGCATTGCTCTAGGGTAGCCAAATCCATGTTCTCCTCCTTCTTATCTGGTCCAGCATCTACGTGACAATGAGCACAGGTTTGATTACATAACTTCCCTATGTTAATTTGAAATATATCGACCTTAGTAGGTTTTATTCCTTGATTCCAACCATGTTCTCCTATTCGCTTCTGGAAATGAGGAATATCTACATTCACTTCTTCGCGACCACTGAGTACCTTGAGCTGCATAAACGAGTTAGAAAGGCTACTTCCTCTCGCTTTTAAGCTTTTAGTCTTTTGTTTGACACCCATTACATTAATTTTTTATTGATTTGGTTCATCATCTGAACACTATTTACCAATGTGGCGCCACATTTAATGGCTCCGGCAACATGGACTGCTTCCATCATCTGCTCTTCATCAGCTCCTTTCTTTAAGCAGGCATTTGTATAGGCATCCATGCAGTAAGGGCAATTGACAGCATGTGCTACTGCTAAGGCGATTAGGGCCTTTTCTCTTGCAGTCAAGCTTCCCTCTTGAAAGACAGAATTATAATACTCGAAAAACTTATCTCCATACTCTTTTTGGAAATCAGTTATGTTACCAAACTTTTTTAAATCTTCAGGCTTAAAATAGGATTGATCCATGACTAGTAAATTTGCTGCAAAGTAAACTTTTTAATTACTATTGAAGCTTATAATTAGCGCTTCTTGGTAATAACCAGTTCTAAGCGTCAAAACCATTATTTATTTAATATTGCAAATGAAGACTACACATTAGAATTTATCCCCATGTATAACCAAGTTATAATCGTACTAATTGCCTTGTTTTTCTTTTCGGCATGCTCTAATTCTCCTAAATCAAAAGGCAAAGTTCCTATATATCAAGATGGCACATTAGAATCTACAGTTCTTATCTCAGCTGGCGAGTCCTATTCTGACTTTAATGCCTTAGAAATTCCGTCTTTTTTCAATATTGGGTTAGTGAAGCATGATGACTCTGAGAACCCACTGAAAACGATAATTTTAAGTAAACGATTAAATAAAGGTCAGACAGTAAATGTAAAACCGCTTAGTTTGTTTACATTTTTATCGGATACTACAGAATACAGGTTTTTAGTCAGTTCTTATGCTACCGTAGAAAATGTTAGGTTGGGCGATAATTTCACCACATTCATGAGCATCAATAATGATCTCCAAATGTCAATAGAGTATTGGTTCAGAGCGCAGTGTGGCATAGAAAAATGTAAAGCATATAAGTGGACTCAGGC
The DNA here is from genome assembly GCA_964591455.1 of uncultured Saprospiraceae bacterium. GTDB lineage: Bacteria > Bacteroidota > Bacteroidia > Chitinophagales > Saprospiraceae > RFSX01. Next base: position 73,945 of record CAZQDZ010000004.1, read on the forward strand.
TTACAAGGCCATACGAGAACTTCAATAAACAACGCTAGAGAAATCTGATTTTAATTTAATGATGTCTTACTCAAAAGTACTTTCCCTTTCTGGCCATAGCAAAGTCAAAATTTCTATATCAGATACGATATTTCCTATTGCTAAGGAATGGGACAGTCATTGTGGAGCCAATGTCTATGTGCAATCAGATTATCTGAAAGTGCTGGAGAATGATGGTCCTTTAGGGTATAGATATTATTACATATTTCTGCATGACCAAAACCAGGTTCTTGGTCTCATATATTGTCAATGCAAGCAAATAAAACTTAAAGAAGATTTCAGAGTGCATACACATAGTGATTCCACCTGGGATAAGCTAAAGGTGGTACTCACGAAGACTGCATTTGGATTCATAAAGCACAACATTCTCATCTGTGGCAATGTGCTACTGACGGGTGAGTACGGTATTAGATTAGCCAAGGAGATTAATATCGACAAATCAGAACTGGTAGCACAGGTAATGTCAGAAGTAATCACTTATGCAAGAAAAGAACAAGGTGTTCGTATCAATAGTACCTTGTTGAAGGACTTTTACAAAGATGGGCCTTTAAAGGAGTTGTCATTTAAGCATAAAGATTATACTCAGTTTGTAGTCCAGCCTGACATGGTCGTCCATCTCAAGGATAGCTGGTCATCCTATGATGATTATCTAAAGGATGTAAAATCTAAGTATAGAGTCAAGTTTAAGAAGATTAAGAAAAAAGGGTCAGACTTAATATTTAAAGAACTAGATGAGGCAGAAGCAGAAAGATACAATGATGAAATGTATAGGCTTTATAAGGAGACGGCAGACCGAGCGGTGTTTAGCCTCTTTCTGCTAAGGGAGGGCTACTTTGGTTCACTTAAAAAGCAGATGGGGAGTAGGATGAAGTTAGAGGGTGTATTTCTACATGGAGAATTAGTTGCTTTTTTTACATACATCAGCAATGGATCTCAGGGGGATGCACATTTCTTAGGGTATGATGTCCAGCAAAATGCAAAGCATCAGATTTATTTCAATATTCTCCTGAAATTACTAGAGACGGCAATAACTAATCGGGTGAGTTATCTCAATCTAAGTAGAACCGCATTGGAGATTAAGAGTAGTGTAGGGGCTGTACCTCATGATATGTACATTCATCTGAAATACCACAATTCAGCTATCAATAAGATACTCCCTAATCTTTTATCCAAGTTTGTTCCCAAGAATAAGTGGCAGCCTAGGAATCCTTTCAAATAGGGTTGTCAGATTTATGTAAGGCAGCATAGGCTTCGTGTAATCCGTGAAGCTTTTGTGTATCATAGAAAGAGTCAATATTCAGTTGGAGTTCCTCCCATCCTGCGATATGTCCTTTAGGTTGCTCGGTAGATTTGTTAGACTCAACATATACCACAGTGCTTACAGCAAGAATGGCAACACAGGCCGCAGCAAGATTAAGCCACTTATATAGTCGTCTTTTATTTATGGACAAGTCACTATTATCGTTATCTAACCTACGAGAAACATTATCCCAAATCCGTTGTGATGGTGTTGTAGACGCTGACTCACTAGTCTTTCTGATGTGTTCGAATTCTTGCACGATACTCTAAATTTGGTTTGAGTTCAGATGATAGTTATGTTTTTTTTTGTAAAGCGCTCTTAATCTCTTTTTAGCTAAGATCAGCTGAGATTTGCTCGTATTGATACTGATTCCAAGTTCTTCCGCAATCTCTCTATGCTTGTAGCCTTCTATAACATATAAGTTGAATATAGTTCTATAGCCAGCTGGAAGCTGTTGAAGCAGTTGTACGATTTCGTTGAAGCTAATATTACTGAGAATATTAGATGGTTCACTTACCCCATGCGCTTTCTCTAATTCCAAATGCATCTTCATATTGTTGTTCTTCCTCAGATACATCAGACACTCATTGATGACAATGCGTTTCATCCAACCTTCAAAACTGCCCTTGCCCTTGTATTGGTCTATTTTGCTAAAGATTCTATAAAAACTTTCAATCATCACATCCTCGGCAGCAGGCTTCTGTTTGATATATCTCAGGCATATGCTGAAAAATAGAGGGGCATACTTATCATATACGGTCTTTTGACCAACTCTGTCTTGAGCTTTGCATTTTTCTATGATATGTGATTCATTATACATGAATAGGAGCGGTTATACTCTTTAGATGTAAGTTACAAGTTATTTGGTGTATGTGAAAGTGTTTTTTTTCTTCCTTACATATGATGTTTTCCTTGAATTTGATATTCATATCTTTGAGGTATGGATAAGAGCAATAAGTATAACCCAGGTTTAGTAGAAGAAAAATGGTACAAGTACTGGGAAGAAAGAAAGTATTTTAAATCTGAACCAAATGACAAAGAACCATATACGATAGTCATACCCCCTCCTAATGTGACAGGCGTGTTGCACATGGGCCATATGCTGAATGTGACTATACAAGACGTACTTATCCGGAAGGCGAGATTAGATGGTAAGAATGCTTGCTTTGTGCCAGGTACTGACCATGCCTCCATTGCTACTGAAGCCAAAGTAGTAAGAGCCCTTAGAGAGAAAGGCATAAAGAAATCCGACCTGACAAGAGAGGAATTCATGGAACATGCTTGGGAGTGGACACATAAGTATGGTGGGATTATCTTACAGCAACTCAAGAAATTAGGAGCCTCCTGCGATTGGGATAGGACAGCCTTTACGATGGATGAGGAACGCTATAATGCTGTTATTAAGGTATTTGTATCACTATATAAAAGAGGTAAACTTTACCGAGGACAGCGCATGGTAAATTGGGATCCTGTAGCGCAGACCGTATTATCTAATGAAGAAGTGCTATACAAAGAGGAATCGGCCAAGCTTTATCATGTAAAATATAAGATAGAGGGGGAAGAGGATTATATCACGATTGCCACGACGAGACCAGAAACTATTCTAGGGGATACAGGTATAGCTGTCAATCCAGATGACGAACGGTTCACGAAGTTCAAAGGCAAAAAAGCCATAGTTCCCTTACTAGGCAGGGTAATTCCCATAATTTTTGATAGCTACGTGGACAAGGAATTTGGAACAGGAGCACTAAAAGTCACCCCTGCCCATGACCCTAATGATTATGAGATAGGAAAGAACCATAATCTCGAGGTCATAGATATGCTGAATGATGATGGTACAGTGAGTGAGGCAGGCATACTGTATGTAGGAGAGGATAGGAAAAAGGCCAGAAAGCTAATTTTAGCAGATTTGAGAGAGGCCGGGCAGTTAGTAGAAGAAGAAGATTTAGTTCATAACGTGGGACGTTCTGAAAGAACTAATGCGATCGTAGAGCCAAAATTATCCCTTCAGTGGTATGTGGATATGAAGCAAATAGCTGAGCCTGCGCTGAAGGCTGTAATGGATGATACCGTCGATTTTTTTCCTAAGAAGTATAAGAATACTTACAGACATTGGATGGAGAATATCAGAGATTGGTGTATATCCAGACAACTATGGTGGGGGCAAAGAATTCCTGCCTACTTCCTGGGAGAAGAAGTATTCGTAGCGGAAACTGCAGAAGAGGCCTTAGCACAAGCAAAAGAAAAAACGGGAAATCAGGCTCTGACCTTAGAAGATCTCAAACAAGATGAAGACGTTTTAGATACTTGGTTTTCTTCTTGGTTGTGGCCTATGAGTGTATTCGATGGTTTCTACGACAGAAAGGAAATAGCGTATTATTATCCTACGACAGTTTTGGTAACGGGATGGGACATCATATTCCTTTGGGTGGCACGAATGGTGATGGCTGGGTATGAATGGGAAGAGAACTATCCATTCAAAGATGTATACTTCACAGGTATGGTTAGGGATAAGAAGAGAAGGAAGATGAGCAAGTCATTAGGAAATTCTCCAGATGCTTTAGAGCTTCTAGAAGAGTATGGCGCTGATGGCGTTCGATATGGTATGCTCTCTTGTGCTCCCGCTGGTGGAGATTTATTATTTGATTTATCCTTGGTGGATAATGGTAGAAAGTTTGCAAATAAAATCTGGAATGCTGTAGGCTACGTCTTGGATATAAAGGTAGATGATACTCTATCACAACAACCTGCTAATCTCCTGGCTAAAAACTGGATAAATCAGTTGCTAGATAGGACGATAGAAAAAGTGGACAACTCTTATAAAGACTATAGATTATCAGAGGCACTTATAACATTATACTCCTTTGTGTGGACAGATGTTTTCTCTTGGTATCTGGAAATGATAAAGCCAGAATATGGACAAGCAATGGATACACAAACAAGGCTAGATGCTATAGAATTATATGAGAAGATTTGCATTCTCCTACATCCCTTTATGCCATTTATCACAGAGGAAGTATATCACAAGCTTAAGGATAGAAAAGAAGGGGATGATTGTATGATAGCTTCTTATCCAAGAGTATTAGATAAGGCTGATTTAGACTTACTATCTGACATGAAGCTCTATCAAGACATCGTATCCAGCATTAGAGATATAAAGAATAAAAATCAAGTAGCTCCTAAGACACTTATCTCTGTAAGTACAGAGAAGAACGATGAAATAAATCGATGCTTAGAGAGAGATGGCTTTGCGACTCTCGTACAAAAAATGGCCTTTGTAGATGAGTTCAATGCTATAGAGGTAGGTCAGGAGGTAGATGGCATCTCCTTCATTTGTGGTAAGACTAAGTTCTATGCACATCTTGAACTGGATATCAATATAGAGGAAGAATTAGAAAAGACACAGAAGGAATTAGAATACCAAGAAGGATTCGTGGGTAAGATAGAGAAGAAACTGGGTAATGAAAGATTCGTTAGTGGCGCACCCGAAGCTGTGGTGGCAAATGAAAAGAAGAAGTTGTCAGATGGCTTAGCAAGGATAAAGGCTTTAAAAGAAAGATTGGATCAGTTGAATAAATAAAGAATCAATATTTCTTAACAAGAAAAATCCCTGCAACCTTATTTGGGCTGCAGGGTTATTTTATATCTAATCAGAGATTGTAGATTACTCGCTAATCACAACTTTCTTGCTAGTAAAACCAGCTTCTGTTCTGATATTAAGTGAATACACACCAGGTGTAACATCACTTACATTCATCTGGTAATTACCCACTCTTATATTATTCTCTTGCATCACCTTAACTAATTCTCCTGCAACATTCATTAATTCAAATGAAGCTGCCTCTGAAGTCTCACTTAGGTTTACACTAATGTTAAGCACATCACTAACTGGGTTAGGGAATACGTCTATACTAGCTGCTAATTCAGGTGAGATATCTTCTGTACTAACAGTAGGAGGTGTAATATTCATCTCTATCCATGGCTGGTTAGCTGTCCAAAATCCAGTGTCCCATACGTAGTTTTGAATTTCAGCAACGAAGTCACCATTTTGAATAAATGGGTTTGATGCAGAAGTGACGGTAGCTCCTGTTCTTATAGGCGTTCCGATATGGCCATTCAACCAAAGGTTATCCATGGCATAATTATATGTTCCCAATTCTGACGCTGTACATTCTTGACCGTTAGATAACATTTCTAGCTCGCTTTCAACTTCTGTATTGTATACAAAAACAAGTGCATACATTTGATTTCCTCTTAATGATAAAGGTAAAGGATAACCGTCAGCACTCAATGTAGGTGTCCCAGTGAGAGGATTAGCGACCCCCATTTTTATTGTAATATCTGTCCAATCAAATGCTATGCTCAGACCACTATTTAATGGCTGGCTATTTATTTTTTGACCAAAGCCATTTTCTCCCATCACACCATACAATTGCAAATCGTCTGGCGTTATCAAATATTCACCTATAAGTCTATTGTCTGGAAGTGACGACCCTTCCTCAGGATCCCATAAGTATAGATAAATTTTTACATCACCAGTATTTCCTGGTTTATCATTTATTCCAAACCTCACAGTATTTAGTACGTTTCCATCTCCTGACTCTGGCACATAAAAAGTATAAGCAAGCCCCCAATCAAATCCAGCGAAATTTGAAGAACGAGGGTCATTTGCTAACAAGCCAGTCCACATATTTCTGAATTCTCCATCTAAAATTGGGTTTCCCGTTCCTGACTCTGGTCTATCAACGGACAACCATGTTTCCTCAGTTATATTATATGCGAAGTGAATGTTATCGTTAGCAGAATTTATGTCTCCTATAGTTGTATTGTTATAATCCACCGTATGTGTACCAATTATAGGAGACGGTACATGAAACTCTGTAAATGTATTATTTTGATTAAGAAAGCAAAAAGGTTCTTGATCTTGAAAGATGTCATTTAAATAAATCCCATCGACATCTCCATTTGGTGTTCTCGCAGTGGCCGTTAGACTTGCATTTGTTGCAGTGATGTTTCCTCTGTTTTCTATATCTACTTGAAAAGGAATAGGCTGAACCATAGAATAAGGTATATTGGTTGCTGGTGCCTGAGCATATGATGTGTTAGATAGTCCGATGTCAAGGTAACTTGCATTGATTAATCTAACGTCGTCTATCGAGGCATAATAATAATTACCAATATGTCTGAATTGTAATTTGATACTTGCTTGCCCATTATAATTTGGTACTGGAATAAGAAATTCACCTTGGCCACCTTTATTGACTGGAGTTTTCATAAAAGAACAGTCAGCATTATGAGATAATGGATCACTACTAATTCCAATACTATCTGGCCAAGTTGCACCATCATCATAGCTGACAATAAGTTGAGTATTAGTAAATGCAAAAACTCTCCATTCATGCCAGAAGACCACAAATAACCCATCGATTTGCTGGTTAGTGAGATCTATAGTCGGACTGAATAAAGATCCAGAGCACGGCGCTCGGCAAATAGGTGGGGCAAGCGGCAAAGGAGCGGTGTCATAATAATCTGACGGAAAAGACATAAATCCATTACACGAGCTGCCTTCGATGGCAACATTAGTGAATGATCCAGTAACTATAGGATCCTCAGTCCATGCCCAAGATGTATCCATTTCTGAAACGACGGTCCATCCGTTTAGTCCACCATCAAAGTCTCCTTGTCCTGGTTCAGCACCCCAAATAACTTCAGGCCCATATTCAGGTATCTCGCATCGGAATCCTAAATTAACTTCGATTGGATTGTCTTCTGCGACTACTATGATGGTTTCACATAATTCAAAGGATAGGAAGAATACTGGAATCGTCACTTCTTCAACTAACTCTCCTGGGTTTTCAAGGATTGTGCCTTCTAACGGTGCATTATTGCAGATTACAACAGCAACAGCACCACCTAATTCTGAATTCAGCGCTTTTTTACCCAATTGACAATCACCACGGTCCACAAAGGCAATCATGCCATCGATATTGTCAAATCCTACTTCACAGGCATTCGTCACTAAATCAACGGAATCCATTACAAAAGTTGCAGTGCCTGCAAGTGAGTCTACTTGCAATCCCCAATCTGGTTGAACGATAGGGTAGTTACCTGCAATTGCACTAGGTTCGGCTATTGATAAATTATTAATGATTTGTCCTGAAGCGGTTGTTGATATTGTTATTAGGAGAGACAGTATTCCTATTTGAATATAGTGAGGTTTCATTCTATAATTATTTTGATTACTTACCGAGAAAGCAATTCTCGATACTGGAAATTTTTTGATTAAAAGAAAAACCCTGCAACCCAATTAAGGTTTGCAGGGTTTTTTTATTCTAAAGAGCGATTGATAGATTACTCGCTAATCACAACTTTCTTGCTAGTAAAACCAGCTTCTGTTCTGATATTAAGTGAATACACACCAGGTGTAACATCACTTACAGTCATCTGGTAATTACCGACTCTTATATTATTCTCTTGCATCACCTTAACTAATTCTCCAGCAACATTCACTAATTCAAATGAAGCTGACTCAGAAATCTCACTTAGGTTCACACTAATGTTAAGCACATCACTAACTGGGTTAGGGAATACATCAACATTAGCTGCTAATTCAGGAGAGATATCTTCTGTACTAGAGCCTGGTAGAATAGTAGATTCAGTATAGATATTCATCTCTATCCAAGGCTGATTTGTAGTCCAGTATCCTGTATCCCAAACATAGCCTTGAAGTTCTGTTGTAAAGTCTCCATTTGCTACAAATGGCGTTGTTTGTGTTACAGTAGCTCCAGTTCTGATTGCTTGGTCTATGTTTCCGCTTAACAAAAGGTTATCCATAGCAAAGTTATATGGCGCTAAATCAAATGGACCGCCATCAAATGCATTGGCTGATAACATTTCTAATTCTGAATCTGCCTCAGTATTGTATACAAATACTAGCGCATACATTTGATCCCTGACAAGTTGTAATGGAATGATTTCTCCAGTAGCATCAAATCTTGGACCACCAGTATTCGTATCAGCAATACCCATAGTAATTCGCATATCAGTCATGTCAAAAACAGAACTAAGGGATGCAGAAAGTGGCTGGCTATTCCCAGTTTGACCAAAGACATTTCTTGCCATTGAACCGAATAATTGAAGATCATCTGGTGTAATAACATAGTCGCCTGTAGCTCTATTATCAGGAAGAGATGATCCTTCTTCAGGATTCCAAAGGTATAAGTAAACTTTGACATCTCCAGTGTTACCTGCTTTATCATTCACACCAAATCTGACTGTATTTAAGAACAATTCATCGTCACTGCCATCATCTGGTACATAGAAAGTATAAGCAGTCCCCCAGTCAAATCCTGGGAAGTTACCATCAGTTGGGTCGTTTGCCAATAATCCTGTCCAAAGGTTTCTAAATTCACCATCTACTCCAGCACCAGAACCGGGACCCGGTCTTGCATTTGATTCCCATAAACTATCAGTTACGGTGTATTGGAATTGAATATTGTCATTAGCTGGGAATATATCTCCCGGTGTTGTGTTATTATAGTCTACAGTATGGACTCCTAATATTGGCGATGGTACGTGAAAATCTGCAAAGGTGTTATTTTCATTCAAGAAGCAGTATGGTGGCTGATCCAGGTATGTATCATTCACATAAGTACCATCTACATTTCCATTAGGATCTAAGGCAACAGCTTCCATAGATACATCTGTAGCAGTTATGTTACCACTATTATCTATATCCAAATGTAAAGGTATCGGCTGAACCATAGTAGAAGGTATAGAAGTAGACGGTGCCTGCGCAAAGAAAGTATTAGATAATCCTACATCAAAGAAACTAGCGTTAATTAGTCTTACGTCATCTATTGATGCATAGTAGTAAGAACCAATATGTCTGAATTGTAGGTTTAGTGTCGGTTCACCATTATAATTCTCTAAAGGAATAAACAAATCACCTTGTCCCGCTTGGTTTACAGGTGTTGTAATCACAGTGCAGTCTGTGTTTTGTGAGGTTAATCCTGCAAATGGATCACCGCTAATCGCTAGTGTATCAGGCCAAGTTTGTCCTTCATCATAACTGACGATAAGCTCTGTACTTGTAGGTGAGAATACTCTCCATTCATGCCAGAATGCTACAAAAAGACCATCCACCTGCTGACCAGAAAGATCTATTGTAGGACTGAATAAAGATCCAGTACATCCTTGTGGACAGTGTATCGCTGCACCTATCTGGTTTGGGTCACCGTCATTATCATAGAAATCAGAAGGAAAAGACATGTACCCATTACATGCAGTACCATCTATAGCTGCATTAGTAAATGCTCCTGTAATTGTTGGCGCATCAGTCCATGCCCAAGACGTATCCATTACTGATTCTACAGTCCATTCGTTCAGGCCACCTTCAAAGTCTCCTTGACCTGGCTCAGCACCCCAAATTACTTCTGGTCCGAATTCAGGAACACCGCAGAAGAATTCCATGCTAACTTGAATTGGATTCTGTTCTGCTTCTATTCTGATTCTTTCACAAGATTCAAAAGAAAGGAAAAATGCAGGAATCGTAACAGCATCTCCATCTGCCCCGGCACCACCTATAAATACTCCCTGCAGTGGTTGATTATTACATATTACGACAGCAACGGCACCTGCTTGTTCAGCAAGAAGTGCTTTTGTGCCAAACTCACAATCTCCTCTGTCTATAAATGCTATTCTTCCATTTACATTATCTGCTCCACTGTCACATCCATCAGTAACAGTACCCTCGCCATCATTTATAAATATAGCTTCTCCGCTAAATGAGTTTACCTGCTGACCCCATACTGGCTGGCCAGTGGGATAGTTACCGGCGATAGACGCAGGTTCAGTTATTGCCAAGTTATTCAGGGTTTGACCCGAAACTAGCGTAGAAGTCAGTAATAAAATGGACAAAAGTCCTAAGTGTGTAAAGCTAAACTTCATATTTAAAGTATTTTAGGTTAGTACTGAACAAGCAAGTTGTCAGCAACAAAATTTTTATTCAAGAAATATCGCTAAGTTAATAAATACTTAAAGCCAAGCGTAATATTGGGTGTCGTAGATTTTTGAGAGAATTGATTTTTTTCAGCTTTATGTATGATATGTCTTCTAAAACAACTCTACAGCGGATAGCTCTAGATTTATTTACTAAGATTATTCATATATAATTAGATGAGAATCAGAATATTATAGAGGCACATTGCAAAGAAAATCTCAATTAACATTTGGTATCTTATTTTGAACTTTAATCCAAAGTAGAATTCTATTAGGAAAAAAATTATTCCATTTCGCTGATATTTATCTTGCTCACCCCTGATTTTGAGCATACAACTGCACCTGCCTTATTAGCTTTATACGCCATTTCTTCTACTGAATATCCAGCAATATAGGCCCATATGAGCGCCGCTATTACAGAATCCCCTGCACCAGATACATCTGCATTAGAAAGGGATTGACCATCTATCAGCCCTTCAATATTAGATTCATTGTCCAAATAATACATGCCTTTAGCGCCAAGAGTGACGAAGATTTTGTTTGCCTTTAAGCTAAGACTTTCTATGCTTTTTTTAATAGCTACCTTATCTACTTCTACCTCACATCCAGAGGCTTCTGAAAGTTCTTTGAGATTAGGTTTGAATACCGTGCAGTCTGAGAGTAATTGAAATCTATCGAATTTAGGGTCAACAAAAAGGGGTATATTCTTCTGTTGAGCAATTTCCTGAATATGCTTTATGACGTAGTCTGTCAAGACACCTTTGTTGTAGTCCTGAATCACAATTCCTGAAACTACTGTTGAAGTAATTTGTTCTTGGACTTGAATTATAATCTGGGTTTCTTGGCTTACTGTTAGATCTGATGTAACCTCTGTATCTACTCTAATGTATTGCTCAAATTTTTCATTTACTATCCTTTGCTTGACTGTCGTCGGTCTTTGGTCGTCCTCAATAAAGTAGGCTTCTATGTCATTCTGCTTTGCTAATGACTTTACGATAATTCCTTTTTCATCATTGCCGATGACAGAAATTATACCCGTAGATATTCCCAAGGAATTAAGATTGGCTGCTACATTTCCAGCGCCTCCTAATCGGTGGTCTATCTCTTGACTTAGGATCACAGGCACATCAGCTTCAGGGGATTGTCTAGTATGTGTACCTATAATATATTCGTCTAGCATTATGTCTCCGACTATAAGTATATAGGCCTTCCTTGATTTTATTTTTTGTTGTCTCTCCATAGGGGATTTGCTAATCTAAAAGTTCCTCGACTAAGGATGGTAGGTTGTCCTCATATTCTTCGAAGAATTTTATAGCATTTGATTTGAATTCAGGTCCAGCTGAATGTAATGACGAGACTAATGTTTCCTTAAAATGGGAAGGGTGGTGGGCAATTTTTAGCAAATTTATAGACTGTAAATACCCAGCCATGGGAAACTTAGAAATATTTGGTCCGCAGAAAATTGGTATACCGAATACCAAAGGTTCTACTAAATTATGCGGCCCTTTTTCAAACCCCCCGCCGATGTAAGCTAAATCACAATATCCATACATGTATCTCAAATCGCCCATCGTATCCATTATTAGAATTCTATTTCTGAAATCTTTGGTTGAAGAGTAAAGGTCCACGGATTCCTTTATCTCTTCTATTATCTTTTTAGTGTCTTCCTTTGGGTCATGTGGTGCTAATATAAAAGTATACTCCTTGAGTGAATTAACACAATCTATTATGAGGGGCAGTTCTTTCCTAGTGATGTTTCCTAGCCCTAAAACGGGTTTTCTATGTGGCTGCCAATAGACTTTCTCTTTCCAATTCTCTTTATTTAGAATCACTTGACTCATTCTTGTGTCCCCTAAAGTGAACACATTTTGAATTTGCTTTTCGTTAAGGATGGTTTTGGATTCTTGGTTGTGACAATAAATTTTCTTACTCCCCTTAATAAGATTCAATAAGGGTTTCATCATGGGCTTAAACAGATATGAATCTCTATTAAGATGTAAACTGGTGTAATAGTAACCAATGTTCTTAGCTGATAGTACCCTAAGCAGATTAAACCAAAACTCATATTTTATAAAGACAACTTTGGTAGGTCTGACTAGATTGACAAAATGCTGTTGTTTGCTGAGTGTATCCAATGGCAGGTACGCCTTTATCATGTTCTCATGTTCTAGTTTGGTCTGGAGGTAGCCCGAAGGAGAATGGAAAGTCACTAATATTTGGTTCTGTCCTTTATCCAGCAAACTTCGAACTATGGGTTTGGCCATTTCATACTCTCCATAACTCGCTGCGTGAATCCAGATACGTCGTCGACCCTTATTCCATCTCTGGAGTTCAGCAGGGAGGTTTTTTGCCTGGTTCTTGCGTCCTTTATGCAGTTGATTGGCTTTGGTATGCCAAGGGCTGATAAGAAAGATTACAAAACCGTATAGCTTTATGATTATAGAATAGAGTGCAAACACAATATTATGCTAGTAGAATATTTCTTCCGCTTGTTCGAAATTTCTAATCGGCAAGTACCAAGTCGCCTCCAACCCAATTAGAAGGTCGAATCTTCTTCCACTTACACTCTCCATCGTATCGAAATTGACTGATCTAACACTTTCAGTAAAGGCCTCCATTACAGTCAGAGAGACTGAATAGTTCAGACTTTTATTGGTGCCAATATGTAAGTAAGACAAGGATTGCTTGAGTGCAGGACCTCTGGTATTTCTATCATAGCCTCTGCCGAAATCATCTTCAAATTGGGGGGTGTTATTGGAATCATCAATAATCCTTATGCCATGCTGCTCTATACCTAGTCCTAGACCCAAATTGAGTCCAGCGTGGGGATTAGACTTAGAGGAGATCAATGTTTTATTGACCAGTACGCCTAAATAGAATCCACGTCTTCTCAGAAACACTTGGCCTAACTGTCCATTATTTCCTAATATAGCTCCAGAACTTAATCTAAAAGGCGCAAGAACATCTTCCTTGACGTCATTTCCAAATTGGAAATTCCCTTCTAAACTGAAAAAGCCTTTCCACTTTACACTATATGCTGACAAACTCAATCCAGCATGAAAATTAAATCCATAGCGGTCAGCTAGATCACCACCTGGCAAGTCAGCACCATAGGTGATTCCAACGCCTAAAAATCCATTCTCCCTTGGAAGGTTTTGCCCCATCAAGTCTAAACTTTGAAATAGAAAGCAAAGGCTGAAAATTGAAATGATTACGTTTTTAGCTGACATACAAAAGTTGTGAGGTACAATATTGGTATAATCTCACAAATATGAGAATCTTTTATTTTGCATTTGTCATGATAATTGACTTGAGCTATTAACATTTCAAGAAACAATTTGAAGATTATTCCCATTTCGCAGACAATAAACAAACTAGATAGATCATTTTTGTAATAAGTATTTGCTGAGTAAACTAAGACAAATAGAGAATGGAAATAAAAATGGTGGACCTATTAGGTCAATATAGGGGGATTAAAGATGAAGTGGATAAGGCCATCCAATCTGTTATAACAGACTCAGCCTTCATCAAGGGGAAATATGTCAATTCCTTCTCTGAGTCATTGGCATCATATCTCAATGTAAAACATGTCATCCCTTGTGGTAATGGTACAGATGCTATTCAGTTAGCGCTTATGGCTTTGGATTATGAAAAAGGATCTGAAGTGATAACTACACCATTTACCTTTGTTGCTACAGCTGAGGTAATTGCCCTATTAGGCCTCAAACCTGTGTTTGTAGATATTGACCCAAAGACTTTCAATATAGATCCAGAAAGCATAAAGCAGGCTATTACTTCTAAAACGAAGTGCATCATACCAGTTCACCTATTTGGGCAAAGCTGTGACATGCAAGAAATCCTGACCGTAGCACAAGAACACAATCTGCACGTCATAGAAGACAATGCACAAGCAATAGGCGCTTGGTATAACCTAGATGGTCGTAAGACAAATACAGGTACCATGTCTGACATAGGCACCTTATCATTTTTTCCATCCAAGAATCTAGGATGTTATGGTGATGGTGGTGCAGTCATGACAAATGATGATACCCTTGCAGCCAAGATTGAGAAGTATTCCAATCATGGGTCCTCCAAAAAGTATATTTATGAATCTGTAGGTATCAATAGTCGATTAGATGGTATTCAGGCGGCAATCTTATCAGTAAAACTTAAATATTTAGATCAGTATATCTCTAGCAGGCAATCTGCAGCAGCTAGATATGATAACTTACTGGCTAACATACCTGGTCTTACTTTGCCATATCGTGCTGAATCTAGAAACCATGTCTTTCACCAGTATACCTTAACACTGGAGTCTGGCAGAGATGAATTGCATCAGTATCTCAAAACTAAAGGCATCCCTACAGGAATTTACTATCCTATGCCTTTGCACGTCCAAAAACCCTATATAGATGGCAGTTCTGGGGAGCAATTATATCTGGAAATCTCTGAAAAATTAGCGAAACAGGTCATCTCACTACCAATGCATACTGAGCTTACTGAGGAGATGCAAACCGCAATAGCCACCAGTGTTAAAGAACATATGGCGCTTTTAGCCTGATATCTTAATTAATATTCACTAAACTTCCTAAGATTATTGGCATCCTCAAACCAATAAAGTAGTTTTACATATCTAACTTTCTTTAATGTGAAACATACCTCGTTTTTATACATATTGATTTGTTTGCTCCTTCTCTCAGTATCTAATATATCTGCTCAAAATGTTTTTGTCAATAAAGAAAGGGTCATAGAAGAACTGGAAAAGAGAGGGTTGGATTATGACGAAGTCTCAGATGCCTTAGCTGAAAGAGGGGTGGACCTTAGGTTTTTAGATAGAACTTCTATCACTCCTGAAAAAGTTAAAATAATTCAAGATGTCATTCTTGAGTTAGAAGCTGAGAAAGATTTAGAATTGAAAATATTTGATGAAGATGCCCTTGGTCCAGAAGAAGCAATAGATAGTACTGAGCTAGACCTTCTATTAGAGGATGAAATTGGAGATGAATTAGAGAGTGATGAAGAAGAAGATGAAAGTGAGGAAATAGAGATTCTAATATATGGTCAGCAGTTATTCTCAAATGATGTACTAGAGTTACAATCAAAATCAGAAGAAATAGTAGCGCCCGATTCCTACATCTTAGGACCTGGAGATGATTTAGTCATTTCAATATGGGGTAGATCTCAATTTGATAATGAATATAGAATAGGAGAGGATGGATATATCAGGATATTAGATGGAAAAAGAAGGGTTTTTCTGAAAGGCATATCTTTAGGTGAAGCCAGAAATAAAATTTTCAAAATATTTTCTGAATACTACACTTTTGGTTCAGGAGAATTTAGTCTTGCACTTAATTTTTCTCGTACTGTTAAAGTGAGCATTTATGGAGAAGTCAAGGATAATCCGGGGTCATATGCTATCCCGGCCTTTAACTCTGCCTTCAATGCACTATCAATAGTTGGAGGTACTAATGAAATAGGCAGTCTTAGAAATATACAACTCATGAAGTCAAATGGGAAGACGCTGAGAATGGATGTCTATGAGTTTATGCAAAACCCCGGCATAGCCAGTGATTTCTATCTAGAAGAAAATGATAAAATCTTGATTCCTGTTGCTGAAAAGATAGTAACGCTAGAAGGTGCTGTAAGACGTCCACTAAAGTATGAGTTGATTTCCAGAGAGGGGATGAAAGAATTATTGCAATATTCAGGTGGGTTTGCGGAGAATGCATTTCAGAAAAAAATCCAAGTTCACAGATATGAAGCTGATGGTCAAAAAATTATTGATTTAAATTGGCGAGAGTATTCGAGGACTGGGAGAAACTTTGAATTGAATCATGGCGATAGGGTAGTTGTAGAAGAGATTGAAACTGAGATTAATAATTTTGTGGAAGTCGTTGGGGCTGTGGAAAAAGCCGGCAGATTCCAGAGGGAGCAAGGGATGAGAATATCAGACTTGGTCTTAAAGGCAGGCCTTACAGAACAATCTAATACTTCAATCGCTTTCTTGACAAGAGATAATAAAGACGGATCATTTGACTACAAAAAACTGATTCTCAAAGAAATTTTGGATAACCCATCTGTTTCTATAAATCTACAATTACAAGATAGAGACAAAATAGAGATTTGGCAAAAGAATAGGTTTAGTGATGAAATAGAAATTGCGGTTGATGGAGCGGTCAGATTTCCTGGCAAGTTTCCATATGATGCCAGTCAGTCATTAAGAGTAACAGATGCAATAATCTTATCAGGAGGATTGAGGAGAGATGCCTCTGACTATGCCATCATTCATCAGAATGATACACTGGATTCTAAGGTTAAATATTATAGGACGATTAATAACTTAGAAGAGTTATTTGAAGATCTAGATAATGAGAACAACTTTATACTAGAGCCTTTTGATAGCCTAGTAGTCAAATCAAGAAATACCTTCTTAGAAGAAAGTTTCGTCAGGATAGAAGGAGCGGTAAATTCACCTGGAGAATACCAATATGGATTAGATATGACCATTAAAGATCTAATGACTTTAGCTGGAGGATTCAAGCTCGCCGCATCGACGAACAATATAGAAATCAGCCGTGTAATCATAGAGAATAATAAGTCTACTCAGACAGTGGTAGCTAATTTGGAGTTAGATAAATCCTTTAATGTTATAAGTGGAAACAACATAGACGGTGACTACAGATTAGAGCCCTATGATAATATTGCTGTTAGGTACATTAAAGAATTCCAACTGCAACAAAGGGTTTTCTTAGAGGGAGAAGTCCTATACCCCGGCCCTTATGCCATATCTAGAGAGAACGAAAAGATTCTTTCTATATTAGGAAGAGCAGGCGGACTAACTGATGAAGCTTTTCCAGCTGGTGCCACCCTGGAAAGAGATGATCAAGATTATGGTTTTGTAGTGCTCAAGCTAGATGAGATAATTAAGAATCCGAATTCAGAATTCAATTTTTTCGTTAGAAATGGAGATGTCATCTCGGTGCCAAAAATCAGGGAATTTGTAACGATAAGAGGTGCCACCAAGGCCGGTGAAGTCGTAGGAGGTGCTAATATCAATGAAGGCAATGAAATACACGTCCCTTTCCATAGTAACAAGGACGCTATGTTCTATGTGAATGAATACGCTGGAGGATTGCATGAGTTAGCTGATAAGTCTGAGATTATTGTAGAGCATGCCAATGGACAAATCAAAAGAATCGAGCCTGGCTTATTTAGAAGAAGAGCGCCCAAGGTATTCCAAGGGTCTATAATCACTGTTGGATTCAAATCTCTAGAGAAAAAAGAAGAGGACAAGAAAACAGATGTTGACTGGACCAAAGTTTTAGGAGATTCAGTCGCTCAAGCTATGAGTATATTGACACTGATTTTACTCATAGGTCGAATCGATTAACACAACTTTAAATTATCAAAACCTAAGATACGGCTTTAATACCTGGTAGTATTTTTCCTTCAAGAAATTCAAGCATTGCTCCTCCGCCTGTAGATATAAATGAGACTTTATTTGCTAAGCCTGACTTATTTATAGCAGAGACAGAATCACCTCCTCCGATAAGTGTAAAAGCGCCTTTGGCAGTTGCATCAGCTACTGCTTGTGCAACCGAAAAAGTCCCTTTAGCAAAATTTTCAAATTCAAATACGCCTAATGGACCGTTCCATAGTACGCATTGTGATGATTTGATAATTTGACTATACTGAGAGACGGCACTAGGTCCGATGTCTAATCCCATCCAGCCAGCAGGTATCTGATCTGTTGCACATACCTTATGATTGGCATTCGCATCAAATGAATCAGCCACAACAGAATCTTCAGGCAAGAATAATTCTACATTTCTTTCACGTGCCTTCTCCATTAGATCTTTAGCTAGACCGATTTGGTCTTGCTCCACTAGAGAGTTACCTATCTCACCATGCTTAGCTGCAATGAAAGTAAATGTCATTCCACCCCCTATAAGCAAATTGTCACAAAAGTCCAGTAAGCGTTCTATTAGTAGTATCTTGTCTGATACTTTAGCACCACCAAGTATCGCTGTGAATGGTCTTGCGGGACTATTAAGTACTTTTTTGGCGCTTTGAATCTCAGTCTGCATGAGCAGTCCTAATGATTTGTTTTCTTTTTCGAAGTGTTTCGCCACCGTTACATTAGATGCATGTGAACGGTGTGCTGCACCAAAGGCATCATTGACAAAAGCGTCTGCCAGCTTAGCCAGCTTAGCTGCCATTTCCTCATCTCCTTTGGTTTCACCTGCCTCAAATCTTGTGTTTTCTAGAAGAAGGACTTCACCAGATTGAAGACTAAGTGCCATATCAAAAGCTGTTGGTCCAATAGTATCCTTAGAAAATTTCACATCCTGTCCCAGGAGTTCAGAAAGGCGTGGGATGATGTGCTTTAGGGAGAACCGGTTTACGTCTACCTTGCCATCTGGTAATTTCTTTTTTTGTGGCCTGCCTAAATGTGATGCCAAAATTACGGCTGCACCATTCTCAAGAAGATTTTTAATGGTAGGCAAGGCTTTTTGCATTCTTGTATCATCTGTAATCTGATGATTACTGTCCAATGGTACATTAAAGTCAACTCTGACGAGGACCTTCTTACTTGAGATATTTTGCAACATGAATCAAGTTGTTTTTGATATAAAAAAGGAAAGCTGACACTAAAGGGTCAGCTTTCTAATTATTTGTTTTGGATTACTATACACGTGTAGCTAGTTCAGCTAACCTCTTTGAGAAGCCGGCTTCGTTATCGTACCAAGAAACCAGTTTTACAAGTTTACCAGAAGCTTTCGTAAGACTTGAATCAAAGATAGATGAGTGTGTATTCCCTATGATATCTGTAGATACTATTGGGTCAGTCACGTACTCCAATATGCCTTTCATTTTTCTACTGGCATACTTTTTAAAAGTGGCATTGATTTTCTCAACTGACACTTCTTTATTAAGTAATACATTTAGTTCTACTAGTGAACCAGTGATAACAGGTACTCTTACTGCCATAGCAAAAAGTTTACCGTCTATCCCATCTATGACTTTTGTTACTGCTTCTGCTGCACCCGTAGATGTGGGAATTATATTTAAGGCGGCTGCTCTTGCTCTTCTCAAATCTTTGTGTGGGGCATCTTGGATGCGTTGGTCACCAGTATACCCATGTATAGTAGTCATTGTTCCCTGATCCAATCCCCAGTTCTCTTCTATTATTTTTACCAAAGGTGATAAGCAATTGGTAGTACAAGATGCATTACTTATTATCTTATCTCGGTTGGTAATTTTATCGTCATTGACACCAATCACTATTGTTTTAATATCCTTACTCTTTCCTGGTGCAGATATAATCACTTTCTTTGCCCCTGCCTTGATGTGAAGTTTAGCGCCAGCAGAGTCTCTGAAAAATCCAGTGCATTCAAGAACAACGTCAATTTTGTTTTTCTTCCATGGAAGCTTAGCTGGATCTTTAATCGCCGTAGCAAGTATTTTCTTTCGACCCACAATCAAGTGCTCATCAGTTGCCTTAACTGTTCCGTCAAATTTGCCTTGAGAAGAGTCATATTTCAATAGATGTGCAAGTGTGTGATTATCTGTAAGATCATTTATTGCTACGATTTCTACTTTTCTATCATTAATTAAATTTCTAAAAGTTAATCGTCCAATTCTTCCGAAACCATTAATAGCTATTCTGGTCTTTGCCATAATTTTAGTTTTACTTTTTGCTTTTTACTTATTGCAAAAATACACTAAGCCTCCTAATTATACCTTACTTAAATTATTATATTGACAGCTAAGCTGTTTACAGAATAGAATTGGCGAGTTGTCTAAAAGAAGCAAATGTTGGTATGCCTTTCTGTAATATTTGACTATCAGTGTTTTTAGGACTATATACCAGTACGTCTATATTAGCATTTACAGCCCCCATTGCACCATGATAGGTATCTTCTATCACTAATGATTTGTCTGTACTTATATCCATTGTTGCTGCAGTAGATAAATACAACTCAGGCTCAGGTTTCCATTTCTGAATATCATAAGCTGAGAATATACAATCATCTGGAAAAT
Source organism: uncultured Saprospiraceae bacterium (assembly GCA_964591455.1). Classification (GTDB taxonomy): domain Bacteria; phylum Bacteroidota; class Bacteroidia; order Chitinophagales; family Saprospiraceae; genus RFSX01. Next base: position 94,328 of record CAZQDZ010000004.1, read on the forward strand.
AGGATTTTAATCCTGTGGCTGACAAAGTTATCTGCATTTTCTCACGAGGACCATTAGATGCAACACACTTCTTGCAATCTAAAGCTTCTATGAATTGCTTTACCCCTTCTATTGGGAGGAGTTCATTTTCAAAAATGACCTTAGATCGTTTTCTGAACTCCCTTTCAAAATCAAAAGGCGGACCCGATGTTAATGTCTCCTTTAAGTAAGAGGTTATTTTTTCAAAGGATGTACCAGCAAACATCCTAATTATTTCTTCATCATCACATTCCATACCTAATTCTCTGAGCATTTCTGCTAAGAGTGTATTTGACAGATGCTCGCTGTCTACCAGGGTGCCGTCACAGTCAAAAATGATTAAATCATAGTCATGAATGCTATATTCTTCTATTGTTTTTGTCTGCATGGTTAATTCTAATTGGTACACAAAGTTGACAAATAATTTACCTTTGACAGTGATATTGAATGCGAGCAAGACAGAATTTATCCAGATATGAAGAGAACAATTGTATTATTACTAATACTGTTAGCTCTAGGGGCAGTTTATTTCTTTACCCTTAATGCTAATGATAAGACAACAATCAGTGTAGCGGACAGAGATTTCATTACGAAAGATATTTCTGAGGTTGGCACTATTACAATCAAGTCTAAAGGCAGACCTCAATTTCATTTGAGTAAAGTAAAAGATGAATGGTTCTTGAACAATAGTCATAAGGCTAATGAGAATATCGTTGGAAATATGATTGGAGCTTTAAAAGTGATGCAAATCCAATATATTCCTTCTAAAGCAGAGAATCAGACAGCACTTAATAGAATGGAAATGCATGGCATTGACATCAAGACCTTTGACCACTCTGGGAAGCTACTCACAGATTTTGTTCTTGGTACTAACACCAATACTGAATATGGAACCTATTTCAGAAAATCGGATTCTAATCAGTGCTATGTAATGGAAATTCCAGCCCGACCAGGTGGCTTGAGAAATTACTTCACACAATCTTATGAGGAGTTCCGTGATGCTACTGTTTTCAGTTATGATCACAAAGACATTACAAGTATCAAAATGACCTATCCCAAGGACACGAGAAATTCATTTCAGATTACTCAGATGGGAAGCCAAAAGAAATTATTAAACCATGCTGGAGTAGAAGTCGAATCGAATGAAAATGTGTTAGACGCATTTTTAAAAGACTTTGTATACCTAAAAGCAGAATGGCTGAAAAATGGGCATGTAGATAAGGATACAGTTTCTAACTATACCCCTTTCGCACAACTACAGATTGAGAGTAGTAAGCAAAGCTCAATAGGGATATCAATCTATTCATTATTGGATTTGCAAGACAGAGGTGTATTCACAAGGTCAGTAGATGATATCTCTGAACGACATGAAAAATTTTATACTTTAACAAGCAATGGTGACTTCTATAGAGTCCGACTTCCTTTCATTAGTCAATTTCTCAAGAAAGTGGATTACTTTTATACTGAATAGAAATCAATAGCACCAAAGCTAAATGAAATTATCACCAAGTAAAAGTATCTTCTCTATCCTAGTGATGATTTCCGTCATGATAGTGTCTTCGTCACATACGCCTTGGGGCTTCTATGGTCATAAGCTCATTAATAAAATGGCAGTTTTCACCTTACCTCAGGATGTGCTTGTCTTTTACAAAAAATATGTCCATTATGTAAGTGAGCATGCAGTAGATCCAGATAAAAGAAGGTATGCCCTCAAGAACGAAGCTTTCAGACATTATATAGACTTAGACCATTGGGGTGAGTTGCCTTTTGATAATGTACCTAGAGACTTTAAGTCTGCCATACTTAAGTACGCAGAAGTTATTGGTGTAAATCCAGGAAATGATACAACTAATCTAACTTTGAACATAAAAGACTTTGAGGGCTTCTATGATAAGTTTATCTACTTAGATCAATATTCACCTGTGGTTGATATCGACCCTACTAAAGCTGCTAAATTCGTATCTGGAGATAATGAATATGCAGAAATCATATTTCAAAATCACTTTACTGAGTATGGGGTATTGCCTTATTTTTTGGAGCACTATTATTATAGGTTAGTCAGGGCTTTCGAATCGGGTGATGTAGATAGAATACTGAAGTTAAGCGCTGATATAGGTCACTATATATCCGATGCGCATGTCCCACTCCACACTACTGAAAACTACAATGGACAACTCACTAATCAGTTAGGTATACATGCGTTTTGGGAGAGTCGTTTACCAGAATTATTTGCCGAGTCGGAGTATGATATGTTAGTTGGAAAGGCAGAATACATAGAGAACAAGCAAACTTATTTTTGGGATGTCATTTTAGAGAGTCATAGTCTATTGGATGAGGTATTGGTAGAAGAACAGAAACTACAGAAATCATTTCCAGAGGACAGACAATATTGTTTTGATAAGCGTGGAGACAATACGGTAAGGACACAATGTCCAGAATATGCTGAAGCGTACCATAATGCACTTGGAGGGATGGTAGAACAACGCATGCGTGACGCTATTCTTGCCACAGGAAGTGTATGGTATTCTGCTTGGATTGATGCTGGACAACCTGATTTAGAAAGGATGATAGATTCTAATATTGATGAAGAGGAATTGAAAAGGCAGCAAAAAGAATTAGAGGCGGCAAAAAACGCGAATGAGATTTATGGAAGATCTCATGGTAACTAAATGAGCTTATCAAAAAAATGAAGTATAGCAAAGTTGGGTTAATAACTAGAGGAGCTGTAATGGGTATTGCAGAGGTAATCCCTGGAGTGTCGGGAGGCACAATTGCTTTCATAACAGGAATATATAAGGCACTGCTCGATTCGATAAAAAGTGTAGATGGAGAGGCTGTCAAATTGCTATTTTCAGGTCAGATAAAAAATCTATGGACCAAAATCAATGGGACTTTTCTATTGTTTTTGATTATTGGGATGGGCGGTGGTATGATATTAGGCGTCTTTGGCGTTACCTATGCTCTGGAGAACTATCCTGAGGTGCTCTGGGCATTATTCTTTGGATTAATATTGGCATCAGTACCCTTGATGCTTTCGCAGATTTCTCAGATGAGTATTCAGGCTATATTGCTGTTTCTAGTAGGTGGTGTTATCGCCTATGGCGTTACAAGCCTTAATCCAATGTCCGGCTCATCCAACTATCTTTTCATATTTGTAGGAGGAGCTATAGCGGTAAGTGCACTTGTATTGCCAGGAATATCTGGAAGTTTTATGCTCTTGATTATGGGCTTGTATACGACCATAATTCCTACAGTAAAATCATTCTTTAAATCTCCAGAATTGTCTGAGTTTACTCTGCTTGCTGTATTTGGTATGGGGATGGTTGTCGGGTTAGTCTTTTTTTCAAGGGTTGTTTCAGCTGCTTTTGAAAACTACAGAAATAGTACAATCTCGCTTATGTCTGGATTTATGTTAGGTTCACTGAATAAAATATGGCCATGGCGAAATGCCCAAACCATTCTAAATAAAGACTCAGGAGTACTCACCCAAATCAATAATCAGAACATCGAATCTTTCGATTTCAATGCGGACAATATCAAAATAGTCAAAGAGCTAAATGTGCTTCCAAATCAATACTTCTATGATGACAGGCTTATGATGGTTATCATCGCATTTTTAGTAGGGATGCTCTTGATTTTTATTGTCCACAAAACAGGCCTTCTAAGCAACGCCTACAGTAAAGATATCCGATAATATCTACAGTAACTTTCCTTTTAATATCACCATTCTACTCTAGATTGTCAGGATAACTTTACCTGATATGTGTTAAAGAATACGCATATATTAAAATATTATATAATATGACAATGTATTATTACCACACTATCAGATACTTTCATATATTTGTTTATTATAATATGTAAATAACCAAAATAATAAGCATGCATATCATTAAGGGATTAATGGTGATAGCTCTTCTAAGTATTTCTGCAGTTGTTGTAACAGGACAAAAGCATATAATCAAAGCAGAAAGACAGTTTGAGCTCAAAGCCTTCGATCTGGCGATCGATAATGCCAAAAAAGCCATTGAAAAAGACCCCAGTTGTATTGAATGTCACAGACTCGTTGCAGAATCATTTAGAATGATGAACAACAATGTGGATGCGGCTATCTGGTATAGAAAAATGGAAAGATTTGACAATCTTCCAAGTGATTACACTTTTAATTATGGACTCCTTCTGAAGAGAATGGGGCAGTATGATAAAGCGAAGAAATATTTCAACGAGTATCAGATTATAGATCAAGAGGCCGGCGCTCATTTTGCAGCAAGCTGTGATTTCGCGAAAGAGGTCCTCTCATCAAATAAGGACTTTGAACTTAATCTTTTTGGTATTAGTTCGAGCTTCACTGACTTCGGTCCAGCGGTATATAAAGATAAACTGGTCTTCTCTTCATTTAGACCAGATTTTAATAGAAATAACACCCAAAGAAATAAGAGTCATATTCAAAATGAGAAATGCCAATTTTTTATAGCTAGTAACGATTTTTCTAGAGATTCTAAGGATATGGATTTCTTATTGAGGGATAAGCAAGAAAGCTATGACCTCGGCGCTATACATTATGCAGCAGCAGCACCTGTTTGTACTGTAACAAGACATAATTTCAAGGACGGTGAAAAGCAGATTTTTACAAATGATTTGGAGTTAACATTATATCTAGCTGAAGTCAATTTTGATGGTTCATTCAGAAACTTGAAACCATTTCCACATAATGAAGTAGGTTATGCGACTGGATTTGGTACATTAAATCCGCAAGGAAATATTCTTTACTTTTCTTCTAACAGAGAAGGAGGTTACGGCGGATTTGATATATACGTAAGTTACTTCAAAGATGGTGGATGGACTTACCCAGAGAATTTAGGCCCTAAAGTGAATACAAATGGAAATGAGATTACGCCGTTTTTTGATGGGAATACATTGTTCTTCTCTTCAGATTATCAGATCGGACTAGGTGGGTTCGATGTATTCGAAACAGAAGTGGTTACTGGTAAATGGACGACTCCTGCAAACATGGGCAATGGGGTTAACTCTCCAGAAGATGATTTCTACTTCAGTAAGCACCCTTATCAGGAGAGCTACTATTTGACATCGAATAGATTAGGAGGTAGAGGAAGTCATGATATATACTTAGTACATAAAGTGAAAGACAGTAACGTTAGTTTGGATTTGGCCAAAGTAGAATCTGTGCCCGAAGCCATAGATTTGGAAGCTGATTTCATTAGAAGCAATACAGTTGCAGAGGCCAAAAGCGTTAACCTTGAGGAATCTTCAAGTATATTAGTGAATAAAAGTACTGACCCATTATCAGTCCCTCCAGCTGTATCTATAGGTGAAGAGGATGAAAAGTCAGCTGGGAAGGAGAAAGAAGAAAAAATTGACTTTAATAAATTACTGCCTCCTAAAGCGGTAGACCTTAATCGTACTAACTCCCGTTCTATATCATTAGCAGGTGCTAAACGTGTAGCTGTAGGTGAGGTCATTAGGTCTAACTCTCATGTATACTTCATTCAGCTTGCGGCTTTATTTAGAACAGAGGCAAACCTTAACCCGTTTATAAGTCTGTCTGAGTTTGGTAGTCTGTATAAATTTAGACAATCAAACGCCACAAAGGTAAAGTTGGGTTACTACTTTGATGAGTATCAAGCTAAAGAAGTACTTAGACAAGTAAAAGCTAGTGGACACAGAGATGCTTTTATTACTTATGAAGTACTCAATCCATCTAGAATGGAACTAGTGGCAGATAGTGGGCATTCTACTGGAGGCACTTCGAGTACATTCGTAGATAACACCATCACGACTGGCGAAAACTATAAAATCAAACTGGCTTCTTATGAAGATCCAATTTGGTTTGACATTAAGAAAGTAAATGATATAGGTACAATAGAGCAATGGAATAAAGGAGAATGGACGATTTTTGTACTTAGTGGATATAATAACCTAGAAGAAGCTGAAGTCGCTAAGGTGGCTGCTATGAGTAGAGGGTTTTCTGATGCAGAGGTTGTTTTAGACAGAAACGGAATTCTCGAGAAATTATAAATCTTGATTTACAAAATTGAAGGAGCAACTTAACACTTTAAAGTTGCTCCTTTTTTATTTGTGACTATTTGTTGCCAGACCTAGACACTTTTAATCAAAAGAGCAGAAGCACCACCTCCGCCATTACATATAGCTGCCACGCCAGTCCCACCATTATTTTGATTGAGAACATTAATCAGAGTGACTACAATCCTTGCACCTGAGGCTCCCAATGGATGTCCTAAAGAAACAGAACCGCCCATTACATTGACTTTCTCCTGAGGCACTTTCAGTAATTTCTGATATGCTAATGTCACCACGCTGAATGCCTCATTCACTTCAAAGTAATCTACTTCGTCTAAGGTCATATTATTCATTTCCATGAGCTTCGATGTTGCCTTTGTAGGAGCTGTCGTAAACCATTCTGGCTCGTGGGCAGCATCAGTAAATGAGACTATTTCTGCTATTGGTTTTAGGTTATGTTTTTTCACTGCAGCTCCACTCGCTAGAATCAGAGCTGCAGCACCATCATTGATTGTAGAAGCATTGGCAGCTGTGACCGTTCCGTCTTTAGAGAATGCTGGTCTTAGCTGAGGTATTTTCTCATATTTTACTTTTTTGAATTCTTCATCCTCATCCATCACTATGGGGTCCCCTTTACGTTGTGGGATGTCGATAGGGTAGATTTCATTTTTGAAGAGTCCAGTAGAAGTTGATGTTTCTGATTTCTTGTAAGAGCCGATAGCAAATTCGTCCTGCGCTTCCCTGCTGATATCATACTTAGTAGCAGTATTATCAGCACAAATACCCATAATGCATTCATTGTACACATCTGTCAATCCATCTTTTTGCAATCCATCAGTAATTTGTCCTGAACCGAATTTATATCCATATCTGGCTTTAGGCAGATAAAATGGAATTTGAGACATGTTTTCCATACCTCCAACAACGACTATGTCTTTATGGCCTACCATTATAGATTGGGCGCCAAGCATGATTGATTTAGCTCCTGATGAGCAGACTTTATTTATTGTGGTACATGGCACAGTGTTAGGTATTCCAGAAAATATAGCTGCTTGCCTAGCAGGCGCTTGTCCTAGATTAGCAGAGACTACATTGCCCATAAACACTTCTTCTACGAGTTCTGGAGAGATATTGGCTCTTTCCATAGCACCTTTAATGGCATGTGCGCCTAACTTTGTTGCACTGATATTGGATAACATTCCTCCGAAACTTCCTATTGGAGTCCGAACTGCAGATATTACATATACTTTATTCATAATTTATATAGTTATTTATACTAGCCGAAGATTAATGATAGCGGTAAGATGATTAAAATCTTTGTTAAAACAACTTAGGATTTGAAATTATGTTTGCTGACAATCGTCATCTTAGTGAATATTTTAAGATAATAAGAATAATGTATCTAGAAATGAGACATACTATATTATTGCTTTTTGCTATTTCCGTATCCAGCATCATTATAGGTCAAGGAATAGCAATTGAGGGCTCTGAAAGTGAATTGGCTTTCAAGAAACAATATGAGCAGAACATCAAGCTTACAAAGATTAATGGGGTTTACATACCTGGTTCAGTTAGGGAGGCCCATAAGCGATTAAGTAAACTGACACCACGTGAGGCCATTAGTAAGTTCGCTTCAGCCCCTGAAATAGAAGTATGTAAGAAGTTGCATTTTGGTATAGGTAGGTGGATGATTGGAAATTGGAATTTTTTCGAAGGTTCTAGGATTTCACACTTACTGAAGCAAAAAGGAGTGCTTCATCCTGATGATATGGCTCAGTTTCTATTAAGAACTTATCACCGACACCTTAATGAATTACCCTTGGATGAAGCAAGAATAGCAGAAGAACTAGCTGCAGAAAGGAAAAAGGTAGCAGACGAGGTAACTGGAAAGACAGCATTCTAGATTATAGTATCAAATTCTTCTTATCATTTAGGCCTTTCCACACAACTTTTTGAACCCTACACAGTTGCTTCATACTACAAGTAAATTGCTTTTTATTCTACTTGGTCAAAGAACATAGCAAATTATTTTAAATATTTGTGTTCTTAAATCAGAGACTTAACCTTTGGCACGGCGGTGTCAATTGTATTTATATTAAGGCATATGGCTACAAAATTATTAATTGTAGAGTCCCCAGCTAAGGCTAAAACTATCAATAAGTACCTTGGGGATGATTTTATAGTAAAATCCAGTGTAGGTCATATCAGAGACCTAGAGAAAGGAAAAAAGGGAATAGATATAGATAATGGATTTAAGCCCAATTATGTCATTTCTGAAGGAAAACAAAAAGTTGTTAGGGATCTGAAATCTACACTTAAGAAGGTGGAAGAGGTCTGGTTAGCAACGGATGAGGACCGAGAAGGAGAGGCCATATCATGGCATTTATGCGAGGTTCTGGGACTAGATGAGCAGACTACAAAACGAATCGTCTTCAGAGAAATAACTAAATCAGCAATTCAGAATGCCATAAAAGAGCCACGGACTGTGGACCTTGATATGGTCAATGCTCAGCAAGCTAGGAGAGTATTAGATAGATTGGTAGGGTTTGAATTATCGGAAACACTATGGCGTAAGATTAAACCTAAGCTGTCAGGTGGAAGGGTGCAATCCGTAACGCTTAAATTGGTAGTGGATAGAGAAAGAGAGATAGAAGCACATACTTCCAGACCATTCTATAAAATAGTGGCCTTATTTAAAGTAAAGAATAAAGCAGGTAAGCAGGTAGAACTTAAAGCTGAACTCAAAAGTAGACTAGAGACTTTTGAAGAAGCAGAAAAGTTTTTAAATGAGTTAGTAGGATCTGATTTTATCATAGATGATATCAAGGTCAAACCCACTAAAAGAAAACCTCCAGCTCCTTTTACCACTTCTACCTTACAACAAGAGGCTAGTCGTAAAATTTATTTCAGTGTCAGTCGGACGATGCAGGTAGCTCAGAGGTTATATGAGCAGGGAATGATAACTTATATGAGGACTGACTCTATCAGACTTAGTGAGCAAGCCTTGCAAGATATTTCGAAGGAAGTGAAATCTACTTTTGGAGATAAATACTCGGAGCTGCGCAGGTTCAAATCTAAGAATGAGAATGCTCAGGAAGCACACGAAGCGATCAGACCTACTTACTTTGACAGGCACTCTATTTCTGAATCCAAGGAAATAGATGGTGATATGGTCAAATTGTATAGCCTGATATGGAAGAGAACGTTGGCTTGCCAAATGGCAGAGGCTAAGCTTGAAAAGACAACAGTGAATATCAAGGCTCAGAATAATGCAATCTTTCAGGCTGATGGGGAAGTCCTCATTTTTGATGGTTTTCTGAAGTTATATATAGAGGGTAAAGATGAAGATGATGAATCTTCTGAAGCTAAAGGCATATTGCCTCCATTGACTTTAGGCCAAAAATTGGACCTTGATAATATCCAAGCAATAGAGAGATTTACTAGACCCCCAGCTAGATACACCGAAGCGACCTTGGTCAAGAAGCTAGAGGAGTTAGGAATAGGACGACCATCTACATATGCACCGACAATCTCTAAGATTATGGAGAAAACAAGAGGCTATGTATCTAAAGATAAAAAGGAAGGTGTAGAGAGAAAGTATAATATCCTCACTCTAAAAGATAATGCTGTAACTAATGTAGTGCACAGTGAAATAACTGGAGCGATAAGCAATAGATTGTATCCAACGGATATGGGCAAGATGGTTAGTGATTTCCTTTCGGAGCACTTCGAAGAGATTATGACGTACAGTTTCACCAAGGAAATAGAAGACAAACTGGATGAAATAGCGAGCGGATCTGAAGACTGGCTTGCGATGATTAATGAATTTTATGGACCATTTCATGAGACTGTAGAAGATACTATAAAAAATGCACCACGTGTTAAGGGTAGACGTGATTTAGGAAAGGACCCTGTTTCTGGTCATACGGTTCTGACACAGATGAGTCGATTTGGACCCGTAGTCCAGATAGGTACGGTAGAAGAAGTTGGTGAAGAAGGAAAGCCAAGATTTGCCAGTCTTAAGGTGGGGCAGTCATTGGAGACGATTACTTATGAGGATGCTATGGAGCTATTTAAACTTCCAATAGACTTGGGAGAATATGAAGGCGCTAGTGTTATAGTTAAATCAGGTAGGTTTGGACCATATATCAGTTATAAGGATAAGAATATTACAATACCAAAAGGGGAGGACCCTCTGACTATGGTATTTGATAGAGGCGTAGAGTTGGTAGAAGAGAGAAAGAAATTAGATGCACCTATAGCCTCTTATAAGGGCGAGGATGTCACTAAAGGGAAAGGCCGCTTTGGTCCTTATCTTAAGTATAAAGATTTCTTCATCAATATTCCTCGTCGTTATGATCCTGATAATCTGAGTCAAGAGAATATATTCGAACTGATAGAGGCCAAAATAGAGAAAGAAGCTAATAGATATATCAGTCAGTGGCCAGAGGAAAACATAGCATTAGAGAATGGAAGATGGGGTCCATTTATAAGGTATAAGAAGAAATCTTTCAAAATCGGAAAGAAAGAAGACGGAGAAAGATACACTTCAGAAGAAGCCAAAGAGAAGTTTACCCTTGATGAAATAAAAAATATTTTAACGGATGAAGGTGTGAAATTAAAAGCACCTAAAAAGGCTAAGAAAAAACCGGCAAAGAAAAAGCCTGCGAAGAAATAAATTTATCCAACAGATTTTTCATTTAGAAAATTTAGGATGCCATTTGCGACTAATTTTGATGTTGGTTTAGAACCAAGTTCTTTCCGTATTTTATCGTAGTAGTCTATTGTTTCCTTTCTTTTAGAATATTGACTACTTAACTCAAAGTACTTATTCAATGCTAATTCATTGAACGCATCTTGTAGTAACTCAGGGACAATTTCTTTTTGCCCTATTAGATTAACAAGGGAAATATAATCGGTCTTGACCAGTCTTTTGCCAATCATAAATGACAGGTGGTGGGTTCTGTATATTACAATTTGTGGTACATTAAATAAAGCCAGTTCTAGAGTCGCAGTCCCGCTACTTGTAATGGCAAAATCAACCTCTCTCATAACTTCATGAGAGGCATCATAGCGGATGTCTATATGTGCTGCATATTGCTTAAGATGGTCTAGATAGAAAGATTTTGGAATGTGACTAACGCCAGCAACAATGAACTCAAATTCTGGTTTTTGAATCGCAAACTGTACCATCGTAGCCAAGTGATTTCTAATTTCTTGCTTTCGACTACCTGGAAATAATCCTATCTTTTGTATCGTCTTCTGTATATGCTCATTTGGTTTGTCAATAATTTCCATCAGGGGATGGCCAACAAATTCACATTGTGTATCTAAATTTCTGTAAAAGTCTCTTTCGAAAGGAAGAATCACATAGAATAAGTCAATATATTCCTTCAGTATTTTATGTCTATTTTGTTTCCAAGCCCACAGCTGTGGAGAGATATAGTAAGCAGTATTAAAACCTTGCTGCTTTGCCCACTTGGCTATTCTTAGATTGAACCCAGGATAATCTATGAGGATGACAATGTCAGGATTGAACTCCTTGATACTAAATTTTGCAAAGTCGAAAAAGCCCTTGATTTTCAAGGCATTTTTTGCAACTTCATAGAAACCCATAAATGAGGTTTCTTTTATAGACTTAAGTTGACCTGATGATATTTTTCTCATCTGAGGACCGCCCCAAAACTTAAAAGCTGCTTTGGAATCTATAGACCTCAATTCAGACATAATCAGGCTTCCATAGAGATCACCAGAAGACTCACCTGCGATAATGTAATACTTCACCTGAATTATAATCTAACATCTAGATAGAAATACAATACCCAGATTACAGCATAAATTAAGGTTGCGAAGATTACGCCTCTCAGTATGTTTGTATATCTCCAATTACTGGATAGCTGTGAAGGAATTATATTGGAACAGATTGCTAATAAACTCAGTGTTTTCAATCTCTTGTCAAAGGTGCTACTGGTGACTTCATCCATTATGCCAGCATCCGTAAGCCCTTGGAAAATAACGCCAATAGCCCAGTACGCAATCACTGGAACTGTAGCTCCAATCATTAGCCCAATCATAAAGTTGTCATTCCTTTTTCGTCTCATTAACTTAAGTTTTCCATATGTTTAATAGCACCAAGCACCTTATAGTTTGTCAAATCATGCTGAGCAGGCACAATAGATACATACCCATTCTTTAATGCCCACAAATCTGTGTCTTCATGTAGCTCAGTTTTGAATTCGCCAGCTAGCCAATAGTAAGGTTGATCTCTTGGGTCCTTATTTTCTAAGAAATCCTCCACCCACATTCCCTCTCCTTGTCGGCAAACCTTCAACCCTTTGATGTCATCAGCTGGCAGGTCAGGAATATTTACGTTAAGTAGATTGCAGTCTTGTATTTGGGAATCTAGGATTGACTTTATGATTAGACGGGCATATCGTTTACTGCTTTCCATGGAAGCTTTGTAAGAGTAGCTTGTTAGAGAAAATCCAATAGATTTAATGCCTTCTAGACTGGCTTCCATAGCTGCAGACATGGTGCCAGAGTATATGATATTTATAGCCGCATTTGAACCATGGTTTATCCCAGAGACACAAAGGTCTATCGTTTCATTTTTTAGCAAAACATTCTTAGCTAATTTCACACAATCTGCTGGTGTGCCAGAGCATTCATAGGCTTTGATTCCAGGAAAAATATCAGATTCCTTGAGACGAATAGGTCTATTAATAGTTATTGCATGTCCTTGTCCAGATTGTGGCGAATCAGGCGCGACTACTATAGGGTTTCCAAATTCAGATGCGACCTCCAGTAGTGCTCTAATACCGGGGGAAGTTATACCATCGTCATTCGTTACGAGTATCCTTCTCTTCATATTCAAATATATTTTAGCTAGCCAAGATAGCTAAATAGGTCACATCACAATAATACTCGATAGACGAGTCATATATTCAAAACCAAATTTGCTTATTTGCGTTTCTAATACTTAGCTAATATAATATGATAAAGACAGGTGTACTACTTATAAATCTGGGCACGCCAGATGACCCATCTACAGGAGCAGTGAGAAGATATCTAAGACAATTTTTACTAGATAAAAGAGTATTGGATATTAATCCTGTACTTAGGAATTTATTGGTACGTGGGATTATCGCTCCTTTCAGAGCCAGATCTTCAGGGAAATTGTACAGAGAATTGTGGACTGATAATGGGTCACCTCTCAAGTACTACGGATATAAGGTAAAAGAAAAACTTCAAGAGAGACTCGGAGAGGATATAGTGGTTGAGTTGGGTATGCGATATCAAAACCCAAGCATAGAGTCTGCTGCACTCAATCTACAGAAAGCTAATGTCGATAGAATAGTGATATTACCATTATTTCCTCAGTATGCTTCAGCTAGTTCAGGTTCTGCTATAGAAGAGGCAATGAGGGTAATATCCCAGTGGAATACTGTACCTGAAGTTGTCAGCATTAGCTCTTATCATGATCACCCAAAACTTATAAAGGTATTTGCTGAGAATGCGATGAAACACGAGATGGAGAAATACGATTATTTCCTCTTCTCTTTTCACGGTATTCCTCAAAGGCAATTGATTAAGTCAGATACCAATAATCACTGCCTTCAATCGCCAGACTGTTGTAAGACGCTTAATGAGAATAATAAGATGTGTTATTCAGCACAGTGTTATGATACTGCATACAGGATAGCTAAACAGCTTAAATTATCTAAAGACCAATATTCTATTTCTTTTCAGTCTAGATTAGGAAAAGACCCGTGGACAGAGCCTTTCACTCCGGATGTATTGAAAGACCTTAGCAAACGGGGATTTAAAAACTTATTGGTATTCTCTCCTTCTTTTGTGGCAGATTGTCTAGAGACAACCATTGAGATAGGGGATGAGTATCATGAAGAATTCATGGAGATGGGAGGAGAATCACTTGACTTAGTGGAAAGTCTTAATAGTAACCCGCTTTGGATAGAAGCAATCGAGGAGCTAATAGAACCTTATCTAGTAAGATAAATAAGAATTTATTTGCCTGGCAATGTTGCAATTACATCAAGTGGACTTTTAACCATTTGATTCATAGTTACCTCAATCTTAGCATCTATGGGTAAGAAAATGTCTACTCTCGATCCAAATTTAATGAAGCCCATCTCTTGGCTTTGAGTCACCGTTTCCTTATTGCTCAAGTTGTTAACAATTCGACGTGCAAGGGCACCTGCTATTTGTCTTATCAGTACTGACCCATTCTTTGTTTTATAACAAGTAGTAAACCTTTCGTTTTCTTCGGATGATTTCGGGTGCCAAGCTACTAAGTATTTGCCTGCATGATATTTGAGATATTCGACTGTGCCCGATACAGGATTTCTGTTGATATGGACATTTAAAGGTGACATGAAAACAGACACCTGCCAACACTCCTTCTTGAGAAACTCTTTTTCGAATGTTTTTTCAATAACAACAATTTTCCCATCTGCAGGGGTATAGACTTTGTTGTGATCTTCTGGGTGTATCTTTCTGGCCGGGCTCCTAAAGAACTGAAGAACAATTAGTAATAGTGCACCAAGTGCTATATAGATAAGCCATACAAAAGGTGCGGGAATATACTTGTTTGCTATAAAGGAGAAGACAATTGCAATCAGCAAGGTCCATAATAGGGTAGGATATCCTTCTTTGTGAAAAGTCATGCGTTCGAAGTCAAATAAATAAACAAAGATACGGCTGGTAAGCAGAAAATAAATCCATCAAATCTATCTAAAAAGCCTCCATGACCAGGTAGTATATTGCCGGAATCTTTAATGCCTATAATCCTTTTCATTTTGGATTCTACTAAATCTCCTGCAGACCCCAATAGCCATACTATACATCCAAGCCCTGTCCATTGGCTAAAACTAAAATGACCCAGCCAGGCATATAATATATAGCTGGATAATATAGTACACATACCTGCACCTAAAAATCCTTCTCTAGTTTTTCCAGGAGAAACTGAAGGCATTAGTTTTCGCTTACCTATACTTTTGCCTACAAAATAGGCAGATATATCACTTACCCATATTAGAAGTATGCTGCCTAGGAGAAGATACTTAAAGTCAGGACCTGGATACAATACGATTAAAGTCCAAATAGGTATTGTACTAAAGAAATGTGCTGAGACCAAACTTAATCCTTGACCATAGTTGCGGGATTTAAAAAGGAAGTATAGAAGGTAAAGTGATATTGGTAGAGCCAATCCTAATATGAACAGAGAAGGCTTATATTGATAGACTAAAAGGGTTAAAACAACAGTAATGATCAAGCCTAAAATCTGTTGGTTATAATCAGTGGCTTTTTTTCTATGAAGAATAAGGAATTCCGTATGTGTTGCTATTATGAGTAGGCAAAGGAAAATTAATCTTGTTACATCACTAAAGAATAGCATGCCGAGGATAGGAATGCCGATAATAATTGCTGTTGTAATCCTCTGTTTAAGCCCTTCTGCCAATTTGGAATTGTTTTAATATATCCTTGTTGTAATTCTATACTTTTGATTGATGGCAAACTTACAATAAGATATTGCTACTAAAGAATAATAGACATGGCCAAGACTAGACTGAGTGTGAATATTAATAAAGTAGCGCTCATCAGAAATAGCAGAGGAGAAAATCTACCAAATATTGTCCAGTTTGCTCAGGATTGTGAAGCCTATGGCGCTGAAGGAATTACTGTACATCCTAGGCCTGATGAGCGCCATATTCGATACTCAGACCTCCAAGAATTGAAGGAAGTAGTTACCACTGAATTTAATATAGAAGGATATCCTAGCCCTAATTTCGTCCAGACAGTGTGTCAAGTTGTTCCACATCAAGTTACCCTTGTACCTGACCCTCCAGGTGTATTAACATCAAGTGAAGGATGGGATGCCAATAAGCATTTAGATTTTCTGAAAGATGTTATAAGCGAGTTTAAATCTCATGGTATCAGAGTTTCCTTATTTCTGGAGGCTGATATAGAAGCTGTAGTCCATTCTGCGAAGACTGGGACTGATAGAATAGAATTCTACACAGGAAAATATGTAAAAGAGTACACTCACAATCGCGAGAATGCAGTTCGCCCCCACATTCTAGCTGCTAAGCAAGCTTTTGCCCTAGGTTTGGGTGTAAATGCAGGACATGATCTCAATTTAGATAATCTGCAATACTATGCCACCGAAGTACCACATTTAAGTGAAGTATCTATAGGCCATGCATTAATTTCTGACGCTTTGTATTACGGAATTCAAAATACATTAGGCATGTACTTAAGATTACTGGAATAATATCATAGTGACATAATTATTAATGTATTATAAATTATAGCAATTCATTATATGAACTGTGTTATTTAATGATATGTCGGCTATGGATAGTGAGTCTCTTTAATTGTTTGTTAAGAAAAGTTAAGAATTTGTTATTCCACAAAGCCAATTCTGGTTACATTAGATTTTTAATTCCGACTCTTTTTTAGAAAGACGATAGACGAAAACAGAGTGAAAAACTACTTTACTTACTCTTTCCTCTCGCTCGAAAATCCCTCTTCCTTCATAGAGATTGGTATGATTTCATTTAAGTTTTTTTTGAATTTTTAATAAAATCAGATAGTATGAAAAAAGTATTAGGATTACTGTTCTTTACAGTAATGTTTGCTTATTCCCTTTCCGCACAAAGGACGGTTAGTGGTGTGATTTCTGACGACACAGGTCTACCATTAATTGGAGCAAATGTTCTTGTTTCCGG
Source organism: uncultured Saprospiraceae bacterium (assembly GCA_964591455.1). Lineage (GTDB taxonomy): Bacteria > Bacteroidota > Bacteroidia > Chitinophagales > Saprospiraceae > RFSX01. Next base: position 111,133 of record CAZQDZ010000004.1, read on the forward strand.
TTCAGATTTAGGTACAATTACCGACATCGATGGAAACTTCTCTCTATCAGTGCCTGATGGCGCTAATGAATTGATAGTGAGTTACACAGGGTTTAATTCACAGACCATTGATATCGCAGGAGTCAATAATGTCACAATCACCTTGGTAGAAGGAGAGTTAATAGACGAAATAGTCGTGACTGGCCTCGGTATTAAGAAGGAGAAAAAGGCATTGGGATATGCGGTCTCCTCGGTAAAAGGTGAACAACTAGAACAAAGAGCTGAAGGTGACGTAGCCAGAATTTTATCTGGAAAAGCTGCCGGCGTCCAAATTACATCTGCTGGTGGTGCTTCAGGTTCTGCAACCAATGTTACGATTAGAGGACTTAGTTCTTTTAGTGGTAGTAACCAAGCACTTTTCATCGTAGATGGCATTCCTTTCAGTAATGACACTAATGGTGGCATTAATGGAGGAGATGGTAACTTCATTAATGGATCTGTTCAAGGTTCTAGATTCTTAGATTTAGATCCTAACAATATTGAAAGTATTGAGATTCTTAAGGGTCTATCTGCCGCTACCTTATATGGTACGCAAGGTAGAAACGGGGTAATCTTAGTTACAACTAAAGCTGGTGCAGCTAATGTTGGGCCAAAGAAAACTGAGGTGACTGTTAATCAATCATTCTTTTGGAATGAAATTTCTTCTCTTCCTGATTACCAAGATTCATTTGGTAATGGATTTGACCAGAGTTTTGGATGGTTCTTTAGTAACTGGGGTCCTAGTTTCGAAGAAGGTGGTATCGCAGGATTTGGGGCACAGTCATCTATAGATGAAAATGGAACATTATTGCATCCATATGCAAGTTCTGCTTTCCTAAATCCAGATGGGCCAAATACAGGTACCAGTGTTTTAGCACAGCAGTTTGCTAATGAAAGATATGAGTGGAGACCATATAATTCAGTAGAAGAGTTTTTCGAAACAGGATTTGTATCCAATACCTCACTAAATATTACAGGTAGTAATGATGAAGGTAATACTGTATACAATGTAAATGCTGGATACTTAAATGACCAAGGATTTACTCCAGGTAATAGTCTAGAGAGATTTAATGTGACTCTAGGAGGGAAAACTAAACTGACGAATAGATTTTCTGTCACAGGGACTATGAACTTCGCTAGGACTGATTATACCACACCACCAATAGCTTCTAGTAGAGGTAATGGTACTGATGGTCTATCTATCTATGGTAATGTATTCTTTACACCTAGAAGTGTGGATTTGACTAATCTTCCTTTCGAAGATCCAGTTACTGGAGGAAGTATATATTATAGAAATGGTAATGACATCATTAATCCAAGATGGACTGCCCAAAATGTGATATTCGGTCAACTTACAAACAGATTCAACTGGAATGTGGGTATTGGATATGACCTAACAGAAAATTTGGGTGTGAAGTGGAGATCTGGACTAGATTTTTACAATGAGAGAAATGATAATAGTTCGAATCAAGGTGGTATTAATTTTCCAGATGCAATATTTGGATTCCTTGAAACATATGACAATAATAATCTGATATGGGATCATTTATTCTCAGTGGATGGAGATTATACGCTTTCTGATGATTTAGATTTAACTTTTACAGCAGGAGGTACAGCTAGACAAGATGCTTTTGACCAGAATGGTGTTCGAAGTACAGGTCAGATTGTATTCGGAGTTCAGAGGCACTTTAATTATGAAAATCAGTTACCTATCCAATTTTCGACGACTAGAAATATCTTAGGACTCTTTGGTCAGGCTACGTTAGACTTTAGAGATTACCTATATCTTAACTTGTCTGCAAGAAGAGATTGGGTGTCAAACTTCTCAAGTGAGAATAACTCGATTACTTACCCAGGTGTAAGTGTCTCTTTCTTACCTACTCAGGTTTTTGAAGGATTGCAGTCACAAAATGGTTTAAACTTTCTAAAACTAAGAGCTAGTTTCGGTACATCTGCAAATTTCGATACCCAAAATTTCTTCCCTACGGTTGGAGTTGTAGAACAGAATACAAATGTCTTCACTAACGGAGGAACTTCGATTACAACAAACCAAATCGATAACTTCAGAGCTAACCCAGATTTGAGACCTGAGTTATTACAAGAGCTCGAATTTGGTATTGAGGCTAGATTCTGGAAGTATAGAGGGTTTTTAGATGTGACTTTCTTTAACAGGACAACAAATGACCTGATAGTAACACAACCATTGCCTCCTTCTACAGGATTTTCATTTACTCAGAATAATGTAGGAGAGATTAGGAATAGAGGTATAGAAGCTACGCTTGGTCTAGATGTAATCCAATCAGGAGATTTCAACTGGAATTCTTCAGTTAATTTCTTTGCAAACAGTGAGATAGTAACAGAACTAGAGGAAGACTTGATTGCCTATGCAGGATCTCTTGCAGAAGGAGGAGCCTTATTCAGAGGTTCCAACGCAGCCATAGAAGGTGAGTCATTGGGTACCATTATTGGGACCCAAATTCAGAGAGATGAAGACGGAAACTTTCTAGTCAATTCGGCTGGAAGTTATGTAACTGCTGAGCAGACACTTGATGGAACAGTTCCAATAATAGGAGATGCTATTCCTGACTTTACAATGAATTATATCAATACATTAAGTTGGAAAGATCTTAGTTTTGGGTTCCAGTTTAGTCATACTAGAGGAGGAGATATACTATCAAGTACAGTAGCTACCTTATTAGGTAGAGGTCTTATAGTAGAAACTGAAGATAGACTAGCAACGTTTATCCTGCCAGGGGTTAATCCAGAGGGTAATCCTAATACAACTCAACTTAATAACTCTACTTATTTCTTTAGTAATCTATTATTCGGTCCTACTGAAACTAGAATTTATGATGCTTCCGTCATTAGACTTCAAGAAGTTTCATTAAGCTACAGATTACCATCGAGATTCTTAGAAAAAACACCATTTGGAAACTTGTCCATAAGTGTACAAGGATTCAATCTTTGGTTCAATGCGTATAACACGCCAGCTGGAGCCAACTTTGACCCGAATGTTCAGGGAGTAGGTATTGGTAATGGAAGAGGATTTGATTTTTTAAATGGACCTAGTTCTAGAAGATATGGGTTCAGTTTAAAAACTACATTTTAATCACACATAATACTAGGATATGAAAATTTATTTAAAATATATATTAGCTGTTGCTTTTATCAGCTTTACAATAGTAAGTTGTGATCAACTAGAGTTAGACATGAGGGTTAGCCCAAATGACTTGGCTGCAGATGCCTCTGATCCGAATCTATTATTAAATAGTATACAATTAGCTTATGCTGGAAATCAATCTACATTGAGTGGTTTAGCAGGTCAGCTTACCAGAATTGAGTACTTTTTTGGAAGAGATTATTTCAATAATCTTCCAGGAAGTACTATGAATGGTGTATGGAGTAGAACCTACAGTAGTGGTGCCACAGTTATTGGCGACTCTGATTTGAACGGTGTAGCTGTTGGTATTTTAACCAATCTACAGGCCTTGGAAACAGCCAATGAAAGTGGATCAACTGACTTGTCATTCCATGTGGCTGTAGGTCGTACCCTGTATGCCCATTCTTTGCTGCAATTAGTAGATTTTCTGGGTGTAGCAGCTTTTTCACAAGCAGGAAATGCTGAATTCCCAGCACCTACATTAGATGATGGACAAAGTGTTTATGATGGCGCTTTAGGTTTACTTGACCAAGCGGCGGAAGCTTTCGCACTTGCACCACCTACAGTAGGAGTCGAAGATTTCTTCTATGGAGGAAATAGTGCTCAGTGGCTAAGACTAGTGAATACACTAAGATTACGGTCATATGTACTAACAGGTAACCAATCTGCTTTTGATGCTATAATTACTGAGGATAATTTTATTTCAAGCAGTGCAGATGATTTCCAATTACAATTTGGAACGAGCGAATTGCAACCAGATAATAGACATCCTGATTACATCTGCGATTACAAATCAGATGGAGCAGATATCTATCAATCAAATTGGTTGATGAATTTAATGTTGAATACAAATGACCCTAGAAGAAGATACTATTTCTATAGGCAACAAAATGCAACACCTGGTGGCGTTGATATTGCAGGAATGCCTATAGATCCAAGCGAAGAGCAATTATCATGTTCATTAGTAATACCACCACCACATTATGATGGGTTTGTCTATTGCAGTGGTCCAGTTGGCTATTGGGGGAGATCTCATGGTAATGATGAAGGTATACCACCAGATGGATTCCAAAGAACAGCTTCAGGCGTATATCCTGCAGGAGGCCGATTTGATGATGATTCATTTGGAGTCGTTGGCCTAGGTTTAGGCGGAGGCGGAGCTGGTATTGAACCAATAATCTTGGCTTCGTACGTTGACTTTTGGAGAGGTATTATGGCTTCTTCAGATGGTGATAGAGCTGCCTTTTTGAGAGCAGGTCTTGAAAAATCTATTGAAAAGGTCCAATCTTTTGGAGGATTAGATGGAAATGCAGATCTATCAATGGCACCAACTGAAACAGATGTAACGTCATTCATTGATAATGTGGTTGCTTCATTTGAGAGTGCTTCTGGCGATGACAGAGAAAATATCTTTGCTGAGCAGTATTTTATATCATTATATGGTGGGGCTACTGAAGCTTATAACTACTACAGATTGACTGGATTCCCAACTACGGTTGCTCCAAATTGGGAGCCTGACCCGGGACCATTCCCTAGAACTATGTTATTACCTCAAGCAGAGGTTATTAATAATCCGGTGATAGAACAGAAAATGGATTTGACGACCCAAGTATTTTGGGATACAAATCCTCCTAGTCCGGCATTCCCACCAGCTAACTAAAATATTAGAGCATGAAATACAAAATATTTAAATATCAACTTTATATAGCTTTTCTGGCACTTGTTACTGTTTCTTGTAATGAAGGAAATCAGGTGGTTGACCAGATTACTGAAGACGTTACAAGAGGTGCCATTTTAAGACAATTAGATGTATTATCTAATTCAGTTGCCATTAATAGTGCAACTAATGTACTTGTAGTAGGTGACAATGATTATTCGATTTTACTAGAGTATCAAGATGATGAGGGTGGAAATTTGTTAGAAAGAATGGATGTTTTTCTTAGTTATACAGATAACACTGACGAACCTGATAATACTGTGTCTGAAATATTATTTGAGAGCATAGCCGCTTCTGAGTTTATGACAGGTGACCGTGATTTACCAACTGTCTTGTATACTGTCAGCGCTCAACAAATGCAGTCGGCGCTTGGATTACAGGATAACCAAATAGGCCTCGGTGGAGATTCATTCAATTTCAGATTTGAAATTTTCCTTACGGATGGTCGTTCATTTTCTAATGACGATAATTCAGGAACGATTACTGGGTCATTCTTTAATTCACCTTTCCTCACAAATGTACGTGTAGTTTGTGCGCCTTCAGTACCAACTGCTGGTATTTGGATGTTTAGAACTGTAGATACTTTTGGAGATGGTTGGAATGGGGGAGAGCTGGTTGTATCAATTGATGGAGAAGAGACTAGAATTGCAAACAATGATACAGGTATTTTTCCTCCAGATAGGACTGAACCTGCAATAGAAGATTTCGAAGTGGAGGTTCCAGTTGGAAGCCGAGTAATTTCAATTCAATACATGGCTGGTGATTTTGATGAGGAAGTAGGATTTACTATAACTTCAGCAAATGGAAATGTAGTTGTGGATGTAGAGACTGGTTCTCCGCCTATAGGAGTAGAGCTATTAGATTATTGTCCAGATAATTTATAGAAAATTTAATTACGAGCAGCCCCTAGGGGCTGCTTTTTATATATTTCTAATCATGATTAGAAATATTCAGAGTTAGTATTACGGAGTAGGATTTCAATAGCTGTGTCAATCTAATATTTACATCAATTTTATTTTGGAAAAGCCTCACAAATGTGGGCTGTTTCTAAAACAGCTTCCACATTCTGCCTTCTCTCTCGAAGTTGCTTGTTAAACTAATTTTAAGTCATTGATATAATCCTTTGTGGCTTTATAGCTCAAAAATTTTCTTGAGATTTTAATCTGATGCACAATACATAATTGAATATCTACTTGCACCTCTCGTCTCTAGATTGGCCAGGCATCCAAAACTATACTGCTCTGTTGCTCATATATACAAGCCTAACCCTTTCTCCGTTTTCCTATTCTTTCCTTTCCTTTCCTTTCTAATCTACAAGATGTAATCTCTCCTTGCATTGCCTCTTCAAGAAAAGCTCTTGATTAATGGCGTGAATGCTCCTTCAGCGCTCATAAGCCCTTTGCCATCTTTTAATCGCTGTTAGACATCAGCTTTCAATGCTTCAAAATCAAATTTTTCAGCTATTTGTCCCTGATTTGTTATTATATTTCAAAGTCAGTGATATAGTTCTTGAAACATCCTAATGTTTATTGTTAGGTCAATGTCAATCTACTTTCTGCCAAGATTATTTTTTTTCTGTTCCATTTTGTAGATGAGTCTAACCAACTACAAATAGCTCTATAGCACGAAATAAATAGAGTTTTATTTTTTTTGTCTCTCGGTGGATAGTCAGTTTTGTATTTATTTTCTAGCAATTCTTTATATCTTTCTCTGTATTCTCTATCTAATTTTTCTTCAATTAGTCTTTTTGCACTTAATTCAACGTCTTTCTGTGATGATTTATATTCTAGTAATTTATTTATATATTTCATTAATTCCAGTTTTTAATCTATTTAGTTTTTGAAGATTTATTCTAAGCACATTCAAGCATCTTTCTTTTTGTTTTCTTAGGGTGTTTGGATTTAAGTTCCTTTTAATAGCTATTTCTTTCAATGGAATATCATCATAATAATATTTCTTTAGCAATTCTTTACAATTAGCGCCTAAAGAGGCCCAGGCCTCATCAAAATAGGATTTTGCTTGCGGAGAAATTGTCTCTTCAGTTTCTTCTAGTACACGATGTGCATTTTTCTCATTCTTTTTAGAAATTCTATAAAATCTCTGACAAGCCATTCTTGTAAATAAGAAGTTTAGGTTTCCGTATGCGTATTTCTGATTTATTAATCCCTTCCTGAAATCTATCAAGGTATCCATGCATATATCGTAAGCTATTTCATTAGAAACATTCAAGTTTTTTGATAAATAATTTACTGATCTTTTAAAGTGAGTTAAAAATATGTGTTCAAACATTTTTTCGTCTCCATTTCTTAATTTTTGCACCAAATCAAGATAGCTTGATTTGGTAAGATTGAAATTTTTGTGCTTCATGATTGTTAGGTTGGGTATTGTTATACATTCTTAAATTTTAAAAAAAATGCGAATTCCGAAGGTCATGCTAATGACATAACTTAAACTAAGCACTATTTCTTGTAATAGTGTGTCTTTTAGAATTCAATGCAAGTCAACTATACGCAAGCTCTGCGTCTATAGATTCTAGTTGTCTATATAATAGATAACTCTTCACGTTAGAGAATTAGCTACATCGTAATTGTCGTAGTTTATAATTAACTAACCTATAAGTTCTCCTTAAAAAAAAGGAATAATCAAATTAAGTCTAAATTTTGTTAAACATATTGATTGAAATCAAGAAATAGCCTATTGCAGTTTGATGACATTTCTCTGTAGAAAAATCCTCTAAATAAATTTTGAAGAATAACGCAATGCGAAGTTCATTACTCGTTTTATTCATAATAATTTTTAAAAAAAACATTTTTAGATTGTCACGTTTGACATGATTTTGTCTTATAAGATTACTGATAACGATTATTCTTAAAAGCAATCATAATGACTAGAACAGTTTTTTTCTATTTCTTAATACTAATAACTTTCTCAAAGAATACGATTTCTCAATCAAATTCCGCAATGGGCAATTTTGCTTATGAAGATTGTGGTTGTGATGTTAATATAGAATTATCTATATATAATGGTTTGAATGAAGGGGGGAGTCCTGGTTTGTATGGGGGTAACTTAGTGGCAAATGATGAAGAAGAATCTCTTGGAGCCGTAACTATAGCTAATCTGAATGATACAGATGGAGATGGAACAGATGATTGGGAGGATGACAATGGAGTCACTTCAAGTTTAACTGGAAGAGATGAATTAGACCTCATGAGATTTGAAATTGATTATACTGGAATTATTCCTGATGGTTGTGATGAAAAGATTATTTTGGACCCTTCTGGAGATATTAAATTTTGGAAAGACCATACAAAGATTACTGAACAACTTACATTAGAGTTTGACTTAGATGAATTACCAGTAGTATTATATGTAGAAGCGGTTTCAGTTAGTTCTAGTTTAAAAGATATAGAAGTTGTTTCTTTTTTGGGAGATACAGAGCACGATAAGGTTAAAGCCACAGCCATTTGGTGTGACCCAGGCATTAAGTATGTAACAGGTATATCTCCTGACCCAATAGGTTTAGTTAACTCAGGTTTGGTCAATTATATATATACAAGAATTGATAATAATGGAGACTTGTACGGTCTTGGTTATTATCAGAATTCTTTTCTGGAAGGATTGTATGGAGGTAGAATACTTATAGAATATAATCTTCAGCCATCTGGCGCAGAATCTTTACCATTATTTTTTGATATGACTAGGCGACTAGATGAATCTAGTGGAAACATGATTTCAGGGCAGTCAGCTTTTTCAAATACAAGTGATGATTCTTTTGAGGTACAAGTTGAATTAGGCAATGATGATGAACACAATGAAGATACTGATGCATCTCCACTGATAATGCATGTTTATGATGCGCCAGGAGGATTTACCTCTTCGAATGCATCTCAAGGACAGAATACATTCAGTTATAAATTCTGGGACGGAGACTTTGAGGAGTTTGTAAGAATGTCATTCAATCCTATTCAAGGAATAAATGAAAATGGAGAAGAAGTAATAGGTTCTAAATGTTCAGAAAATACTTCATGGGAGCATGCAAGATGCCTAGTGTTGACTAGTAGTGATCAAATTGACCCATATGATCCTTCTAATCAAGAATATGTTGTGTTGCCATCCACTCATACTAACTCTACGCCAACAAGGATTCAAGGATCTAGTACGGGAAATATAGAAGTTCAATTATTTAGCGGAGGTACGACGGAAGGTTATAGACTATTTTTCTCGAATTCTAATACATGCTTATTGTATAATTCATCTGGTACATTAATAGATAGCGCAACTTTGAATAGTATGAACCAATGGATTTTAACTGATTCTGGCAAAATTAAAGTAACTATAACTAATAACAATTCGTTTCAAGCAATGGATGACTTTGTGTTTTCGGTGCTAAACGATTCTGCATTGTTTAATAACATCAAAATAGAATAAATGAGAATTCAATTTGTCGTAATCATTTATTTACTATCAATTTCCTGTTGCTTTTGTCAAGATACATCAAAGCAAAAGAGACTAGAATTCTATAAGTCTATATTTAAAGAGTATAATCGACCACCTACGTTTAAGGAGTTAGATTCATTTAATCTTCAGTTAAGATTTGGTATACTTAACTTCAATCAGGAAGTTGCCTTTGATTTCGAAAAAGAAAAGAAGAGAGTTAACGACCTATTTGAAAGTGATTTGAATGAATGGAATGAGTCAGATAATATCCTAGTGCCAGACACTATATTCAATTATTTAGCAAGCAGATATTTTCAATTTGATAATCAATTAGCAACAGAATATTTTTTGAACCACTGGAGTGTTTCAAAGAATCATAAAAATGACCAATCCAAATCAAATAATATAAGAGTAGTTAGAAATTATCCTTATACCGATTATCTAGTAAATAGAAATGGGATTGTAGATTTGTTGATTCTCTTTTCTCGAATGGAAAATTCAAATCTAAATAATGATGGGTTTGTGAATTTGCTATTTAATGAATTAAGTAGACAATATTCTAAGTCAAAGATGATAGAAATTAGCGAATTGTTAAATTCTCCGTTTATCTCAAAAAGTGATCAATTAAATTCAATCATAAATGCAATAGAGCTTAAAATTTATCCGAAATCAAATAAAACCAAATAGCAAAAAAATCCATGGACTTCAATCTTAATCGAAGAGCAAATCCTCAATCTTCTGTACTGGACTATAATAATATTGAAATCTCTAGATTATTTGACTTCATTAAAACTAATCAATTAGCCAAATAGAAGATGAAAGTTTAAAGAGAATATTCAGACAATTTCAAAATTGAAAATCAAATTAGAGTTAAAAATGAATATTAAATAAAAAGTAATTAGAACTTGATTTATAAAAAGAGAATCCACGTATATCGAACGAACTCGATACGCAGACCCTCAATCCCGTTCTCAGCGAGACTGCAAAAATAAGGATTTCACTTAAGATATATCTGGTTCTTGAATCACAATTTCCTTAACTAAAAATATCTTAATTATGAAATCAAGAATTTATATTCTCTTGCTTTTTTTGATGATTGGTCATGGAGCATTCTCACAAAATAATAAGCGAATTATGAATGTGTTTGAATACGAGGATTGCTCCTGTGTTGATTTAGATTTAAAAATCCACAACGGACTATATGGGTCTTATGGAGCACAGCAGGTCAGCGATTTAGATGAGACTACTAAAGGTGCTGTAACTGTTGCTAATTTGAATGATACAGATGGTGATGGTACTATAGACAAAGACGACAATGCCGTCTTAGCTGGCTCAAGTGGAAGATCAGAAGTTGACCTGATGAAACTAGTAATTTCCAGCACAGGTGCATTGCCTGAATGTCCAAGATTGAAATTAAGTTATGATGCTTCCAAGATTAAATTATGGAATAAGGCAACTAAAGAAGAACCTGCTCTTGACATCCACAATTTAGGTGATTTGCCAAAAACCATTTGGGTAGAAGCAATAAAAACATCAGGATCTGTAAGAGACATTTCAATAACAGCAGATTTCTTTGAACCAGCTGATCCATCTACAGTAGGGGATTTTGATAATGTTAAAGCAACTGCAATATGGGTAGAAAAAAATGCTGTCTATACTCCTAATGGTTCCAGAACAGGCTCACCATCACCTAGCAGTGTGGGAATAAACAATCCAGGCATGATTAGCTTTATGACGACAATTGGAAATTCAGTTGATGGCTCTCTATACGGATTTGGGGAATACAGACCTATTCCTTTCGCACCAACAATGGATGGTTTCTTTGGAGGAAGAATTCTTTTTGATTTTGAATTGAAACCAAGCGGAATTGAATCAGAACTTTCAAATCTAGGAATCAAATATGACATTTCAAGAAGAATAGCCAGAAACAATAATCACCTTAATTATAGTTCTTCTAGTTGGATAGCAACGACCTCTTCATTTCCTATGCAAGCCGAAGAGGGAAATGATGATTCTGAGTGTTCATGTCCTACTGGACCAAGCGATATGATAGACGAAGACGCAATACCATCTGGAAATCGGATTTTCTCTTATGATGCACCTAGCGAAATAGCACTAGGTTCCGGTAGAGCATTTTCACTTCGGAGTTTGGATTTTCAAGAATTTGCAAGAGTCTCATTTGGAATTGATATTTCTGGTAATGTTCAAGAAGGGAGTAAATGCTCAGAAAGTTATGACTGGAATCTTGACTATGGACTCATTTCAAACTCTACTATCAATTCAACTGATCCTTATAACCCAGACCTTCAATTGCTGACTCAAACAAGTGGCGGTTCGGTTGTGAGCTCCACACCAAGAAGGGTTGCTCCTATTGGTGGAAATGGAAATGGACCAATATCTTTTAGCTCTCTTTCAGCAAGTCCTGTCGTAACATATATTCTTCGTTTTGAAGCTGTTGGAAATAGATGGGAACTTCTTGAGAGGACAGCTACTGGAAGTAATCAGGTAGCCATAAGTAATACATCAGTAACAGGGCCATGGACAATCTCTCATTCGACAGTTACTTTGAGCATTGCTCAGGGGTCTAATGTCTTTGTGCCTGGAGAGACTTTTCTCTTCAATATAGTCGATTTGACCTCAACCTCAAATACGATGACCGCAAACTAGATAATATGAAAAAGTTAGTTTTTATTCTTACGATTCTTACAATTTATAGTTGCAAATCTGTTTCGCAGACCAGTAATTTGGATAGCATTCTTAATGAGTATGACCGTAAATACCGTATAGTACTAAATGAAAGTGATTATACATTAATCAAAAAACTCATTGTTAGTACAGAACAGAATTGTGTAAATTTTTCAACTGAAATAACAAGCAAAAAGTATAGTAATTCGTTTATTGCCGAGTTTACTAAATCCATGGTGTCGAACACATCATGCTTAAAAGAAGTTATGGACAATATTGATTTCTATAGTGCACATGGTGATGAGGTTATGAGCTCCGAAAACTACCCTGTTTACTTTGGTATTTTTTCTTCTGAAGAAAATATAAAGGAGATGGGTGAATTTTTACATACTTCAAAATATCTCGACGATTGTCTTTTACTAGAAGACGCAACCTACAACAAGAAAAAATTTCTTGGCCAATTATTATTTAAAGATAGTGCATTTAAAACAACGATAAAGGCTCCTTCGATGAATGATTGCAAACAAGAAAATTTAAAAAAAATAAGAAAAGAAAAATCATGAAAAATACTATTTATATAATAGCAATATTGGCATTTCTAGGTTTTCCAACTATTAGCTGGAGTCAGAATGCTCTTACGGTAGACGTAACCCACGCTACCAACCAACCAGGTCAGTGTGAAGATGGGGCAATAGATTTAATGATTAACGGAGGTTTTCCTCCTTACGATGTTTACTGGGTTGGTCCATCTGGATTCAGTTCAAGTGTCTCAAGTGTACAAGGAACAAATGATGGTGAGGATATAGAAAATTTAAGACCAGGAGAATATACTGTTACAGTGTACGATGCGTTATGTGGTGAAGTTTCACTTACTGAAGAAGTATTCTGCTGCCAATCCCTAGACGCAGAAGTGACCAATCCTACCATGCCAGATTGTAACAATGGGTCTATAGATTTGATGATTAATGGAGGTCAAGCGCCATATACTGTACAATGGAATGCTCGGATAGGAACTTTCTTCTGGGTCAATGTGTCTTTTCAGACAGGACTGCCTGGCAATAATGGTCAGGAAGATTTGAGTGGGTATTCAAATCTATTCAGTAGGTACCAAGTTAGAGTTACAGATGCAAATGGTTGTGAGGTGAGAATGGATTTTATTCCTGATTGTGTGTGTGACGATTGTGAGGTTGCAGCAGATGTTATCCAGCCTAATTGCCTTGGGCCTGGGTCGATTAGAAACACTAGACTAGAATGTAGTAATGGAGATTCTAGAGGATTATCATTCGTTTGGGAAGATGGTTCTACCTCTGGAACGAGAACTGGATTGGAAACAGGAGAATATTGTGTAACTGTAACATTAGACGGCAATGAAGATTGTAGTTATGAAAGGTGTTATAGTTTAGAGGGGCCTAGCACTTTCAGAGCTAAAGTAATAGGTTTGCAAAACGTTGGGTTATGTGAAGGCGAAGGTTCTACATGTAATGGGAGTATTGATCTTGATATTGTAAGTGGGACCACAACTGGTCTTACATATGAATGGTCAAATGGGGCTAGCACTCAGGATATAAGCGGATTGTGTCCAGGAGTATATACAGTTACTATAACAAACCGAGATGGATGTACTAAAACGGTAAGACAAGAGATTTGCTGCTGTGCAGAATTTGAGCAGATAGGTGGTGATAGAGAGTTGGTAGCTGGAGATTGTTATCCTGGAGATGAATATATACCTGAGTTACTAAATATTTCTGGACAAGCAAATTCACAGAATGGCTCTATTTCTGTAAATATAACAGGAGGGACTACGAATAAAGTATGTGTTTGGTCTGGTCCTAATGGTTATTCAAACTTTTTTTGCGGTAGCATTAGTGGACTAGAGCCAGGAGAATATTGTCTTACTGTAGATGATGGATGTGAAGAAACTGAAGAATGTTGGACAATAGTAGATTGTGATTCTCAGAATTTAAATATATCTGGAAACGTGACAAATGCCTGTACTGGATTTTGCGAAGGGGCTGTTTCAATTAATGTTTCTGGAGGGAATTCCCCATACACTTATTCTTGGTCAAATGGTTCTCAAGGTCCGGCAATTTCAAATTTATGTCAAGGACAGTACTGTGTTACAGTTACTGATGTTGCTGGATGTGAAGAAACCACATGTTTTACGGTTGGATTAAATCAGCTAGATATAGTAGATTCTTTCTGTCAACGGACTTCATTTTGTAATGGCCAGATAGTAGATGTAGAAACATTCCCAGTTCAAGAATTTTTGAATTGTAATATTCTTACTGTATGTTGTTCTTTAACTGGGCAATGTGAAGATTTTAATTTAGGTTTCGTTGACGTTTTTATACGTAACTGTGCAATAATCGGATTATGCCAGGATGGGACAGAGAGAGTATTAGAGCAAGGGATTACTCAATTTGGAGCATTCACAACTGAAGATCCACGATGTCCAGTGGGTATAGCATGTGTAGATAGAATTTGTTGTTTTAGTGGTGGGTGTATAATACCAGATGATGCAAATATAGTTTGCTCCTCTGCATGGTTTCAACCTAATGCAAATTGTCCTGAAGGAACATGTTTTGTTCAAGTTTTTTGTGGTACGACTGAGGTTGCTTCTGGATGTGTTCAGGATATTAGTTGTGGACTAAGATCTCCTAATATAGATATGACTTTAGCAGAGCAGCTTGGGATTCCAAAGCACATATGGACGAAGCAAGATTTATTAGATTATGCAAATAGTAGGTACTCAGATGAGATTTCAGAGAGTACGGAAAGAATAGAATCTAGAGAAATTGCTAGTAATTTTAATGCAGTAATATATCCAAATCCATTCATAGATGATATAACAATAAAATTTGAGAATACTGATTCTGAAAAATTAGATATACAATTGTTCAATGTATTAGGAGAAGAGGTGTTTGATGATAGTTACAATATCCAAGTTGGGACTAACGAAATTAAAGTTAATTTGAGTCCTTATACAGCAGGCATCTATTTTGTGAAATTATCATTTGATGGAATAACATTAGATACGCAAAGAATTGTTAAGAATAATTAATTAACAAATAATTAATTAACAAATAATTGAATAAAAATTGTTACGAAGGCTGCCACATTAAAGGCAGCCTTCTTTATTTTAATAAATCCCATTTAAGTGATAATTATATAGGCACTAAGAATCTTGTGTTGAGGTTGTATAGCAACAACGAATAAGATGATAGGAGTGATTAGTAAATATACATTTTTGACATTGATTGGCAATTTACGGATGTTACAATAGTTAAATTTAAACGGTATGGCTTAAGGGTTTATATTTTTTTACTTATATCTTGAATAGAGAAGCAGGTGCATTATTATTTCCTATAAGAATGTAAGATTGGCCTTTAATAGATAAGTGCTCTACTGACTTTGAATTTTCTCCAATAAGCATATCCGAAGAATAGTCACTATTGTAGACTAAATTTTCACCATCTGATAAAAGCACTGTTGAAAGATGATAATCAAGTCTTGGTGTTTCTACTTCTGTATTGTAAATATTCCCTACTAGCACAATATCATTCTTTCCGTCTTTATTTATATCCAGTTCAATGCCATCTAGAATTGGTCTGAGTTGTGCTTCATTGGGTAGGGGAGTCTTGGTAAATCCATCTCCTGTATTTGTATATAAATATGATTGAAAGTTGGTGCATTTTTTTTCTACGGCATCCTCTAACGCTTTTCCATATACGTCGATAAGACTTGCGTTCGCATATGATGAGTAGGATTCAAACTTATCGCTGATAAATGGCATTTGTTCTGAAGAACATTCTAATCCTCTAAAGGGGACATATTCACCTTTGTACTTACTGCTCAGTACTAAGTCCTGCGACCCATTTTTATCAAAGTCATTAGAGAAAACTTTTAGTGGATTCTCGGGACTCGCTTTGTATTTGGAATTAGTGCCTAGATTGCCTGCTATGAAGTCTTTTAATCCATCATTATTGTAGTCACACAATGTAATGCTAAACCACCAGCCATAATTATCAGCATCCAATACTTCATTAGTGACATTAACTAATTTACCTTCTTTATTTTCTAAGAGTTCTATACGTCCCCATTCACATGCCAGCAATAAATCTGGCCAGCCATCCTGGTTATAGTCAAGTACTTCTATATCATTGACTATGCCTAAGTCGGTGTAGTTGTCTTTTTCATTATGAGTGAATACGCCTTCATTATTCATAAGTATATAGGAGTCAGTATGCACAGGATATTTCTGTGGTTCTATCCTTCCACCAACAAAAATATCTTCCCAGCCATCTTTGTTTATATCTATACTGACTGCAGCAGAGCCTATGGTATTTAAATTTGCAGGAAGTAAGTCACTCCGCAGTCTGTATCTGCCATCTATGTTTTCCAGTAGTTTATCCGAATACTGTAGTGAACTTGCCGGAAATTCATTACCGCCAGTAACAATATATATGTCTTCATCTCCATCTCTGTCGTAATCGAGGAACACCCCTGTCAGATCTTCTGTGAGGGCACCGGGAATAGATACAATCCTGTCATTCTTTATGTCGTAAATTTTTGAATTTTGGCCTGCACTGCCAGGTAATATTAAACTTGTGCTAGATGGTGATAATGAAATTTTTGGGCCAAGTGTAGATTGTTTATATGGTAACAATGTTTCACTCTCAAAATCCTCATAAGGATTTTCTTTGTGATTAATAATTTCTCCAAATACAATTTCGGATTCTACTTTTTCTACAAATGATTTTTTACTTGACTTGAAATTAGTTGATGTTAAATTATCTACATCCACTGTCGTACCTGCATTCACATCTGTGAGAAGATATTCTTTTTGGTCTATAGTAATCCTTAGCGAATCTATACTCATATTATTTCCTAACCCTATAATAATATCATCAGAAACAGAAGAGAGATATCCTCTAACTCTAATGTTCTCATGGAGTGCAGTCTTTCCATTTAAAATACTGCGTGCTACGATATTTTGTTGATTGCTGGATGAAGAAATCTTGACATAGTTAGCTTGACTATTTTCCATAGTCATATTCTGATAGATAAATGCAGATTGATCCATATTATTGACTACCAAATCAGAATCACCGTCATTGTCCAAATCTGCATAAGCGGCACCATTAGAGAAGCTGAGTTGATTTATTCCGTGAGACTTGCTTTGGTCTGAGAATTGCATTCCATCATCACTTTCGAAATAGATGTTACTCAGTTTCTCACTTGGTATATTATCATAAAGTGCTTCTTTTTTTTCGATTGGAGGTTCTCCATTGTATTCAGATTTTAATTCTCTTACTTTCATTTGAAAGTCATTGTCTTTGCTATATTTTCTATAGCCGTTAGTGACAAAAATTTCTTGAGTTCCATCTAGGTCAAAGTCATGGACAAGCCCAGCCCATGACCAATCGGTTTTGGCTACTTTAGATTGGTGAGCTATGTTGTCATATACACCTTTCCCATTTCCTGTCAGAAGGGAATTGAACATATACTGATGTGCAAACCCGAGGTCTTCAGTTAGGAGTTTGAAATTGGCGGTGTTCATAGAGGCCATTAAGGTTTTTGCTCTATAGTGGTCTGCCGAAGCCATGTCTAAAACAAAAATATCTTTATGCCCATCTGAATTCACATCAGCTACATCCACACCCATACCGTAAAAGGACACTTGGTTTGTCATTGATTTAGTCATGTCTATAAAACCTCCGGACTTATCATTGATGTAGATGGCATCTGGAAGGTAATAATCATTAGAGACGTATAAATCAATCCATCCATCTTCATTCAAATCGGTTGCAACGACACCTAGCGCGAACGCAGGCGTTAATACACCTGCACTTTCAGTAATGTCTGTAAACTTATTATTGTCATTCCTGTAAAGATGACAGGAACTCACATGACCTAATAACGCCTGTTGTTTGTTTAGCATTTTAAAGAAAGAAATGGGGTCTAGCCCATACAGAGGTGTCTCATTGGCAACGAACAAGTCTTTATCTCCATCTCTGTCAAAATCAAAAAAAACAGATTGTGTGCTCATGCCATCATCAGCAATTCCATATGAGACTGCTACCTCTTCGAATTTGAAATTGCCTGTGTTTATGTATAAAAGATTTTGTCTTTGTTCTGCAGGATAGGGCCCCCCTTGACTGATGTAGATATCCTCTAAGCCATCATTGTTTATATCAATGATAGAGACGCCATTAGACCATACCTTTCCTTTTGATAAGCCAGAACTTGGTGTAACATCTTCAAACTGAAGGTTACCCTTATTTTTATAAATGCGATTCGGTACTTGATTGCCTGTAAATAGGATGTCAAGTTTATTGTCATTATTGAAATCTGCGATTGCAACGCCAGATCCATTATAGAAATAATCAAAGTCTAGGACGTTGTGACCAGTCTGCACATCAGATGTTATATCATTAGAGAAGGTAATTCCAGTTGATTCAGGGGCTAGAAGATTAAAGGTAGGGAAGACTTTAGGTTGACCGGCAGTATCAGAATCAGAACAACTCACTATGAATAGTTGGAAAGTACTGAGGTAAATCCAAAACCAAGGTATAGACCGCTTATAAAACATGAACTAAGTGCATTTCATTGAGTCAGCAATTTAATAGAAATATAGAATGAGAGATATATAAGATTGCACATCAAGAGATTATACAGCAATATTTTCTGTATCTGTGTCTTCTTCTGGAGGACATGACCGAGTATTTTATGTTGATTCTGAGGTTTTGTCCGTGTTATTTAGGCCTTGGATTATTATAATTCTCCTATTTTAGCTTATCTAGCGTTTTATTGTAGAGATAAATCACAGAATATTTCAACCTTATAAGTTGAAAACCTACGTCTTTACTTGTTTCCGTGATTTATACTATATGTTAGACCATTAGGTAATTTAATTATTAATCAAACCAATTAGTATGAAAAAATTAGTAGGATTATTCTTTTTTGCTACTGTTTTTGTATTCAGTCTATCAGCACAACGGGTAGTATCTGGGTCCATAACAGATGACAATGGAGAAGCCCTTATCGGGGCAAACGTACTAGCTAAAGGAACCTCTGTCGGGACTATTACTGACATAGATGGATCATTTAGCTTGGAAGTACCTGCAGAAGTTAACGAGTTAGTCGTTACCTATGCTGGATTTGGTACTCAAGAAATCACTCTTGGTACGGAATCTTTTTATAACGTGTTGCTTTCTGAAGGTACACTCTTAGATGAAGTAGTTTTTCTAGGTTATGCGACTTCAAAGCGGAAAGATCTCACTGGCGCAGTGTCCAGTGTGGATTTAGACGATTACCGAGATGTAACCTTACCATCAGCTCAGATTGCTTTACAAGGTAGTACAGCTGGGGTTACAGTAACTAAAAGTTCTGGAACGCCGGGAGGTGGAATCGATGTAAGAGTAAGGGGTACAACCTCTATCAATGCAAGTAGCCAACCTCTATACATTGTAGATGGTATTCCAATTATTGACGATAATACTGACTTTACTCAGGAAGGTGTTGGAAATGCACAATTAAGTGTCTTGTCTGATTTGAATCCTAATGAGATAGAATCAATAGAGGTATTGAAAGATGCAGCTTCTTCAGCAATTTATGGTTCTAGAGCGGCGAATGGTGTTGTTGTTATTACCACTAAAAAAGGAGCAAAGGGAGATACTAAAATCAATTTTAATGCTTCTGTAGGTTCTTCTTCTCCGATTAGACGTATAGATGTCGTAGACGGTCCTACTTACATTGAATATATTACTGAAGTATTTGGAGCAAATATTGTTGGAACTGAAGCCAATTCCGATTGGCAAGACCTGATTTTTAGAAATGGTCTTCAGCAAGAATATAGCTTAGACTTCAGCGGTGGAACTGATAAAACAAAATATTTTGCAGCATTAGGAGTTACGGAAAATGAAGGAATCATTTTAGGTTCTCAATTCCAAAGATACTCTGCAAGACTAAATCTGAATCAAAAAGCAACAGATTGGTTAGATTTTGATATGAACTTAGGCTACACTAATAGTAGTACAGACCAAGTTCAAAATGATAATAACATCTTTGGAGCATTATCTACTGCAATTTTATTGCCTCCTGTGGTGCCAGTAATGACTGAGGATGGAAGTTTTGGATCAGCATTTGGATTGGAAAATCCTGTCGCTGCAGTTACTAGATATGAGAATAATGTAGCTAGAAATAGATTGCAAGGAAATATATCTGCTAAAGTTAAATTTACACCTTATCTGAATTTCACTTCAAGAGTGGGCGCAGATATACTAGATGTAAGAGAATCGGTATTTGAGCCAAGTGTACTGCAAAGTTCTGCTACAGGTAGAGCTGCTGTTGGAAATTTCGATAACCAAAGATTAGTTTTTGATAATTTCTTGACATACATATTTGAGAATGCAGCAAATACATTCAACGTAACTGTTGGATCTTCATTTCAGGAAGATTCTCAGAATTCTACATTTACTGAATCTGTTGATTTCCCTACGGATGAGTTTAATGGATTGAGCTCTGGGGCGCAGCCACTTACTACAAACGGAGGATTTTCAGGAGATAATCTTAGATCATTCTTTGGTAACGTCAATTATAACTACGACGAAAGAATCTTCGTTACAGCTTCTGTAAGAAGAGATGGATCGTCTAGGTTTATTAATAACAGATGGGGTACATTCCCAGGTGTTTCAGTGGCGTGGAGATTGTCTAATGAGAATTTCCTAGCTAGTGGTCCTTTTTCTGATTTGAAACTGAGAGTTGGTTGGGGACAGACTGGTAATAACAATGTAGGTAATTTCTCGTCAAGACAATTATTTGCTGGAGGAAATAATTTCCTTGATACACCAGGAACGGCACCGTCACAGATTGGAAATCCTGACTTGAAGTGGGAGACAACTACCGCAATTGATGTAGGTATTGACTTTGGTTTATTCAATAACAAATTGACTGGTTTAGTCAATTTATACCAAAAGAATACAGAGGATTTACTACTGAACAGACCTATTCCAACAACTTCAGGATTCTTAAGTGTATTGGAGAATATTGGAGAAGTACAAAACAGAGGTGTTGAATTCGAATTGGGATACGATATAGTGAATAATAGCTCTTTCACATGGAATGCATCTTTAGTAGCTGGTTATAACCAAAATGAGGTCTTGGCATTAGTAGATGGAATTCCTATAGACCAAGGATTTGGATCTAGAATCGCAGAGGGCCGACCACTGGGAAGTTTCTATGGAAAT
The DNA here is from genome assembly GCA_964591455.1 of uncultured Saprospiraceae bacterium. GTDB lineage: Bacteria > Bacteroidota > Bacteroidia > Chitinophagales > Saprospiraceae > RFSX01. Next base: position 132,398 of record CAZQDZ010000004.1, read on the forward strand.
GTTACGGATGGGCTATTTCAGAATCAAGCTGAAGTAGAGGCTCACGCATCTCAAACTGCAGATACTTCACCAGGGGATATTAGATTTGCTGATATTGGTGGAGGAGCTGGACCAGACGGAATTTTGAACACAGCTGATGATTTAGCGCCAGATGGTGTTATCAATGATGATGATAGAAATTTCTTAGGAAAAGCACTTCCAGATTGGACGGGTGGTCTTAGAAATAGCATCTCTTTTGCAGGTTTTGACCTGAATGTATTCTTCCAATTTGCTACTGGTTTCCAGATTTATAATAACAATTTGGCTTTTGCAGAAGGTCTTAATAGCGTTTTTGCACCAACACAAAATGCTTGGGATAATAGATGGCAAGAAGAAGGAGATGTTACATCTATTCCTAGATTAGTTAATGGTGATCCAAATAATAATAGAAGAGATTCTGACAGATATGTAGAGGATGGAGATTATTTAAGACTTAAGACAGTTTCACTAGGTTACACAATTCCTAGAGTTGCTCTTGACAAAGTAGGTATAGATCGTGCAAGAGTATATGTATCTGGGTTTAACCTATTGACCTTTACTGGTTACTCTTGGTTTGATCCTGAAGTTAGCACATTTGATGTATCTAATGGTGCACCAGGAACTGATTTTCTAACTTTCCCACAGCCGAAGACAGTTACTATCGGTATTAATGTTGGATTCTAAAACTATAATATCATGAAGAGTATAATAAAATTAACCTCATTGGTGGTCACTATAGTTTTCTTTACTGCCTGTGCAGAATTAGAAGATTTATCACCAATAAATAGTATTCCTACGAGTTCTGCATTTGCAGACAGAGCTTCAGCATCTGCAGCATTAAATGGTGTATATTCTGATATGCAAGATGGTACTCTAGCCTTTGATGGCTGGTTGGCTTTGCCGCAGTATTTTTCAGATGAAACTGTATTTACAGGCACATTCCCTACAAGATTAGAATTTGGAAATTTCAATGTGTTTCCAGCTAATAACACAATGGCTGCTGTTTATACAGATTTCTATGAAGTAATCAATAGAGCGAATAATGTAATCGCAAACATTCCTCTTATAGAAGATGAGAATTTTGCAGAAGAGAATAGAAACGATATTATAGCTCAGGCTAGATTCATCAGGGGACATGTTTATCTTCAGATGGTTGAGTTTTGGCAAGAAATTCCACTTATAACAGACCCTACTGTGGATGTTGGTGAAGTGTTAGAAGTAGCAGTGTCTTCTTCTGCAGATATTTATAATCAGGTTATTTCTGATTTATCTTTTGCCAGAGACAATCTACTTTCAGCTACTGGACCAAATTTAGCTAGTGTACAAGCGGCTACAGCATTGTTAGCTAGAGTTGCGTTGTATCAGGAAAGATGGGGAGATGCACAAAGCTTAGCTACAGAAGCACTAGGTGGTGTTGACTTGACGACAGTTGGGTATCTAGCTGATCAGATTTATAGCTTAGGATTTACACCGACAGATGGTAATAGCATTGCCTTCTTTTATGGTCCTGCCGAGTTTGGAGGAAGACATTCTATAGAGCCTTCTCAGACATTGATTGATGCATATGAGCCTGGAGATATTAGATTTGGAGCAAGCATAACTATTGATACGCTTCAGGCATCAGTACCTTTTGGTACTAAGTATCCAAGTTTTGGTGCGGCTAACTCAGGCTCAGCTACAGATCCAGTATTTTTCGTAAGACATGCTGAAATGGCATTAATTGCGGCTGAAGGAGCAGCTAGAACTGGAGATTTTGGAACAGCATCAGAATTCTTGAATGCTGTAAGAAGAAGAGCTGGATTAGGAGGTGTAACCTTAGATGCTGGTAACTTCATCGATGTAATACTTCAGGAGCGATTTGTAGAATTAGCTATGGAAGGAGCACACAGATTACTAGATCTTAGAAGAACAGGAAGGGCATTAGATGTATTAGGACCCTTAGGTTATGATACTTGTGATGCTATATGGCCACTACCTCAAAGAGATGTGGACAGAAATAGAAATATTAATCAGAATGATTGTTGTAACTGTTAATATGGTTATCAATCAGTAATTTCTGAAGTACCTTATAGGAAGGGAGAATTTGATACTTTTCAAATTCTCCCTTTTTTTATTTAGCACTTTAATCAACAAAATCATCACATAGATGGTGTTCTTCATTTAACATATAAAGATATTTTGTAATATGTTTGTTTCATGATAGACAAGTTCTTGGAATTTCTATTAGTAGAAAAAAGATATTCCACGCATACAATCACAGCTTATAAGAAGGATCTGCATCAGTTTTCGACTTACTTAAAAGCCTATTATCCTTCTATCAATCTGGAAACTGCGCTTCATATTCATATCCGAGCTTGGCAGGTGGAGCTATTATCGCTAAATGTAAGTCCTAGATCCATCAATAGAAAATTGAGTAGTCTTCGCTCACTATATAAGTTTGGAATCAGAAAAGGGTTCTTAGAAAATAACCCTATGCTAAAAATCATCCCTCCCAAAACACCTAAGAAATTACCTGATACTATCCCGAATGATAAATTGAAACCGATGTTTGATATTCAAGCGAATAATGGAAAATTATCATTCTCCTTTCTTAGAGATTATCTGATTATTGAGATTTTATATGGCACAGGGATGCGTCGTCAAGAGTTGATAGATCTAAAAATGGATAGTATAGATAGGTCTTATCAGCAGTTAAAAGTCATCGGGAAAGGTAATAAGCAACGGATATTGCCATTGACCGCACAGCTAATCGACAGTATTGACATGTATTTAGTGGCAGCTAGAGATTATTTTGGATTAGATGGCATCACACCAGAAGGAGAGTATTTGCTTCATACAAACAATGGGAAAAAGCTATACCCTAAGCTGATATTCAATGTAGTTAAGAAATATCTTAGCACCATCACCACTGCGAAGAAGAGGTCCCCGCACGTGCTGCGGCATTCATTTGCTACACATCTTATGGATAATGGAGCTGACTTAAATGCAGTAAAAAAATTACTAGGCCATTCTAGTCTTTCTGCTACGCAGATATACACGCATACTAGCGTAGAGAAACTAAAAGAGGTCTATAAGAGAAGCCATCCAAAGGCCACTAGATAATTTTTTTATTTTAGAGGTTTACATATTTGACTAAAAAGGCTATTTTTGCATTCGCTTTGAAGTAAGCATTAAATATTATTGACATATGCCGATGTAGCTCAGTTGGCCAGAGCAGCTGATTTGTAATCAGCGGGTCGGGGGTTCGAATCCCTCCATCGGCTCATTTCTCTTACATAATTGGGGGTGCGCCACAGTTGGAGAGGTGGGCTGGACTGTAAATCCAGTGCTTTGGCTGAGTAGGTTCGAATCCTACCACCCCCACAGTAGAGAGAAATAAATGCGGAAGTAGCTCAGTTGGTAGAGCATCAGCCTTCCAAGCTGAGGGTCGCGGGTTCGAGTCTCGTCTTCCGCTCTAATATGTAAAATTGAGATCATTAGCTTGATGAGAATAGCCGATGTAGCTCAGTGGTAGAGCACCTCCATGGTAAGGAGGGGGTCGCAGGTTCAAATCCCGTCATCGGCTCTATCAGTTTAAATTTGGATTAATTAAATAAGTAAATCATAAATTCTTAAAATAATTTAATAATGGCTAAAGAAACCTTTCAAAGGACCAAACCCCACGTAAATATTGGTACGATTGGTCACGTAGACCATGGTAAAACAACTCTTACAGCTGCGATTACCTATGTGCTTTCTGAAGCAGGATTATCTGAAAAAATGGACTATGATGCCATTGACGGAGCTCCTGAGGAAAAAGAAAGAGGTATTACAATTAATACTGCACACGTAGAGTACGAAACAGCAAACAGACACTATGCGCATGTGGATTGTCCGGGTCACGCCGATTATGTTAAGAACATGGTGACAGGAGCCGCTCAGATGGATGGTGCAATTTTGGTTTGCGCTGCAACTGATGGACCAATGCCTCAGACAAGAGAGCACATATTGCTTTGTCGTCAGGTTGGTGTTCCTAAGATTGTGGTTTTCATGAACAAAGTGGACTTAGTAGACGATGCTGAAATGCTAGAACTGGTTGAGATGGAAGTTAGAGAACTTCTTTCACAGTATGAGTTCGATGGTGATAATGCATCAGTTATCCAAGGGTCAGCGCTTAAGGCACTAGAAGGAACAGATGAAGGCAAAAAAGCAATCATGGATTTGATGGCTGCAGTTGATTCTGATATTCCTGAGCCAGTCAGAGACGTAGACAAAGACTTTTTGATGCCTATAGAAGATGTTTTCTCTATAACAGGTAGAGGTACCGTGGCTACAGGAAGAATCGAAAGAGGTGTAATAAACTCTGGAGAGTCTGTAGAGATTGTAGGTATGATGGCAGCAGATGCTAAACCTTTAACTTCTACAATTACAGGAGTTGAGATGTTCAGAAAGATACTTGAAAGAGGAGAAGCTGGTGATAATGCTGGTCTACTTCTTAGAGGTATAGATAAGAACGAGATTAAAAGAGGGATGGTTATCGTAAAGCCTGGTTCAGTTACTCCACACAGAAAATTCAAGTGTGAGGTTTATGTACTAGGTAAAGATGAAGGAGGAAGACATACTCCTTTCTTCAATGGTTACCGTCCTCAGTTTTATTTCAGAACCACTGATGTTACAGGAGATGTAGTTCTTCCTGATGGCGTTGAGATGGTAATGCCTGGAGATAATGTTTCTCTAGAAGTAAATCTTATCAATCCAATCGCAATGGAAAAGGGATTAAGATTTGCAATTAGAGAAGGAGGAAGAACGGTAGGTGCAGGTCAGGTTACTGAAATTTTGGAATAAGAAGTTATTCTTTAAGAAAGATATTACAGAAATTAAGTATCCGTTTTACGGGTACTTAATTTTCTGATTTTTACACATATGGGAAATACAGGGGAATAGCTCAATTGGTAGAGCAGTGGTCTCCAAAACCAAAGGTTGCGGGTTCGATTCCTGTTTCCCCTGCCACTATATAATTTAGAAGGAATGAATGATATAGTTTTATACGTAAAAGAAAGCTATAATGAGCTAATACATAAAGTGACTTGGCCGACATGGCCAGACCTTTTTAGTAGTTCTAGATTAGTAATTATTGCGTCTGTGATTTTAGCATTGATAATATTCTTTATGGATACTATATCTAACTATGTACTCACAGCCATTCAATCAGTGAACTTCTAATAAGCCAATGGCAGAAGAAACAAGATGGTACTCACTCCGAGTAATTAGTGGAAAGGAGAAAAAAATAAAAGAGTACATAGAATTAGAGTTGCAAAGGAAAAAGTGGAATGACTTTGTCCCTCAGGTTTTAGTGCCATCTGAAAAGGTGTACAAGATTCGAAGCGGGAAGAAAGTTATTATGGAAAGAAATATCCTTCCAGGATACATCCTAGTAGAGGCATATCCTTCGAAGTTTTCAGGAGAGATTATACAAGCTATTACAAATGTACCAAACGTGATACATTTTCTAGGCAGAACAAACCCAATCCCAATGCGTCAGTCTGAAGCAAACAGGATGTTAGGTAAAGTAGATGAATCACAAGAGGTTGGAGAATCTATCCTGGAACCATTTATCGTCGGAGAGACTGTCAAAATTATTGATGGACCTTTTAATGACTTTGTAGGAGATATCAAAGAGGTCAACGACGAGAAGAAAAAACTAAAGGTTATTGTGAAAATCTTTGGTAGAGGGACTGAAGTAGAATTAAACTTCATCCAAGTAGAAAAACAATAAAAAAATAGCGAAATCAAATAGCGATGGCTAAAGAAGTAGAAACGTTTATCAAATTACAAGTTAGAGGAGGCTCAGCCAATCCATCACCGCCAGTAGGACCAGCATTAGGTGCGAAAGGTGTGAATATAATGGAATTCTGCAAGCGTTTTAACGCCAAGTCAGAAGATTCCAAAGGCAAACTTCTTCCGGTAACAATTACAGTATATAAAGACAAGTCTTTTGATTTTGTCATCAAGACAGTGCCTGCAGCAGTACAGCTTCTGGAAGCTGCTAAACTAAAAAAGGGATCACCGGAATCTAATAGAGATAAAGTCGGGAGTGTAACATGGGATCAGGTAAAAGCGATTGCTGAGGATAAAATGGAAGACTTGAATGCCTTTACTGTAGAATCAGGAATGAAGATGGTTGCTGGTACTGCAAGAAGTATGGGTGTAACCATATCAGGTACACCACCTTGGCCAGTTGAAGGCGCAGAAGCCTAACAAGAGAAATAATTTTAATTTACAGAAGGGAGTCTTTAGTCAAGACGCTTGCACCTTAAAACTTTAACTAATGGCTAAACTAACCAAGAAAAGAAAAGTATCTAATGCAAAAGTAGACCCGGATAAGCTATATGGTTTAGATGAGGCAATGGCATTAGTCAAAGAGGTAAACACTGCAAAATTTGATGCCTCTGTAGATCTCCACATAAATCTAGGTGTGGATCCAAGAAAACCCGATCAAGCGATTAGAGGTACAGTCAAACTTCCTAACGGTACTGGTAAAACAAAGAAAGTACTTGTCATGTGTACGCCTGACAAAGAAGAAGAAGCAAAAGCTGCTGGGGCGGATTATGTAGGTCTTGATGAGTATGTTACTAAAATTCAAGGAGGGTGGACTGATGTAGATGTAGTGATAGCTGCACCTAATGTCATGGCCCAAGTTGGTAAAATTGGTAGAATTCTCGGACCTAGAGGATTGATGCCTAATCCAAAATCAGGTACAGTAACGCCAAATGTAGGAGCTGCTGTAGAAGAAGTGAAAGGCGGTAAGATTGCATTTAGGGTAGACAAATACGGTATAATCCACAACTCTATTGGAAGAGTGTCATTTACAGCGGAGAAATTAACACAAAATGCTGCTGAATTAATAGGTCTTATAAGAAAGATGAAGCCTTCATCAGCAAAGGGAATTTATTTTCAAAGTATTAGCGTGGCTTCTACAATGAGTCCTGGTATTAAAATAGATATCAAGGACGCATAGAATTTATCATTACAGACTAGCAAAAAGATAACAATGACAAAAGAAGATAAAGTACTAGCAGTAGAAGAACTTAAAACTAAGTTGCAAGATGCTTCACATTTCTATATAGCGGATTCATCAGAACTTTCAGTTGCAGATATCAATAATTTAAGAGGTATTTGTTTTAAAGAAGGTGTTGAAATTAAAGTAGTAAAGAATTCTCTAGTACAGAAAGCAATGCAGGCTGTCGGAGAAGATGGGAGATTCGATGAATTATACGGTGTCCTGAAAGGACCTACTTCAATAATGTTTTCAGAAGTGGCTAATAAGCCCGCAAAGATTATAGAAGATTTTAGAAAGTCACATGATAAGCCAGTCCTAAAGGCGGCTTACATAGATTCAAGTATATACCTTGGAGATGAGTCAGTCAAACAGTTGGCATCACTCAAGTCCAAAGAAGAATTGATAGGAGATGTAATTCTATTATTACAATCACCTATTAAGAATGTTGTTTCTGCCCTACAGTCGGGTGGTAACAAACTTTCTGGTCTAGTGAAAGCACTAGAAGAAAGAGCACAATAAGCTAAGGCTTCCAAGCTAATCGCATCTTTATTTAGATGTAATTATTTTATCATATATTAAAAAAAATATTTTCATGGCAGACATAAAGTCACTTGCGGACCAGTTAGTTGGTTTGACAGTAAAAGAAGTCAATGAACTCGCTGAGATTCTAAAAGACGAACATGGTATTGAACCTGCTGCTGCAGCTGTAGCGGTTGCTGCTGGCCCAGCTGGCGGAGGAGATGGCGGAGGAGCAGAGCAAACTGATTTCACGGTAATGTTGAATTCAGCAGGATCTGCAAAACTAGCAGTCGTTAAGGAAGTTAAAAATCTATTAGGATTAGGACTTAAAGATGCGAAGGCTCTTGTCGATGGAGCACCTACAGCAATTAAAGAAGGTGTACCAAAAGAAGAGGCGGAATCAATCAAATCTGCACTGGAAGGTGCAGGTGCTGATGTTGAACTAAAGTAAACATTAGCTGCTGATTATAGCATCTCAACAATAAGATAAAGTAGCGCTTAGTCATTGTGTACAATGGCTAAGCTTTACTAGTTTCTATAATTGAGGTTCTATGGTTTAGTTGTTTTTTTATCATCCAACATTTATTAGAATCAATTAATCAATGGCAAGAGCAAACGCAGTAGCATCAGCCCCAAGACATAACTTCGGTAAGATTAAGTCAGCTGAGTATCCTGATTTATTAGGTATACAAATCAAGTCGTTTCAGGAATTTTTCCAGTTGGAAACTACTCCTGAGAACCGAGTGAATGAAGGTCTTTTTAATGTGTTTCAGGATAATTTTCCAATAACGGATGCTAGAAATATATTCGTTCTGGAGTTCTTGGACTATTTCATAGACCCACCTAGATATAGTATAGCAGAATGTATGGAAAGAGGTTTGACATACAGTGTCCCTCTTAAAGCTAAACTGCGTTTGTCATGTAATGATGAAGAGCACGTAGATTTCCAAACAATCGTACAAGACGTTTTCTTAGGGAACATACCTTATATGACCCCTAAGGGTACCTTCTGTATCAATGGTGCCGAGAGAGTCGTTGTGTCTCAATTGCACAGATCCCCTGGTGTATTCTTCAGTCTAAATTTTCACCCGAACGGTACTAAGATCTACTCAGCAAGAGTTATCCCATTCAAGGGTGCATGGATGGAATTTACGACGGACATTAATAATGTCATGTTTGCATACATTGACAGAAAGAAAAAATTCCCTGTAACCACTTTGCTTAGAGCAATAGGTTACGATTCTGATAAGGACATTCTTGAGATATTTGGACTCTCCGAAGAAATAAAGGCAGATAAAAAATCTCTTAAAAAAGCAATAGGTAGAAAACTAGCTGCCAGAGTTCTGAAAAAGTGGAATGAGGATTTTGTAGATGAAGATACAGGAGAGGTTGTGACTATAGAAAGAAATGAAATCATCTTAGAAAGAGATGATACATTGGATGAAGAGAATATCTTACTGATACAAGAGTCAGATATAGAAACAATTATTCTACAGAAAGAAAGAACAGGAGAAGATGCTAAGGATTTCTCTATTATATATCAAACTTTACAGAAGGACCCATCAAGTTCTGAATTAGAAGCGGTAACTCAGATATATAGACAACTTCGTGGAACAGATCCACCCGATGAAGAGACTGCAAGAGGAATAATAGATAAATTATTCTTCTCAGATAAAAGATATAATCTAGGTGAGGTAGGTAGATATAAGATTAATAGAAAACTTAATCTGGATATAGAACTTAACACACTAGTTCTAACAAAGGATGATATCATTTCTATCATAAAGTACATTGTTGATTTAATAAACCAACAAGCAGAACTTGATGATATAGATCACTTGAGTAACAGAAGGGTAAAGACAGTAGGTGAACAATTGTATGGACAGTTTGGTGTAGGTCTGGCTAGAATGGCTAGAACGATTAGAGAAAGAATGAATGTCCGTGACAATGAAGTATTTACACCAATTGATTTGATTAACGCGAGAACTTTATCTTCAGTAATCAATTCATTTTTTGGAACTAGTCAATTGTCTCAGTTCTTAGATCAGACAAACCCTTTATCTGAGATTACACATAAGAGAAGAATATCAGCACTAGGACCAGGTGGACTATCCAGAGAAAGAGCGGGATTCGAGGTTAGAGATGTTCACTATTCTCACTACGGTAGACTATGTACGATAGAAACGCCGGAGGGCCCTAACATTGGATTAATATCTACACTTTGTGTATTTGCCAAAGTAAATAAGATGGGCTTCTTAGAGACACCATATAGAAAAGTAAAAGGTGGTGTTGTAGATCTTAAGTCCAATATCGAATATCTAAGTGCAGAAGGAGAAGATTACAAGAAAATTGCACAAGCGAATGCACCAATAACAGAGAAAGGCGCATTTGAAAGTGACAGAATTAAATGCAGAGAGCATGGAGATTTCCCGGTATTAGAACCAGATTCCATAGAGTATATAGATGTAGCACCAAACCAAATTGTAGGTGTATCAGCGTCTCTAATTCCATTCTTGGAAAATGATGATGCCAATAGAGCCCTGATGGGATCTAACATGCAACGTCAGGCAGTACCTCTCTTAAAGCCACGTTCTCCAATCGTGGGAACCGGTATTGAGCAGAAGGTAGCCCAGGATTCTAGGATTCTAATTAATGCCGAAGGAAAAGGGGTAGTGCAGTATGTAGATGCCGAGAAAATAGTCATAGAATATGACAGATCTGAAGAAGATGAGCTTGTTTCATTTGAAAGTAACGTAAAGACATACCCTCTCACTAAGTTTAGAAGAACGAATCAAGGAACTACAATCAATCTTAAGCCTATTGTCAATAAAGGCGACAGAGTTAAATTGGGTACTTTGTTATCAGACGGCTATGCCACGGAAAGAGGTGAGTTGGCTTTAGGTCAGAATTTACTTGTTTCATTTATGCCATGGAAGGGATACAACTTTGAGGATGCAATAGTTTTGTCTGAAAGAGTAGTTAGAGAAGATATATTCACTTCTCTTCATATCTCAAGCTTCGAATTAGAAGTAAGAGATACAAAACTTGGAGAAGAAGAATTGACTAATGATATTCCTAACGTCAGTGAAGAAGCGACGAAGGATTTGGATGAAAATGGCATCATCAGAACTGGAGCATGGATTAAAGAGGGTGATATCATCATTGGAAAAATCACACCTAAAGGTGAATCTGATCCTACACCTGAAGAGAAGTTACTAAGAGCAATCTTTGGTGACAAGGCGGGTGATGTAAAAGATGCTTCTATGAAAGCGCCTCCTTCAACGAGAGGTATAATTATAAACAAGAAGTTATTTGCAAGAGCTAAGAAAGACAAGTTCCAAAAGGTACAAGAGAAAGAACTTCTTGCCAAATTAGAGGATGCCCATGCTGTAGCTCACAATGAGTTACGAACCACTTTGATAGATAAAATGATGTCACTGGTTAAAGGAAAATCTTCTGCCGGCGTAAAGAGTATCTACAATGAGGAGATTATCACAAAAAGCACCAAATTCACACAGAAGGTACTTAAAGACGTAGACTACTCACAAGTGGATTATTCTAATTGGACTCATGATGAAGCTACAAATAAATTGATAGCAAGACTTATCCATAACTATAGTATCAAAGTCAATGAAGAAGTAGGTAGATACAAGAGAGAGAAGTTTAATATTAGTATTGGAGATGAGCTTCCAGCTGGTGTACTCAAGTTAGCTAAAGTATACTTAGCTAAGAAGAGAAAACTGAAAGTAGGAGATAAGTTAGCAGGTCGTCATGGAAACAAGGGTATCGTATCCAAAATTGTTAGACAGGAGGATATGCCTTTCCTTGCAGATGGTACGCCGGTAGATATCGTGCTTAACCCGTTAGGTGTACCTTCCAGGATGAATCTCGGGCAGATTTTCGAAACTGTACTTGGATGGGCAGGTCAGAAATTGGGTGTCAAATTTGCGACGCCGATATTCGATGGAGCCAGTTTGGATGCAATAGATGAATTCGTACAAAAAGCTGGACTACCAAACCTAGGGCAGACTTACTTGTATGATGGAGAGACAGGAGATAGGTTCCATCAGGAGGCTACTGTGGGTATTATCTATATGCTTAAATTATCTCACATGGTAGATGATAAGATGCACGCAAGATCTATTGGGCCATACTCTCTTATCACACAACAACCCCTTGGAGGTAAAGCACAATTTGGTGGTCAGAGATTTGGAGAAATGGAGGTGTGGGCATTGGAAGCATTCGGTGCAGCTAACATCCTACAAGAATTATTGACTATCAAGTCTGATGATATACAAGGTAGAGCAAAAGCATATGAAGCTATTGTCAAAGGTGAAAATCTTCCACAACCAAGTATTCCAGAATCTTTCAATGTATTGATTCATGAGCTTAGAGGACTGACACTAGATATCAAATTTGATTAATCTTTGAAACATCGAGATAAATGCCATTTAAAAGAAATAATAACAATACTCAGAAACAATTTGATACTATAGCTATTTGTTTGACTTCACCAGATGATATACTAGATAGATCATTTGGGGAGGTGCTTAAGCCAGAAACAATTAACTATAGAACTTATAAGCCAGAAAGGGATGGATTATTCTGTGAAAGAATTTTCGGCCCTGTCAAAGATTATGAGTGCTACTGTGGTAAGTACAAAAGAATAAGATATAAAGGAATCGTTTGTGATAGATGTGGGGTAGAAGTGACTGAAAAGAAAGTGAGAAGAGAGAGAATGGGACATATCAAATTGGTTGTTCCTGTGGTTCATATTTGGTTCTTTAAATCACTGCCAAATAAAATAGGTTATCTCCTTGGAATTTCTTCCAAGAAATTAGAATCTATAATCTATTATGAAAGGTATGCTGTTATTCAGCCAGGCGTTAAGTCTGAAGAGATAGAGATTAAAGATTTATATACTGAGGAAGAATATTTCGAGATATTAGATACACTTCCTGAAGGAAATCAAATGCTTGATGATACTGACCCTCAGAAGTTCATCGCTAAGATGGGTGCTGAAGCAGTAAAGGAATTATTAGAGAGATTAGATTTGGATGAGTTATCATACCAGTTGCGTCATCAAGCTGCCAATGAAACATCTCAACAAAGGAAGTCAGAAGCCCTCAAGAGATTAAGAGTCGTAGAATCTTTCAGAGAAGGACAAACAAGAATAGAAAATAAACCTGAGTGGGCGATTATACAATACCTACCAATAATTCCACCTGAACTAAGACCATTAGTTCCTTTGGATGGTGGCCGATTTGCCAGTTCAGATTTGAATGACCTTTACAGAAGAGTGATTATTCGTAATAACAGACTGAAAAGACTTCTTGAAATAAAAGCGCCTGAGGTCATTCTTAGAAATGAGAAGAGAATGCTTCAAGAAGCAGTAGATTCTCTTTTTGATAATTCTAGAAAGTCTAATGCTGTTAAAGCAGAAGGTGGACGTTCTCTTAAGTCCCTCAGTGATATACTTAAAGGAAAGCAAGGTCGATTCAGACAAAACCTTCTCGGAAAAAGGGTTGACTACTCTGGTCGTTCGGTTATCGTAGTAGGTCCAGAACTAAAGCTTCACGAATGTGGACTTCCTAAAGGTATGGCTGCCGAGTTATTCAAGCCTTTCGTAATCCGAAAGCTGATTGAAAGAGGTATTGTTAAGACGGTAAAGTCTGCAAAGAAACTTGTAGATAGAAAGGACCCAGTTATTTGGGAGATATTAGAGAATGTATTGAAAGGGCATCCTGTCCTTCTTAACAGGGCACCTACGCTGCACAGACTTTCTATTCAAGCATTCCAACCTAAATTAGTAGAAGGAAAGGCTATTCAATTGCACCCACTTGTTACTGGTGCATTCAACGCCGATTTTGATGGGGATCAGATGGCGGTACACGTACCACTTAGCCATGCCGCAATTTTGGAGGCACAAGTTCTTATGTTGTCATCGCACAATATGCTAAATCCACAGAACGGTACACCTATAACGTTACCTTCTCAGGATATGGTTCTTGGTTTGTACTACCTTACCAAGGAGAATCTTGACATGAAATTTGGACATGGTGGCGTCGAGAGAAAATTCTATTCACCAGAGGAGGTTGTAATAGCATATAATGAAAATAAGGTTGCCTTACATACAGGAATTAAAGTTAGAGCGCTTACAGAGAACGAAGAAGGTGAATTAGTATTAGACCTTGTAGAAACTACTGTAGGTAGAGTACTTTTCAATGAGATGAGACCTGAAGGTGTTCCTTTCATTAATAGTCTACTTACAAAGAAGAATCTGAAATTGGTAATCTCTGACATCATCAGTAGAACAAATTTCCCTACAACTGCAATCTTCTTAGATAAGATTAAGACGATGGGATTCTATTGGTCATTTAAAGGTGGATTATCTTTTAATTTAGGTGACCTGATAAATCCTACCCAAAGAGAGCAGACCTTAGTAGAAGCACAGTCGGATGTAGATGAGGTTTGGGATAATTATAACATGGGACTGATAACTCCTAATGAAAGATATAATCAAGTAATCGACAAGTGGACTTTCGCAGATAATAAGATTACAGAAAACTTGATGTCTGAGTTAAAAGAACACAAAGGAGGATTCAATTCAGTATACATGATGCTTGATTCTGGAGCAAGGGGATCTAAGCAGCAGATTAAGCAGCTGTGTGGATTAAGAGGGCTGATGGCGAAACCTAAGAAATCAGGTGACGCAGGACCAGCGATTATCGAGAATCCAATTCTATCTAACTTCCTAGAAGGTCTTTCTGTCCAAGATTATTTTATATCTACTCACGGTGCTAGAAAAGGTCTTGCCGATACCGCCTTGAAAACTGCCGATGCAGGTTACTTGACGAGAAGATTGGTAGATGTATCGCAAGATGTTATTATAACTGATGAAGATTGTGATACGCTGAGAGGTATCTCTATCACAGCATTTATAGAGAATGATAAAGTGGTACTTAGTCTAGCTTCTAGAATTGAAGGTAGATATGTGCTTAATGATGTTCATCATCCAGAGACTGATGAAGTTATTCTTGAAGCAGGTTCATACATAGACCACAAGGTGGCTGACATGATAGAGAATTCTGGTATAGAAAAACTAAAAATCAGATCAGTACTTACATGTGAGACTAGGAGAGGTGTATGCGCTAAATGTTATGGTAAAAATTTAGCGACTAATAGAATAGCTGAAGAGGGTGATGCTGTAGGTATTATTGCTGCACAAAGTATTGGAGAGCCAGGTACTCAGTTGACGTTAAGAACCTTCCACGTTGGTGGTATCGCTTCTGTAAGTAAAGCAGAATCGGAGACTATATCTAAGAAGAGTGGTGTAGCACAGTTCGATAATATCGAGTTTGTTCCGTATGAAGAAAATGGTGTTAAGAACAATGTAGTCCTTTCAAGATCTGGTGAAGTCAGATTGATTGAACCCACGACTAATAAGTTGATTACTACTTTTTATATCCAGTATGGATCCACAATCCATATAAAAGACAAGCAAAAAGTAAACGAAGGCGATCTGATAAGTCAGTGGGATCCATTCAACGCAGTGATATTATCTGAAGTAAAAGGATTAGTGAAGTTTGATGGATTGGAAGAGTTGATTACTTTCAGAAAAGAACGTGATGATCTTACAGGTAATGAAGAGATAGTAATAATTGAGTCTAAGAATAAGAAGGTGATTCCTATGATTAAGATTGTTTCTCCAGCAGGGGAAGAATTGAAATCTTACACCATGCCAGTGGGCGCATACCTAACTACTCAGAATGGACAGGAAGTAAAAGCAGGTGAGAAGCTTGCAAAGATTCCTAGAAAGACTGGACAGATATCAGATATTACCGGTGGTCTTCCAAGAGTTACTGAATTATTTGAAGCCAGAAATCCTTCTAACCCAGCAGTTACTTCTGAGATAGATGGTATTGTAAGCTTTGGAAAGGTTAAAAGAGGAAACCAAGAAGTGTTCGTTTCTGATGATAAAACAAATCAGAAGAGAAAGTATCTTATCAAGAAAGGTAAATTGATGCTCGTTCAAGATGGTGACTTTGTAAGAGCTGGAACAAAGCTTTCAGAAGGTGCTACTTCTCCTTTTGACATACTAAATATCATGGGGCCATTTGCAGTACAACAGTACCTCGTAAATGGAATCCAAGAAGTATATCGTTCTCAAGGTATTGGTATCAATGATAAGCACATTGAAGTAATAGCAAGACAAATGATGAGAAGAGTAGAAATAGAAGATCCAGGTGATACTACTTTCCTTGAATCAGAAGCAGTAGATAGATTCAAATTTCTAGCAATGAATGATTGGATATTTGATAAGAAGGTAGTAGAAGATGCTGGCGAGTCGGCTAAGCTAAAGCCAGGTCAGTTAGTTTCAGTCAGACAGTTAAGAGAAGAGAATTCTTACCTTAAGAGAAATGATAAGAAGTTGGTTGTATTTAGAGATGCTATATCAGCAACATCTAAACCACTACTTCAAGGTATTACTAAATCTTCCCTAGGTGTTGAAAGTTGGATATCTGCTGCATCATTCCAGGAGACAACAAAAGTATTGAGTACTGCAGCGATTGGAGCTAAGGTAGATAAACTTGACGGTCTTAAGGAGAATGTTATTTCAGGTAAACTTATACCAGCGGGTACAGGTCTACGTAAGTTTAGAGAATTGTTAGTTAAGCCAAAAGAGTTAGTTGCTATTCCTGAAGAGGAAGTTGTAGAAGAAGCTGAGATTGAACCGGGAGAGTAACAAGAATACTTTTTGAACAATAAAATTCAATGCCTGATTAGCGAAAGTTAATCAGGCATTTGTTTTTTGCATGTAGTTCGCGATGTACTTGCCTATGGAATCAAATTCGATATTTATAGTATCACCACTTTTAAGATATTGGAGATTGGTATGCTCATAAGTATAGGGAATTATAGCAACCTTTAATGCTTCTGATGCCAATTCCGTAATAGTCAAACTAATACCATTGAGAGTGACACTACCTTTATGGATAAGTAAGTTCCTGTACTTTGAGGGAAATGATATGGTGAATTCCCAACTGCCATTTTCATCTCTTATCTGAGTTACCTGACCTGTACAGTCTACGTGTCCTTGCACTATATGACCATCTAGTCTCGTCTTCATAGTAACACTCCGCTCCAGATTGACGTGGTCTCCTTTTTTAAGTGTACCCAAATTGGTAACTCTTAATGTCTCGAGTATTGCCACAACCTCGTATGTGTCATCTTCTATTTTGACAACGGTAAGACATGTTCCATTATGGCAGATGCTTTGATCTATGTATAAGTCATCCTGAAAGGAATGCTTTATTTTAAATGTCTTTCCAGTACCATAATCTTCTATTGCTTCTATATGGCCAATTTGCTCAATAATTCCAGAAAACATAAACCTATCTTAATAATTGAATATAACCTTGAAGCTGAAATGCTTCAACTAAACCATCAGTTCCTCGTTCCAAAACGCTACAAGTATAATAGTAGGTTCCTGCTTCAACATTCTTTCCGCTGGAAGTATTACCATCCCAGTTTATTTCTGGTTCAGTTGTTTCAAATAGAAGATTACCCCATCTATTGAATAGCTTGAAATCTATTTCTGCTACGAATAAATTTTGTCTTGGATGGAATATATCATTGGCACCATCACCATTTGGTGTGAAAGCATTAGGTAGAATATAAATCGGACAATTATCTATGCAGGCTGGTGTACCTATAGGTCCTTCGTTACCAGAAGCATCAATAGATGATATAGCATAGCAGCCATTGACGCCTATTTCTGGTAGATGTTGGAATTCTAGTAGTTCACCTTCATTGATGTTACCTATCAATTCATAATTTAATAAGATGCTGTCTTCAGCGAAATAGATATTATAAGATTCTACATCATTGCTGCCGTCACAAGTATTTCTTATAGATTCCCAAAAAATCAAATTGAAGAAGTCCTCTGGCTCTATTAATTCTTCTGTATCAGTAATGTCACTACAGGGATTTTGAGCCATGGCTATTGGTGGACAAGGTCCAACAGTATCTATTGGGATGCCACATACGATTTGAGATAAGTTAACTAGACTATCAGTATTGCCACCAATGCCGTATCTTCCTAAGGTTCTGACTCGATAGCAAAATGTTGTATCATTCATCAAACCTCTATCTTCAAAATCACATATACTTGATTCATCAATAGTTTGAAATATTAATTGTCCACCATTCATATTTTGTCTTTCAAGAAAATATGTTGTATTAACCCATGGCACCTCTTCTTGGCATGAAACTATATTAAGCATGTCCGTGGAGATAATACTTGAAAATACTGAGCTTGCAATTGATGAATTGCTTAGCAATTGGTTATTGGAAGAAAAATTAATTCTATAGAAATATTGATTATCTACAGTATTCAGATTGCGATCTGTGAAAGAAATTTCTTCTGCTGGGAAAAAGCTTGGTGTAGGGATATTTGCTACCTCTGTAAAGTTTATAGCATCAGAGGATCGTTCTAGTCTATAATTATACGGTCCTGAGTTTAGAAGAGTATCTATTGCTTCAGCCTTTGGTCTATTCCAGGAAACGAGTATTTCACCATCAGTTCTGGAAGTTTCCATTACAGACACTTTCGTGATTAGTGGTTCATCTTGATTAACTTGCAAGCATACCTCTTGAGATGCAATTGATTCTACCAAATTAAATGGCTGGTTGGTGGCTGTCCTTAATGCAAAATTTGCTGTGATCCTATAGCAGAAAATCGCACCATCATTAACGGCGCTATCCGTAAATGTATATCTTCCATTGGCACTTTCTGTGGTCAGAATTTCAACAACTTCATAGCCTCGACCTTCTAAGCCATTTTCACATTCACCTAGGGGAAATGGATCTGGCCCTTCTCTTCTATAGACTTCAAATCCAAGAAAGAAATTATTACTTGCATCTTCACATGAATAAGGCATATCCCAAGTCAAGGTGATATCGTCATTGTTTTCGAGTTCAGCTGTCACATTTTCTGGGGGAGGACCGAGCACTCGTATCCGCAGACTTTTGAGGGATGCATTCCCAGTTTCTATTCTCGAATTATCTTGACCACGAAATATAACTTGGTAGTAGGAATCAGATATATGTTCACACTGAGTTTCCCACACAAAAATTTCCTCTAAGGGAGAATCTTGAAAGATATTCTGATTGTCCATAAATGCCGGTGATAAATCCAACTCGAAAGGCCCACCTCTGGCAGATATTCTAACTTGCTGACCTGTATCTATATCAGTTACTCTTACTGGTATTCTTAAAGTTTCGCCGGCAATGACACATATCTCCATAGGTGCTTCCACTACTGGAGGTGTGTCCACACAGTTGAGCACAAGTATCTGCATATCCCTTATGACAGTGTTGAGTAGTACGCCATCTCGAAACTCTTTTATAAGAATCGCCACATTATATTCTCCTGGCGCATGTGGTGAATCCCAAATTAAATCACCAGTAATTGAATTAATCGTAAGTGTACCAAAAGATCCTGGTAAATTATCAGGTAGAATATATCTAGGCACTTCCACTCCTTCCTCCTGCAATGGAGTAGTGAGTTCATAACTTATGCTGTCTCCGTCTGGGTCAAAGGCATTGGGGTTATGAATAAATCGTTTGCCTACGCATCCGAAATCTATTGGTGGTTGTAAGAGGACGACAGAATTATTAGGTCCTTGAAACTGAGAAGTTGTCAGTGTGAATCTTGTTTCAATATAGAATGGAATATCCACAGAATTGGGAAAATTGATATTCTGTATGTTACTTACTCTATTAGGGTCTTGGAATGATAGCGTATAAGAAGCGATACTTGGATAGGTATGTTCCATAATATAGAAATTGACCTTAATATCTTCTCCTGGTATTGGCTCACCATTTCCATTAGCTCGCGGGATGGCATCCAAAGCTCCATCACCCCATGATAAGACAATAGTATCTCTATCAGCTCCTTGAGAAGTAGTCTTTGTATAGGTCGTTACTGTCGCTCTTATTGTTAAAGGTCCTATTTGTGAATAGGTAATTTCTCCTGCTCTATTATGCGTAGCACTGAGGTCTGAGAATATAAGGAGTAGTAAGACTACAAGAATACTTGATTGTAATAGCTTCAAATCATTTTATTAATTATGTAATTTATGAAGATATAAGTTCATTAGCTATAGATATCTGAGTTCTGAGAGACAATTCTTCAAACTTTCCTTCCAATGAGGAATCTTTAGCTGATAAGCCTTCTGTATTTTAGTCTTTGACATTAGGCTCCATAATGGACGCGGTGCTGGGGCGCCGTACGATGCAGTTGTCGTTTCACCTACCTTACATTTTAATTTCGATAATTTGAATATCTCCCTAGCAAAATCAGCCCAGTTAACCAATCCGATATTGCTATAATTGAATATGCCGTCTTGCGATATGTTATCATAATTATATACACCTCTATTACGAATCATAGTAAGCAATGAATGGGCTATATCTCTTGCATAAGTTGGCGTTCCATATTGATCTGCTACAATATTTAGTTGATCTCTATTTCGACCTAATCGTAACATAGTTTTGACAAAATTATTTCCATAGCTAGAATAAACCCATGAAGTCCTCATCACTATAGAATCAGGACGCATTTCTAATAGCCTCTGCTCACCTTCTAATTTTGTCTTTGCATATACTCCCTGAGGTGCCACTTTATCTGTTTCCATTAGTGGTCTCTGTGGATCTGAGTGATAGACATAGTCCGTAGACAGATGAATAAGTTTAGTTTTTTTTGAAGCAAATGACGCCAAATGGCTTAGCGCAAGGGCATTGACTTTATGAGCCATTTTTTTATCAGTCTCTGCGGCATCTACAGCGGTATAAGCTGCGACATTTATACAATAATCATATGATTTGTTAGCGAATGCTGATTTGATTGATGCTTTGGATGCCAAATCTAATTGCTTCCTATTCAGAAAGGTCATAGATAAGTCTGGATATAACTTGGAGATATGCTTTAGTTCAGAGCCAACTTGGCCCGTAGAACCAGTGACTAGAATGGTCTTCCTCTTCATATTCCCAAATATAGGAATATGTCCATTCTATCTGATTAAATATCCCTTTTCTGAAATAAGTACCAAGTAGCGGATAAGAATATAACAGAATAGATTATAGATAATAGCGTGGCCTCTTTATATGTTAGCAAGAATTCGTAATCTATATCACTAGGAAGTTTTTCAGCCACTCTAAATATAGGAGACGGCATCAAGTCTTCCATAGCATTCAGCGGATAATAGTTTAGGTATTTATTGCTGAATAAATATTGTCTAGTAAGTACTCTTAGCAGTGGCTCCATGATAATCACATACGCCAAATAGAAGAATACAGCTATGCCAGATTTCCTAAATAGGAAGGCTAAGAATAGAGCAAATGACAAATAGCCTAGACACATAAGGAAGAATCGTCCTATGGCAAATTGGTTATCCATCATCACAGACATACTTGCATCTTCAGTATTAATCCACCCGAATATTATACATAGAATAGTATAAACTGCAGTAGCAAGCAGAGAAATACCTACAATATTCAGACACTTCGCCAGTAAGAATGTGTTTCTAGACATGCCGTTTATAATAGCTTGTCTCAAGGTTTTATTCGCTACCTCTATAGTCACTGTATAAATGATAAGTACACCGAGAAAGAAAAATACCATCCAATTCCCTGCGTAGCCTAGGTAATCCCATATATGAGGATAAGTAAAGATGTCTACTTTGAATGGCACAAAATCCGGAATCCCGTCTATAAACCGACCAAAGTAAAGACAGCATGGAAAGAACAATAGAAAGAAACATAGTAACAAGGTAATTACAGTATTCTTCCTAAACTTGAACCATTCTATTTTAAGTAATTCTATGATAGGCATGGTTCTATGATTTAGTGATTTCAAGAAATTCTTCTTCTAACTTTCTCTTTCTATTCTCTAGGTGGTTAATGTCAATGCCGATACTCACAGCCTTTTTGTTGATTTCTGAAATAGATACCTCCTCATCTGCCATACACTCTAACTTACCATCTATCTCCTTTATTGATTTTATCTCAGGAATAGATTTTAAAAGCGTCATCAATCTATAATTATCAGTAGCTGATAAAATAACCATTCTGTCATTACTCAAAATAGAACCCACGGGGCCAGATGCTAGCAACTGCCCTTTTTTCAGAATGGTTACATGAGAGCAAATTTTTTCTACCTCCGCTAGAATGTGACTGGCCATAAAAACTGTTTTACCCCGCTCAGCTACTTTCATTAGCGTATTTCTTACCTCTGCTATTCCCTCAGGGTCTAATCCATTTGTCGGCTCATCAAAAATGACAACCTGAGGGTCACCTATCAGTGTAGCTGCAATAGCAAGTCTTTGTTTCATACCTAGTGAATAAGTGTGGAACTTAGATTTTCTACGTCCGACTAGTTTGACAAGTTGTAGTAATTCATCAAAATCTTGTTTTGGAGCACCCTTAGTTCTTCTGATAATATCTAGATTTTCATCAGCATTTAGATATGGAAAAAAATTAGGTGTTTCTAGAATAGAACCTATCTGCTTACGGTGGTCATTTCCGTATTGTCCCCCAAACCATTCATAGCCACCACTGGAAGCACTCAATACAGAAAGGATGACACCTAGGGTAGTTGTCTTCCCACTGCCATTAGGACCGAGTAAGCCCATAATCTGACCTGCCTCTACTTTTATATTGAGCTTGTCTAAGGCTCTTATCGAACCATAATTCTTGGAAAGGTCGTGAGTCTGCAGTACTATCATTTTAGTGGTTATTCTAATCTAAAGGTAGGTTATTATTTACAGGTATTATTCTATTTAGATTAAGGTGTAATTTTTATCTATTAATAAGCAGTATTGAGTGGAAAGGTGAGGTGTGGAAAATAGTACTAAAGAATATGGTTTAGATTTAAATGTAAATTATTGAAAGATTGGAATTGTACTTCTGAAGCTACTTGCATCTCATCATGCAGAGCTGAATTTTCTAATAATTTAAACAATTGAGTGACTAGGTCATCTACACTATTTTTGTCAAAATATAGTGCTGCATCAGCGCAAATTTCTTTGGAGGTGGGGATGTCGGAGCATATTATAGGAAGACCATGTGACATAGCTTCTAAAAGGGGTAGCCCGAATCCTTCATACAAAGACGGGAATACAAATGCAGTTGCATTCTTGTACAAACTGAGTAATCTATCTTCACTTGTATATCCTTCCACCACAATTCTATCTTGAAAACTCGATTGGTCTAATAACTCAAAAAATGGTTTTGCTTTCCATCCTTTATATCCTACAATCCGTAGTTGAATCTCTTTGTTTCTTGTACACAATTTATCAAAAGCCCTCAATAAAGTCACATAGTTTTTACGAGGTTCAATCGTGCCAACGGTTAAGAGAAATTTTTCATTTTTTTCTGGATAATTAGTCGTAATTATTCCTTTCTCTTTAGATGGTATAATAGAGGGGTACGATACTGTAATCTTATCTTTTGTATCAGCCATATATTCCACTATGTCTGCTTTTGTATTATAAGAATTGGTTATGATGTTATCTGCTTGCCTCAGTATTTTAGGCAGAAATAACTTATGCATTATGTGGCTCATGCTATCATGCCATTGAGGAAACAAAATCGGTGTAATATCATGAATTACAGTGACTCGCTTGATTGACTTTGGAATTCGAAAAGGACCAAAATGAGCCATTTCTATAACCACATCTGGAGATAATTTCTTTACAGCAGCAGGAATTCCTAGGAATGATCGCCACCTAAAATGAAAAGGAATGAATTTATTAATAGGTACAATAATCTCCGTTATATCTATCTCTTCAGAAGAATAGGGGAGGATTATAAAGTATTGATTATGAGGATATTGAGCTATGCACCTCTTGATGAATTGCTTCACATAGAAATGAATGCCTGCCTTCTGTGTAACTAGGCAGTCAGCTAAAAAGAGTACTTTTTTTGGCTTACTCATCGTAGAATTTTTCATCCAAGTGGCTCTTTCTTGATGATAGAATCATACATGGTGAGATATCCCGAAATCGAATGAGCTAAAGTAAATTGAGTTTCTGGTGTGGTAGTCCATTTATCATCCATTGCTTCCGTCATCGCCTTGTAGAGTCCTTCACCATCTTGTGAGCTCATCACTATGTGCTTGCCACTAATCACTTCTGCCAGCGCCCCTTTTCCTGAACTGATTATTGGCTTACCCAAAGCCTTGGTTTCTACTGCGGTAAAGCAGAAGCCTTCACTATACGAAGGGATAATAACAGCGTCACTTTTAAGGATTTCTCTTACTAACTGCTTCCAAGGTAAGTCACTCTGAATCTTAATAACATCCTCAAGATTCTTGTCTTTAATTTCCTTCACTATTAATTGATGAAATTTTTTTGGGAGGCTTGGTATTACTAGATTTAGAACAAAGGGTGAAGAAGCTTTTGCTTTTAGAAGTTCTATTGCATCCAGTATAATATTGAGTCCTTTAGAAATACCAAGTCTTCCAAAATAGAGAAAAGAATATTGAGGATTTGATTCAGGGATAAGCTCGTGTTCTATGTCAGATTTCATTTCTAACAATTGCCCATATTTGATGCCGTTATAGATTAGAGAAATCTTCTTTTCAGAAATTCCAATATCTATGAGACTCTGACGCGTATAGTCTGATACTGCTACAAATCTGTAGAAAGGTAACTTTAGTAAGAACCATTCAAAAATATAATGTAACCATAAGGCGGATTTACTCATGTATGGTAATCCAAACCATAATTTTGACCAAACTTCATGAAATGTAATAATGACTTTCTTGCGAGCAAGTATACCTGCAATGAATGCTGGCACGCCGGCATTGTAGGAAGTTGTATGAATTAAGTCATGTTTCTTGGCATATTTATAAGCAGAAAAAAAACCTAGAAAAGTGAATAGGTATCTATTTCTAAATGGGACTCTTATAATGTTAACCCCATTGAGATTTTCTTTTCTTTTTAATTCAGGTGAGAACTGATTGGTAAGTACTGAAATCTGATGTCCTTCTTTTACCAAGGATTCTGTGAGATTCTTAAAGAGTGTTTCTACACCACCTATGTTGGGATAGTGGTTCTCCAGGACAAATAAGATTTTCATTCACTTGTGACTGTCTTGGCTTTCTTTACTTTAGGAGTTGTCTGTTCCGTTTTGATGCTTGCTTTTATCTTCTCCTCTAACTGTCTTTCTAAGTCTAGTTTACTCTGTTTCTCTATAGCCACTTTTCTTACCAGTTCAGTCATTTGTTTTTCCAATCGTTCTATAGTTGATGATTGATAATAGGTCATAATAAAAAGGAAGCCTAGCCAAACGAAGATGACAGCATTGATATTACTTCTTAATCCTAAGGATTCAGCGATAGAGAAAGATATCCAGTCAGGTAACATGGCAAGTAGTGCCAGTATTGTCCAAAAGGAAACCCAAATTATAGTTCCTAAGAGCAATCGGCGGTTCGCTCTGAATTGGCTAATTATTCTCCAGATGAAGAACAAAGCAATCAATGGCACTAACCATTGATAAATTTCTATTTGGAATTTAAGAAGCAAGTAAATGAATATTCAAATGTAAAAATACAGTTTATATCATGATGAAGTCAGAAATACGATATTAAGCTTGTTTCATTAGGAAATCAAGCAATATTTTGGTTCCAGATGTCGCCTTTTCAGCTATGACTTGATGATCTATATACTCTAACTCTCTCGAAATATATGGTTTAGGGTCTATATAATAGACTTTACAACTTTTTGGAGCATAAGAGATAAGGCCTGCAGCAGGATAAACTTGTAATGACGTTCCTACGATTACACAGATTTGACAGTTCATTATTTCTTCTGCTGCCTTTTCTATCATAGGCACTGCCTCCCCAAACCAGACTATATGTGGTCTTAATTGACTGCCTAACTGGCATTTGTCTCCTATGTTGAGGTCTTCCATCCAGTCATAAATGAGACTTGAGTCCTGCGTGGATCGGACTTGGTTTAACTGACCATGAAGATGCATCACATCACTACTTCCAGCTCTTTCATGAAGGTCATCTACATTTTGAGTAATAACAACAACGTCATATTGTGACTCTAGACTAGCTATATTTTTATGAGCAGAATTGAATGTTACCTCTTTGAGTTGTTTTCTTCTTTGGTTATAAAAATCTAATACCAAGGACATATCCTTAGCCCACCCATCTGGAGAGGCTACTGCCATGACGTCATGCCCTTCCCAAAGTCCATCATGGTCTCTAAAAGTCTTGATGCCACTTTCAGCACTTATACCTGCTCCTGAGAGGACCACTATCTTTGGTTTACTACTCATACTCGGTTACATGAGTGTGGATTAGTTAGTCCATCTATAAGAATATTACCATTCACAGCTTCTGATCTAGGGTTGTATGCTTCTATTATAATATAGTACATCTCCTTATTGGGTATGAATTCTATCTGCTGTAATTGCCATTCTTCTCCTTCTATAAGTTTAGATTCGTAGATTTTCTGTTGTCGTACTTTACTTTTGTTACTTATCCAGACCCTTAGTTTAAGCGGTTGGTTATAGCCGGCATAGTTGTCAGAATGCGCTAGGGCGAATTTGAGACTGTAACAACTGCCTTTATCCAGACTATTCTCCATTCTCTGAGTAATACTCTCAAAAGACCCATCTTGTCTTGTTATAAGACCTGCATAGGAATCACCATCATAAGGTTCATTATATACTCCCCAATAACCAGGTAAGATATCTGGAGTGGTGCCTTCACTGGCCATAAACCATCCTGATGGCATAGTAGCATCAGCTGGTTTACCTTCAAAAGACTTATTGGTTATGATAATCTGAGATGTAAGACTCTGGCCTGCAAAAAGAAAAACTGATATATAAAAAAGTTTAATATAAATGTTCATATGTTTGACCTATGAGTCTGTTTTTCAAAAATAGTTCTTCTTACTCACCAATAATAGTATCTGAAGGTATCCTTCAGTACTTACTCATGTTAATCATGGCATTATGGTGGGTAATACCTGCTTTGTATTCTTCACAGACGACTAGTAAAGGTGTTGTATTGGTGGAATTGGAGGATTATATGGGGCCAAATGACGCAAAAGCTCTTATTAGTCAGTTCAAGTCCGATAAAAGTATCATACCCTCCACTGTTACTTATATTTCTAAGGAGGAAGCCATTTCTATTATGGCAAATGAAGTTGACAGCCAATTGTTGAATCAGTCAGAAAAGGAAAACCCTTTCAGAGATGTAGTACGATTTGAAATAGCAAGTGAAATTAGTCAAGAAGATATTATGACGAAAGCTGGCGTTCATGAAATTTACATCGAGAATAATAGGGGTTCATCATCTTTAATAAAGCGTTTGTCACTGAATTCCAGCATACCATTGACCATAGTTACAGCGATACTCTTTTTCACATTTATAAAAATGAATATCTCTAACCTCATAACTGAAAACAAAAGGCAAATAACTTCCTTAGCTCACTACGGTGCTGACCATAAAACACTGGCAAAAGGACTTCAACAATTTACAAATCAAGCCAGCTTTAGAGCCTGGTTTATTGCCATATTTCTATTTGTTTGTACCTTTTATCTATTGTTAGGTATCTTAGATACAAATATTTCGAATATTAGCGTCATCAAAGTTTTACTCTGCACAGTCATCGCTCTTGTTATCACCCTAATCATAAAGAGATGGATGTTAAGTAGAAAATTTGCAAAGACTGAATTATAAAAATTAGAGCATGGCTAAAAAGGGAAAGAAAATAGTAAAGATTTCTAAGGACGACACAAAGTCAAGTTCAAAGAAAGATATCCAGCTAAAGAAAAAAGTTATTGTCAAAACACAGGCTTCTACACAAAATTCTAAGTTGTCTAGATCTAGAGAGAACTCTATGCAAGACGCCTTAGCTTTTGGGAAGGAGAATTATAAATGGATGGGAATAGGAATACTCTTGATGGCCTTAGGTATGATACTAATGTTAGGAGGATTCAATGAAGATCCTAATGTTTTTGATGAAGGTTTGATTTATAGCTTTAGAAGAATCACATTGGCGCCAATATTAATTCTCGCCGGCCTTGGGGTAAATATGTATGCTTTATTTAGAGAGAACACACCGCAATAGAAAATCTTTAATGGATGGTTGAAATCATCGAAGCCATCATACTTGGAGTCGTCCAAGGATTGACAGAATTCCTGCCGGTGAGTAGTAGTGGTCACATTGAGATAATGAAATATATTCTCAATGATGACGCTGTCGCTGAGCAGAGTATGCTGACAACCGTTTTCTTACATTTTGCAACTGCCATATCTACGATTCTTGTATTTAGAAAAGATATAACATCACTTATATATCGATTTTTTAAGCCTAGAGATAAATCTGATAGACATTTTGTATGTTTTATAATCCTTAGCATGATACCCGCCGTAGTGATTGGGTTAGGATTCGAAGATTTTATAGAGACCTTCTTTCATCGTCAAATATTGCTAGTCGCTTTTATGCTACTAGTTACTGGCTTAATTCTTTTCCTGTCCCAGAGAGTGGTGGATACGACACGTCCATTAACCTTTGGAAAGGCTTTCATCATAGGGATAGCGCAGGCAATTGCTATAATCCCCGGTATCTCAAGGTCAGGCGCCACAATCGGCACGGCGCTACTACTCAATGTACGAAGGGAGGAAGCTGCAAAATTTTCATTTCTTATGGTCGTGCCTCTCATATTTGGAAAAATGGCTAAAGACGTTTTGAGTGGAGATTTGATGAACCATATGCCATCATTTAGTTATTTGGCAGCAGGGTTTATTTCGGCGCTGATTACTGGTGTACTGGCCTGCACTTTTATGATTAGTATTGTAAAGCGAGC
This sequence comes from uncultured Saprospiraceae bacterium, assembly GCA_964591455.1. Taxonomy (GTDB): domain Bacteria; phylum Bacteroidota; class Bacteroidia; order Chitinophagales; family Saprospiraceae; genus RFSX01. Next base: position 160,869 of record CAZQDZ010000004.1, read on the forward strand.
TAAATTAGATTGGTTTGCATTCTATTGCATTATAGTTGGTATTTGCTTAATTATATTTTCAGTTGTACAATGATAGTAGTAAAGAGAGGTGTAGATGTTTCCAAGGTGGATTTTTTGCAAGGGGCTGTTATTTTAATAGATAAGCCGCTAGATTGGACATCATTTGATGTAGTCAATAAGCTGAGGTTTGCATTACGAAAAAAGTACAATCTGAAAAAATTTAAGGTAGGGCATAATGGAACATTAGACCCACTCGCCACAGGGCTCCTAATGATTTTTACAGGTAAGTATACCAAGCGAATTCCGCAAGAAGAAAATCATGATAAGCGATACATTGGAGAGGTCAAGCTAGGAGCTACAACAGAAACCTTGGATAGAGAAAAACCTGAAATTGATATTAAGGATATATCTCATATTAACCCCCAACTGGTAGAGGAGAAAATCATAAGATATCGAGGAGAAATGGAACAGCTAATACCAGTTTACTCTGCCACCAAAGTTGATGGGGTACCTATGTATAGACTCGCAAGGCAGAATAAGAAATTCAAACCCAAATCTAAACGTGTATATTTTCACCATGTTAGGGTTCTAAATTATGATTTACCATTTGTTTCCGTAGACATTTTATGCGGAAAGGGGACTTATATAAGAGCATTTGCTAGAGACTTAGGTGAGGATTTAAACACATCAGCGTATCTTTACAGTCTCAGAAGAACAGAGATAAGCAAATATTCAGTAGAGGATGCGCTTGATGTTCATGAGGTGTTTAATACAATATATCCAGAAAGCAATTGAGCATAGAAGTAAAAGGATTAACTAAAATTTATGGTACACAGAAAGCCATAGATCATGTCAGTTTCAATGCCAGACCTGGCGAAATTCTAGGTTTGTTAGGACCTAACGGTGCGGGTAAGACGACCACTATGAAGATATTGACCTGCTTTATGCCTGCAACAAAAGGCGCAGCATTAGTGTGTGGCCTAGAGGCAGGAAAGGACGATTTAGAAATCAGAAGTAAAATAGGTTACCTCCCAGAACATAACCCTCTGTATACAAACATGTATATAAAAGAATATTTCAATTTTGTAGCAGGCATACATAAGATAAAGAACAAAAAACAACGTATATCTGAACTCATAGAATTGGTAGGGTTAGAAAGAGAGCAGAATAAGCTTATTTCTTCCTTGTCTAAAGGATACCGCCAAAGGGTAGGATTGGCTCAAGCCATGATTCATGATCCAGAAGTTTTGATTTTGGATGAGCCTATATCTGGTTTAGATCCAAATCAACTTATTGAAATTAGAAATCTAATCTCAAGCCTTAAAAAAGATAAGACTATTATCTTTTCGAGTCACATTCTCCAGGAAGTAGAATCTATATCCGATAATATAATTATCCTGGATAAGGGCAAAATTGTGGTAGATGATAGTTTAAGACAATTACAGAAAAATTCTGAACATTCGACTCTTATAAAGTTAGAGCTGCTTAATAACCTCAGCAAAGAAATACTGTTAAAACTGCCCGAGGTAGAATCAGTAGATATTGTATCATCGCGAGTGTATGAAATACGGACCACTTCTAATAGTGATATCCGCGAAAGCATATTTGATGCAGTCGTAGATGCTGGTAATAAGGTATTAGGTATGAGCATGGCTAAGGCCTCCTTGGAATCTGTATTTAAGTCAGCTACCAAAGATCAGAATAATTAGACTATGAAGAGTGTCTATTTCAAAGAACTAGGAAGCTTCTTGAGCTCATTAACAGGATTCATAGTCCTTATAATTTTCCTGTCAATCACTGGCTTGTTTATGTGGGTATTCTCAGGCACTAGTGTGATTAACTATAATTATGCTAGCATGGGCCAATTATTTAGCATTGCGCCTCTTGTATTTTTATTCCTTATCCCAGCCTTAACAATGCATTCATTCGCTGACGAAAAACAGCGGGGCACGATGGAATTTCTTACCACGAAACCTTTAACAGATTGGCAGATAGTTGGAGGAAAGTATCTTGCATGTATTACTCTAGTAATTTTTGCACTCATACCTACAGTGATTTATTATATAAGTATCTATAAGTTGGGTAATCCACCTGGTAATATAGATGAAGGAGCTGTTATTGGGTCTTACATTGGCTTATTCTTTTTGGTCGCTGTATATGTGGCTGTTGGAATATTTACATCGAGTCTCACATCTAATCAGATAGTAGCTTTTATTTTGGCTGCCTTCACTTGTTTTTTACTTTTTTTCGCCTTTTCATTTTTGAGTGATTTGCCTATTTTTTTTGGAAGATTGGATGACTTCATCAAGTCATTAGGTATCGAATATCATTATGATAATATCAGTAAAGGTAGATTGGATACCAGAGACATCATCTATTTTTTAAGTGTATCTGGGTATTTCTTATGGCTTACAATTGTTTCATTAGATAGAAGAAGATGGTAAAAAAGATAGGAGGGGCTAAAATGATATTGCAGACGATAATAATTGCCGTCATCTTACTTTTATTAAATGTCATTTCCCAAAGAATTTACAGCTTCCTAGACTTAACTGCGGATAAGAGGTTCACTTTGACAAGTTCCACAGAAAAGTTATTGGGGCAAGTAGATGAGGTTATACTAATTGACATCTTACTAGATGGTGAATTGCCTTCAGGTTATAAACGATTGCGTAATAGGATAGAAGAAGTACTCAAACAATTCAGAGGTGTCAATGGTCTTATTGAATTTTCCTTCAGAGATCCTTCAGCAGGAACACCAAAGGAGGCAAATCTAGTTAGAGAAAACCTTGCTAAGGATGGGATCTATCCAGGCAACTTAATTGTAATGGAGGACGATAAGAAGGTGGAAAAATTAATATACCCATATGCAATTGTTAAGTATGGTGCTAGAAGAATTCCAATTAACCTTCTAGAACCACAGTTAAAAGGAGAGAACCCCCAGATTATGCTCAATAAATCAGAGAATACAGTTGAGTATAAATTGGCTAAAACCATTAAAACTCTAATATCTAAAGGACTACCTAGGGTATTATTTACTGCAGGGAATGGAGAGCTAGTTGCTTCGCAGACTGCAACCTTTGAGACGGGTATGGCAAGTACTATTACGACTGAAAGAATAGATTTAGATACGACATACTATATACCTGATGACATTGAAGCACTTATTGTAGCAGGACCAACAGTTCCTCTTAAGGATAGGACTAAATTCATGATAGACCAGTATATCATGGGTGGTGGTAAAGTTATTTGGATAGTTGAGTCATTAGATGTGAATGTTGATAGCATAAATGTTAATGGAGTGTACATTCCTAGGCCTACCAATCTTGGACTAGATGATATGTTCTTTAAATATGGCGTGAGGCTTAAACAAGATTTGATTTTAGATAAAGTCAACTCTAAAATTCCTCAGGTCATAGGAAAGTTAGGCAACAAAGCTCAGCAAGAATTATTTCCATGGGTATATTATCCATTATTAGAATCTTCTAATCAGCACCCAATAGTGAATAATATCGATAGGGTATATTCTAACTTCCCTAGTACGATAGAATCACTCACAGGGAGAGATGATTTAACGCATACAACTTTGTTGACTAGTTCACGTAATAGCCGTTTTCAGTCTTATCCTATGAGACTTTCTTTTGAGACATTGAAGGTAGAACAAAGGGATGAAGTATATAATAAGAAATACCTTCCTGCAGCTGTTTTAGTAGAAGGACAATTTGAGTCTTTTTACAAGAATAGAGTAGGAGAAGGCATGCTACAAGGACTAAAGGACCTTAATAGAGAATTCAAAGAAAAGTCACCACCGACATCGCAAGTCTTTATCACTGATGCTGAAATCTTCAAGAATCTTTATGACGCTGCATCTAATAGAATAAGTCCCCTTGGATTTAATAAATGGGAGCCGATGGTGTATAATGGGAATGGTGAATTCGCCGAAAATCTCATTGACTATTTGACGGATGAATATGGATTGATGGAAGCCAGAACTAGAAATGTCCAACTGAGATTATTAGATCAAGTGAAGTTATCTAACAACAAACTTTGTTGGCAACTAATCAATATTCTTGGACCCGTTGTACTAGTCGTCATACTTGGGTTAATTTGGAATTTTATTCGCCGGAGGAGATTTTCTGGAACATAGAACAGGGCAGTTTTCATGAATTTTCAAGATATTTTTTAAGCATAACCAGGGCCTCAGGCCACCCCTTCTCTACTGCTTCATAATACCATAATTCACTTTTCAGTTTTTTGAATCCAGATTGTTTTACTGACAACAAGCAATAAGTTTCACTCGATTCTAAATCATATTGAATATCATAAGGCCCAAGGATTCCTTTTTCAGAGTTTATGTAAATCATGTCCTCCAAATGCAAGTATGCATTTTTATCTAAGAGTTTGATTCTGCCGGTGCTAACGAATTTTACGCCATGATTAGATTTAAGCCAAGTTGTACAGTAGATGCCGCCATCCTTAGGCTCTATAATTCCACCATCCACTCCCCACCACTGTTTTAATTTGTCAAGGTTGATTAGTGCATCAATAATCTGTGATGCTTGACTTCTAATTCTTATACTTGAAAGAATAAATCTTTTCATGTACAATTATATTTTATTGGATTGCTGTATGACAGGATAATAGCAATTCTTGTACCTCCTGCAATCCCACGGTAATATGTAACTTATTCATGTCGTTTAAGACATAGTTTATGATGTTGGTTATTTCTACATCACTAATATCTTTCATGGGTAACATCTTCAGCACATTATCATCATTCACAGAACCAGATCGGACAAAACAAGGGATTTTTGTGTACTCACTAGATAGCTTTTCACTTACTAAACTTGGGTATAAAGATGATAAGCCACTTCCATCATCCATATGGCAATCTGAACATAGGTTTTGGTACAGCCTTTGTCCGTATGGAAATTTTACTATCTCACATTGATATAAGCTAATCAGACTGCAGAACAGTATAGAACTTATCCATTTTTTATAACCCGTATTCATATAGAAGTCTATCTATATCTTGGAAAAATCCATCTATACTTTTAGGGTCAGTCCCATCGGCAAATGCCCTTATATGACCTTTTGTATCTACCAGCAGAACTTTGCCTGAATGATCAAAACCACCAGGTGCATCTTCATTTTCCATAGCTGCAACAAAGTAGTCATCTGCAATGTCCAGTATTTCATCTTGATCTCCAGTCAGAAATAACCATTTATTTGTATTCACATTTAGGTTCTCAGCATATTGCTTTAGCCTATCTGGCGTGTCTCGTTTGGGGTCTATTGTATGGCTTACTAACTTGATTAAATCTTGCTGTTCATACCTTTTATAAATACGCAACATTTGCTTTTTTACCTTAGGGCATATTGAGGGACAGGACATAAAGAAAAAATCAGTGATATACAGATTAGAGGCCAACGATTTATTGTTTATAATTTCATCATCCTGACTTATAAAGTGGAATGCTGGAATTTTATGATAAATAGTATCTCCATCCACAATTTCTATATGACCAATTTTCGGTAGGGGAGTAGTGTTGGTCTGCTTACATGCTGATAATGAAGCAATTACATATAAAAATACAATGCTAGTTTTTAGACTTTTCATTGATTATTAGATTTCAGATATTCATTAGCAACCTTCATAGTATTGACCATATCATCAGAGACTTTGGTAATTTTTTTCAGTTCTCTATTCAGATATTCTAGTTGTTGTTTTTCTGTCACTTTTCTATCTAAATCAAACTGCGCCATCCAGGCCATCATCCCTTCATTAGCATCTTCTAATTGTTTGATAAGAATGGACTTTTCATCACTGGAATCTTCTACTTTCTTCACTTTCTTTTTTAGACGTCTTATCGTACTGACCTCTGGCATAATTTCGTCATGGATTCTCATGACTTCCTCATAAGACTGCTTCACTTCCACGCTGATAAACTCAGAGTTACAGGACACAAAAATTAGTAGCCAGAAAAATAGTAGATAATACCGCATCAAATTCAACTTCTTATTTATTAATTTGTTTCTTTAATGGTACAAATGTACTTCATAATACCCATAGATATTCGCAAGATTTAGTCTCATGAAAAGGTCTATTGTATGGTTCAGAAACGATCTAAGAATTCATGACAATGAAGCACTGTTAGATGCGCTTTCACATAATGATGAAATCATACCTCTTTATGTAGAAGACCCTCGTTTACTTCGTGGTAAAACACCTTTAGGATTCGATAAGATGGGTAAGTTTAGACGTAAGTTTTTACAAGAGAGCTTGACAGATCTAAGGAGGAACTTGCAAGAATTGGGTTCTAATTTATATGTCAGACAGGGCCATCCTGAATCAATAATTCCAGAAATTGCCAGAGAGTGCAAAACAAACTACATATACTGTAATAGGGAAAGGACGAGAGAAGAAGTCGAAGTCCAAGATAGATTAGAAAATAAGATGTGGTCTATTGGCCAAGAGATCAGATACTTTAGAGGCAAAATGCTTTATTATACGGCAGATTTGCCATTCCCAGTTACTCACTGCCCAGATGTATTTACTTCATTTAGAAAAGAGGTTGAAAAGTTTGTAAATATTAGAGCACCGCTTCTCAGACCAGAAAAGATTGTGCCTCTTTCTATTGACTTAGATCTAGGAGAAATTTCATCTATTTCTGCTGATAATTCAGATATCCAGACGCTTTCATTTCTGAGAGGAGGCGAGACGCAAGCGCTCAAGGAGTTACAATATTACCTCTGGGATTCTAATCTAATAGCAAATTATAAAGAGACACGAAATAGTTTATTTGGAAGAGATTACTCTTCTAAATTTTCAGCACATCTGTCTAAAGGGACGCTTTCTCCAAAGCTTATATATTCTGAAATCAAAAAATTCGAAGACCAAGTCACAAAAAACAAGTCAACCTACTGGTTAGTTTTTGAATTGCTATGGCGAGATTTTTTTCGATTTATGGCGAAGAAGCATGGGGATAAGATTTTTAGAATAACAGGGACAAGAGATGTTGAACCTGCTCAGTATTATGAGAACAGGACTTTATTCGATAAGTGGTCATCAGGAAAGACTGGTATTCCGTTTATAGACGCTAACATGCGAGAATTGAATGCCACTGGATTTATGTCCAATAGAGGTAGACAGAATGTTGCCAGTTTCCTAGTAAAAGATATGCAACTAAATTGGTTGTGGGGCGCAGAATATTTCGAATCAATGCTTATAGATTACGATCCATGCAGCAATTATGGGAACTGGAATTATATTGCTGGTGTAGGGTCAGATGCAAGAGAAGACAGATATTTTAATATTCCTCTACAAGCAAAGAAATATGATCATAAGGGAGAATATATGAGAGAATGGATACCTGAGTTGAAGGATGCACCTCTCAATTTTCTATTTGATCCTTTTAGTGAAAAGCTGGATAGCTCTAAATTTGACTATCCGCAGCCATGTATCAATTTCCGTAAGAAGGCTTTCGTCTAAGGCGTAAAACTATTCAGAATTTTTCCGTCTGACATTTCCAGACATCTGTCACTTTTTGTAGCTAATTCCGAATTGTGTGTGACTATAACGAATGCTTGTCCCATTTCTTCCTGTAGAGTAGTAAAGAGTTTATGCAGTTCTGTTGAAGTTTGATTGTCCAGATTGCCAGTTGGTTCATCAGCAAAAACAACTAGCGGCTTATTGATAAGTGCTCTTGCTACGGCGACACGTTGCTGTTCTCCTCCAGATAACTCAGATGGTTTGTGATGTGATCGATTCGATAGACCCATATATTCGAGCAGCTGCTCTGCTTGCTTTTCTGCATCCTTCTTGGACACCTTCTTGATGAATGCTGGAATGCAGACGTTTTCTAATGCTGTAAACTCAGGTAACAAATGATGAAACTGAAATACAAATCCTATTTTTTCATTCCTGAATGCAGCCAAAGTGGATTTGTTCATCTTTGTATAAGAACGACCATCTAATATTACTTCTCCCTTGTCAGGAAGGTCTAAACTGCCGAGAATATGGAGCAAGGTGCTTTTGCCAGCACCAGATTTCCCCGTTATACATGTAATTGTTGATGCAGGAATCTTAATATCTATTCCTCTCAAAACCTCTAAATCGTCATATGACTTAAAAATATTCTTCGCTTCAAGCATAGAACTAAACTAGATATTAATAAGGAAAATCTGCTCAAGCAACAGTAATAATTCTATAATTTTGCATCGAATGAAAATCCTTCAGCTTTGTAAGAAAGTACCTTATCCTTTAAAAGACGGTGAATCAGTCGCTATCTATACTATAAGCAAAGGATTGGCCGAGTCTGGATGTGAGATAAGCCTATTATCGTTTAATACTTCAAAGCATCATGTAGAGTGGGAAAAATTGCCGGATGAATTAGGGCACTATAAAGAAATACACAAAGCCTACTTAGATACAAGTATTTCTTATTGGAGTGCTTTTAAAAATTTATGGACTAATAGATCATATAATATCGACCGATTTGTCGACGAGGGATTCAGTTCAAAATTACAAAAGCTTCTAGCCAACAATGATTTTGATATTATACAACTAGAGGGCCTCTATATGGCTTCTTATATATCAATAGTTCGCAAGTATAGTACTGCTAAAATTATCATGAGGTCCCAAAACATTGAGTCCGAAATATGGCAGAATCTGGCTCATAAAACCAATTCTACGGTAAAGGCATGGTACTATGATTTATGCGCAAAAAGACTTCAAAATTTTGAGTCTGGTATACAAGACCAGTATGATTTACTTTTACCGATTACTCATATAGATTCAAATGAGTACAAGAAAAGAAATTACAAAGGGGATAAGTATGTTGTCCCAGTTGGTCTAGATTCGTCCAAATATACACTGACTAAGAATGAATTTTCGCACCCAATTAGAATTGGGTATATAGGGTCATTGGATTGGAAACCCAATATCGAAGGAATAAATTGGCTACTAAATCATTGGGAAGAAATCATTCAGCAATTTCCAAACCTAGAATTTCATCTTGCTGGACGTAACGCTGGCCAAAAATACAATCTGAATTTACCACAGTTTGTAATGCATGGCGAAGTTGATGATGCAATAGAATTTATCAAAAGACTAGATATACTCTTAGTACCACTCTTTTCAGGAAGTGGCATGAGAGTGAAAATACTAGAAGGTATGATACTTTCAAAGGTGGTAATTTCTACACCAAAGGGATTTGAAGGCATTGAAATAGAACATGATGAAAATGCTTTATGTTATGAAAATTTAGAGAATTTAATCTCATGTTTACATAAATGCTTTGATAACCCTGCTTTCATGGAAAAGATGGGAAATAAAGCGAGAAAGTTCATAATCAAAGAGTATGAGAATAAAGAAATTTCAACTCGACTATTTAATAGATATCAATCTCTGATTAAAAAATAAGTGAAATATATGTTGGACAAAAAATACATTGAGCCTCAAGCAATTAATTCAGTAGCTCAGTTTCATGACACCTTTGGGTTGCCCATAGAAAATAATCCCCTAATTCCTGATGTTAAAAGAACTCAGCTCAGGATTAACTTACTGGAAGAAGAGCTTCAGGAGCTAAAGGATGCAATAGAAGCAGATGATTTAGTAGAAGTAGCAGATGCATTATGTGACCTTCAGTATGTCTTGTCTGGTGCGATATTAGAATTCGGATTAGGTGATAAATTCAAATCACTTTTTGACGAAGTTCAGCGATCTAATATGAGTAAAACCTGTAGGACCAAAGAAGTGGCTTTGGCAACCCAAAAACACTATTCTGATAAAGATGGGACAACCTCCGAATTGATTACTAAGGATGACTGTATAATTGTATACAGAAAGTCAGATGGCAAAGTCTTAAAATCAGTTGAATATAGTCCAGCTAATCTTAAGACGTTAATTTAATTATCAGATAATTCTACAACTGATAACTTACTCCTAAATTCATTCCGATTTTGGTATACCTCTGTTGGATAGTATTACCAGATAACCCAAAATTAGAAGGATAGAAATTTGTGTTAACGCCTAAGTAAGCATTAAAATGATGACCTAGATTTACTTGCATCTGTAAGTTCGCTAAGTAGCTTATATCTAAGTTGGTCTGAAATAGGCTAGAGGAGACATTATCACTGCTATACTTGGTCAAGTTTCCATTGTTGTCTATAAATTGTCCTTGGTTACTTGAATTCAAATTTAATAAAGCACCTATCTTCCCAGCTAGACTAATTCGATTGTTCAGATAATGTCTATAACCGATTACTAAAGGAATGTTTACTTGTGTAAAGGTGTTATTCAAGTTTGAAGAGTTATTTACAATTGTGGTGTCAGTTTTAGTTATTACTAAACCTTCATCATTTACGCAATCAATGTGTTCTATTATTTCTTGTGTTCTATCAAGCCTAAATGAAATTCTTATTTTATCATAATTAATTCCAGTTTCTACAAGTAGACCATTGCGGAATTCTTTACCAATACCAATTGTAGAACTTATCGAAACAGCATTCATTTCATTCTGATTTCTTTGGTTCACTAGATCTGTAAGTTCCAAATTGTTAGTACTCAAATGCTGGAAGTTAAGTCCAGCAGATAATTCTGAAAAGAAATAAACACCTAAGCTTTTAGGCTCAAACTTAGGGCAGGTTGCAACAGAATATCTATCAATTATTTTTGTTGCTAAAGTAGGCTCTGAATTAGGTTTTTGAAGTAGAGAAACTTTTTTAATTGTAGTCAATTGAGGTATGCTGGACACCTCTTTTCCAATTTCATTTATTCTAAATTTTTCAATCAGTTTTAGAGAATTATTGTTCTGGTATGCTGTTGAAGATTTGAATGGATTTGTTACAAATTTTAGTTTTTTAGTGGTGTTTGAGTTAAATTCTGAAGTAGGGGAGTGCTTAGTTTCAGTTAACTCTGACCTTTTAGATAATGACGCTAGTCCATTATCAGATATTTCACCAGATGCAGATGCATCTCCTGCGATAGGGTTATAGGTCATTTCAGAACCCTGTGCTAAAGAAGTTAAGTTTGTAGAATTAGCCTGCTTGTCCTTAGCTAAGTCTATTTTTTGCTGTTGTGTAAGTAATTGTTTTTCGGGTGAAGTTTGACTTGTATCAGATTGTTTTAGGACATAGCTGAATGCAATTAATGCAGCAGTAATTAGAAAGATAAACCAGAATTTAGGCTTTTCTTTCTTGACTGGTATCTGAGATTCTATCGAAGCCCACATGCCATCAGAAACTTCCATTTCTGCATTATATAATTTCTTCTTTAAGTTCTTGTCAAAAGTATTCAACCTGCTAATTTTATAAGAGTCAAAAATTTCTGTTTCAATATTTTTCTTGCTTTCACAAGCTGCGAACGAGAAGTGCTCTCACCTATATTTAGAAGTTGTCCGATATCCTTATGACTATATCCTTCAATGACGTATAAGTTAAAAACAGTGCGATAGCCATCAGGTAGTTCTTGAATTAATTTAAGAATTTCTTCCTTTGATAATTCTTCTATTACACTTGGACTGTTGTCAAAAACATGTAAGTTTTCTATTTCTGAATACTTATGCTTTTTGATGTTTTTTTCTCTGTACTTCAGCGCTGTATTTATAATCACTTTCTTCATCCAAGATTCAAAAGATCCAACACCTCTGAAGAGATGAAGCTTAGTAAAAACCCTTACGAATCCTTCTTGAAGTATATCTTCTGCTTCATTTCTATCCCTAGCAAATCGATAACAAAGTGCCATCATCTTTCCAGAATACATGTCAAAAAGCCTCTTTGATGCAAATCTATCTCCTTCCTTACATAAGGTTATCAACTCACTTTCTGTATAAGTATTTAAACTAAGTGGAGACATCAAGAAGTCTTCTGTTTTTTATCTAGACACCAAAATCACAGAGAATGATGCCTCAATTAGAAATTTAATTTATTCGTCTACAATCGCATCATCGATTATTTCATTTCCATCCCCATCTAAATCTTCGAACCCAGTTGCTGGAGGTAATTTATCAAAATCGGTTTTTTCCTTTATTGTACTAGATTTTTCATCTAAAGTCACCTTGCCTTCGCTGAAAGCTCCGTAATCTCCTGCAGCGAATTTGTCTGCCTTAGAGAAAAAGTCATCCTTGCCTTCTAACAGTGAACCACTGGCATCTATTGTATCTTCAGCAAATTCCGGCTTAGGATTAGCTTTTTGATCAGCTGCCCAGGCATCTGCCTTGTCCATAGTCTCATCTAGCTTTTCACTAAGCTGATCTTTTACCTCAGATGCTCTGTCAGCTAGTTGATCAGTCACTTTAAGCACCTTTTCACCTACATTCTCACTAAGATCTTTAGTTTTCTCTAGCAGCTCACCGCCTTTATCCATGACAACTCCTCCTACAACAGTGCTTACTTCTCCTGCCTTAGTTAGTATATCTCCACTCTTTTCTTTAATTTTTTCTGTTAAAGGATTCTCGTTAATATCATCACCTATGTCTATGAGTTTTTCCTTTGTTTTTGCCATTAAGTCTCCAGTCTCATCCAAAATTGCGTCTTTCAAACCAGATGACTTCTTACCTAATGCATCCACAGAATCAGATGCTATTTCTTTTGTTTTATCAAACAGTTCGCCGCCTTCTTCCTTGATTACATCACCAACTTTCTCTGCAGCAGATTTTGTCACTGCGCTTGCACCAAAAAATATATTCTTTAAGTCTCTAATAATGCCCATGTCTTAGATTAATGTTCAATATGATAAAAATACTAAATTGAGGGCACATTTCAAATGGATTCGTTTAATTAGAAATATCTGACCAAAATGCCTGAAATAACTGAGATTCAGTCGAAAATACGTTCGACCATTGAATTATATGAAAAGTTAGTAAGACTTAAGTCACATATAGCAGAAATAGACAACAACTTGTCGGATTCTTATGCAAGAATCAAGTTATTAGATAAAAAACTTGATAGTGAATTAAAAGATATAGAAGCATTAGAGAAAATAGGAATCAAGTCACTTTTTTATAGAACATTAGGAAGCAAGGAAGAGCAACTAGATAAGGAAAGACAGGAGTACTTAGACCTTTCTCTACATTTCAATGAGTTAAAGAAGGAAGTTGAACTCATGGAATACGAAAAAAAAATCTTGACTAAAAAGATTCTTGAATTACCTACGCTGGAAAAAGAATTACCCATTTTGAAACAAAAGAGAAAGGAAGAAATATTGATAGGAGGAATGACAGAGATTAAAGCAGAATTGATGTTAACTTTCCAAAATATGGATGTCCAGATTAAGCTTAAAACCGAAATAGGGGAGGCTATTCGGGAAGGAAATAAATGCATCCAATTATTGGATAATATACTTAATCACTTGTCAAATGCTTCAGATTGGGGGAAATGGGATATGAGAGGGAATGATAGGAGGGCTGGTTATATGAGAAAGAAATCAATAGATAATGCGATTAATATTTTGCCGAGTGCCCAGCACCAGTTGAATCTGTTTTTAAGAGAAATGAATGATTTGGAAGAGGAGAATCTTGGAATTAGTCTCCAGGATATTCATTTCAATAGATTCAAAGATTTTTTCTTTGATAACTTAATATCTGATTGGATTATCCAGCAAAGAATTAAGAATACCTATTATAACATAGAATCTACTCAGTCGCACATAAAGAGAATTATTTTATCACTTGGAAATGAGAATAAGAAAGTGGAGCAACTATTGAAGAAGTTTCATGACAAGAAAGAAGCGTTAATCCTATCCTAGCTAATTTTTACTGACCATTAGATTGGAAATCACAATATAATATGAAAAAGAAAATTAAGGAGTTGTTCGAATACAGAAAGCTTCCTAAAATTCTGAAGTATGTACCCAAGATTGAGAGAAAATTGCTTTTAAAGGGTTTGATTGATCTACAGATATCAATATACAATCTGGATCAATATTTAGAAGAAAATTGGAATTTGAAAGACAAACAACTTAAAGCTTATTGGGAAGATATTATTAATAAGATGAGGGAGCTTGGATATCAAGACAATAAGATATTTGCAATGACTTCTCATATTAGAAGGTATCAGTTGCATGAGACACAATTACGCGATAAACTCTTTCCAACTAGATTAAACAGTCAATATTACTATCACTATAAATCTTGCGATGTTAGATTGATAAGAAACATTATTAAAGATTACGTGCCTCAGTTTAATAACGACTTTGTAGATAATTGGAGATGTTTTGATTTGATTACCGAAATCAATGATGATGTCACTGATGTATTCGAAGATCAGTATACAATCAATGGAAATTTATTTCTAATAACCATTTTGGAAAATAACTTGGATTACGCTGAGAATATGTTTATCGAACTCATTGATAATATAATGAAGAATAAACCAATGAAGCATGAATCAAATAGTGCTGATTTACAAGACAAAATTCTAAAGTGGACATTGAAAGAAGCTGAATCGACGAGAAAATTGGTAATTAAAAATTGCAAGATAATTGCTGAGCAAAAGAAACCTCTGAAAACAAAACTTAAAGGTTTGAATAAATAATAGATGTTCATTCTTTTGATTCACTTGTGTCAGAATTTTAAGGAAGCACTAGATTTCAAACTAGATTATTTCCTATAATTTATATTATGTTAAATAGAAACCTGGAAAGTAAAGTTTATCTACTCTATCTCATTAAACTCTCACAAAGGCGTTATTTAAATTTAGATATTCTTTTTTTTATTCAACCCAACTTGTTACCTTTGCTAATCTGAGTACATAAAACTATGTATTCTCAATTATCTGTCGCTTTCTCACAACCCTAATACAGGTTTGATGCTGGTCAATTGCTTTCCTTTCTTGGTGACTAGTTAGAATCAGGATAATTCCTTTCTATCACGCTGATTTTCAATGTATTAAGGATATTGTTAAGTTATAAATTTATTATTTTATTAATCTGACCAACAAAAGTTAAGAATGGTAACAGCATTACTTTTTGGGGTGTTTGCATTGTTTATATATGCAATCACTGCCAGTCGTAAAAAAGTTTTTCAAAATGTGTTCTTGCTCTCTGCTTTCGTAGGACTTTTTAGTCTGAGCGCTGATGCTCAGGTTATAGGTGCCATGAAAGTTGGAGAAAATGTAATGAACATGGATGATGGCTCTGTTTTCGAAATTGAGTCATCAAACGGGGTTTTAGTACTACCCCGTTTGACTACAGCACAACGTGATCAAGTCGCTACTCCTCTAAGAGGTGGAGTGATTTTTAATATCACAGAAAATTGTATTCAAATTAATTATGGTACTGATTTGATTGCTAACTGGCAGTGTGTCGAAAGTAACTTACTTAGGTTCACGACAGCCGGAAGGGATGCACTAGTTAATGTAGAAACTGGTACCATTATATTTAATACAGATATAAACTGTGTACAAGTCAACAGAGGGACAGCTACTTCTCCCCTATGGGCTTGTATCGAAGGCGGTGTTGGACCACAAGGACCACAAGGACCTGCAGGAGCTACTGGACCATCCGGTCCACAAGGTTCTCAAGGAGCTCAAGGTCTTACTGGAGCAGCAGGACCAGCAGGACCAGCAGGACCATCAGGACCAGCAGGTGCAGCAGGACCACAAGGACTGCCTGGGTCGCAAGGACCAACAGGAGCTCAAGGACCAGCAGGTGTTGCCGGTTCAGTTGGTCCAGCGGGACCACAAGGAGCGACAGGCCCAGCAGGTGCTACAGGAGGCCAAGGAGCTACAGGAGCTCAAGGCCCACAAGGACCAGCAGGACCAAATGGTAATGACGGATCTATAGGACCAGCAGGACCACAA
>CAZQDZ010000005.1:0-154732 GCA_964591455.1 uncultured Saprospiraceae bacterium
GCGCCGCCCTAGAACGGGATATCTATGATTTATAATTTATTTTGGACACTTGTGGCTCAACATATAAACTCATAAGTATGAAATATATCATTTTTTCGTCGTTGTACTCTATTAAAAATAAATGAAGATTCCATTCTATGCATTTTTGTTCATTGCATTTTGCTCTTGCAATTTACGAGAGAAGGCGATTAATCAGCCAGACAAATCTAATTCTCCTATAGTCCTTTCTTATGATGCCGAAGACATCAAGTTTGAAACACAAAGATCGTGGCAGGCCTACAGAGAATTTGCTTGGGGATGTGATGTGCTTTTACCACTTTCTAGATCATGCTTTAATTGGTACGAAGAATCACTTGGCATCTCTCCAATAGATGCGTACAGTACCCTAGCAGTAATGAATTTAGATGAAGAGGCGAAAGAAATAGAAAAGTATGCCTTGTCAAAAAAATGGGATCAAGATGTGTATGTGCAAGTCTTTGAGGTAAATATTAGAATCCTAGGAGGTCTATTAGCTATTTACGACAAAACTAAAAATCCAGATATCCTTGAAAAAGCAATTGACTTTGGCAACAGACTACTACCTGCTTTTAATTCTCCGACGGGTATTCCTTATCATTCAGTTAATCTAAAAACGGGTGCTACCAGTGGAAATCATGGTGAAGGAAAAGGAAATATTATTAATACCGCTCAGGCAGCAACATATCTATTTGAATTCGGAATTTTGAGTTACTATTCTCGTAACCCTAAATACTACAATGCAGCAAAGAAAGCATCATTAGCAATCTTTAAGCGGAAATCAAAAATTGGTTTGCCAGGAGACTATATCAATGTAGATACAGGTGAATGGACAAACGATTGGTCATACTTGCAAGCTGGAATGGACTCTTACTATGAATACTTATTTAAAAGCAACCTACTTTTCCCTGACCCAGAAATTGAAGAGGCATGGGGTTTTAGCTTAGAGAAGATTAATCAATATTATTCAGATGAGTATAATGGTAAACAATTTTACGCTTGTGTAAACATGCATACAGGAAAAATAGTGAAGAGATCAATGTCATTGTATGACGCCTTTTTCCCAGCAGTTCAGGCCTTGCATGGCGACATCAAAAATGCTGAAAGAAATATGGAAACATGGGATTGGCTTTGGAATAAGTATGGACTGCTTCCTACACGTTACTTATATGAAGCAGATTCTATAGAATACGCCAATTCTGAGCTCAATCCAGAAATAATAGAATCGGCATACTATCTGCACCAGATTACAGGAAAGCCTTTATACTTAAACATGTTATATAAATATTGGAATGATATGAATAATTGCTGTCGAAATGATGCGGCATTTAATTCAGTGGAAGATATCCGAACGATGGAGGCCAAGGATTATTTAGCAACATATTTTTATGCTGAAACACTGAAATACTTCTACCTTGCTGTAGTAGAAAAGGATATTTTTGATTTTGATAAATATGTTTTTAATACCGAAGCACATCCCTTCCTAAAAAGCAATTTTGACAGTGAAAAAGCTAAAAGATATTTGAATATAAACTGAATGCACCCATTTTATAACCAACAAATAGATATTGCCTCCCTTCCCAAGATGGAAGACCTAGAAATGCAGGGATTAGAATCCTCTTATAAAAGTGTGTTACTTATTATCAGAACGATTATCACCTTGATTTTTTTGATAGCGGTGGTGTTATTATTTGTAGTGCCTATAGAGGACAAACCAGATTTGGCGCCTTGGATAGGATTAGCCTTATTTATTTTTATTACGATAATTGGCTATACAAGTACTATCAAGGGGTTCTACAATAAGAAGTATGCCCTCAGAGAGAAAGATATCGTCTATCATTCAGGTTGGCTATGGCAACAGACGACGATTGCGCCATTTAATAGAGTGCAGCATGTGAGTATAGACCAGGGTCCAATAGAACGACAATTTGGATTATCGAAGCTTAAGATTTTCACAGCGGGTGGGGGTGCCAGTGATATGAGTATTCCTGGTCTAGATCCAGAGACGGCCAATGCACTCAAAGAATATATTGTCTCGAAGACCTCCAGCATAGATGTCAATAAGGACAAAGTAACTGTACCACTTTCAGAAAGCGCGGAAGAGGAATAGATGCCAGAGCACAGAAGCATACCTGAAGGACTAGGCAGTCCAATGCGGCAGTCCTACGTGGCCGTCTTGCTCATCGCTTACAAATTGTATAAGTTACTCATCAGACAGTTATTTCCATTCATCCTTATTTTTCTTTTTGGTGGAGGATCATCTAATAAGCGGAGCTTTCTTTTTTACACCATATTGGTCGTCGCTGTTTTAGGTTTTATCTTTAGTATCATCGCCTTCCTCAAGTATTATTTCTGGTTGGAAGATGGAAAGCTAATTATACATAGCGGCGTATTCAAGAAGACGAAGACTGAGATTCCGTTCGATAGGATACAATCTGTCAACTTTGAGCAGAATGTTATTCACCGAGCCTTTAATGTGGTCATGCTTAATATGGATACGGCAGGTAGTGCAGGAACGGAACTTCAGATTAATGCACTCAATAGGGAGACGGCACAGCAAATCAGTGATTATATAATTGCTCAGAGTAGTGTCAAACAAGTTGAACCCGAGGGGACCTCCGCGGAGAAAGAAATTGCAGAGAAAAAGAAAGAAATATTCCACTTACCCATAGCCCAATTGCTCAAGGTGGGAATCACAGAAAATCACCTGAGGTCTGGTGGTATTATCATTTTATTTTTCATTTGGATCTTTGATAATCTTCGAGAAGTTGGAATCGACATTGAAGCTAAAATTGAAGAACAATTTCAAGTTCAAATGCAGGAAGGTGACATCTCCTTCACAGAGGTTATACAGACAGGACTCTTTTTAGTCGTTAGTCTGATTTTGCTCTTTGTAATTGTGTCTTTTCTGATTTCCCTTATAAGGACAGTGCTCATCTATTATAACCTGAAGATGCTGAGGCTCGCGGATGGTTTTGTAGTTATATCAGGTTTACTCAACAGGAAAGAACATGCCGCCAAAGATTCTAAAATACAAGTCTTTAGTTGGTCTCAGAATCTCTTACAGAAGTGGTCTAAAATATATGAAGTGGGCATGAAGCAGGCCTCCAGTGTGGCCGCAATGAAAAAAAGTCATATTCGTGTAAAAGGATTAGAGTGGGAAAATGTCAGAGATACACAGGCCTATTTATTTAAAGACACTTTAACGGAGTTGGCTGAGATGCCTTTATATGGTGTCCACAAGTATTACCGATTTAAAAGAGTTTACTACTGGAGTATTTTTCTTTTGCCTGTCATTATTGGCAGCTATTATGCAGGTGCGATAAAGTTTCTCATAGGTGCTAGTCTTTTTTATATCTATGGGTTGTTAAGCAGTTTCCTATCCTATCGTAAGAAGAAGTGGGGTATCTCAGACAATGCTTTGGTAGTGAGGGGTGGGGTATTCGGTCACAGCGCTTCTATGATGGAACTTTACAAAGTCCAAAACGTGAGGAAAAGAAGTACGCCATTTCAACGGAGAAGATCTCTGGCTACCTTAGACGTTTTTTCTGCCTCAGGTAAGATTTCATTGCCAGAAATTTCAGACCAGTTGGCCACTGATATGCAAAACTATATTGCTTATAAGGTGGAGAGTAGTCGTAAGAGTTGGATGTAGAAGCTAGAAAGGAGCGCCTTTAGTTAGGGGCATAAAAAAACCCCGTAGATGGAACATCTCCGGGGTGATAGAATATTTAAGGGTGTTAAAGTCAAGTCAAATATATTTCTAATATTACATTGCATGCTTGTTTATGTCTCTTTAATGCAAACGATCTGTCAATAAAACGTACCACCGATAAATTTTTAACACTTTATGAAGCTAATTGTACTTGGAATCTTGATTTACTTCGGTTATCGTTTGGTCTCTCCACCCAATGACAGACAACTAGGTGACAAAAACAAAAAGGCGCTGGAGGACGATGACTACATTGACTTCGAAGAAATAGACTAAGACTAACCAATAATGACAAATGGCAGTCACTTTACCTAAGATATCTTTCAAATCGAAGGATTATTTCATAATCAATAAATCAGCAGGCAGTCTGTCGCAGCAAGCTGATGGTGGCGAGCTGGGCCTACAAGAAATTCTCAAAGAAAAGAATCCACATTGTCATTTACTTTCCCGAATAGACAGACCCGTAAGTGGCACTATGATTTTTTCTCTGTCTACTAAGTTTCGTACGCATTACTTGAAGCAACAAAATAAGGGGCAAGTGCTAAAGGAGTATTTGGCAATAGTAGAAGGGCAGGTAAAACCACCCCAATCGCAATTTGAAACGGTTACTCACTACTTTCAGCATCATCAGAAGTCAAGAAAAGCACACATTTTTTCTAAGGAGAATCAGGGGAAGAAGGTTGAGTTAGAATATAAAGTCTTTTACTCTTTGGATAATTATTCCGTATTGCTTGTACGCTTGTATCAAGGTAAATTCCACCAAATCAGGGCTCAGTTGGCCCATATAGGGCACCCAGTCAAAGGAGATGTCAAGTATGGCGCTCGACGACGTAATCCCAACAGACATATCCATTTACATTCATATCAAATCAGCTTTCAGGATATGAAATCAAACCAAGTATCGCACCATGTACTTCCTCCAGAAGATGATACCTTGTGGCAAATCGTCACTGAACAGTTGCAAGCGAGTGATAAATAATACCTTTGAGCTGATTCAAAACTTACACAGA
Source organism: uncultured Saprospiraceae bacterium (assembly GCA_964591455.1). GTDB lineage: Bacteria > Bacteroidota > Bacteroidia > Chitinophagales > Saprospiraceae > RFSX01. Next base: position 4,738 of record CAZQDZ010000005.1, read on the forward strand.
TGAATAAAAAAGACCAGCAATTTACTGATGTAAATACATTAGGAGAATTTGGGTTGATAGAAACTTTAACGGCACCATTTGATCTCACACATGAATCCTCTCTCAAAGGGGTAGGGGATGATGCAGCCGTTCTGAAGTATGGTGATCAGCACTTGGTAGTGTCTACAGATTTGTTGGTTGAAGGCATTCATTTTGATTTGATGTATACTCCTCTAAAGCATTTAGGCTACAAGGCAGTTATTGTGAATCTTTCTGACATCTATGCCATGAATGCTACGCCACAGCAAATCACAGTGAGCATAGCGATATCAAGCAAGTATTCAGTAGAGGCGCTGACAGAACTGTATGCAGGTATTAAGGAAGCTTGCAGATTATACAAAGTGGATCTTGTGGGTGGGGATACGACCTCGTCACCTCGTGGAATGACCATCAGTGTTACAGCAATGGGGGCAGTGGCACAAGAAAAAATAACGTATAGATCTGGGGCCAAGAAGGGAGATATATTGTGTGTGAGTGGAGATTTGGGAGCAGCCTACTTGGGATTGCAGATATTAGAACGAGAGAAGCAATTATTTATTTCTAATCCCGGCATACAACCTGACTTGGAGAATCAGCAATATCTGCTAGAAAGACAATTGAAACCAGAGGCTAGAAAAGATATGATAGGTTACTTCGCCAAAGATGGTCTAGTGCCAACGGCGATGATTGATATTTCTGATGGCTTAGCATCGGACCTCATGCATATATGTAGGGCATCTAACGTTGGTGCATATGTGGAAGAAGCAAAGATTCCCATCCACGATGATGCACAACTAATGGCAATAAAATTTAAGATGGATCCTGCCACCACTGCACTTAATGGAGGAGAGGATTATGAATTGTTATTTACTATAGATGAAAAAGACCTAGAGAAAGTGCGATATATGCCAAGCACTTATATTATCGGAGAAATATCGGACAAGAATGATGGAATTACTTTGCATACTACAGGTGGCAATATCCATCCTCTAAAAGCTCAAGGATGGAATCACTTTCCAGATAAAGAGTAAGTCAGTAACAATACTCAGTATCGTTACTAGACTTTCACTTTGTATATTTTAGGCTTTCTGTTTTTCTGTCTGACTCTATCATACACTATGCTCTGAATGAAGTGTAGATTAGTGATATGCTCCCTAGCTGATACAATCTTCTTTCTAAGGGCAATCAACTCTTCTTCTCTCTGTATAACCAACACTTGCTTATATGATTCTGGAGAATGTAATTCCAGATATCTATTGTAGCTAGAGCTAGGGATCGACAATTCCAGATGACCTTCATTCTTAGGGAATAATCCTGTTATGTACTTGCTATTAAGCCTCTTAAGGATTGCTTTATTAAGACCAAGTTGTTGACTTAATTTATCTAAGTTGTGACCCTTCCCATCTTTTATCATCGTCACCTCAGTCAAATCTGCATCGACTCTCTGTGGATGCAAATCATGCATATGATAGTATTTCATTAGATACATTGCAGCGATGATTCTAGGAAGATATTTCTGTGTTTCTCTTGGTAGATAATTTCTTATAGACCAGAAATCACTTTTACCACTTCTTCTCATTGCTTTACGTACACCACCAGGCCCACAATTATAGGCTGCGATAGCCAAGGTCCAGTCGCCGAATTGCTCATATAGAGACTCCAGATAATCTAAAGCGGCATCAGTCGAAAGCACCGCGTCTTTTCTTTCATCCAAATATTTATTGACAGTAAGTCCCTGCATTTCTGCGGTAGACTTGATGAATTGCCATAGGCCTACAGCCCCAGACTTTGATCTTGCAGTAATATCTAAGTGAGACTCTACTACAGCAACATACTTTAGTTCTTCTGGTAAATTCCTTTCTTGGATTTGTTGTTCGAAAAGTGGAAAATACATGCCTACTCTGCCAAGTATCTTCTCTCCTGCTACTCTGTAAGAGACAGTATATTCTTTTACTCTTCTGCCGACTTCTTCTGTGTATCTTAAATCAATCTCACTGGAAAGATTATTTAACCTATCCACTATAATCTGCTTGGTTACCTTAGGCACGGGTGCCTTGTAGCCAGCAGATGCAGCTTCAGTTGTGTGAGCCATTACAGCATCAGGACACAGGATTAACGATAATATAGTAGTTATTGCCAAGGCAATAACCAATAGAGATTTGTTCATGGAATTAAAAAGTTTGCAATAAATTGCGTTATCAGTTTTGGATTCAAAATTTGCTTTGGATTTACATCTAAATCCGTGATATTATTCTATTTACACATTAAAAATATCATAATATGTAAAACGGGAGCGCAAAGGTATGTGCATTTACAACACATAAGCAACACCTACACATTAAAACATTTTTTAATATGTAGTTATCTAGTTATCAAGATCAGTGCCAAAGTTCTTCTGTTGGCCACATTTAACCTTGATTCTCGCTTTGTTTTAAAGAATAGAAGTTGTTTTTTCTTAGAATTAAGCGTTGGATAAGAGAAACTTATAAAGACAGCTATTTGTCATCCCAATTTGGGATTTTAATACTTTTATAACAAATTAGGCGCTTCTGTAGAAGGATTACTGTAGGATTCATTTAATTGGAGAGCGGAGTAGTAGTCTTTTGCTTTTGTACACTATTGGACAATTTTGAATCATCAGTAGGTTTTGGAAGGGATCGAGATAACAGGAAAGCCAGCCAACTGGCTAATCCTGTAAAGAAATTGCTTTTGTACATTCTGAAATCCTATTTTTTCTTCCTCGTACTTTTTGAAGGTTTTAATGAAGGAGTATTTCCAGGAGTGCATTTGTTGTCTCTTTGACGCCTGTCTGGTTTTCCTGTCGATTTGGCCTTTCTTTTTGGCCCTGGTTTAAGTCCCATAATTGTACTATTTATAAAAGTTAGTGGAATATATTTCAGACTGCACTATAAACTAATAGTGTATCGATGTCTGTATTTAAGGTTATTAATTTCTTCCAATTTTCTGGTATATCATTGTCGGTCAATTTCTCATAACCGCAACAATCATATTCTCTTATCGTCTTTTCTTGTACTTCAGGAATATCTATGTATCTGAAAATTTTGACTGTGCTTTTGATGTTTCTTTTGCAGAAGTTATTACTATCTATATATCCAATTAGGTTGCCATCTGTATTTAGTGTTACTATCATTTGGGACATCCTACTGTAATGGTATGAATATGGTTTTTCCTCTTCATACAAGGCCTTTAGAAAAGGAATGACTTCATGGATAAGAATTCTATAGTCGTTTAGCATATTTATATATTTTAGATCTCTAATCCCACATGATAAGATGTAATCAAACTTGCAACCACAAGCACTCCAAGAGTTTTAGCTGTATTGTTTTTTGATTTGATAAGAAAATAACTACTTAGCATTAGAGCATGAGTTAAATGTAAATCTGATGAAGCAACCATATTCTTAGTCCCTCTCAAATGTCTATTGAGGCCTCTTGAAGTTCTTCTTGATATAGAATCTCCAGAACAGTCATTAAGCAAGTTGCAGTTCATTGACTTTGAGATTGCCGATAAGATTTCCATTAGTTCATTTTGCATGATTCAAAATTTATTTTATAACGTCTATTATGAATGAGGTTCTATTTTGTTGTGCAGCACTCCTCCGAAAAGTTGATTGTTGAGGTTTGTCCTTTTTCAAACTAGCTTTAGTTTCTACCTCAATTATTCTTTTAGCTCCGTTTTTGGTAACCACTAAATCTGGAATTCTATTATCCTGACCAATGGCATCAGGCGTCACGAAATTTGGAATATGTGCTTCTACAGTCCAGCCTTTACGCTTATACTGATTTGCTAATTGTTTAACTCTCTTATTATGGTTGCTCATGGCTATTGTATTAAATGAGTATTAAAGACTATATTTCAGTAGTTTATATATATGGTATTTCAAATTTAAAAGATATTTGTACACAAATCAAGTATTTTGACATAACATTGTGTACATTATTTAATTTTGTGTACAAAAATCTAAACATGCAACGTCTGTAATACAATGAAAGTTACCCCACAAAGAATAAAGATGGCTAGGGTCATGGCAGGCTTCTCAATGGCTGATTTAGCCAAGCAGACTGGATATACAGTCAGTAAACAAGCCATAGGTAAGTATGAACTTGGAGAAAGGAATCCTCCAATAGAAAATTTACAAGCCATAGCGAATGCTGTAGATGTTAAACTGGACTACTTTCTGCGAGAGAGTAAACTAGACTTAGGGACTATCAATTATAGGAAGCAAGACCTTCTGCCAAAAAAGAAGCAAGAGGAGATTAAAGAGAAGACAAGAGATTATCTCGAGAGATATCTTGAAGCAGAAGAACTAGTTGGGGAGATGATTGAATTTGATGAATCCATCAAGAAGATAGCGGTGGAGAATCCTGAGGCAGTCGAGGGCATTGCCAAGGATTTACGTAAAAACTGGCAGCTTGGGGTTAATCCTATCTACAATATAGTAGAGACCTTAGAGGAACGAGGTTTCAAAGTACTTAGACTAAACGAAAAAATTGAGCATTTTTCTGGTATGTCTACATGGGTGAATGAAAAGACCCCTGTCATTGTTTTGGGACTTAATCCTATAGATAGAGTTCGTTTTACTGCCATGCATGAGCTTGGGCATTTGCTCTTAGGCTTGGAAGGATATAGCGAAAAAGCAAAGGAAAAGATTTGTGATCGGTTTGCAGCTGCAATGTTACTGCCACAGGAATCACTAATAGATGAACTTGGTGGACATCGCAGGAATATTCATTTAAAAGAATTGTTACTTATCAAAGCTCAATATGGTATCTCACCACAGGCTATTCTATATCGATGTAGAGAGTTAGGCCTTATTTCTGAAGCACTATTTTCTAATGAAGCAAAAAGAATAAGATCTAGAGGGCTATGGAAAAAAGAAATTGGTGAAAATGTGTTCAAGGGTAAAGAAGAATCTAACCGACTATTTCAGTTACTGTGTCGTGGAGTATCTGAATCGTTTATTACGGCGTCTAAAGCGGCCTCGCTGTATAACATGACAGTAAGATCATTTAGAAAAGAACTGCAGGAGATCTAGATGCAGGTTGTCATTACTGATGCTAATATTTTCATAGACCTCTATGAAATGGATTTGCTAGAGGGATTCTTTAAACTTCCCTACTCTATTTCAACTTCTGTATTTATACTGGAAGAATTGGATGATATTAAATCATTGGTTGAAAAGGTCGTTACGGTTATTCCTGTTACTGACGCCGACTTATCAGCAATGTCTCAGATAGAATGGCCAAGGCCATTTTCGTTTCCAGATAGGACTATTCTATATCTAGCTAAAGTGCATCAGATGACGGTGCTATCTGGGGAACATCGGATGATGGTTTGGTGTAAGAAAAACGAGCTTGAAAGTCATGGTCTTTTGTATATACTAGATGCGATGATAACACAGAAGGTCTATAAGCCGGAGTATGTCTGTCATCAGCTGAGGAAATTGATGGAAATAAATATGTGGTTGCCTACGAATTTATGTGAGGAGATGATAGAGATTTGGGGAGGGTGAGACTAACGAGCTTTTGTGAAGTTCTGGTTTAGCTCAAGATTCTACTCATCTCTAATAAATCATTGTCTGTCCCTTTTTTAGATATAAACTGTGCGCTGACAGGGATTTTTGAGTGAGTAGAGCGCTTGGAAGGTATCGAAATAGCGGGAAACCCAGATAAGCTGGCTAACACTGTATAGATATCAGCTAAGTAGTGAATGAGCGGATCTGTAGGTTTTTGTCCTATTCGCCAGGGATCTGATGTTGTGGTGGGAAGTAAAAAGAGGTCATGACTTTTAAGAATGGTCTCCAAGTTTTCCTTAATCATTCTTCTAACCTTTTGCGCTTTCTTATAATAAGCATCATAGTAGCCTTCGCTAAGAACATAAGTCCCCAACATAATTCTTTTCTTAACCTCTTCTCCAAATCCTTCAGAGCGGGACAAGGTCATCATTTCCCTATAATCCTCAACCGCAGCGCTGGTCCTGTGACCATAGCGGATACCATCATATCTGCTCAGATTAGATGAGGCCTCAGCTGTCGCTAGCACATAGTAAGTCGGCACATAGAAATTTGTCAAGGGCATGTCTACTGAGGTCAGAGTATGACCTTTCTCTTTAAGTGCGGCAATATATTCCGCCATATGCAACTGATGCGCTTTATCCATATCTGGATGAGCACAAAGGTCTTGGCTATAGGCGATTTTGAAATTTTTTCTTGGTTTCTCTGTCGGATTGAATTGGATTGCAGGCTTATAGGCTGTGCTGTCTTGTTCATCTGATCCGGAGAGCACAGACATGACCTTTTGGAAATCCGCTATATTTCTTCCCAATAGCCCTATCGTGTCCAGAGAGGAGCCATATGCGATGAGGCCCCAGCGTGGAATTGTCCCATAGGTGGGCTTATATCCGTAGACACCATTGAATGCAGCTGGCTGGCGAATCGACCCTCCTGTATCAGAGCCTATGGATATGTGACAGGTGTCCAGGGCCACCGCAACTGCTGCACCGCCAGAACTGCCGCCTGATACGCTTTCTTTATCAAGTGCATTCTTCACAGGCCCATAGATGGATGTTTCGTTAGTAGAACCCATGCACATTTCATCACAGTTGGTCCTTCCGATGATAAGGGCATCTGAGGCGAGTATTCTACTGACAACTGTTGCAGAATATGGGGATTTAAAGCCTTCCAAAATTTTTGAACCTGCTGTGGAATGATGGTTTTCATAGCAGAGATTATCCTTAATAGAGAAAACAACCCCAAATAAAGGACCTAGAGTGCCTCCCTCCGTGATTTTAGCATCTAGAGCAGCAGCTTGACTCAAAACTTCTTCTGCATAGACCTCTATATAGGCATTATGACCCTTAGTCTTTTCTATGTTTTGTAGGCAAGCATTAACAATCTCTACAGAAGTGACTTTACCCTCAAGCAAGTTCTTTTGTAATTGCCCTATAGAATCCACAACTAGCTAGACAGTTTTGATATGACACCGTCTAATGACAGTTTCTGCTGAGACCCTTCTGACATATTCTTTAGTGTGTAACTGCCTGATGCCATTTCTTCTGAACCGACCAGTAGGGTATATGGTACAGACTTATCATTAGCATATTTCATCTGCTTTTTGAGTTTGGTAGGTGAAGGATATAAGTCACAGTTTATGCCTTTGCTTCTTAATTGGGATAACAAATCAAAGGCGTGCAGATGAGAGGCATCATCCATTCCGATTAATAGCAAGTCGATTTGTTTAGTCACATCTTCTGGAAATAATTCCAGCGTTTCCATGACATCATATATTCGAGCAAAACCAAAAGAGATGCCTACTCCTGAAACACCTGGCATGCCGAATACCCCAGTCAAGTCATCGTAACGTCCTCCGCCACCAATACTCCCAATTTGAACCTCATCAGAAACGACTTCGAAGATGCATCCAGTATAATAGTTTAGACCTCTTGCCAGAGAGATGTCAAACGACAACTTATTATGCAAGGGTGATAAGTCACTGTAGCTATGGAATTGTCTAAGTTCTGCTATCCCATTTAGACCAGTCTCACTATTTTCAAAAGCAACTTCCAGATCAGTAAGGTTATCTGTGTTAAGTAGTTTAATAATCTGTTTGGCTTTGTCTTCAGGAATTTGCTTTTGTACCATTTCCTCTATCACCTTCTCTGAGCCTATTTTATCCAATTTATCTATCGCAATAGTCATGGACATAAACAGGTCCTGAATTCCTTGAGATTCTGCAAGACCATACAGGATTTTTCGGTTGTTTATTTTGATGGTAGTTTTTATACCCAAGCGATGGAAAACGATATCAAATAGCTGCATGAGTTCCGCTTCATACATCAGACTGTCTGAGCCTACGACATCAGCATCGCACTGATAGAATTCTCTATATCTGCCTTTTTGAGGTCTGTCTGCCCGCCATACCTGTTGTATCTGATATCTTTTAAAAGGAAATGAGATATCATTCTGATGCATAGTTACAAATCGTGCAAAGGGCACAGTCAGATCATACCGAAGACCGCGACTGCAAATAGATGAGATGAGTTTTTTAGAGTCTTTATTGTCTAATGCCTTTGCATCTGCTTTGTTCAGGTAGTCTCCATTGTTGAGAATTTTGAATAACAACTTGTCGCCTTCTTCCCCATACTTTCCTGTCAATGTAGAGAGCTTTTCCATGACAGGCGTCTCTATAGGGACATAGCCATAAGTCTGGAAAGCTTCTTTGATGATAGAAAAGATGTAATTTCTTTTGGCTACCTGTGAAGGGAGAAAATCCCTGGTTCCTTTAGGTATGGACGGTTTCATATAGGCGCAGTTATATTACTGAACTGAATTGTCTCAGAAATCTGATATCATTTTCAAAAAGTAATCTGATATCACTGATATTATAATTCTGCATAGCTGTCCTTTCTATGCCGATGCCAAAAGCATAACCAGTATATTTCTCTGGGTCTATATCACAGTTCTTCAGCACATTAGGGTCCACCATGCCACAACCCAAAACCTCTAACCAGCCTGTGCCTTTAGTCAGCTTTTTAGTGGTCGGTGTATCCGTGCCTAGCCAGACATCCATTTCTGCGCTTGGCTCAGTGAATGGAAAATAGCTTGGCCTTAAACGTATATCTGTATCTGCTCCATACATTTCTCTTGCAAAATAAAGCAGTGTTTGTTTCATGTCTGCAAAGGAAACATTCTCGTCTATGTATAGACCTTCTATCTGATGGAACTGACAATGTGATCTGGCAGAGATTGTTTCGTTTCTATACACTCTTCCCGGTGCAATGATTCTGATAGGTGGTTTCTGAGTGGTCATCACTCTGGCTTGCACGGAAGACGTATGTGTACGGAGTAATTGTGTGGTAGAATCCTTTAGATAAAAAGTATCCTGCATATCTCTGGCGGGGTGGTCTGCAGGCGTATTCATTGCTGTAAAGTTATGCCAGTCATCTTCTACCTCTCTTTCTTCTGCTACCACGAACCCAATCTTTTCGAATATATCTATCATCCTGTCCATCACAATGGATACAGGGTGTCGCGACCCCATTGTGTATGGAGGTGCAGGTAGGGTGTAGTCCTTGCCAGCGGAGGCAGAGGCTTCTTCACTGGTGGCTATAATTTCCTTATGCTGATTGTATTTTTCTTCTGCGGTATTTTTGAGTTGATTCAGTGCCTGCCCAAATGCCTTTTTCTGATCTCCTGGGACATTTCTAATCTCAGAAAACAGCGGTTTGATTATATTTTTTGTCCCTAAAAAACGGATTCTAAAATTCTCTAATACCTCACTAGTATTTAGCTCAGAAGACTCAATCTCTGACACCAAACTATTTATCTTTTCGAAAGCATCCATAGGCCTGCCAATTTTGTAAGCAGACAAAGTTAAGCTATACTTTTAACTCATTGTGTTATTTTCGCCATATGCCCAGAGTGACCCATAAGCCTGCTGACGGTATAAATGCCTTGGATGTTAGCATCCTTGTATTCTTAGTAGGACTTGTTTCTTCCAAAGCACTCCTAGCTATAGGTATGGTCTTGGTTTGTGTTACGGCCTTATGGTACTTCAGGCACCAATTGAGGAATGGTCCTTTGGTAAAATATTTCTTACCTCCCCTACTCATATTCATTATGACCTTGCTGTCGGGAATCAATTCTGAAGATTATACTTCCTGGCTGGCCTTTGTATCCAAGAAATCTCCTTTTCTTTTTTTACCGATAGCATTCTACCTATCCAGGGAACAAGTGAGTCGGCGCTTTTATGATTATCTGATGACTTTCGTTGTCATTGTAGCCATCGTTTCGCTGGGAGTACTCACAAATTATCTGATGAATTTTGATGCTTTGAATCAGGCGATAGAGAAGGGTCAGGCGATCACCACACCAGTGGATCACACGGAGTATAGCATTTTTGTTGCTTTTGCCTGTTTGGTGAGCTTATTCTTGTACAACGAAGAAAAACGCGTAATCAAGATAGGGACCAAGGGCACTTTGCTTCTATTATCCCTCTTTTTATTCATCTTTCTACATGTATTAGCTGTCAGAAGTGGATTGGCGGTGCTCTATTTATCGGGCATAGCCTTAGGCCTCTATACTGTGATTACAAGGAAGAACTACAAGTTATTAGCGGGTATGTTGGTCTTTTTTGTATTGGCACCAATTATTGCTGTAAATGTCGTACCCAGCCTTAAAAAGAAGATGAGCTATGCCAATTGGGATTTAGGGCAGTATAAGGAGGGTAAAGGCTTGAATTATTCTGATTCGGAACGGCTCTATTCGCTGCAGGTTGGTGTGGAGATTTTTAAAGAGCACAAGTTGGTGGGTACAGGTATTGGCGATCTTAAAGCAGCTTGTCAGGAACAGTATCAGGAAAAATTAGGGCGAAAGATTAATCATTTTCCTCATAATCAAATTCTTTTTGTGCTAGCGGGAATGGGTTTTGTAGGGCTTGGATTCTATCTGTTGGCTGCATTTCTACCCTTGATTTATATGCGAGGACATTATGATCCATATTTTCTTGCCTTGCATTGTATCGTTTTTCTTTCTGCTATGGTAGAGAATACTGTAGAGAGAACATTCAGTATTGGATTTTATTTGTTCTTTTTGCTATCGAGTATTTGCTATCTGACGAGAACATGGGAACAAGCGAAATAATAATATCATTAATAGGTGGATTCTTTGGAGGCATTCTAAATGCCTTTGCGGGATTTGGATCCATAATTACCCTAACGATATACACAGATATCTTGGGTATACCAGGGCACATTGCTAATGCTACTAATCGGGTTAATGTTTTAGCAAGTAGTTCTGTGAGCACTTATACATTTCATAAGAATGGGAAGCTGGATCTTGCTAGTGATAAGACCATAGTTATTGCTGTTTTCTTAGGGGCTATGGTTGGTGTGGTCCTGGCTACTCAGCTTGATGCAGAAGGATTCAAGCAAGCCTTAAAGATTCTACTCATCCCCATATTTCTATTGCTTTTATCCAACCCTAAACGTTTTATTCAGCCCACAAAGAATTTGCAGCCAATCTCACCATACATTACTATGCCTATCTATTTCTTATTAGGCATCTACGCTGGTTTTCTGCAAGTAGGATTCGGGGTCATCTTTTTGATGGTGGCTGTTGGCATGGCTAAATATGAATTGATTCTGGCCAATGGACTTAAGATTGGTATTGTTGCTTTATATACTATCGTAGGCATCATGATATTCCAATACAAAGGGATGATCGTATGGAAAATGGGACTGCTTCTGTCTGTAGGTCAAGCCATAGGTGGGTATGTGGCATCTACTTATATGACACGTATGAAAGAGGCTAATAAATGGGCCTATTATATTCTAGTCTTCATCGTAGGGGCAGTGATAGTCAATAAATTTGAATTGTGGAAATATATCACCGACTTGTTCTAAGAGGCCTTCCTTTTTTGCTTTTTAGATTTCATAACCCGTCTTATCCAGTTAGGAATGATGAGTGCCCCGATAATAAGATATGGGTAGTAGGTTATTAATCGCCATAGCAATGCCCCGACAGATCCTACACCTTTAGACACAAAATCAGAAAAGAATCCCGAGAACATCAATTCCATGACACCAGAACCTCCAGGTGTAGGTGTGAATTGGGTAATGACATACATGGTTTCTGACCGAGCATAGATCAGAAATTGTTCCATCCAATTCCAATCCATTTCTACCAAGGCCAGTATGATAAAATTGACACATAAGAATCTAGTTACCCAAGCGCCTAACGTAAGCAGAATGGCTTGAAAATGAAAACTCATGGGCTTATTTCTGAGTTCCTTAGAAGTGACCACCACATCTTCCCCAGTTTGATATAAGGTCCTTTTGAATCGCTTGATTAGAGGAAGCTTTGCCATCGTCATGAGCACTCTCTTAATGACCCTTGGACGGAACAACCCCCACAGCAATATGCCACCATAGGAAAGCATAAAGAGCCACACAACCATGAATGTGATTCCGAAACCTTCGAACATACTGGTCATATTAGGTCTTATCAGTGAAGGTCCAAATATGCTCAGCAAAAAGACAAGACTTAGAAGAAAGAAAATAGTATCCACAATCACAGTATAAAGCACAATAGATACAGCCTTAGCAGCAGATATCTTTTCTTGGGAAAGAAAAAAGACGGCAACAGCGGATCCACCTATAGAAGTAGGCGAAATAGCTGAGGCAAATTCCCAGATGAAGACTAACTCGATGGAATGCTTGAAACTAAACTCGTGGTCACTCAGAATTTTCAGTCGGTATGAATAGAAAAGATGGCGAAGGACATACACAAAAAGCGCAATACTTAAGTAACTCCATAATCTGGTATTCCACTGAATCTGCTGAAAGGCGTCCAGCTTGAATTGACGGAAAACCATATATAAAATAACGGCTAGCCCAATAATCACGGGCAGAATAATCTTGGATAGACTCAGTGATTTGAGTACTTCCTCGTCTTTATCCAGGGCTTTTTGCAGTTTATGATCCAATTATATAATTAAAGAATTCTCTGATCAATGGGTATTCGCATGGCTGTTTTTCGACCATCAAACAGCAAATTGGGAATATTAGTCTGTTTCAAGGCTGCAAGATCGTTTTTTTGGGATATATAATCAATTTGAATGTATACTTGACTTAAAAGTGACTTCTAAGACAGAATAGTGCATTAATTCTTTAATAAATTGTCTTTTGTAATTGTTTACACCTTAGAACCAAAAACTACCTAATTTCGTTCTTGATTAAGTTTGAAGGTTTTTACAGACAAAGCAGATAATAAATATGGAAACTAAGACATCATCCCCAGTTATGTTATATACAGAACAAACACCGAATCCAGATTCGCTCAAGTTTGTCACAAATAGAATGCTACACAAGGGCACAGCAGACTTCCGAACACCAGAGCTTGCTAAGGATTGGTCCCCACTGGCTACTGCCTTATTTGATTTACCCTATGTGAAAGGGGTTTATATATGCAACAACTTTGTCACGATTACTAAGGAAATGAACTACGAATGGCAGGATATCATGTTGCCTGGTAAGGAATTTATCAAAGCCTATGTGACTGAGGGTAAAACAATACTTAATGAGGGATTTGAAGAGGCAATGCAAAAATTAGAAGAGGAAAAAGGGGTAGCCTATCAGTATGAAGGTGATGAAGCAGAAATAGTCAAGAAAATAAAAGGATTGATAGACCAATATGTAAAACCAGCAGTAGAGATGGATGGTGGTAACATAGAATTTAAGTCTTTTGATAAAGGAAAAGTAGCCGTTATACTCCAAGGATCATGCAGTGGTTGTCCTTCATCCACAGTCACACTTAAGTCAGGTATAGAAGGCATGCTGAAAAGAATGGTGCCAGAAGTGACTGAGGTGGTTGCCGAGATGGGCTAGAAAATAAATATTCATAGAATATGGCCACCAATCCTAAAATCGAACTCCGAAATTATGTCGTAGACCTTTGTAGAGAGGTTTCCATCTATATGCGTGAGCATTTAGAGAAAGTAGAAGCCAGTGATATAGAAGAAAAAGAACTCAATAGTCTGGTAAGTTATGTGGATAAGGAGGTGGAGAAGATGATTGTAGATAAACTAATGCAAGTCACGCCTGACGCCGGTCTTATCACTGAAGAGGACACTAAGAATGATCCAGATAAAGCCCAAGTATGGATTATAGATCCTTTAGACGGCACCACAAATTTTTTAAGAAAAATACCCCACTTTTCTACTTCGATTGCTCTAATGGAAAATGGTGTTATTACCCTCGGCGTAGTCTATGAAACTATGCATGACACTGCTTATGCCGCTATTCGGGGCCAAGGGGCTTGGATGAACAATAAACCTATCTCAGTAAGTCAGGTGGATAAAATGAATAAGGCAATCGTTGTTACTGGATTTCCTTACAGAAGGGATGGAGATATGCAGCAAAGCTTGGACCTGATTCAGTTTTGTGTGGTTAATTGTAGAGGAATTCGACGATTAGGGTCAGCGGCACTAGATCTGGCCTATATAGCTAGTGGCAAATTGGATATCTACTATGAGAATTTCCTAAACATCTGGGACATTGCGGCAGGCGTGCTCTTGGTGGAAGAAGCCGGTGGTGTACTGACAGATTTCAATAATGGGAATCAGTATCTTGAGACTGGTGGCATCATAGCCAGCAATAAGCATTTGCATCCTGAAATATCCAAAGCCATTACAGACACCTATGCCGACAGTTACTAGGTCTATCTGTGGTCTTTATCTAGAAATTTTGAGTGTGGCTCTATAAACTCATCCCTAAATTGAGAATAAAGTTAACTTAGAAGCACTGTTATGGATTTAAAAGAAAACATATCAATTGCGCTAAACTCTATAAAATCTAATTTTCTTAGAGCCTTGCTGACCTTACTGATAATTGCAGTAGGGATAGGTTGTCTTGTAGGCATGCTTACGGCCATTGACACCATACTTAATTCTATGAGTAGTAGCTTCAATAGGATGGGCGCCAATTCATTTCATGTATATCCTGCAAGAAACAATATGCAGTCACGGCAAAATGGTCGTGAAGCAAAACGTGCAGACCCTATTGATTTTAGACAAGCCATGGCATTCAAGGAACAGTTTGATTTTTCTTCCGCTAATGTTTCTGTCAATACCTTTTGTCAGTGGAACTCCGTCGTCAAGTACAAACAAGAAAAAACCAATCCCAATATTAGATTAGTTGGTATAGACGAAAACTATCTGAGTGCTTCTGCTTATGATGTCAAGGAAGGTCGTAATTTTTCGCAAACCGAAATTGATAATGGAGATCATAAAATCATTATCGGTAATGAACTGGTGACGACCCTATTTGATAAGAAACCAGAGAAAGCAATAGGGAAAATTGTGCATGTGGGTAATACGAGATACAAAGTAATAGGTGTGCTAGACAGTAAGGGCGCTTCTATGACCCAATCTCATGACCGAAGGGTATTCATTCCCTTACTTAATGCCAAACGATATTATGGCACCACCAATAGGAATTATAGCTTGATGGCATCTATCAAAGACCCGACACAGATGGACAATGCAGTAGCAGAAGCAACAGGCATAATGCGAAATATTCGGGGGCTTAAATCCACCCAAAAAAATGATTTTGACATCAGAAAAAGTGATGGCATACTTCAGACTCTAAAGGAACTGACGACAGAGCTGAGATTAGCCACTATCGCTATAGCACTGATTACACTGTTAGGGGCAGCCATTGGCCTTATGAATATCATGCTGGTGACAGTCACGGAGCGGACAAGAGAAATAGGTGTAAGAAAAGCGCTTGGTGCCACACGGACTAATATTTTATTCCAGTTTCTGATGGAGGCTGTTGTAATTACTATTATGGGTGGGCTGGTCGGAATCGTTCTTGGCGTGTTAGTAGGTGTAGGCCTCGCCAAGGTTATTGGCGGCCAGTTCGTCGTACCTTATCTCTGGATGTCAGTGGGCATAGCAGTCTGTATCGTTGTCGGTACTTTTTCTGGCCTTTACCCAGCACTGAAAGCTTCCAGATTAGACCCTATCGAATCCCTACGTTACGAATAGTTTAGCTTATTCTTATTCTACCTTACCGTCCACTATAATTCTATCTTCTCTATTTGCCAATTCCCAGGCGGTATGAAAAAATAGACGACCAACTTTTTCCATTTTATCAAAGTTGATCTTTTCTACAGTATCGCTTATTCGGTGATAATCCTCATGTGTTCCATTAAAAAAGAAGATAGCAGGTATGCCTTTGCGTGCGAAGTTATAGTGGTCAGACCGGAAGTAGTATCTATTAGGATCTGCTTCGTCATTATACTTATAGTCTAAAGTAACCTGAGTATACTTTTGATTTACCTCTTCATTTATTTTGTGCAAATCTGAGCTCAACCTGTCAGAACCGATGACATAGATATACTCAGGATTATCTTGATGCTTTTCATCTACTCTTCCCACCATATCAATGTTGACATTTGCTACCGTATTTTCTATAGGGAACATAGGATTCTCTGCATAATATTGGGATCCCAATAGTCCTTTCTCTTCACCAGTAACCAGCAAACATAGTACACTTCTCCTTGGTCCATTTCCATCTCCCTTAGCTTTTGCAAAAGCCTCAGCTATCTCTAGTACAGTACTTGTTCCAGATCCATTGTCATCTGCCCCATTATAGACATCTTCGCCCCTCTTGCCGAGATGATCATAGTGTGCAGATATCACGATGAGCTCATCTTTCTTATCAGTACCTTCTATGTAGCCTACCACATTTCTTCCCTTCAAGATATCTACATTTTTATCCATCACATATTCTAGCGAGGACTTTAATTTCACCTTACCAGACTTCCCTTTTTTCTTATTTTTCTTCCTCCAGCGCTTTATTTTTCTGTCTTTTTTACCTATCAAGTCCTTGGCAATATTAGTAGAAATATAAGTATGATTAGCAAAGGCAGAATCATTCTGACCATCCCCTAGCTCCAGATTCGCTGACATGAGAAACTTTCTATTCTGAGCTAAGAATTTTTTGACGTCATTAGATATGATAAATACGTGTCTAACCCCTTTTGATTTAGCCAGCTCTAATTTCTTATAAATATTATCTGTCCATTCTGAGGTTTCGGTGTTTCCTGTGATGAGTGATACACCATCATTATTTACAGGCTCTCCCTCATTGATTAAAATGACTTTTCCACTTAGGTTATCATTCTTGTAGTCATTGTATTTGGCGTCTTCTATACCGTATCCTAGAAAATAAATATCATCAGATTCTAAATAGGTATCACCCATGTTCAAGGTAGCAAATGCCAGATAATCCCATAGGTGTTTGTATGTATTCCCATTAACTTTAATCTCATTTTTATTCCACTTGGTTTTATTGAAAGCCACATTCTGATAATAGTTGTTTTCGGAACCTACAGTTGGCAATCCCAATGATTTAAAATGATTGGCGATATAGGTGGCCGCCAAGTCATTGCCCTTCTCTCCGGTCTCTCTGCCTTCATACTCATCTGACGCTAGTACATGCAGATGCTTGCTTAGGTCTTCAGAGGTAATCGTCTTCGCAAATCGATAAGCTGCATCATTATCATCCATGACCATAGCCATAGAAGTATCAGGAATAGTAACACCACTGATATACTGAGCGGAACATAAGATAGGAAGTAGAACTGTAACAAGGGATAATAGATATTTCATAATCCTAATTCTAAAGGTGACACAAAGATACTAATTACAAGATGGAAAAGTCATTAACGCTAGTTCGTAAAGACCACATGAAAAGAAAACCCATCGGCTCTGCTGTAAGACACTCCAGGCGCAGGCCATTTTATAATATTGGCAAATCTGAGGAGACTCTTGACTAAAGGTCTGTTACTTTTAAGCTCACTTAAATTATAGTCTAAAGCAAGGATAAACTGGCGGGTCCTAGGATTATCTACTGAGAACAATTGTCCATCTACTTCCCACTCATTAGATACACCTCCGTAAAGATTCTGACCACTATAGCCAAAAGAGATGGCAAGCCACTTAGGTATATTTCTTCGAGGGAAGAAGCGATATAAACTGCTAGATATCCAAATTGTCTGCCCGTTGTAGTCTTTTAAAAATCGCTCTATTCCTCCACTTCCAAAGAGTGATTGTGACCTAATTTCCTCAGAACTGAAGGCTTGGCCACCTAAACTACTGAATGTAGAAGGAGAATAACTAACAGGCCAATAAGAGAATTTCATCCTGAATATCTGATATCCTAGGTGCTTTTGCTGAAAATAGAAAAGTGAGGTGCCTAACAGATTGGATCCCATATCAGTCCAAGAAAAACCCCATTGTGTGGAAAATCCATCCATAATTTCTATACCCAGCTGACCAGCTAGACTAGAAATCGCACCGAGCTTCAAAGCTTGGTCTTTATCAAAACCAGCCCATCTACTCACCCCATAGATGAGATCAGACTGTAAATATGCTGAGTACACATGTCCTGCTTTATCCATCTGAACCCATTCATCCCAGTCATCAAATGAATGGAAGGCACTTTGGTCAAATTGGTTATACCAAGCAAAATAGAGTCCTGTAGCCGTAGCGGTATAACCACTTATTCCAGCAGCAAGAACAATTTTTTTTCTCTTAGAATAATCTACTGAGTGGTCAGATAGGCTATCTGCGCTAGAAGTGAATGTGTCAGGATAATGCTGCCCACTCAAGAATATCACCGGGCATAATAACAATACGGATATAAATACCGACTTCACTAGGCAATATTAAGTACAATAATAATGTCATGACAGAGTTACTACATAGAGAGCCAGATAATTACGTAGCCCTCAGGACGAATAGGGGTTAATAATTCAAAATTGGAACAACAAATGGAAAGCGAGATATGATTTCTTTTACACCAATTAATCAACTAATTTAGCGTCGTTTGGGGATGAACGGTAAAGATATTCCCTTATCATATGTAACCACTTGGTTTTCATTCGATTATTAAAGATTAACGCTGATATGAAATTAAAATATCTATTCATAGCACTTTTGTTTTCAGGCTTTAGCACTGTACAGGCGCAGGATTTTCACAATAGTTTCTTCCAGTTTGCACCTGCAGTCGTCAGTCCCTCGTTGACTGGTGCTTTTTATGGCAACCTGAGAGTTAATGCAATTGTGAGAGATGAGGGTCGGACAGTGACCAATGGAGATGGCTTCTTAGATTTGAGTCTCATGTTAGATTATAATATAGATTTTGGTTTTTCTGAAGGAGATTGGATTTCAGTAGGAGGAGCATTTTCTAGGTCTTCGCTTGCGGGAGTTGGTGAATTAAGTCGTCAGTTTACAGGAATTTTGGGCGCATATCACCTAGCCTTCGGAAAACGAAAAGATAAAGTATTTACGGTAGGCGTCAAGTATGGCGCTGTTCAAGTACAATTTGGAGGACAAGATAGAGATGCGTTTGCAGATCCACGAAGATTAGCAACTCAAGGACCAAATGGTGAACTAGGAATGGAGAGTAATGACTTAAGAGTATGGTTGAATAACAATGCTCTTAATCCAAATGGTCCAGGCTCCAAAACGACCTCTGATTACGCCATTGGATTTGGCTTAGATGCGCCATTGGGTAAATCTGCTGATATAAGAATTGGAATTGCCGGTGATCACATATTCGAACCTAGACTATCTGTCCAAGATCCAGATACTACTGGAATGAATCCAAATCCACTCCCAACGAGAGTAGAAAACCTCAATAGAAGAATAAACGCTTACGTTTTCCTATATACTGACATTAATAACCGACTAGGGTTTAATCCTAACATTATTTTGCAAAGGCAAGGTGTCAGTACTAATGTTGTAGCTCAAGCACTTTTCAGTTATGCATTTAAACCAGAGCAACAAATTAATTTCCTCTTTGGTTTTGGTGCCAGATTTGTCAATGACTTTGATATTCCATTGTACTTGGCTTACGACACCAAAGATTTGAGAGTAGGATTGAGTTATGATGTCAATCTAGGTCCGTTAAGACCTTCATCGAGCACAGTAGGAGCCTTTGAGTTGGCTGTTACTAAATTATTTAATTGGCATAAGAAGCCAGAGGTGGAACCTAAGTTTATCTGCCCAAGACTCTAAGTCAAATTCATTATACAACAAGAAAGAGAATATCATGATGAAGCAAATACTGTCACTTGGGATTTTTACCCTCATCTGTGTAGTTGTATATGGACAACCCATCAGAAACAATTCTTTTGACCAAAAGGTAGAAGCA
Organism: uncultured Saprospiraceae bacterium; assembly: GCA_964591455.1. GTDB lineage: Bacteria > Bacteroidota > Bacteroidia > Chitinophagales > Saprospiraceae > RFSX01. The sequence goes on from CAZQDZ010000005.1 coordinate 24,499, forward strand.
GCTAAGGAAGCGGAATCTAATGCAAACTATTTTGGGGCACTTGAATGGTTCGAAGAGGCTTATGATGACCTCAGAGATAAAAGAAGCAGAGATGATGGAGGTGCTAAAGACGAATTCTCTATTAAGATTGCTGAGTTGAGTTATGAAATTCGCGATTATGAGAAAGCGGCAAAGACATACAAAAGACTAATAGGTAAGGATGATGAATTGCAGTATGTAGAGATAATATTAGATTATGCAAAGACCCTTAAGGCTCTAGGTAAATATGACCTAGCGCTCAAGGAGTTTAATCGATATATGAGTTTGTCAGAAAATGAAGAAGGGGTAAAAGATGCCCAATTTGAAGTAGAAGGGATTAACCTCTTAGTAGGAATGGAACCTAACCTAGAAACCTCATTCAAGGTCTTAGATAAAGAAGTTAATTCTGGATCTGGTGAGTTCAGCCCAAGAGAAAATCCTGATGACGGATTACTTTACTATGGATCTTTCGATAGGAGCAAGCCCATAGAAGTTAGTAATGAAGAAGATGAATATCACGCTAAGCTATTTGTCGCAGAAAAAAATGACAAAGGGGAGTTTGATAAATCAGATGCACTGGAAGATGTAATTAATAGAGAAGATTATCATAATGCCACTGTGGCATTTTCACGGGATGGAAGAACAATGTACTTTACCAGGGTACAGACAATAGCCACTGAAATAACTTCTTCCATTATCATGGTAAGTTATAAGAAAGATACAGGATGGAGTGCGCCAGAACCAGTATCTGCTCTAAATGGTGAATGGCATGCCAAGCATCCAGCAGTAGGAGAATTGTACGGCAGGAATGTGATATTCTTTGTGTCAGATATGCCAGGCGGTTCAGGAGGTATGGATATTTATTATGCCAACATCCAAGGAGACGGACAGTTTTCTACACCAGTTAACTTAGGCGAGGATATTAATACGCCAAAGGATGATTTATCCCCATACTACCAAGATGGTACGCTATATTATAGTACTAATGGCCGACCGACCATAGGAGGTTTTGATATTTTCTATACTGTTTGGGATGGAAGCAATTGGAGCAGAAGCGAGAATTTAGGCTTTGGGTATAATTCATCATTTGATGACCTTTACTTCAGTATCAATGCTGGAGGAAAGAGTGGTTACATTGTATCTAATAGGCCTACAGAAGGTAAGAAAAGACTCAAGAGTAAAACTTGTTGTGATGATATCTTTTCTTTTCAAATCAAAGAAATTGTCATAGACCTACTCGCTACTGTAATCGATTCAGATAATGAACCACTAAAAGGGGCATCTATCAGATTAGATAATGTGACTGACCCAATTTCTAATCCTACTGACTCGAAATTCAATGCCCTAGGCAATGAGTTTAACTTTGCCTTAGATGCAGATTACAAATACAAGGCAGTAATTACATTGGATGGGTACTATCCTGACTCCATTTCTTTTAATACAGCAGGTATCATAGACAACTATACAGTCAAAAAGACGATAGCACTGAAGCCATTGCCAAAAGAACCTGAGGTAGAAATTATCACAGAGACGATTACTAGAAATGAGCCTATAAGGATGAATAACATATACTACGATTTTGATGATACCAAGATCTTGTCAGATGCTGAGAAAGATTTATCAGAATTGTATAATCTTATGGTAAAGTATCCGGATATGGTGATAGAATTGTCATCACATACGGATGCGCAAGGGCGAAGCACCTATAATGAGGATTTATCACAGAGAAGAGCGCAATCTGCAACCAACTGGCTATTAGATCAAGGGATTTCTAAAAAACGTATTAAGCCAGTAGGATATGGAGAGTCTGTGATACTGAATCATTGTAAGAATGGTGTAAAATGTTCTGATGATGAACATCGTGAGAATCGTAGAACGGAGTTCAAAATCATTGCAGGCCCGCAAACAATAGAGATTACAAGAGAAGTAACAAAAGAGGTGATTAAGCAGAATTAACATCTTGTTACAAAAAGCAATTCCTATATTTTGAATATAATGAGTGGTTGGTTTCTAAATCATCCACTCATTTTTTTGCATTGATACTCATTACTGAATGATGTATTTTTGCAAACCGAAACAGAGTTCTTAATGGCTTATTCATTCATTTAACGTCATTTTAGCTTTTTATGTCAATTCCACATCGTTTCAAAATCACACATTTTCCATAAAAAAATTCACTATGAAAAACATATTTAAATTTGGGTTATTACTCCTAGTAGGCTCACTATTAATGACCTCTTGTGAGGAAGACATCTTAGGACCTCCAGGAGGTGGTGGTGGAGGAGGAACAGAAGAAGGTCCAGCCATTTCTTTTGGTACTGATGCTCCATTCTTGTCTATGGATGCGAATGTTGAGCCAGGAGAAGTATTTTCAGTTCAGCTAAATGCCGCTCAAGGCACTTCTCCATTGAATAGTTTGACGATCAATGAGAACGATTCAAGACTAGAAGACTTCGCAAATAGAATTACGATAGACGGGCAGCCAGCGCCGTCATCTGCGGTTTTACTACCACCAGAATTCCAAGAATCATTTTCTATTAGATTAGATATCAAAGCACAAGAAGACAGAAGCGCTTCACTATACCAATTTGCCGTAGCTGACGAGGCGGGTAATACGGCCGTTGTTGATATTGAAATAAATACTGAGTTGACGGGTATGGACGCTGAACCTGAGATAACACTTATTGGGAACAGCACTATCATTGCAGAGGCGGGTAGCCTTGTTTGCCTTAATATAGAAGTGGCAGCTGGTAACGCTGACCTAGAAGATTTTATAGTAGTAGACGAAGCAGGTACGCCGCTTGACCCAGAAAGATTATTTTTTGGAGGGTCATCTGCAGCAGATCAGGTATTAGAGAATCCTTTCTTCCTCTCAGCGGATAATGCAAGAGGATTTTCGGAAACACTATGCATTAGAGCACAAGATGATCAGAGCGAAGAGGCTTATTCAATTGCAGTAGAAGACGCAAATGATAACCTAGCCATCCTCACTATTGTCATAAATACATTCCCGAATGGTGTTTCAGGCGAACCAGTAACTGTGTTGCAAGGTGCCTTATTCAATAGAGCAGGCCCTGCAGGGACAGGAGGGCTTGACTTAGATTCAGGTGCAAGTACAGGAAGTGCAGATGTTTCTGCCGAGCTAGTAGATAACGGCATAGACTCAGGACCTATAGAAGCTAATTGGTTGCAGCGTATTTCTGGTGCAAACGGTACAGAGCTAAGACAACTGATTCCAAATCAGAATGGACTACCTGAGACGTTCACTTTCGAAGGTGTACAGACTGATCAGGAAATAAGTACAATATGGACTAATGGAATACCACTTTCAGGTACTAATAGTAATGGAGAGCCGTGGACGGATGTTGTTCAGGTAGGTGATTTGTACATTGCGCTTAGAGAAGGTCAGTTGTACCTAATAGAAGTTGTGGATGTGTTCATTGATTCTGAAGCAAATGGTGATTTCTATGAGATGGATATCAAATTCTAAGATTACTTAGAATTTAAAAAATACATAATGAAAAGAGGCTTTCTATTGCTATAGATGGCCTCTTTTCTTTTTTTTGTACCTTTTAAAACACGTTTGAGAGTGATATCTACGTTTTTGTCTTGAATTTCGACTACTATGAATACACGATATATAATTTATTTGTTTGTGACTGCAGTTGCTATCAGCTTGATGATAAGTTCTTGTGATTCTGAATTACCTCTTGATGTGCCTATGACTCAGGAAGAAATCCCACCGCTTCCCCTTGGTCCTACCTTAGAGTTTAGAGATTCTATAAATTTCTTAACAGAAGGTAATTCTACGGTTCGCCCAGGAAGTACGTTCTCCCTTATAGTGGATGCATCTAGAGGAGACTCTTTGTTAGAAACACTAGAGGTTACACTTAATGGCGAACCATTGCCTACAACGGACTATACCATTGATGGACAAGTGCAGACGGGTAGCTTCTTTATATTAGAAGGTGATCAGCAAAATTCATTCACTTGGGAGTTTGAAATCATGGCACCCACGGAAGAGACCAGAGTAATATATGAGTTCGATCTCGTTGCCATAGACGATAGAACTGACGCAACGTCCATTACGATAGATACTGAGCTCAATGATTTTTCACCTCCATCGATAGAATTACTCACAGTAAATCAACCATTTGGAGACATAGGTGATGAGGTTTTCTTTGACCTTAGGGTGGATGCATTAGGATCTCCCATAGATAGTATAGCTGTCTTTACTGGTGCTTTCTTAACAGAATCTGATAGGTTGACCTTTGATGGACTCCCATTTGAGAGCAATCCGATGGCATTGGATCCAGTGGATAGAAGCTTTTTTGAGAAGAGTGTTGGCATTACGATTCCTCCTCCAGCTGGGCTCAATAGAAATACCATTATACTGACAGATTCACTTGGCGCTGTACATACGCTAGAGGTAACATATATGGGGAACTAACGGCGCTTATTTATTCGCTTTACAAAATTTTCTACAGAATTCTCTGCACTGTACTTTGAGCTGAAGATACTCTTCGTTTTTTGTAAATCATTTTTGCTGACTTTCTTCAGTGAAGAACCTTTATCATAAATAAATAGGTTCAATGCAATTTCTTTGCTTATTCTAAGAGGCTGATCACTGAGCACATAGGCGATGTCTTCTATTTCACGGTCTGCAGCTCTTGTCTCCAAGTCCGAATATAAGTTTTTTAAGCTGTGTCCTTGGAATACTTCATCAGCTTCCTCAGCATAATAGAAGTAATATTCTTTGCCTGGATAAGATTTTTCCATTGTGGTGACATAATCTTGATTAGTCTCTTTGATTTGTCTGCGTAGCTTGTCTGCAGCATTGGTTCTTCCGGCTCTTTCATAGGCTGCAATTCTTGGATGAGTCCGCCGTAATCTTACGAGTAGTACAAAATCTACCACTTCATAATAATGATCTACCCTGTTCGCAGAAAGATATTTTTTTCTGAAAATCTTGAATAAAATGTCACTACTAGGATTCCAATAATCACTGGTGCCATCTGTAAGCAGGCCCTGAGTAGACTTTGTATTATGTATTTGAGCCGAAGTAGAGTGCACAGAAAATACAAGGAAACAAAATATTATAGTGAAGAACTTCATTATCTACAATAATACATTGAAAGGATATTAAAAAATGCTTTTTAACCTTACTTTAAATGGACAAAAGACTACCAATTTAGAGCAGATAGGATAATTTTGCCTACCAAAAATTTTTAAAAATATCTGAATGCAAGCATCTATAGACATCGAAGCGCTGAATCAGCAAATCCAGCTGGATAGTGCTTTTCTGGAACAAATAGAAGAGGCAACTTCTAAGATTATCGTGGGACAAGATTATATGATGAAGCGCCTTCTTTTAGGGCTACTCGCCAAAGGACACGTCCTACTGGAAGGTCTGCCAGGTCTGGCCAAAACGCTGGCGATAAAGACCTTAGCAGGTGCCATAAATGCAGACTTCAACAGAATTCAGTTCACACCTGATCTCCTACCTGCAGATATCATAGGGACAATGATTTATAATCCTAACCTGAATGATTTCACAGTAAGGAAAGGACCCATATTTACCAACTTTGTTCTGGCAGATGAGATTAACCGTGCACCAGCCAAAGTACAATCTGCGCTGCTTGAATCCATGCAAGAGAAGCAAGTCACCATAGGTAAAGAAACATTCTCTATAGCCGAGCCTTTCTTAGTATTAGCTACACAAAACCCGATAGAGCAAGAAGGGACCTACCCGCTTCCAGAAGCTCAGATGGATAGGTTTATGTTGATGGTCAAGATTGACTATCCCAACAAAATAGAAGAGAAGGAAATCATCAGAAGAGCCATCAGTGGTCAGACTGAGAGTAAAGTGGAGGCAGTAGTAGATCCTAAGGTAATTCTGAAAGGGAGAGAATTGGTTTCTAAAATATATATGGATGAAAAAATAGAAAATTACATCCTCGATATTGTATTTGCTACGAGAGACCCTGAGTCATATGGATTGAAAGACTTGAATTCATTAATTAATTATGGAGGGTCTCCTAGGGCTAGTATCAATTTGGCGAAAGCGGCCAAGGCTTACGCTTTTCTAAATCGCAGAGGCTTTGTCATTCCTGATGACGTTAGAAATATATGTGCAGATGTTATGAGGCATCGTATAGGACTAACATATGAAGCCGAAGCAGAGAATATCACACAAGAAGACATCATAACCAAGATTATTAATACCATAGAAGTCCCTTAGTAGTTCCTATATGGAGGCATCAGAAATACTTAAGAAAGTACGGAAAATAGAGATAAAGACGAAGGGTCTGAGTAAGCACATCTTCTCAGGAGAATATCACAGTGCTTTTAAGGGTAGAGGTATGTCCTTTTCTGAAGTAAGAAATTATAACTACGGTGACGATGTGAGGAATATAGATTGGAACGTGACTGCTCGTACCAATGAACCATACATTAAGGTCTTCGAAGAAGATCGAGAACTGACAGTAATCTTACTTATAGACATTAGCCGCTCTTCAGCCTTTGGAAGTTTAGTCCAATTCAAAAGCGAGCTCGCAGCAGAACTGAGTGCGGTACTTGCATTTTCAGCTATAACAAATAATGATAAAGTAGGGGCCATATTATTTGCTGATGAAGTGGAAAAGTATATTCCGCCTAAAAAGGGCAAAAAACATATCTTAAGAATTATTAGAGAAATAATTTATTTCAAACCAACGTCCCATGGTACCAATCTAGAAAAAGGATTGATCTATCTTAATAATATACAAAAGAAGAAAGCCATCGTATTTATCCTGTCAGATTTCATGACACAAGGATATGAGGCAGCACTTTCTATTGCATCTAGACGCCACGATATTATCGGAATGCACATATATGATCCACTAGAGAAAAGTCTACCGAATATTGGAATAGTAAGGAGTATAGATGCTGAAAGTGGACAGAAAGTAATATTGGACACAACCTCTTCTTCTGTCAGAGACAAGTACAATAATTGGTATGAAGATAATTTCAATTACTATAATTCCACATTCAACAGGTATAGGGCAGACCACCTAAGCATCAGTACAGGAGACGACTATGTAAAACTGCTCTTACAATTTTTCAAAAAACGGATAGGCTAGCCATGAGAATAAATCGACTCATAGCTTTTCTTGTATTTTTTCTTTTGCAAATTTCTGCATTTGGCCAGATTATAAGTTCGCTTAGCATTTCCAATGACAGCATCCGTATAGGAGATGAAATAGAGGTGTATTATAAACTGACGGTGCCACAGTCTTACCAGTTTGAAACTATAGAATTTAGTGGCTGGGACAGTCTTGTTTCTTTAGTCCCTATTAATCCTTCGGACACCTCAGGCATTCCAAGATACGCTGACATAGAATGGCGTGGAAGAATAGAAGACCTGACGAGCAAACAACTCCAATACAATTTAATTCCAAAGACTGATTTGCGCACAGCTTACGAATACAGGGATACCTTTACTGCTGCATTTTGGGACATAGGAATTTTTGAATTTAGTCACCCTAGATTAAATCCAGATTCTCTAATTGCAGCAGACCAAATTATGTATTTGGAGAATCCAGTGGTTTTTATCAAACCACCACAAGGGATTCAGAATCCTGATACAACGTCTCTTATACTTCCTATAACTGATATTCTCACCACTGAAAAAAAATGGTGGGATAAGATGAGGCTCTGGACCCTTGTCCCAGCATTACTTATTATTCTTGGACTGTTATATTTCTTTTTTGGCAAGAAACGAAAACAAGAACAGGTAGTTGTAGCCGTGCATAAGCCCAAAGATCCATCCCATGTTATTGCGCTCAGAAAATTAGATAAGATAGAAAATGAAGCTGCATGGAAGAAAGGACTTGTGAAAAAGTATCAGACAGAACTGACCTATACCATAAGAGAATATCTGGAAGGAAGATATAGTGTCCATGCGCTGGAAAGCACTACAGACGAGATTTCGAATTCGCTCAAGGATACCGATTTAGAGGCTAGCCAAGTAAGTGAGCTAATAAAAATACTACAGATAGCCGACCTCGTTAAGTTTGCCAAAGCTGCTACCACAGATGACATTAATGAGCAGTTTCTCACTAAAGCAAAGAAGTTTGTGGTAGAAACAAAGCGAGCAAGTAATATCTCACCTAATCAGGAAGCCGATGGGTAATTTCGAATTCCAACATCCATGGGTATTACTCCTACTACTAGGGCTGCCACTACTATGGTGGTTTCAGCGTAAGTATCAGGACGACTTAGATTCCAGTGTCAGATTTCCTCATGTAGGTTCTGTAGACAATATAGTTAGTATCAAAAGCATATTACTGAAGATAATTCCTTGGCTAAGGTATCTGATTCTGGCATCACTCATTTTTGCACTTGCTAGACCAAGATTGGTGCTCAAGGAAGAAGAGGTACGTGCGGAAGGTATAGATATCATGATGGTGATGGACTTATCATCCAGTATGCTGGCAAGAGATTTCAGGCCAGACAGATTGACAGTAAGTAAGGAAATGGCCAAGAAATTTATAGATAAGCGAGAACATGATCGTATAGGTCTGGTCGTATTTGCGGGTGAGAGTTTTACGCAATCTCCTCTGACAACGGACCATAGAATAGTCAAAGAATTTATAGATGGGATGGAATCCGGCGTCATGGAGGATGGTACTGCCATAGGTATGGGATTGGCTTCAGCTGTTAATAGACTCAAAGAAAGCGAAACAGAAAGTAAGATTGTGATTCTTCTAACGGATGGTGAAAACAACCAAGGATATATAAAACCACTGACAGCGGCAGAAATAGCCAAGCAGTTAGATGTAAAAGTGTATACCATAGGTGTAGGCTCTTCCGGTAGTGCCATGGCGCCTAGTCGAAGACGGAGTGATGGTCGTTATATATTTGGATTAAGCCGGGTGGCTATTGATGAAGAATTATTGACTGAGATTTCTGATCTAACTGGTGGAAAATATTATCGAGCGACCGACGAAGCTGGGCTGGAACGTATATACGACGAGATTAATACGCTGGAAAAAACCGAAATTCAAGTCACACAGTTTAATAGTTATTCTGAAGAGTTTAGGAAATTCATGTTGGTGGGTTTAGTTCTCTTATTACTGGAATTCATATTGAAGAACACCTTATTGAGAACGCTTCCTTAAGATTTATTTGATGTTTAGAATAGAAGAACCAAGCATATTATATTTTCTGATATTGGTGCCCCTGCTCATAGTGCTTGTGTGGTGGACTATGAGATGGAAGCATGATGTGTTACAAGGCTTGGGAGACAGCACCGTATTTAGAAGACTTTATGCTGGATGGTCTTCTAAGAAAGAATGGCTCAAATCTGGGTTATTGCTTGGCGTATTGGTTTTATTGCTTGTCTCGTGGTCTAATCCTCAGTGGGGTAATAGGAAAGAAAAGATAAAGGCTAAGAGAACAGATGTTATTATTGCCTTAGACATATCACAAAGTATGATGGCAGAAGATATTTTGCCAAATAGGATGGAGAAAGCTAAACGATTCTGTCTCGAATTAATCAAGAAGTTGAGAGGTGAAAGGATAGGCTTGGTCTTCTTTGCGGGAGGTGCTTATCTACAGATGCCACTTTCTACAGATTTTGCGTCAGCGAATCTTTATATTAATTCTGCTAGCCCAAGCCAAGCCGGCACCCAGGGTACAGTGATAGCTGATGCTATAGATTTATCACAGAGAATATTTGGCGAAGATAATCCGACGCAGAAAGCTTTAATTATTATATCCGATGGAGAAAATCATGAGCAAGAAGCAATAGAGTCTGCAAAGACAGCGAGAGAGAACGGCACCACTATATTTACCTTAGGGATAGGCACTGAAGAAGGGGCTAACATTCCTTTTGTAGAACGAGGCAGAACAACTTATAAAAGAAATGCCGCTGGCAACGCTGTTCGTAGTGCTATAAATATAGGGTTACTCCAAGATGTAGCAGAGAGTGGCGGTGGCGAATTTCATATGATTGATCAGACGTTTTCTGCTTTGTCCAAAATAGATAGTGAGATCGCCAAACTTGAAAAACGAGAAGTAGAACAAAGATCGTTTACTAACTTTAATTCGTATTTCCAGTTTTTCCTTATCCCTGCCCTGATACTACTGGTACTAGATACCTTCTTATCCACAAATTCTAGTGGAACTGGGCAATGGAGAAAAATGTTAGGATTAGACAAATAGATTATGAGATTGAAATTTTACATAGTATTTCTTTGCTTTATATCACCTGTCATACTGTTTTCTCAGGCGACTTCTATTTTGCTCAATGAAGGTGATGAAGCCTACAGAGCTGAGGAATATGACAAAGCTGAACTGAGTTATAGAAAAGCGAGACAGGCAAATAGCGACATGAAGTCCAATTTCAACTTAGGTAATACAACCTATAAGCAAGAAAGATATGAAGAGGCTGTGGATCATTATCTCAATGCGGCAAATAAAATTTCTGATGAGCTCATTGCCTCAGATAATTACTTCAATCTAGGAAACGCCTATTTCAAGAATGAACAATATGAAGAAGCGATAGATTCGTACAAACAGTCCATCAGAGCAAATCCAGAAAATGATGAGGCAAGATATAATCTCCTTATGCTGAAATTAGCCCTTAAGGAACAACAAGATCAGCAGCAACAGCAGCAGAATCAAGAGAACCAGGATCAAGAAAATCAAGACCAACAATCTGAAGACCAACAAGGACAGGACCAACAAAATCAGAATGAGTCAGAGGAGCAACAGGACCAGGATCAGCAGAATCAAGGAGAAGAGAATCAAGATAGTCTGCAAAACCAGCCCCCTAGTGGTGGAGAGTTTGATAGTACCAGATTAGAAAAACAATCACTAGATAGTTTGGATGCTGTGAAATTGCTACAGATTATCCAAAGCGAAGAACAAAAGCTTCAGGAAAAGCTCCGTAAGTTTGATTCCAACAGAAACAAACCAGATAAAGATTGGTAACAGATGACATAAAATTCCATTATCATGAAAAGTCAAATTAGCATATTAATAGCTCTATTAGCAAGCCTCAATATAATAGCACAGTCATTTGAGATTAAAGTCTCTTCTGATTCTGTGTTGGTTGGTAATTATATCATAGTAAGCGTAACTGCAAACAATATGGAAAGAGGAAAATTTGAAGCCCCTGATTTCGATGGCATGCGAATAATTAATGGCCCCAATATCAGCAACTCGATTCAGATAGTTAATGGTGAAAAGTCCAGCAAAGCCACATACACCTATCATGTGAAACCACCAGATGTTGGTTTATATACTATCTCACCGGCCTATATGATTGGCAATGAGGAGACAGCGGAAACCTTGCCACAGGTTATTAATGTATATCCCAATCCTGAAAACATAATCACATCACCGAATGCTAAATCGGGCCATTCATTTTTCAATTTTGATGGATTTTCGTCCCCAGGTGACAATCAAAGGAATAATACACCGACACCGCCCGCACCTCCTAAAACGCCTAAGAAGGTTAAGAGAAAGTATAAGAAAATATGACCCAACGTTTTCTATATATATGCCTGCTTCTTTTTTCTGTATCGGCGGTTTTTGGCCAGAAGCTAAAATTTTATGCAGATGTAGATGCTAGGAAAGTTGTGGAAGGCTCCTTTGTGGAGGTAAGATTTGTTTTAGAAAATGCTCAAGGCACCTCATTCAAGCTGCCTAAGATGGCAGACTTTACAATTGTGTCAGGGCCTACCACTAGTCAATCCACGAAAATTTATAATGGTAGCATGACGAGTGAGATAGGGTATGGATATGGGTTACAACCTAATGGACTAGGCACTAAAAAGATTCCCTCAGCGTCAATCGTGGTCAATGGAAAGACACTGAAAACAACACCGATTACGATCGAAGTTGTAAAAGCAGCTAGTGGCACTGTGCCAAATGACAAACAAATATTTGTAGAGACGTCATTAACGGATACGTCTACCTTTGTCGGCCAGCAAATTATTTTAGAATACAAGCTATATACCTTAGTTGATGTCAGAAATATCAATTTTGGAATTGAAAACGAGTTTGATGGGTTCTTCTCTGAGGAACTCAGAATATCTCAGAGAGGATATCTCAGAGAAGTGATAGATGGGATAGAATACCATGTAAGGCCTATAAAGCAGGTAGCGCTATTCCCACAACAAACAGGGACCTATGTCATCCCGCCGAATTCTGTCTCCTTAGGTATTGTCAAGAAAGGATCTAGTAGAGGGTTCTTTTACAACTCCCAATTAATTCCCAAAACAATGATTGCGGAAGGAAAAAAAATTGTAGTCAATGAGTTGCCCTCTTCTTCAAGCACCTTTTCAGGTGCAGTAGGCCGATATCGTATGTCTGCCAGAGCGAACAAAAAATCACTCACTACAGATGAAGCGATTACAGTCATAATGGATGTAACGGGTAATGGTGATAGCAAAACAGTCAGCCCGCCAAAATGGCCATTGCCCGATGGCTTGGAAATGTATGAACCTAATGTGATACAAGATGAGGTCATAGAGACAACTAAAGGAAAAAATCACAAGAAAGTATTCGAATACCTTATCGTAGCTAAAAAACCAGGAAGGTATAAACTGATACCTTCATTCGTGTACTTTGACACCGACTCACTTTCCTACCAAACCTTGATTCAAAACCTAGGCACTATTAATGTACTAAAAGGGTCAGACAAAGCCCCAGTACAAGTACAGGATGCGAATGAAGATATCGCTGGGATATACCAATCGACCAAGCTAAAGGTGGAAGGTGGTAGTACATTTAATCCTAGCATACAGTGGCTAGCCCTTCTGTTTCCATTTCTTGTGGGTTTGGGTATTTATATCTATGGTACTCGGTTAGAGAAGTCTGGCAAATTGGATCCAGAGGTATTGAAAAGAGAAAAAGCATATGGAATTGCAATCGAAAGACTAGAGAAGTCTAAGCAGCATATGGACAATGAGAGCGGACCTCAATTTTATGAAGAGATGATTTCAGCAATTAAATCATATATAACGGACAAGTATAACATACAAGCCTTCCATATTAAGAAGTCTGAATTACTGGCTGAACTGAAGCAAAAACAATTAGCGGATTCAGAAATAACTGTCTTACAAGAAATCCTGACAAAGTCAGAAATGGGCATGTATTCGCCCGGTGCGGCCACCCAACTTCAAGAAACATATACTTCTGCCCTCGAGCTAATCGCCAGACTAGAGAATTAAGACAATTATAGCGCCCTTCCTTTCACTGTTCTTAAGATATATTCTCATTATTTTTGCTTGCTTATAACTAGATTTAGATATGTCAGAAAGAGTAAAGATTAAAAAGATTCTCAGTAGTGATAAGACTGATTATGAAGTCACTGTTAAAGGGTGGGTAAGAACATTTAGAAATAATCAATTTATAGCCCTTAATGATGGATCTACACTAAAGACCTTTCAGGTAGTAGTAGATAGAGAAAACACCCCAGCTGAGCTATTGAAACAAATATCCACAGGAGCTGCTATTTCCGCTACTGGCAAAATCATAGCGTCCCAAGGTGGTGGACAGAAAGTAGAGATGCAAGCCGAGAAAGTAGAAGTACTGGGGAGTGCAGATCCAGAGAAGTATCCCTTACAGCCTAAGAAACATAGCTTGGAGTTTCTTCGAGACATAGCCCACCTAAGATTTAGGACGAATACCTTCGGCGCTATATTCAGATTAAGGCATGCTATTGCTTTTGCGATACACCAGTTCTTTCATGAAAGAGGGTTTGTGTATCTCCACACCCCGATAATCACAGGATCTGACGCAGAAGGCGCAGGTGAGATGTTCCAGGTAACCACACTGAATCTGGATAATGTGCCAAAGAATGAGGAAGGAGGGATAGATTTCGCCTCAGATTTCTTTAGCAAACCCACCAATCTAACCGTCTCAGGACAATTGGAAGCAGAGTTAGGCGCTTTAGCGCTTTCGGATGTGTATACTTTTGGACCCACCTTTAGGGCAGAAAATTCGAATACATCTAGGCACCTGGCTGAATTTTGGATGATAGAACCAGAAATGGCCTTTGCTGATCTCAATGATGACATGAACCTGGCAGAAGATATGCTGAAGTATGTTATCAAGTTTTGTGTAGATAATAACGAAGAAGATTTGGAGTTTTTAGAGTCCAGACTAGTCAATGAGGAGAAGCAAAAACCCATGAACGAACGATCTCCTATGCCTTTGCGTGAGAAGTTAGCTTTTTGTCTAGATAATGCTTTCGAAAGATTAACTTACACCGAAGCCATAGAGATTCTAAAAAGGTCTAAACCGAACAAGAAGAAAAAATTCCAGTTTGTCATAGAGGAATGGGGTGCTGATTTACAGTCAGAGCATGAGCGATATCTCGTAGAGAAGCATTTCAAGAAACCCGTTATTCTTACAGATTATCCCAAAGATATCAAGGCCTTCTATATGAAGATGAATGATGATGACAAGACAGTACGTGCTATGGACATTCTATTCCCAGGAATAGGGGAGATTGTCGGAGGCTCACAGAGGGAAGAGCGCATGGATGTGCTTTTGGCAAGGATGAAAGACTTTGATATACCAGCACACGAGATGGATTGGTATCTGGACACAAGACGATTTGGCACCTGCGAACATGCTGGATTTGGATTGGGTTTTGAGCGACTGGTGATGTTTATAACGGGCATGTCTAATATTAGAGACGTCATTCCATTCCCTCGATATCCTGGATCTGCTGCATATTAGGATAGATTAAAATTTCAAGGCTGCTTCTAACGCGATAGCTTAATAAAATCCTATTTTTTGTAGCGTTATCCATGTGTTGATTGCTAACAGGTAAGAATGTTATCGTTTCTTGCTGATGGCGAAAATCAAGCGTAAAAGAAATTTCCCCTTTTGTGCAACGAAAGTAGTTTTAGTCAAATTAGTAGTTGAGGCCGATTTCTTTCTCAAAAAAATAATCATGAAGCTTGTCAAACTGATTTTGGGGGTTTGTATTCTAATCTCAGTCGCTTGTGTGCCAGAAACTATAGACGAAATGTCTGCGGAACCTATCGTTAGACCGCCTAGTGAAGCAGTTATAGGATCTATAAATGGCGTAGTTCTGGACCAAACGAATGAGCCCTTACAAGAGGTTCGTATCATAATAGGAGATGAAATAACGACTACAGACGGAAACGGTATTTTCAGCCTTGATGATATCCAACTTTATGAAGATGGTACAAAGATTATTGCATCTAAAGATGGTTATACGCAGGGAAATAGGAAGCTATTGGCTAGAGCTGGAAGTATTCACAGCCTAACAATAATTCTTGCTGAGAAAGAAGTGACTCAGACAATAAGCAGTAATACGGGTGGTTCAGTTTCATTAGATGCTAGTACTATCGATTTTCCTGTGGGTGATTATCTACAAGATGGTGTATTATACACAGGTGAAATTAACGTCTTTGCCAAGTTCCTCGACCCAACAAAAGAAGTTTCCTCTTTGCAGATTCCAGGCGACCAATCAGGATTTGACCAGAATGGTAATCATAAAGCACTTGTTTCCTATGGGGTTTTAAATATTGAGATAGAGAATAACGACGGTAATAGACTAGGCTTACCCTTATCGTCTTCAGCAGAGCTAAGTCTCGCGATACCAGATGTTTTAAGAGAGATTGCGCCAGATCGTATAGCCATGTATCATTTTAACTTAGATCAGGATGCTTGGTTAGCTGACGGAGAAGCAATGCGAGTAGGGGATAACTACATAGGAGAAGTGATGAGGGTAGGAAGTTGGAGTTTCGCTCGGGAATTTGAAGTTGTGGATATTGGACACCAGATATTTGTAGAAGGAATGACATTGCCAAATGCTTCACTTATAGTTACTGGTGAAGATATAGGCTACTACTACTTCGGACAATCTGATGAAACAGGATTTTTCAGAAGTAGATTACCTGAGAATGAGGAGATAACCATAGAATTAATGAGTGATTGTCTGTCTACACCATATATAACAGAACTGGGTGTCTTTTCTCAGGATACAGAGAATAATCAGATTCTGCTTGATAATAATGGACTGGGAGATATTAAAATAACAGGAAGTACATTAAATTGTGATAGCAATAGTCCAGCGGCCACGTCTCATACTTATGTCAAACTTAGTTTAGGCAGTAATAGAATACTACAACGACTTTCCGATACAGGCAATTTTGAAGTGGATTTGATGACTTGTGATAATGCCACAGCAGATATTGCAGCCATAGATGTAAATGCGGGTACGGCAAGTCAGACCAGTGAGCATAATTTGGAGAGAAGTCTTACGGCTGGCGATTTCAATATATGTGACATCGATGACATACAAAGTGGGTTTAGTATCGATTATACTGGTATTAATTGGAATAGCATCCTTGGAAACACGGATAAGCACATGTGGACTATCAGACGAATAAATGGTGGAACAGGATTGACGCTGATTGATCCTAGAATAGAAGACTCAGATGGCAATCAACATATGATTGCTGCTTTTGGCGTTCAGGACAATAGTCAGAATGTTTCTTTCCTAATGGAATTTCCACTACAAGGATTTAGTGTAAGCGGTACATGCGGGGTTAATATAGAGCAAGAACCTGGTTTTAAGAGTTATAGATTTTCTGACATTATATCTCATAGAGTAACCATTATAGATACAAGCCTTTTCCCAGGTAGCGACGCATCTCATATAAAAGAATTTGAATTTGATATGACCTATTATGATTAATTGATTTTTTTACTTTTCTAGATTTGGCCATAGAACACTTTGCAATATTAATAGACAGACTAAAAGCCAACAACCAGTCTGCTTTCAAGGAACTCGTATTTTCCTTTACCCCTAGGCTAATGCCTATAGCCAGATTATATTCTAAAGATGAAGAAGATGCCAAGGATCTTTTGCAAGATGTTTTTATTATAATTTATAAAAAAATTGTCGATTTTTCTGGCGATGAAGAGAAAGCATTTTTTGCTTGGGCAAAGAGAATCACCATCAATGTATGCCTGAGTAGATCCCAAAAAATGTCAAGGAACAAAGAACAATACCCAGGAGATCTTATAAAGGACTTCACCTTTAAATCTCAGGTTATAGAAGATTTATCAGCAAAGGAAATTATGAATCTAGTACAAGAACTACCATTACCCTACAGGCAAGTATTTGCATTGTTTGCTATAGAAGGATATTCACATAGCGAGATTGCTGAATTATTAAACATTAAGGAAAGCAGTTCCAGGTCGAGATTTTACAGAGCTCGATTGATATTAAAGGAACATTTCAATAACCTATTTCAAGTAACGGTTGCATGAATAAGGAACTACAAGAGAAACTTCAAGATTACGTCTATAATAGTCAAGACAATGTGGATCCTCAAGAGATTTGGGATGGAATATTGGACAAGCAAAAAAAAGAAGACAGGAATAAACCTTTACTCCTCATTAGAGGCTTGGCCCTAGGTCTGCTTGTACTTATACCTGCCGCACTGTATTTCCATTTTAATAACCAGTCAGATAAAGCGCCAATCGCAAATGCAGCAAGGAATAAAGTTAATTATATAAGTAATAATTCTGAGCTAGAACAGATAATGACGACGAATCAAGGGGCAACATCTGATCAAGAGAATTCAGATGCATCGTTGGCAATTCAGCTTCCGGTTGCAAATAATCGCCAAACTATAAAACAAGATGCTTTTATAGAAACTAGTTTAAGCAGCGAAGGGCGCAAATCAGATTATATTTTCCAAAATAACTCCAACATAATTAAATCGGAAAAGACTCTGTCATTCGAAAAGGCGATGCAGTCATCACCTTTACCTAAGGAAGACAGAAGACTGGCAACAGCATTATCACCGACACCACAGATTTATTCACGATTGCCTGGGATGTTGGAAGAGAAACACATTAGGCCAGTGATGCCGACTCACCTCATTATCCCTACTCGAAAACCTAAGCCAGCCTTAGTTCTATCCTTCGTTGGTGGACTCTCTGATATCACCTCTACGATTACAAGCCCTGGTTCCGCTGACTTTGTTGTTAACCAATGGGAATCTTCTGTCAATCCCCAACTTTCATTTGGGAACAGACTACTGGCTGGTCTCCAATTCGCCAATGGGTTTGAGGTAAGCACTGGACTTGCTTTCAATAGAGTGCACGAGAATTTCATTTATGATGGCCAATTTATAACAGATGCAAATGGCAACCCTATCTCAGAAACCGCCATGGATGAAAACGGCAACCTAACTGCAGATTTTTCTAGCACAGCCCTTACAGGTGATTTATTTCATTCTGTTACAAGAAACCTGAACACTTATAATGTATTCCAATATCTAGACATTCCTGTCCAAGTAGCTTATAAGCATAACATAGGCAAGTTTTATGCAGGAATTTATGCTGCATATTCATTTAATTTATTTGCTACCAATAGAGGATATATCATCAATGAGTTTGGCTTGCCTACTAATTTTGAGGAGATTACTGCATCCCCTATTATTTCTAATAAAATTTATTCTGGCTTATCTCTCGGATATCAGATTACTAATGGATTGACTATATCTATAGGTCTAGAGTATGGAGAAAGAGATCGTCAGATAAATGATTTGGTCAGAAAGCACCAATCTATCGGCAGTACTATTGGAATAGAGTGGCAGCTATAATAAGCTGCTTTACAGATACATCGTAAGGAAATTTTTCTGAAGAAAATCCTTGCATTCTGGGACGAAAAGCGATTTAATCAAATTAGTATATAGAGGCAGTTCCCAACCCCACCTCTTTGCAATATCAACTTGATAGTTTAATTTATTATTTAATCAAATTCACAGCAATGAAGAATTATTACATTCTTGTTTTTGGAATATTGATGGCGTTATCAGCCACTAGCCAATCTATAGAATCGTATGTAATCACCTCTACAGGAGCCTCATTAATGAGTTCTGAAGGGACCCTATATATATCTATAGGAGAACCGATGAATACTGAGATTTCTGATGGTGAAATTATGATCTCACAGGGTTTTCTCAATGTAAGTGTTGAGAGCCAACCACCATTATCTACAGATGATTTTCTAGATGAGGTTATCAATGTTTATCCTAACCCCACTAAGGCAGTGTTGACAATAAACATACCTGAGATGGATGGAAATTATATGTACAAAATAACTGACGTAGCTGGTGCTTTAATACAATCAGATGGATTGAGTCAAAGTCAGTCTTCTGTTTTGTTAAACGACCTTAGTTCTGGCACTTATTTTTTGCAAGTCATTAAGGAAGGTAGACAATCTAGAACATTACGAATTACAAAAATTTAAAGCGTCATTATCATGAAAAAATATATACTATTTATAGTGGCCTTTTTTGTACTGATGATATCAGTAACAGGACAAGATGCCATTATGTATCAAGGTGTCGCATTTGATACCAATGGAGATCCTTTAGTATCTTCAGACATCTCTATACTACTAAGTATAATAGAGGATAGCCCAGATGGCAACTTCACCTATATAGAATCTCACGAAGTCACAACTGGTGACAATGCAGATTTTACCTTAGAAATAGGAAGAGGTCTAGTTGTCGCTGGCACATTCAACAGTATTGATTGGTTATCCACTGCACACTTTTTACAAGTAGCCATTGACCCCCTAGGAGGGGACACGTTCTTAGATGCTGGTACTACAGAATTTCTATCAGTGCCATATGCTTTATATGCTAATGAAGCACTAGTAGGTCCTAGAGGACCGCAGGGCTTTCAAGGCACAAGCGGACCATTTGGCCCTCAAGGTCCTCAAGGCCCTCCTGGCCCAAGTGGGGATTCTGCAGGTGAACAGGGTCCAATTGGCCCGCAGGGTCCTCAAGGCCCACAAGGTCCTGCTGGTCCACAAGGTCAAAGAGGAGCAGATGGAGACCCTAATGGCCCAGAAGGTCTTCAAGGTGATCCAGGCCCACAAGGCCCTGCGGGCATAAGCGGCGGACAAACTGGCCCAGTTGGCCAACAAGGCCCACAGGGTAATCCTGGTGCGCAAGGCCCACAAGGGCCACAAGGTCCTATAGGTCCACAAGGAATGAGAGGCCCCCAAGGTAATCCAGGTCCAGCAGGAGGCACAGAAGGACCTCCAGGACCTCCAGGAGACCCAGGACCTCCAGGAGATCCTAATGGCCCAATTGGTCCACAAGGCCCAGCAGGCCCTCCAGGGGTTTCTGGCCCACAAGGCCCATCTGGCCCCCAAGGTCCGCAAGGCCCACAAGGCCCACAAGGCCTACCAGGCCTGAATGGTGTAGATGGCTTACCTGTACAGCAGGTACTTACTACCGTCCCATCCAATCCTAACACCAATGATATATATCTAGATAGTGGTGCTAATAGAGCGGATGGCAACCTTGGTTTCAGATATTATACTGGAACAGAATGGATTGATTTATTCTAATCCAGAGCATTTCTTCTAATAAATAAAGAATAATCATGAAACAAATATTAATAGTTGTATTGATGCTAGGGTTTGGCTGTCTTTATGGACAAGCACCGATGGCATTTAATTATCAAGGCTTGGCGGTGGATAGCAATGGAGATCCATTAGCAAACGCTGATGTCGAACTGAGATTTACCATTATCCAAGGAAGTGCTACTGGTAACGATTTATATCAAGAGACTCATAATGTTCAAACTTCCAGTATAGGTAATTTTTCAGTAGACGTTGGATTTGGTACTAGTACATCAGGTAATTTTTCTACAGTTAATTGGGGTGGAAGTGCTCATTTTTTACAGGTAGAGCTGGATCCCGATGGAAATGGATTTGTGTTTAGTTCCACTGTAGAATTACTCTCAGTTCCTTATGCAAATTTTGCTGAGTCAGCAGGAACTGTTATGGAAAGCGGTCTTCAAGGACAACAGGGTCAAACAGGAGCATCAGGTCCGCAAGGTCCACAAGGTCCACAAGGTCCAGCAGGAATAAGCTGTTGGGATCTTAATGGAAATGGTGTTCCAGATGGAAGCGAAGATTCAAATGGAGATGGTATAGTCAATGTATTTGATTGTGATAGTGCAATAGGTCCACAAGGCCCGGAAGGTCAAGAAGGTCCTGAGGGTCCTCGGGGTCCACAAGGTCCTTCAGGTAATCCAGGTGGTCAAACTGGCCCTCGCGGTCCACAAGGACCTGCTGGTCCAGATGGGACAGCAAACGGAAGACCTGGTCCACAAGGTGCACAAGGACCTTCTGGAGGTATTGGTATGATGGGTCCTGAGGGACCTGCAGGTCCAGCTGGCACAAAAGGACCTCAAGGAGTTCCAGGAATTGCTGGTGCGACAGGTCCACCATCTAATGAGATAGGTCCACAAGGTCCACAAGGTCCTCCAGGACCTGCAGGAGGCATTCAGGGTCCGCAAGGTCCAGCAGGTGGTGGTGGTCCACAAGGCCCACAAGGCCCACAGGGTCCACAAGGCCCAGCGGGTGGTGCAGGCGATACAGGTGCTACTGGAGACCCAGGTTTACCATTTAATTTTGAGACAACTGGTCAAGAACCACAACCTTCTTCTTCAAGAAACATCTATTTAGACAATGGCACAAATACTTCTGATGGGACACCAGGTTTTAGATACTGGAATGGAACTCAGTGGGTAGACTTATAGGTCAATGTGTATTTTGAATAATTCAAAATTTTAGAATAATGAAAATCAAATATATAATTCTCTTAGCGTTCATATTTCTTATGGGAGTATTAAATGCACAATCGATTCCAGATGCATTTAGTTTCCAAGGATTAGCGATGGATGCCAATGGCAATGTTATTGCTGACGCCAATATTGCAATAGAACTTAGAATTTTGGCAGGTACGCCTGTAGGTGATTCTGTTTACATAGAAAACCATAACGTGACAACTACTGACTTAGGCCATTTTAATATCGAAATTGGAAGAGGCAATAGTACGCTTAATAATTTCGAGGATATACGTTGGGGTTCAGGAAATCATTTTCTTGAGGTATCTATGGATGTTACAGGAGGTACAAACTTTTCTGTTATTGGAGTGACACAATTAGTTTCTGTACCATATGCCTTGGTTGCTTTAGAAAGTGGCACAGGAATAGTGGGTCCTCAAGGTCCCCAAGGTAATGGTGGAGCACAAGGTGCTCAAGGTCCAGCGGGACCACAAGGGCCATCAGGCCTAAGCTGCTGGGATCTTAATGGAAATGGCTTTGGTGATGTTAGCGAAGATACTAATGGAGACGGCAGCGTAGATACAGGAGACTGTAATAGCAGTGGTGCTACAGGACCAATCGGTCCACAAGGCCCACAAGGCCCACAAGGCCCACAAGGCCCACAAGGAACTGCAGGTCAGGATGGATCAGATATAGGTCCACAAGGCCCTCGGGGTCCAGCAGGTGACCCAGGACAAGATTACACAGGTCCACCATCAAATATGGTAGGTCCTCCTGGAGAAGATGGTGCTCAAGGTCCACAAGGTCCTCAAGGTCGCCAAGGTCCTCAGGGCCCAATTGGTCCTCAAGGGCTTCAAGGTGATCCAGGTCCAGATGGTCCTCCAGGAATAGGAGGAGGAATTCCGGGTCCAAAAGGCCCAGTCGGCCCTCCAGGTCCAGACGAAGGTGAAGTCGGTCCTGCCGGCCCGCCAGGAGTAAGTGGAGATCTAGGTCCCCAAGGCCCTCAAGGTCCACAAGGCCCATCAGGTCCACAAGGCCCATTTGGTGTACGAGGAACGGATAGTCCTAATGGTGTATTCAATATGCCTATGCTAAGTACACCACCCGCAACGGTTGTTGCCTTTTACTTAGATAATGGTGACAATAGAGCCGACGGATTGCCAGGATTTAGATACTGGGATGCCAGTGCTGGTACTTATGTAGATTAATCACTGATAAGAAAATAACTTATTGCAAAGTTTGGAGGCCATGGCAGAAGTGTCATGGCCTCTGTGTGTTATAATGGTACTAAGGTTATTATATCTATGGATTCTATGTATCAAACGTGCAACTTTTTGCGTTTACCCGTTGTTGAATCGTATTGTTATGAAATTACAATTTTATCTCTCCATTATCATGCTCTTTCTTGCACTGCAAGTTCATACACAGGATACTTCATGGACAGTAGATGATGTGCCAGTCTATAAGACTTTTGATGACTTCGAACCTATGCTGCATCAAGATAACGACACCACTTACGTTGTCAACTTTTGGGCTACCTGGTGTGGGCCTTGTGTTAAGGAATTACCCTACTTCGAAGCACTACATAAGAGCTATATGGATCAACCAGTCAAAGTGGTACTCGTGAGCTTGGATTTCGAAAAGCATATCGTCAGAAAACTCCTCCCCTTTCTAAATAAAAAAGACATTCAATCTGATGTGGTACTATTGGCAGATGGCAAAGCCAATAATTGGATTGACAAAGTAGACCCTTCTTGGTCTGGTGCTATACCGATTACCTTAGTGTACAAAGGGGATAGAAGAGAGTTCTACGAAAAAGAATTTCACTCCGAACAGGAGTTAGTTAATATCATTTCACCATTTTTGAATTAAAATCAAAACATGAAATTTTTTACATTTTTAACAGCATTACTTTTTACAGGTGTTATGCTGGCGCAAGGATATAGCGTCGGTGATAAAGCCGCTGATTTTTCACTAAAGAATATAGATGGCAAGATGATGTCTTTGGCAGACATAGATGAGGCTAATGGCTACGTTGTTGTATTTACTTGCAACCACTGTCCTTACGCAGTTATGTATGAAGATAGACTTATAGAACTACATAATAAGTTTGCGCCACAAGGATATCCAGTTGTGGCTATCATGCCTAATGATCCAGAGGTGAAGCCAGCAGATAGTTTTGATAATATGATTGTAAGAGCGGAGGAGAAAGGATTTCCATTCGCCTACTTATATGATGAAGGACAAAAAGTATATCCTCAGTATGGTGCGACTAAGACACCCCATGTATACTTGCTAGACAAAGATATGACGGTTAAGTATATCGGTTCTATTGATGACAGTCCTAGAGATGAGGCAAGCGTAGAAGATAAGTTTTTAGAAAGTGCTATAATGGCACTACAGGCAGGAAAAGATCCTCAACCATCAGTGACAAAAGCAATTGGTTGTTCTATAAAGACAAAGAGTTGATCACAAAGACGCATATCTTATTATTTGTATCATCGTTGTTATTGCTTCTAGGTTGTAAAGGAGGAGACGGTGGTGCTAAGAAAGTCATGAACGGTCTATCTGAATTAGATTTGTTACCACATGGGCTTCCAATTTCAGTACAAGCGCCTGCTGGTGCCGATGTCGTGTTTAGTGACATGGGAGTCATGAAAGACATAACCGTAAAAGGCGAAGGCAACTACTCTCTTCAGATTTCAAGTGGTGTGGCCACGACTTATGATGTGGCAAAGATTAAATCTGAATTAAAAACGCAGGTAGAACAAGCGCTTTATTTTGATGCGATATTAGAAGAAGTTGATAATGGATTTATTTATAGAAAGAAAGTCACTGAAGAAAGAATCAACCATGATTTTAGGTTTATAAAAATTCAAGGTGATCAAGAGTATATATTTCAGACAGGACTTATGGGCCAATTTTCGGAAGATGAAGTAAAGGCCATGTTTAAGGCAGTCCAGTAAGTAATATATAATAGAATAAATTTAAAAAGGGTTTTCTCATCATCTGAGAAAACCCTTTTTTTCTTTTCTTTTTCCTGATAGCTATCAAGAGCTATTTTACCTGGGGGGAATGCGCAGTATGCACCAGAATTAATAGCAAAGCAATTACAAATATGATCATGGTATAGGAATTTACATTATCTAAAAGTTGTTGAATATTAGAACGATATAAGCCCAATATTGGTTTTATATATGTTGATTTAATTTCCTTTTAACTGTTTTAGTGACCACATATCTAGAAATATGCCTCAGATATGACATTTAGATTAGAACTTCAAAGTTTCCCCATATTTAGACAACCATGCTTCTTTCTCTTTATAGTTAGGCATAATGTCACTGACAATCTTCCAAAACCTGGGAGAATGGTTCATTTCTTTGAGATGCGCTAGTTCATGTATAATCACATAATCCAGAACATCCAAAGGAGCGAACAACAGCCGACTTGAGAGATTGATGTTTTGTTTTGAAGAACAACTCCCCCAATTAGAAGAATTATTCTTAAGTCTGACACCACTTATATTTTCCTGAAAATACTTCTCATTGTAGTGGAAGACTCTCTTTTTGATATCACCAATAAAGAATGAAGAGAATATTCGAGAGAGCAATTTTCCAATAGCCTCATGTTTGCGATGCGGATTAGCCCCTTGTGGTACCTTAATAACAACATCCATATTCTTTCTAATCCGGCCAGTCAGGTTTTCTCTTGGTTCTGCGAATATGAGTAATCTGAAATCCTTGTCAAATATTCTTATAAATTCTCCATGCTCATATACGATGACTCTGAACCGATTAAGCAGCTCCGGATTTTTGGCAAATTCCAACTTAGACCAATCCTTTATCTTTTGCACCTCATGTTCTAGATTAGATACTGGCACGTGTTTAGGCATGATCAGGTTCACGCTTTTTCCAGTTATAGAATATCGGATACTATTTCTTCGCTCCCTCTTAATTTTAATAGGGATCATAATATCCTCATATATCATAGAAGTTTTCAGAAGACAGCGTTTACATACTTTTCATGACCTTAACAAGTGCCTTGACGCTTGAGAGTTCCATGGCATTGTATACTGAAGCTCTAAATCCACCCACTGACCTGTGTCCTTTGATACCCACTATTCCTGCTCTTTTGCATTTGGCTAAGAATGATTTTTCCATCTTCGGGTTGGTGAGATTGAAGGTAATATTCATTCGTGAACGGTCCCTTTTCGCAACAATACCTTTGAAATTCGGATTGCTGTCTATCTCTGCATATAAAAGCTGGGCTTTCTCCTTACTTCTCGCTTCCATTGCTTTGACACCACCCTTTGACTTTACCCATCTAAGATTGAGCATCATGACATAAATAGGGAACACTGGAGGGGTATTAAATGAAGAATTTTTGGCGATATGTGTTCTATAATCGAGCATAGTCGGAATGTGACGTCCTGTTTTGCCTAGTAGCTTTTTCTTTACGATGACTAAGGTAGAACCGGCTGGTCCCAGGTTTTTCTGAGCGCCAGCATAGATGAGTGCATGATCTGTCACATTAATTTTTCTACTGAAGATATCCGAACTCATGTCAGTGAGAAACAGCTTATTTGTTTTTGGTAATTTCTTTAGTTGGGTGCCGTAGATAGTATTATTACTTGTTACATGGACATATTTCATTTTGCCAGGCACCTTGTAGTCTCTAGGGATATAAGTAAAATTCTTATCACTCGAAGAGGCAAGCACTTTTAGGTCACAGTAATGTTTGGCTTCTTTGATAGCCTTTGAGGACCATGTACCAGTATCTAAATACCCAACGACATCTTTTTTCGAAAACAGATTCATGGCGGACATAACAAATTGGGTACTGGCACCCCCAGTCAAGAATAAAACAGCGTAGTCATCTGGGACACCTAGCATCTCTCTGATTAGAGATTCTGTTTCCTCCATGATTGCAGTAAATTCTGGACTCCTGTGCGACATTTCCATCAAGGAAAGTCCTTTGTTTTTGTAGTTGAGTGCAGCTTTAGACGCATTTTTTTTGACTATTTCAGGAAGTATCGATGGCCCGGCAAAGAAATTATGCTTCTTCATGTGTGAGATTAAAGTGAAAATTAAGTACAATATTACTATATATTTTAATGTTTATTCCCTTGACATAGGGCATATAACAATCCATTTTATTCATTTTTTCGCTTAATACTTTATAGAACACTTAAGCTCAATATAAATGGCTATTTTTGATTCAGTTTGCTTGATGGGACCTTCCAAAATAGCTACGCTATAATAGGTCACTTTGATGGACATATAAAACCTGAAGAATTCATGAATTACAGCGCTCTTAGCAAATCAATTTTAGTTGTCGTTACTTTCGCTTTTGTAACTAATCTGTCTGCACAGATTGGCCAGCGATTACTGGAAGTTACTCAGAGAGAAATGGTTAATGTCAGTAGCCAAACACTTGGCGGAGGTGGTTTCTATGCGATTAATGCATTTGCAGACCCGACCTTTAATGCACCAGATAGTGTAGGCATCAATGTCACACGACATGACTCCAAAGGAGATATGACTTGGACTTTTGACGTCATTGTAGAAGATGCAACTTATTCCTTAGATAACAGGTCAGTGGAAAGCACACGTCTCGAGAGAGATACGCTTATGATTGTAGTCAGTGATGCTACCTCAGAAGGTGATGCAGGAGATAAGTATCTAATAAAAGTAGATCCAGAAGGCGGCGTAGTTTGGTCACAGGTCATCAGTGATCTGGATGATGCTGAAAACACGAGCAGTTATATTTCTAACCCTAAAGTGCTTTCTGGATTAGATGGTCTTTCTATAAATTACTTTGCCACTCACGATGCTGGCGATACCGTTGGTATTCATAGAGAGGAAATAGACAGCGAATTCACTACCCTGACAAGTCAGTCCTATTATGCGATGACACTTGACAGTCTAGATAGCCTCATGGTTGATATCAGTATCACAGATGTAGAGATGTCTATAGATTCTGGTTTTGTCTTGTCCATGGCAGTGGGGGACGATAGCAGAAGGGTGGGTATGATAGACTTAGATAGTCTAGGTGTGCCACGCCAAGCCATCAGTTTAATGCCGGTAGATTCACTAGATTTTACTGTAGAGTTTAATGCCATTGCACCTTTAGATGACTTTGGATATGTCGCTGTAGGGTTTTGTCAGCACGATGCTTTCCCTAGAAGTATCGTTGTCAGACTAGACTCTTCTCTTAATGTGGTTTGGTCTAGAATGTTGGATATGGATAATGCACAAAACATCGCAGGAGATGTAATCATATCGGCTTCTGGGGAGATTGTTGTAGGTGGAAGGTACCTAGACAATACAACGTTTATGTCAGCCAACTTTGCCATATTCATGGATGCAGCTGGAGAGGTCATTAATTCTGCGAGATACCAAAACGAGCATTCTTTTTTTGCATCTATAATGAGTGGTGTCAATCCTGGTATAGACTTATCTAATGACAACTTCAATATGACGATCAATATGACGACCACTGGTGTGCCAAGTTTTGGCAGATTGGATGGCTTCACACCGATATGGATTGGGATGGATCAGATGGGTGGTGCTTTTTGCGAAGACTCATTGACAGTGAGTTTTGCAGACTTACCTCTTATGAGGGATACGCTTGGGATTCGAAATACTTTATTAGCCGAAAGAGATACACTACAGATACAACAAACAGATTTTTCTCGATATGATCTTTTGGTACTGAATCTAGAAGATACTTTATTCTGTCCACAGGACCCTGTGATTTTCACCCTAGATGCAACGCTGGAAGGGGCGACAGGTTATATGTGGAGTACGATGGAGACTACGCCAATGATTACAGTGATGGAACCTGGAGAGTATTCTGCGACGGTCACCATAGGGGAGCAAATATGTTATATCCTATGTGATACGACCAATATCATGCAACAAATGTTTCCAGTGATATCTCTTGGTCTACAAGATGATCATTGTGAAAATAGAGAGCTGACTTATACGGCAGGTTCTTCTACCAATACGGCTGGTGGTGTTATCTGGACTGATGTAAATGGAGATACAATTTCTACAGAACCGTCATTGACGGTACCATCCGAGCCGGGCACGACTTATCAAGTACAGATTATAGATGATTGTGACAATCCAGCGGACACAATATTTACTGTACCTAATCTTTTCCCACCAGATAATGCCAGTATTGGCTTTGATGCAACTCGATTGTGTGAAGATGGTATACTGTCCTTGGTAGCGAATTGGGATGATGGCGTACAAGAGTTGTTTGCATTCATGTGGGGAGATGGACAGACGACAAGATCCATAGATATTGACGTGTTGCAAGCGGGTGATTTTGTTGTTACAGTCACGGACGCCTGTGGACATACTTCTGTAGCGACGCGTACGATTGCTGCAGACCAGTTCGAAACACCAAATCCCACAGTAATCATAGCAGATAGTCCTGTCAATTGTGATCAAGGAGAACCGACAATTACACTGACTGCTGAAATAGAAGATGTACCACCTTTATTCGAGAATGCGGTAGAGATAGAATGGAATACGGGTGTTATGAATTCAGAGTCTATCATAGTAAATGAACCAGGCACTTTTTCAGTTACAGTGACAGTCTGTGATTCTGTAAGGGTCGCCTCTATAGATGTGCTAGATATGTTGGATGTAATACCTCCGACCGTAGATATTACTTCAAGTGATTTTAGCGCTGATATTTGTGCTATTACCTTAACGGCAGATGCAACAGTATCAGCTGAAGGTGTAGATGTAACTTATCTATGGTCCACTAATCAAAATGGCCCAGCTATTAATGTAGAAACCCCGGGCACATTCAATGTGACGGTTACAGATATGTGCGGCTCTACTGCTGAGCAATCCATTGTTTTGACCGAGGATGACTTTAATGTTGGTTTGCCTACTATAACAATTAATCCTGATAATTTAGATCCAGTATTCTGTGGATTGGTTCTAAATGCTGTAACTACTGTAGGTCCGGGTGCAAGTATCCAGAGCATAGTATGGACGCCATTTGCTTTGGGCGGGGCTATAACAGTGACAGAACCTGGATTATATTCAGTAACTGTTTCTGACAATTGTGCAAGGACGGCAGAAGCTGCTATTACTATTTCAGATGATGATTTAGATTTTCCAGATCCAACATTTGATCCTGTAACCGGTATTACCTCTTCGCTAAATGAAGAATGTGAACAAATGCTTACGGCCTCACCTACTTTAGGTGCACAAGGGCTCACTCTCACCAATGTAGAATGGAGTACTGGTCAGACAGGCCAATCAATATCTGTGACAGAGCCTGGGAACTTTATGGTCACAGTTACAGATAATTGCGGTGGTACAGGAATCGGAGAAATCGAATTGCCTGCGCTTGGAGATTCATTACAATTTCCTAATATCTTTTTTCCAGATACCAGACTAGCTGTAGGCGGCTTTGAGGACAATAATACCTTTGGTCCCTTTATAGAAAGTTGTCCACAACTATTTGGCGATTATAACTTACAAGTTTTCAACAGATGGGGGAAAAGGGTATTTGAAACCACCTCTGTAGAAGATCGCTGGAGTGGCAGTTTAAACAATCAAGGAGAAAGACTAGAAGAAACAGTCTATTTCTGGCAAGCCACCTATAATGGCCTCTCAGATCACGGTAGTGTGACTTTGGTTAGGAATAATTAGATGTAATTTAATTCAGATAAAAAGAAGAGTGGGATTGCTGACAAAGCAATCCCACTCTTCTTTTTATTGTAGTTCTTATTTAGAATGCATTCTTTCCAGAAGTCTGCTGGTAATATCAAGAAAGTCTGACTCAGTAATAATACCAACCAACTTTTTGTTTTTAACAACTAGCAAGCTTCCTACTTTATTTTTTCGCATCATTTTCATTGCATCCATTATCGTATCTTCAGGTTTGACGGTAAATGGCTTTACAATCATAATATCTTCTGCGACTGTAGAACTTTGATTGCCTTCTATTTTCTTGAGTAATTGTCTTGTAATAAGTCTGGAGGTCACGAGACCTTTTAGATTGCCTGCGGCATCTTCTACTGGCACATATCTGATCTTACGCCAATCCATAATCTCCCCTACAAGTTCTATGATATCATTAGGCTCCACGGTGAAGATATCAGTTTGCATGAATTCCTCCACTTTTAGTTCTAATGGCCGGTACTCTCCTAGGTCAACCAAATCAGCTTTCTTCCACTTGTGTATAGGGAGATTCTTTTTTTGATTCTTCATAATTGCATTAGTAAGGGCAGTCAATGTTTCGTCTTTGGAGACTTTTTGTTTGAGAAGATGAGAGTAAGAGTTTAGCATCCAGATGGCGCCATTTGTTTTCTTTTTGACACGTTCTTTTATAGTACCCAAATAATTATTGATATCTGTTTTATTTATTTTACAATGTTTGAGCCCTTCCTCAGCTATAGGGAGCAATTCTTTTGTAATTAGTTCTTTGACAGAGAATTTCTTTCCTTTTATCCAAGTGAATTCTGCCTCTAACCCAACTCTGGCTGCGCGACCAAAGTTGTCTCTGAGGGCACCAAATTCGATTTGCTTTCTGATATCAGGGTAGGCCTGTTCCATACCTTTCATAGCACCTAACCAGAAGACGGCGTTGGCCATCATGTCAGGTACGGATGGACCTGCAGGCATAACTCTATTCTCTATTCTTAGGTGTGGTTTTCCATTAGGACTGATGCCATACTGCGGTCTATTCCATCTGTATACTGTAGAATTATGTACCAGTAAAGCATGTAGCTTAGGGGCAACTTTGCGCTGGATATCTTCCCAGCTATTGCTTTCTACCTCAGAACTTAGAAGCACTTTGAATCTAGCGATATCATCCCTATAGATTTCCAGTATAGAATCATTGACCCAGTCCTTCCCAAAGGATACACGTGTACTCTGCTCACGCATATGCTCATGTGTAGTCCTTGTATCTAATGCCTGCTCAAAGGTCGCTATCCTCGATTCATGCCATAGCCGTTTCCCAAATACAATAGGTGAGTTGGCTGATACAGCGATGGATGCAGCCGCAAGCGCTTGTGCATTATTATACATCATTACATATGAAGAGGGGTCTACTTGTAAGTGTACCTGAAAACTGGTATTAGCAGCCTCCAGTAGTGGGGTGTCATGTTTGACAAATAGCTCGTCGATACCCAGCAGCTTTAACTCTACATCTTTGCCTAAACCTAATTTCTTTATGGCATCTATAAGGGCAAAGTATCTTTTTCTAGGTGTGAGATTTTCCTGATTTAAATTGAATTTCTGTAAAGTGGGTAATATACCTGTAAGGATATAAGTAGCATCAAATTTAGTCAGCGTTTTTTGCAAAGTAGTGAGATACCCATTAATCTCTTTTTCCATAAGACGAAAGTTCCCGCCTTTGAATCGTCTTGGTTGCAAGTTGAATTCTAGATTGAATTGGGCGAGCTCACCGTCGAGCCACTCAGGATGCTTCATCTTTTCCTGCACCTCCATTGCTATATTCCTTGGTTTTAATGTCTGATTGTCTACTACAACCATCTCCACCTCTGCCCCAAATCTCGTTATCCCAGACTCGAACCAGTCGTGCTCCAGCATATATTCTAGGGATCGTACATCGGTTAGTAATGATTGTATGAAGGCATTGCGTTGTTGCTCGTTTTGGACACTTTCAACAGTTTGGGTTCCCATCGATGTTTTGTTTTCTTATAAATATAGTCAGAATTCAAATTTATACTCAAAGGAAAGTGGTTTGGGACTTTTTTTTCATTTTATCCAAGTTCAAGGCGATAAACGGCGGCAATGCGGGCATTGGCGAGTATTTTCAATGCAGAGATTGGACAAAAGAATAGGAAGAAATGTCCCACATTGAATTCATTTGACTATAACAAATCCAAATATTTTATTGTCTTTGTCTTCAATTAGGAATCCAATGAGTATTATGTACAATTCTACAAGATTATATATTCATAATGCGTTAAGGATAGATAATCTCTAACAAGCGTCTATGACAATTGCCAGAAAGTATCTTTTCTTAAGTTTAATACTAGGTGTTCTTGCGACTTCAACTAGTTGCAACAGAAATGATGCGACTTTTATAGTGGATACCTTTGTGGAGATGATAGTGCCAGCTGGAATCTCACCTGATAGAATACTTACCTTACGTCAGGTAGTGCCGCTTCCGCTTTCTTTAGCACTAGACGTCAATAATGTAAATGAATCCGACGTTGTCGGAATACATGGTTCATTAGGATTTGTGACACCACGTATTATGGTAGAATCTGACCTCAATTTTATCAATGAGATAGAGGTAGATGTTTTAGACCCTGAGGCTGTTGAAGACCTTGGCCTACAAGATCCCAATGTTGGAGGCTTAGAAATCTTCCATTATGTTCAGAGAGACTTTAACAGGAGAACATCAATAGATTTGACGCCATCGCTACCCAATGTACAAGAGTTGGTCAGAGATGATATGGTTTATCTGCAGATTGAGATGTCATTTAATAGCCCACCACCAGCGAATTTTACGATGCTATACCAACTTCAATTAGGGATTTTCGAAGAAGCGCCATGAATTCATTGATTATAATTACAAACTGTATGTACTTTTACTCTCTAGAAAGACTATTTCGTAGTAGAGTAATTATATTGGAATTGATTAAAAAATTGAGTGAGTGATGATTGTCAGAATACCTACCTTTATAATCTTATCATTTTCGTTGCTAGCAATAATTTCGTTTCCTAGCGTACTACACTCACAGGAGCAAGGCATTTTTTCAGGCGGGTTTCAGTCTAGCTCCAATCTGTTTATAAGAGATTCCCTTATTGGGGCTGCCAACATACCACAGTATGATAATGAGCTTATAGGAACACAAGCTTGGTTAGATTTAGGATATGTATACAAAGGGTTTGACTTGGGACTACGATTTGACATGTTCAATAATTCTAACTTATTAAACCCCACGCAATCTTACACAGATGAAGGCATAGGTCGATTTCATATTGCAAAATCTCTAGACAAACTAAATATTCGGGTAGGGCATATCTATGATCAAATCGGCAGTGGAATTATCTATAGAGCTTATGAGGAAAGAGCCTTACTGATAGATAACGCGTTACTAGGTGCAAGAGTCATTTATGATATTAATGATAACTGGGAGATTAAAGGCTTTGCTGGCAGACAGCGATTTTTATTCGATACTTATGAGCCGACAATCAGAGGCGGTAGTATAGAAGGATTTGTAGATCTTAATAAAGATACGACGAGTAATAAGGTGATTACTTTAGCCCCTGGTGCTGGATTTGTTAATCGTACGCTGAATAGAGAGACCGTGGATGCTATAGGTGCTGCCATCAGAAATTATGTTCCAGAAGATCAGTTTGAGCTATTATCTAATACTTATTCTTTCACGTTTTATAATACGCTTTCCGCAGGACCATTTTCATTGTTCACTGAAGTGTCACAAAAAACAACCGAAGCATTTTTAAACCCAGATGTAACTCTAAGACAGATAGCAGGTCCACCTATTCCTGGTGGATGGGTAAGAGAACGTGGACAGATATATTATGGAAGTCTTAGTTATGCAGGACACGGGCTAGGGATTACGCTGGAAGCAAAGCGAACACAAAATTTTGATTTTAGAGCAGACCCTCAGCTTAGTCTGCTTCAAGGCCTAATCACCTTTATACCTCCTATGAATAGAGCCAATACCTATAGATTGACAGCGCGGTATTCTCCAGCTACACAGACCTTAAGCGAGCAAGCTTTTCAGGCTGATGTAAGATATCGAGTCAATAAAAAGCTGTCACTACTCACTAACTATTCATTTATAAATACAATAGAAGGAGAAAGGCTTTTTAGAGAACTCTTTACTGAGATACAATACAAATACAAAAGGAAATGGCAAATCAAAGGAGGTATTCAGATGGTCAACTATAACCAAGAGAGATATGAAATAAAACCAGGGGTGCCTATAGTAGAAACGATTACCCCATATGTAGATTTTCTGTACAAAATAAGTAGAAAAAAATCTGTTCGCTTTGAGCTACAATATTTGCTTATAGGGGATGATGAGAGTGCGGGACTAAAACAAGATTTTGGTGATTGGCTCTTCTTTTTGGTGGAGTATTCTGTAGCCCCTAATTGGTCTTTTGTCGTTTCTGATATGTACAATAGTTCTCCTGGAAAAAACACACCTATTGGCGATAATGGAGAACGCGTCCTCCTGCACTATCCTAGATTAGATGTATACTATACCAAGAATGCAAATAGATTGTCATTATCTTATATAAAACAGGTAGAGGGTATCGTGTGTAATGGGGGTGTTTGTAGACTAGAACCAGCATTCAGCGGCATCAACTTTTCCATAAATTCTACTTTCTAAAAAAAATTAGATTAGATATCATGAACAATAAAGCCATATTTCTTCTGACAATAATGATGATTGCAATATCGTCATGCGAAGAACAACCCATACCTATACCCGACCCTGTAATTCCTGCAGAGGGAAGGGTTATTTTACTAGAAGATTTGACGGGGGTGCAGTGTGTGCCATGTCATAACGCCAATCTATTTATAGAAGCCCTCTTAGAAGAGACAGATGGTGCAGTAGTCACTTATGGAATTCATGGTGACCTGCAGTCAGAGCCTCATACAGAAAGCAGATACGACTTTAGATATCCTGATGCGGCTTCACTCGAATTTTCTGTTGATTTTCTAGGGAAACCTTCGGCTTTATTTAATAGAGTGGTACAGAACAATGGTCGCGAAGCACAGACCAACCCTGCTACCTGGCAAGCTTTTGTCGATGCAGAATTATCCAAGCCGCAGGTAATGGAAATTCTCATAGAGACAGCTTTTGATGAAAGTACTAGAAGAATAGATATAGAGGTGACCGCTATAGCACTGGAAGACATACCCGGCCAGACGAGTATCCATATGGTCATTACTGAAAGTCACCTCTTCGATGTACAATCTACACCGCCACCTGATGGCATAGTCATAGAGTACGAACATAATCATGTAATGAAGGCCAGCCTCACGGGCCTCCAAGGAGATTTCTTATCGGAAGGACTACAGCAGAACGAATCTATAAGAAGAACCTATAGCTACACATTACCTGAGGCTTTTGATGGCGAATGGAATCCTGACAACATTGATATTGTTGCCTTTGTAACCGCCGCAGACAGAGCCAATGAAGTCCAGCAAGCAGCACAGGCGCAGGTGACGTTTTAGGGGAGTTGATGAAATGGTACGTTGATAGACAATCAGTTTAAGAGTTCGAAAATGGTCGAATCTATGTAAATTATTCCTTGAATAATGAGTACCTTAATCTAGAATTAACTGATGTAAGTGGTAAACATGTATTCTCTATGGACAATATCGAATTTGGTCAACAAAGCTATGACCTATCCAAATTGGATCAAGGTGTCTACACAGTCAAAGTATACAATGATAAAGCACAAATTATTAAGTTAGATAGACTGATAATCGTAAGATAATAAACTAATGGAGTGAAGGAGGCAGTTTTCTGTCTCCTTTTTAAAATAAGTCATATGAAGAACACAGTTCTACTTATCGCTTTAATAATGTCATTGTCTTGTGTCTACTCTCAAAAGGGCTTTAAGACAGACTTAGTCATAGACTCACTAAGCCCTAATCATTCATTGAATGTGGTAGAACACGAGGGTAAATTTTATACTCATAGCCAGCATTTTGATTCAGAAATTGGAGTATGGAATATGGCTATGGTGGTTTTGGATGCCAACGGAAATCTGATCGATAGAAAATTTCTGAGGAATGATACTGTTGCCTTACCAAGTTTCATCAATCATGCTAACTATGATGGGGAAACGTATTCAATAATTGGCACGAAAAGAGGCATGAATAGTATTATGACTTACGATTTTATACGTGATACCTTTTATACCTCGGAACAAATATTATTGACAAAGACAAAAACAAGTGGCTCTGCGATGGAGATCGACCCTGTAACAGGTGCTAAATATGTAATTGGAGGCAACGTCCGGTTTTCTCCCTCAGATCCATTACTATTTCAATTTAAAGTCTATAAAATTTTAGAATCAGATACTTTGTTCTATATATATGAAGATGACGATAAGCAAGTAAGATCACGTAATGCTAGAATTAATCATGACGGCAATCTTGTGGTGGTAGGGACCAATAGTTTTGGTAATGGCTATCAGAATCAGGATTCCAGTTTTATAGCCATCTTTGACCCTGACCTTAATCTGATATCGAGTACTTTATTCAGTAATGAGCAAGCTCCAGCCAGAGTATACAAAGGAATGTGTATTGATTCCAGAAATGAAATAGTATGCACACATGAAAAGAGAGCGCTTATAGATACGACCCTTCAAGTAAGTGATCCCAATAATGATAACTTATTAATACCAGGCATGATGAAGTTTGATGAAGAAGGAAAGCATCTTTGGACAGTTGATATTGGTAATAACATAAACAATACTTCTTTTTATG
This sequence comes from uncultured Saprospiraceae bacterium, assembly GCA_964591455.1. Lineage (GTDB taxonomy): Bacteria > Bacteroidota > Bacteroidia > Chitinophagales > Saprospiraceae > RFSX01. The sequence goes on from CAZQDZ010000005.1 coordinate 61,648, forward strand.
GTACCTGGGAAGCGGTCATAGAATCACAAGAAAAGGATGGTTACATTATTGCTGGCTCAGAGAGTTATCTGTCAGAACGAAGGGATACCTTACTTGCATCTGCTGCCCTAGCTAAAGTATCCTTGGACGGAGATAGTCTATGGATGCGACGATATAGTTACGAAAGAGAAGGAGCGGTAGCTGCAGATGAGTTCAATGATGTGTATCCCACTTCTGATGGTGGCTATATAGCAGTAGGACGATCAAGTGGATATCGTACAGTAGGTGTGGACAGTCCTAGTCTATATTCCATCATACTAAAAGTGGATAGTGAGGGGAGATTAGATACAGCGACTACTAGTGTCATCACTGTAGATGAGCAAGAAGATAGTATCCTCATCTTTCCTAATCCTAGTTCTGGAAGAGTATGCATACAACAAGAAGGGCAGGAATTCTATAATGCAGAATTATTGAGCCCATCTGGACAGTTGATCAAAAAATTTGAGCTGCTCGCAGATAATCATCATGTGATATTAAGTTCAGATACTTTTAGTGAGTCTGGGATGTATCTATTGAGATTAAGGAATAAGCAAGGAGAAATTAAAGCCAAAAAGATTGTGGTAGAGAGATGATAATTGCGACCCTTTGAAACACTAAAAGACGAAAGGTAATTCTCACCTTGTCGAAGACATATAAACATCATTGCATAGCTATCACCCCGAAGGAGTCTCTATTGTATTTTACTTAATGAAAAATCTTACTCTTAATAGCTTAAGCCTTAGACAAGAGCATCAGACAACACACACTTCACAACAAATCCATTAAACATTTGCCAGTAGAGAATAACAACTATCTTTGCCGACTGATTTATAAATGAATATTCGTACATGAATCTATCCTACAAATGGTTAAAGAGATATCTAGACATTGAGATATCTATAGAATCGCTTTCTGAAATTCTGACGATGATCGGTCTAGAAGTAGAAGGCATAGAGAAAGTAGAAACAATCAAGGGTGGCCTCAAAGGCATCGTGGTTGGGTATGTGGAGCAGTGTGATAAGCACCCTAATGCAGATAAGCTATCAGTAACAAAAGTCAATATTGGAGAGATAGAGCACAAGCAGATTGTTTGTGGAGCGCCCAATGTGGCTGCAGGCCAGAAGGTATTAGTGGCTACTGTTGGTGCCACCTTACATCCTGCTGACGCCGACCCTTGGAAAATCAAGAAAGGAAAAATAAGAGGCGAAGTTTCTGAAGGGATGATTTGCGCTGAGGATGAGTTGGGTCTCGGGACAGACCATAGTGGGATTATAGTATTGCCTGATGATGTACCGATAGGCAGTCTAGCCGCTGATTATTATAATATCTCAGACGACTATGTATTCGACATAGGACTGACACCCAATCGATCAGATGCGACCTCTCATCTTGGAGCAGCTAAAGATTTAGCCGCCTATCTGAAGATCCACAAGAATAGGAAAGAATCGGTCAAAGAGCCTATTGTGACTGATTTCAAAGTAGATGTAGATAAGCCTGCTATAAAGGTGGTGGTAGAAAATGAAGCGCAGTGTCCACGATATACAGGCATCTCATTGGCTGATGTTAAAGTAGGACCGTCACCACAGTGGATGAGAGACCTCCTTGTTTCTATAGGCGTCAGACCTATTAATAATATAGTAGACATTACCAATTTTGTCTTACACGAGCTAGGACAGCCTTTACATGCCTTTGATCAAGATAAAATCCAAAATGGTGAAGTTAGAGTTAAGAATCTTCCCCAGGGTTCTAAATTTCTAAGCTTGGATGAGCAAGAAAGAACCTTAAGGTCAGATGACCTGATGATATGTGATGGTAATGATAATCCGATGTGTATTGCTGGTGTCTTTGGGGGTTTGAATAGTGGCGTATCAGAGAATACAACAAATATATTTTTAGAGTCAGCACATTTTGCGGCCAGCGCTGTCAGGCAAACAAGTACACATCATTTACTACGAACAGATGCAGCCAAGATATTCGAAAAAGGCTCTGACCCCAATATTACCGTCTATGCACTGGAACGTGCCGCCTTACTTATGAAGGAATATGCGGGGGCAACCATTGTATCAGAGATTACAGACCATTATCCTAAGGAAATAGAGCCAGTAGAAATTCCAATTGGCTATGCCAAAATCAATCGGATCATCGGCACAGAGTTAGAGAAACAAGAGGTGCATGATATTCTCAGAGCAATGGAGATGGAGCTAAAACCGGTAGATGAAGATACGATTATCGTAAAGGTGCCTACCAATAAAGCTGATGTGACCAGAGATGTGGATATTATAGAAGAGATACTTAGAATCTATGGTTTCAATACGGTGCCTATTCCTGCCCAGCTTAAAACAACCATCAACCACGAAGACCATCCGAACGAAAGACAGATTCGCAAAGCCATAGCTAATATGCTTGCTTCTCATGGCTGGAGCGAAATGATGGGGATGTCACTGATAGAGTCTGCACATTTTGACCAAGATCGCGATGACCTTATCTATATTAATAATACCAGTAATATTCATCTAGATATCATGAGGCCTAATGCAGTAGTAAGTGGTCTGCGTTCTATAGCTCATAACCTCAACTATCAGCAAACTGATCTTAAGTTATTTGAATTTGGAAGAACTTACAGAATAGAGAATGGTGAGCATAAGGAGAAGGCCTTTCTAAGTTGTTTCCTGACGGGTAACGATACGCTAAAGGGATGGGCAACCCCGGGTTCATCTGCAGATTTTTATGTGATCAAAGGATGGGTGGATAGAATCCTAGAACGGCTTGGAGTACAAGGATTTCAGACCAAAGTGTTTGAACCGATGGAATCAGATGACCATATTTATTCAGAAGGGATGCAGTATCACCGAGGAGATCAGGTAATGGTCAGATTCGGTAAGTTATCAAGAAAGCTCCTTAAGAAAATGGATATAGGCGTACCCGTCTATTATGCAGAGTTCAATTATAAATCTCTGCTTAAGTCAGCTCGGAAAAGCAAAACAAAGACCTCGGTGATCAGTAAGTATCCGTCTTCAGAGCGGGATTTATCATTGGTATTGGAGCGGAAAGTGACCTTTGAAGATATTCTGAGAGTGACGGCAAAGACAGACAAAAAACTTATACAAGAGACGACCCTCTTTGATGTGTATGAGAATGCGGAGCAACTAGGAGAAGGTAAAAAAGCTTATGCTGTCAAATTTCTCTTCCAAGATGTCAGTAAGACCTTGTCAGACAAGGAGATAGATAAGGTAATGAACTCCCTTATCAAGAATTTCGAGACCAAGTTAGGCGCCAGCATAAGAAGCTAACGGGTAAAATGACTGACAAGAAAACAAAGTCAAAATTAAGTACCTTTGTTAAAGCTAGGTCAGTAAAGGATAGTCAAAAGTGGCACTTCAGTAACTGCTCTGGTGAAAGAAAAGCAGAAAACAAATGAGTTTTCATTGTCTGAGTACTGTAGAAGTCAGAAAAAAGCGACAATCCCATAGGATTCTCCTCTGATTAGGTACACTGATAACGATTTAAGATGCAAACAAGAGGTTTGCTTATGATATATCCAAGTATAGCATTATAGAAGTGTTAGGCACTAACTGCCAACACTTATTTGTCCAGATGGTTAGTGCCATCTAAAGAAGGACATATCATTTCTACATTAGGTCACTCTCAGGCTGTTCTCTGCTTATTTATTAATCTATAAATATTGAAATATGGAATTAATGGCCATAGTGGGTCTTGCAGCAGGTGCCTTGCTGGGATTTGTAGCTTCCAGTTTTGGTTTGAAAAAAGCCAGCCAAGGAAAGATAGAAGAAGCAAACAAGAAAGCGGACCTTACCCTAAAGGAATCAGAACTAACCGCGAACAGAAAAATAGCTGAGGCAGAATCTAAAGCCGACAAGTTAGTATCCAAAGCAGAAAGCAAAAATGAGGCGATTAAGCAGAAGAAGATTCAGGAAGCTAAAGACAAGTATGCTAAGCTAAAAAACGACTACCAAAGTTATAAGGCTGACCAGAAAGTAGAAATGAAAGAAAGAGAAATGCAGGTCATTTCTTTGGAGAAAGAATTCAAAACAAAAAAGGATAGCCTTAAGAAAGAAATAGAATCTATAGAACAAAGAGAGGCTGAGGTCAAAGCCATCAGAGTGAATCTTGATAAGCAAATTAAGATAGTCGCCAAGAAAAAAGAAGAGCTGGACACTGCCAATGAAGCCCGCATAAAGCAGTTGGAGACGATAGCAAAAATGACGGAGTCAGAAGCCAAAGAGAAACTGATAGAAGCCGTGAGAGATAAAGCACAGACAGAAGCCTTATCCATCGAAAAGGACGTTATCACCGAAGCAAAGGCTAATGCGGCTAAGGAAGCCAAAAAGATTATCATTCAGACTATCCAGCGTATGGGTGCTGAGTACACGATAGAAAATACAGTTTCTGTATTCAATCTGGACAGTGATGATATGAAAGGCCAAATCATCGGAAGAGAAGGAAGGAACATTAGAGCTCTAGAGGCGGCTACAGGAGCAGAAATTATCGTAGATGATACACCTGAGGCCATCATCATATCAAGTTTTGATCCTATTCGTAGAGAGATATGCAGGTTATCGCTTAAGAGATTGGTGGCAGATGGACGTATCCATCCAGCCAAGATAGAAGAGACCGTAGTGAAAGTTCGTAAGCAACTCGAAGATCAGATTAAAGAAATCGGGGAAAGAACAGTCATTGATTTAGATATCCATGGTCTCAAGGCCAGTATCATAAGAATGGTGGGTCGTATGAGATTCAGATCATCATATGGACAGAACCTCCTTAAGCACTCCATAGAGACAGCCAACTTATGTGCTATTATGGCGGCAGAGTTAGGCATGAGTCCTAATCAAATCAAAATGGCTAAGCGTGCTGGCTTACTCCACGATATCGGCAAGGTAGCAGAAGAAGAATCAGAACTGCCTCACGCATTACTAGGTATGGAAATGCTGAAGAAAGTCAATGAGCATGCTGTTATCTTAAATGCTGTCGGCGCTCACCACGATGAGATAGAGATGAATAATATTATTTCTCCACTCGTTCAGGCGTGTGATGCCATCTCAGGTGCACGTCCAGGGGCCAGAAGAGAAATCCTTGAGAGTTATCTTAAACGTATAGGAGAGTTAGAAGACTTGGCATTGGGATATGAGGGTGTGCAGAAGGCTTACGCTATTCAGGCTGGTCGTGAACTACGTGTCATTGTAGAAAGTGACAAAGTTAGTGATCAGTTCGCCGATGATCTAGCATTTATGATATCACAGAAGATAGAAACTGAAATGCAATATCCGGGACAAGTTAGAGTGACAGTGATACGTGAGAAACGAGCAACAGCAGTTGCCAGATAAAAATCAAGACAAAAGATAAGATTTTTAAACAGGGGTGTCAGTAGCGGCACCCCTTTTCTATTATAGTTTTTTATATATGAAATATTTTGTGATTTGAATGTTTGTAGTCTATAATATTTTGAATTATTACTATTTAAATAAGATTCCTTTGGCAAATGCGCTTTTGTAAAGATAAATCTCTAGGCAATATTTCTAGCCGACCTATTGGTATTGATCCAAGACAATCTTTATCAACAGTTCTAATTACATTTTAGACGTTCATTTACCGCTTTCAAAGTGTGGTTAAAAGCCTATAAATGCTACCTTTGCACAAATTTTTAGAAGCGAACCAAATGCTCAAATTATACACTGCTTCATTTTTCTTTTTGTTTCTGTCTTTCGCGCTAAATGCACAGACGCATAAAGAGACTCATACTACCAAGACAGGACACCATGACCATAGTGGTCATAAGCATGATCATTCAGATAAGGATCATCATGGACATGACCATTCTGGACATAACCATCACGACCACGAAGGACATGATCATGAAGACTCTCATGAGCATAAAAACAATTTTGTATCTGATTGTGGCTCTCCGGCAAAGGCGCATCACCATCATGGTTATGACCCTTCAGCAACGGCAATGCATCACATCAGCGATGCCAATGTGTGGACAATTATGGATATGGTGAGAATTCCTCTACCAGCTATTCTATACAATAATGAGAGAGGATTAGAATTCTTCTCTACAGCAAAATTTGACGCGGGCCATCATGATAATGGACACTATGGGTATAAAGACTACGTCATGTATCTTGGTAACATTCATAGAATAACTTGTCCAGGGTTCGATGCTAAGGAAAAGTTTGACGTTGAAGGCTTCGATACAGTTACATTAAAGAATGACGAAGGGAAGGAGTACGATAAGAAATATGCGATTATAGATGGCAAGGGATATCTAATAGAACAGAAGACAATTTGGGATGGAGGCATCATGGGAGGTGGCGTGACAGGATTTATGGACTTCAGTCCTACCAAGAATGTGGTTTCTATGATACTTGTTTCATTGTTGTTATTCTTCTTGTTTAGAAAAGCAGCAAAGAGATATAAAGATGGACCATCAGCACCAACAGGCGTACAGTCCTTACTGGAGACGATGTTCCAATTCATCAGAGATGACGTAGCCATTCCTTTCTTAGGAGACAAACATGAGAAGTTCTTGCCATTATTGACGACGATATTCTTCTTCATTCTAGGATTGAATTTGTGGGGGCAAGTGCCGTTTTTAGGTAGTGTGAATGTAACTGGTTCATTGACAGTAACTGCGGTGATGGCTATCATCGTCTTTATAATGACGAACCTTAATGGAAATGCAGATTATTGGAAGCACATATTGTGGCCACCAGATACCCCTTGGTTTGTTAAGATAATTTTGATTCCTGTAGAGTTAATGGGTCTGTTTATTAAGCCATTAACATTAATGCTGCGATTAGCAGGGAATATTTCTGCTGGGCACATTGCAATCCTATCTTTCGTAGGATTGATATTTATTTTTGGAAAGGCAGGCGCAAGTATGAGTGGGAGCATGATGGGAACGGCGATGGCTGTGCCATTGACCATGTTTATGATGGCTATTGAATTGATAGTCGCCTTTGTACAAGCCTTTGTGTTTACCATATTGACTGCTTCTTATTTAGGAGCAGCAACGGAGGAGCACCATCATGATGATCATTAATTAATTTTAATTTAATTCATTTATATAAATCTCGTATAACTATGACTGGAACATTAGCAGCAGTAGGAGCAGGACTTGCAGTAATAGGTGCAGGTATTGGTCTAGGCCAAATCGGTGGTAAAGCCGTCGAAGCCATTGCAAGACAACCAGAAGCTTCGGGAGACATTAGAGGAGCAATGATATTGATGGCAGCCTTCATGGAGGGTGCAGCATTGATTGCGATTCTTTTATCTTTCATACTCTAAGAAAAGAGTAAGGTCTCATGACCTAACGAAGATTATTAAGAAAACAGCAAAATGCGGTTGGCAGAGTAGCTGTTTTCTTTTCGATTTTTTTAAATGACAATTACAACTAAAGACATAATATGATTTTTCTACAAGGATTTGCACCCTTCCAACCCACTCCAGGTCTGGCATTGTGGTCACTGGTTATCTTTCTACTGTTCTGGTGGTTGATGGCTAAGTATGCATTCAAACCTATGATGGAAGGACTTAAGAAAAGAGAATCTACAATCAGCGATGCGCTTGCTGAGGCTCAGAAAGCCAGAGAAGAAATGGCTAATCTCAAAGCTGAGAATGAGCAAATATTAGCGGAAGCCAGAGAAGAAAGAGCAACGATGCTTAGAGAAGCTAAGGAAACAAAAGCCTCTATTATCTCAGAAGCAAAGAACAAGGCGAAGGAAGAAGCACAAAGAATAACAACGACAGCCAAGCACGAAATAGAGAACGAGAAGAAGGCAGCCATAACAGAAGTGAAGAATGAAGTAGGGATGATGGCCACTGATATCGCAGAAAAGATTCTTCGTAGGGAACTGAAAGGTAATCCTGAGCACGAATCATTTGTCAATACACTTGTGGGCGAAATAAAACTTAACTAATGGCTGGCGAAAGAGTAGCAGTCAGATACGCGAAGTCGTTAATCAATCTTGGTCAAGAGCAAGGAGTGCTTGACGTCATATATGATGATATGACTAATCTCAAAGAAGCATTGACTAATAGAGATTTGCAACTTTTGGTCAAGAGCCCAATTATTAAGTCTGATAAGAAAATCAGCGTCTTCCGAAAATTATTTGGCGATAGTTATAACAAGCTTACAATGGCCTTTTTCGAAATATTAACGAAGAAGAGCAGAGAGAATATATTACCTGAAATCACTAAAGCATTTATCAGTCAGTATAAGAAACTGAACCATGTGTCTATGGTGAAATTAACGACAGCTAGTCCATTAGGGGCGGATGCCTTAGAAGAGATTAAAAAAGCCTTGCTGTCGAGTACCGAAACTGATGAGAAGATAGAGGTAGAAACAGTCGTGGACCCTAATCTTATTGGTGGTTTTGTTTTAGAACTTGGAGATAAATTATACGACGCCAGTGTCGCTTATAAGTTAGATCAGATTAAGAGAAAGTTTTCTGAGAATAAATACATTAAATCAACATAAAAATATCTAGATATGGCTGGGGTAAGACCAGAAGAAATATCCGCAATACTTAAAGAACAACTGTCAGGCTTCAAGTCAGAGTCAGAGCTGGAAGAAGTAGGCACCGTATTGCAAGTAGGAGATGGAATCGCTCGTGTATATGGCCTTAATAAAACGAAGGCTGGTGAGTTGGTGGAATTCGAAACAGGTGTACAGGCGATTGTCCTTAACCTAGAGGAAGATAATGTTGGGGTGGTATTGATGGGAGAAAGTGATGGCATTCAAGAAGGGGCAACAGTTAGACGTACTAGTAAGATTGCCTCCATTCAAGTAGGTGAAGGTATTGTCGGAAGGGTAGTCAATACCTTAGGTAAACCAATAGACGGTAAAGGACCTTTAAAAGGGGACCTGTATGAAATGCCAATAGAAAGAAAAGCACCAGGTGTAATCTATAGACAACCTGTTACAGAGCCTTTGCAGACAGGTATCAAGGCCATCGATGCCATGATTCCCATCGGTAGAGGACAAAGAGAATTAATTATTGGTGATAGACAGACGGGTAAGACAGCCATCGCTGTAGATACAATTCTTAACCAAAAAGAATTCTACGATAGAGGAGAGCCTGTATACTGTATCTATGTGGCTTCAGGACAGAAATCTTCTACAGTAGCACAAGTAGCTAAAGTTCTAGAAGAGAATGGGGCGATGTCTTATACAACAATCGTGTCTGCCTCTGCTGCAGATCCTGCACCATTACAATTCTATGCACCTTTTGCGGGAGCTTGTATCGGTGAATTTTTTAGAGATACAGGAAGACCAGCTCTAATAATCTATGATGATTTATCTAAGCAGGCCGTAGCCTACAGAGAGGTATCATTATTATTAAGAAGACCACCAGGTAGAGAGGCATATCCAGGAGATGTATTCTACTTACACTCTAGATTACTGGAAAGAGCGGCAAAAATCATAGAGAATGATGACATCGCTAATCAGATGAACGACCTGCCAGAATCTTTGAAGGCAGCGGGATTGGTCAAAGGAGGCGGCTCACTGACAGCCTTGCCGATTATCGAAACGCAAGCAGGTGATGTATCAGCCTATATTCCTACCAATGTAATTTCGATTACAGATGGTCAGATATTCCTAGAATCTAATCTATTTAATGCCGGTATTAGACCAGCGATTAATGTGGGTATCTCAGTATCAAGAGTGGGAGGATCGGCTCAGATTAAATCTATGAAAAAGGTATCTGGTACACTGAAACTAGATCAAGCACAGTATAGAGAACTAGAAGCTTTCTCCAAGTTCGGTTCTGACTTAGATGCGGCGACAATGTCTGTATTGGAAAAAGGTAAGAGAAACGTGGAGATCCTTAAGCAAGGACAGTATTCTCCATTATCAGTAGAGAAGCAAGTAGCGATTATCTTCTTAGGAACTAAAGGCTTACTTAAATCTGTACCGGTCAATAAGATTAAGGAGTTTGAAGAGGCCTTCCTTACGCAAATGGAAAGCAATCATGCAGATACATTGGAAACATTCAAATCTGGAAAATTAGATGATTCAGCGTTGGATGTGGTGAAGAGAGTAGCGGCTGATCTCAGTAAGCAATATGCTAAGTAATTTAACCCAACACAATGTCAGGTAAATTAAAGGAAACAAGGGAACGAATCGGTTCTGTTAAGTCTACGCAGCAGATCACCAAAGCCATGAAAATGGTTTCGGCAGCAAAGCTTCGTAAGGCACAGCAAGCCATTACAGACCTAAGGCCTTATGCTAAACGACTCAATAAAATGATGGTCAATATCCTTAGCAATGTGGAGGGCGAAGCTGGATCATCATATTCCACTTTTAGAGAAGTGAATAAGATGGCTGTCGTTGTTATCACGTCCAACAGAGGCTTGGCAGGGGCATTCAATACGAACGTGGGTAAAAGGACCATGACCTTATTAAAAAAGTATGAAGCAGAGAAGAAGGCGGGGAAAATAGATTTGGTTTTTATAGGGAAGAAGGGCTTTGACTTTCTTAAGAAGAGAGCGCCTGAGTGCCAGATGAATACAGATTACGTGGACTTGATGAGTGATTTATCTTTTGATAATATATCTACTTTATCAAAAGACTTGATGGACAAGTTCAACTTGGGAGAATACGATAAAGTCTATGTGGTATACAGTCAATTTAGAAATGCAGCGGTACAGGATTCATTAGCAGTTCAGTATCTACCAGTCCCTAAATTACAAGGCACTAAGGAACCAGGGGATGAGGCAAGTCATAAAGCAGATTACCTTTTCGAACCATCTAAGCAAGTGCTCTTAGAACAACTTATTCCAAGCATACTCCAAACGTCATTTCATAGCTACGTCCTAGATATCAATGCAGGTGAGCATGGTGCCAGAATGACGGCTATGGACAAGGCCACAGAAAATGCCAATGACATACTGAAAGAGCTGAAGATTGCTTACAATAAAGCCAGACAAGAATCGATTACAAATGAGATACTAGAAATCGTTGGAGGTGCCGCGGCATTAGAAGACGGTTAGATAAGAATTAAAAATTAGGTTTAAGAGAAGGTTCTTGTACACTGTACAAGGGCCTTTTTTATATAATCTTGCTCATAAAGTGCTCGTGCTGCTCGTTATATCAGCAGAATGCGTCTATATTTATAGATATCTTATTTACAAAACAAATTCCACATGAAGCGACTACCATTACTTTCCGTGCTTTTTTTGTTTACATTTTTCATCGTCCAATCACCCCTCATAGCTCAAACAAACTGTTGGGATACGAATAATAATGGCGTGGCTGATCCATCTGAGGATATCAATGGAGACGGCGTATATGATGCTTTGGATTGTCAAGGCCCAGCTGGACCACCCGGTCCATCAGGCCCTCAAGGCCCCCATGGTAATCCTGGTGCCCCTGGCGCCCAAGGTCCCCAAGGTAATCCTGGACCCTCTGGCGCTCAAGGTATCCAAGGTGTAAGTTGTTGGGATACGAATAATAATGGGGTTCCAGACACCAATGAAGATATCAATGGAGACGGCATATATAATTCTGCTGACTGCGTGAATGGACCACAAGGTCCCCAAGGTCCCCAAGGCCCATCGGGTCCCCAAGGCCCATCAGGCCCACAAGGTCCATCAGGCCCACAAGGTCCTCAGGGTCCATCTGGTGGCCCTCCAGGTCCTCAGGGTCCTGTAGGTCCTCCAGGACCTCAAGGTCCTGCTGGCGGTCCAGCTGGTCCCCAAGGCCCTCAAGGCCCCCAAGGTAATCCTGGCCCTCAAGGCCCCCAAGGTAATCCTGGTGCCCCTGGCGCCCAAGGTCCCCAAGGTAATCCTGGACCCTCTGGCGCTCAAGGTATCCAAGGTGTAAGTTGTTGGGATACGAATAATAATGGGGTTCCAGACACCAATGAAGATATCAATGGAGACGGCATATATAATTCTGCTGACTGCGTGAATGGACCACAAGGTCCCCAAGGTCCCCAAGGCCCATCGGGTCCCCAAGGCCCATCAGGCCCACAAGGTCCATCAGGCCCACAAGGTCCTCAGGGTCCATCTGGTGGCCCTCCAGGTCCTCAGGGTCCTGTAGGTCCTCCAGGACCTCAAGGTCCTGCTGGCGGTCCAGCTGGTCCCCAAGGCCCTCAAGGTCCCCAAGGCCCTCAAGGCCCTCAAGGTCCCCAAGGTAATCCTGGTGCCCCTGGCGCCCAAGGTCCCCAAGGTAATCCTGGCGTTCCTGGCCCCCAAGGTCCAGCCGGTGGTCCTCCCGGCCCCCAAGGTAATCCTGGTCCACAGGGTCCCGAAGGTCCTATAGGTCCCCAAGGTCCTCAAGGCTTGCAAGGCCCCCCAGGCCCTGCAGGTGGTCCTCCAGGCCCACAGGGCCCACAAGGCGTACCAGGTACTTCTGACGGAGATGGTATATATGACGGAAATGGAACGGCACCTGCTAATGTAATTGTGAACTTAACGGATAAGATTACCTATATGGGTGATGTAGCTGTATCAGGAAGTATTTTTGGCGTATCAGATGAGAAAGTAAAGACCAACATACGGTCTATTAATAATGCCTTACAAATCATCGGTCAACTTAATCCGCTCATGTACGAGTTTGATACCGAGGCTTATAATCAGCTGCAATTAGCAGAAGGTACACAATATGGACTCATTGCACAGGATGTAGAAAAAGTACTCCCGGAGTTAATCACAGAATTAAATTTGACAGAATCAGAATCTTTTAAATCTGTTAACTATGATGCATTGATACCTATTCTTATCAAAGCCTTACAACAGCAACAAAAAGAAATAGACGAACTCAAGAATCAGATAAAGGAATAGGCTCAGAATACAGAGACAACTGTAGATTTTTATACTTAACAAATTCTATTATTATGAAAATGACAATTAAATTTTTAATGGCATTAAGCTTTGCCGCTTTTATGACAAGTTGCGGTGGCGATGAATGTGCCACTTGTGATGTTACTCAGGTTATTACAGTAGATGGTGAAGAAATAGGTCGCCAGACGCTGAATACTGGCCAAGAATTCTGTGGTGAAGAATTAGATGCAATCAGAGCACAAGAATCTACAATTACACAAGAAGTGGGTGGAATTACTCAAGTTGCAGTGACTACTGTAGATTGTAATTAAGAATATTGATAAGGCCTTGCTGGATGCAAGGCCTTATTAATTTTGTCTGAGATTAATTAAAGCTTTTGACATAGAAATATTAGATCCTGATTTTGTTAGGAGTATTACACATTTGAATTTTCCAGCTATTGGAAAATTCAAAACATCTATAGGTGTTGAGTTCTTTTTCCGATTGAATCAATTGAATCAACTACAGCGAATCCGCCTCAAATTGGGTGGAACTTGGTCTCTTGGAGAATACTTGAATTGGAATATGCAACTATGGAAACAAAATCGCACCAATCAATCCACCATGTTGATTCAATGGTTTATCGTCAACACATTCACTTATGCTTTAAAAAAACGAACCCAGAAATAATAAGTTAAACTAGGCCGCTTTATTCAAGTTTAGTTTTGTAAGCAGCTCTAACAATTCAGCTTGAAGTGATTTTTGTTTGTCTCGTGCATACCAACTATGTACAGGGATGGTGTAGCTCTCGCCTTTGGCCAAAATTTCTTTGACTAATACTTGTGCTTCTGCTGGTCTAGGCCCGTAAGTATTGACAACTTGAAAATCATTGTCCAGTATTAGTAGGATAGGGATAGAACGACTCGTACCATCCGTGAGATGAGCATCTATAAGCTCATGATTGGTATCTCTGTATACAAATCTTAAATCTATTTTACCGTTACTTGCCTCAGCAATTTTATTGAAGATTGGATTAATCTGACTAGCATCTCCACACCAATGTTCTGATATAACCAGCCACCGTGTATTTTCTGTAATGGCTTTTGCCGCAGATTTTAATGCGTCATTGAGCTGCAGCTTTCGATCTAGTCTGTTCTGTCTCTTCCAGTTCTGTGGTAGATATTTCACATACCAGACAGATTCATCCGTACTAAGATCCTTCTCGAAATTAGCATTGTATGCATTATAGTCTATGCCTTTGTCAAAATAGCCTTTGTAATCTATCCTGTCATTGCTATTGCTCATAGTCCTTCTATTTTTAATGCAAAATTATTGCTCTTTTGGAAGTGGTTTCTAGGCAATAATTCCCTTTTTGTTGGCAATTGGCTTGTGAAATAGGGCATCTACTGTTAGATATTATTCTTTTTTATAATCTAATTTCTACTCCCTCTAAATAGTTATTTGATTTTAGTCAAGATAGTAAATACGATGATTTTACTATTTTTAGACATCACAAAAAAAGGAAGACTTAAATGAGAAAACTCCCTATACTGATTTCCCTGTGCTTGTGTCTGTATGCGTGTAATTCTGAGCAAGAAGACGCAACATCTTCCAAGACGCCTAGCGCCAATTCTTCTAGCGACATTCAGCAATTTCACCTTGTCCCTTCTAGTCATTCTAAGTTGGAGTTTCAGAACATACTTGTGGAGAAACAACAACGAATGTGGTATAACTTCAATCAAGTCTACAATGGTGCAGGTGTGGCACTCGGAGATATAAATAATGATGGTCTGACAGATATCTTCTTCACGGGTAATGAATCAGAGAATAAGCTGTATCTGAATAAAGGGGATTTGGTTTTTGAAGACATTACTCAGTCGGCTAAGGTGACAAATAATGAAGGGTGGCACAATGGCGCAACAATGGTTGACATTAACGGTGATGGCTGGCTAGATATTTATATCTGTAGAGGGGGATGGAGAGTAGATAGTCGTGAGGTGAGAAAAAATCTTTTGTACATCAATGACAAGCAAGGTGGATTTATCGAGTTTGCAGATCGCTTTGGTCTAGCTGAAGCTGGTCATTCTTATCAGTCGCTGTTTTTAGATTATGACAATGATGGGGATTTGGATGTATACATAGTTAATCATCCAGTCGGCCAACTACAAATAGAGGAATACATCGCAGGCAGGAAGAATGGATCTGAAGACCATAAGGATAAGTTATATAGAAATAATGGCAATACAACATTTACAGATGTAACCAAAGAAGCAGGCTTGTACAATACGTGGGGTTATGGCCTTAGTGTCACATCCGCAGACCTTGACGGAAACGGATATGTGGATATATATGTAGCTAATGACTACACAGAAGCGGACTACCTCTTCATGAATAATGGAGATGGCACTTTTAAAGAAACCATTAAAGAGTCCACTGGTCATATTAGTCTTTTTAGTATGGGCACTGACATTATGGATTACAATAACGATGGCAAGGAGGATATTTTCGTTTCTGAGATGTTACCCAAAGGTTACAAGAAATCTAAAACGTCTATGGCGCCTATGTCATCTAATAGATTCCAACGACTTGTGGACGAAGGCTTCCATTACCAGTACATGCATAACTCCATGCAGATGAATATGGGTCAAGGTAAGTTTAGTGAAGTATCCCAAATGTTAGGCGTCGCTAAATCAGATTGGAGTTGGTCATGTTTTCTCTCTGACATGGATAATGATGGTCTGAGAGATTTATTTGTAGCTAATGGGTATAAGAGAGATGTATATGATAGAGATTCTGCACTAGATCGTCAGTCTTATCTGAAGAAGAATAATGAATCTATTCCAAGTATGGATGATTTTCTTCAACTGACGCCATCATCAAAATCTTATAATTTCTTCTATAAGAATAAGGATGGATTTTCATTTGAAGATGTCAGCAAAAAGTGGGGATCCACGATGCCTTCGTTTTCTAACGGGGCATCTATAGGTGACTTAGATAATGATGGCGATTTAGATATCGTAACTAATAATTATGATGAAGCCCCATTCTTGTATGAGAACAAAGCGAATACCACTAATCAGAAGTACCTAAGAATTAAATTGGATGGCACCAATCTAAATAAGTCTGGTATAGGAGCTATAATAAAAGTTAAGGCAGGTAATCAGCAGTGGGTAGAACAATTCAAGGTGACACGTGGATTCTTAGCTTCGGTAGAACCCATTGCACATTTTGGATTAGGAAATCATGCAAAGGCAGATGAGATAGAAGTAATGTGGCATGATGGAAAAGTTACCACATTAAGTAATGTAGATGCGAATCAGGTCATTACGGTGAAGTATACAGATGCCAGCGCTAGAACTAGTAATGATAAAGCTGCACCTATTCTTGCAGGCTTGGCTAATGATGTTCTACCGAAAATCAAGCATAAGGAAAACGAATTCGAAGATTATAGAAAGCAGATATTATTACCGCACTCACAGTCTAAGCTAGGTCCATTTATGAGCAGAGGAGATGTCAATAAAGATGGCTTGGCAGATGTGTATGTTGGTGGCGCCTCTGGGCAGGCAGGCGAATTATTGGTACAAAAGAAAGATGGTTCTTTCACCAAGAAAAAAGTATCTGCTTTCCAAGGCGATAAAAAGCATGAGGATATGGGAAGTTGCTTTTTTGATTTTGATGGCGATGGGGACATGGACTTATTTGTAGTTAGTGGTGGCTCAGAATATCCTGCTAATGACAAATACTATGGCGATAGATTGTATATTAATGATGGGAAAGGTAATTTCAAAAAGAATGAAAATGCTGTGCCAAATGTTTTCAGCAGTGGCTCTTGTGTCCGCCCTTGTGATTATGACAGAGATGGCGATGTGGATCTTTTTGTAGGTGGTAGAACCATGCCTGACTTATATCCATACCCGACAGTTAGTTATATCCTCAAGAATGCAGACAACAGATTCTATATAGAACGAAATGGGCAGAGTCTTTTCCCCAATGTCAATGGTATGGTAACTGATGCGACTTGGAGCGATGTGAATGGGGATGGATTGATGGATCTCATTATAGTAGGAGAATGGATGCCCATCACCGTACTGATAAATAATGGACAGACTCTAGTCAATGCGACCGACCAAATGGGACTGGCTGATTCCAATGGATGGTGGAATACTATCAAGGCTTATGACTTGGATAAAGATGGTGATCAGGATTATGTCGTAGGAAATCTGGGCACTAACTATAAATTTAAAGCAAGCAAAGAGCATCCATTTCATGTCTACGGAAATGATTTTGATTGGAATGGGTCATATGACGTATTCCTCGCTAAGGAGCTAGGGGACATACAGGTACCCATAAGGGGAAGGGATTGCTCTTCACAGCAGATGCCAGAGATTAAAGAAAGGTTTGGCTCTTTCAAAGCCTTTGCGGATGCGGATATAACGACCCTATTGGGCGAGAAGATTAATGATGCTGTCCATTTGCAAGCTAAAGAGTTTCACAGCTTGATTCTAAGAAACAGTGGCGGGAAACTGTCTATAGAATATTTGCCTCATGAGAGCCAGCTATCCTGTGTCAATGCCATAGAAGTAGATGACTTCAATAAAGATGGATACCTAGATGTGTTAGTTGCAGGTAATAATTTCAATACAGAATCTGAAACAACGAGAGCAGATGGATCTATGGGATTGCTGATGAAGGGACAAGCAGATGGAAGCCTAGTACCTACAACGATAGAAGAGAGTGGTGTCTTCTTACCTTATGATGTCAAAGATTTGCTTACAGTCAAGACATCGACATCTAAAGTCATATTGGTGGCATCCAATGATGATTTACTAAGGGCCATTAAATATTAATTAGATTACATCTAAAATATAATTATCATGAGATTATATATTTCAGTTTTGACTTTGCTTGTAAGCTTTGGCGTAAGCGCCCAAGTGACTTACATACATTGTGGTTCTTTGCTCACGATGGAAAGCAATAGCGTTCAAAAGGAGAAAACAATTATCATAGAAGGCCAACGCATATCCTCTATAGTTAATGGATATAAGAAAGCGCCTGACACAGTCAAGTTAGTAGACTTAAGTAATAGTTTTGTGATGCCTGGTTGGATGGATATGCATGTCCACATAGAGCATGAATCTAGTCCCACAAGATATCTTGACAGATTTCGTCAGGAAGGCTCGGACATTGCGCTCGGCGCAGTAAAATATTGTACGAGAACTTTGGATGCAGGATTCACCACGGTAAGAGACCTAGGAGGGACTGGTGCCAATGTCTCTCTAAGAAATGCAATCAACTTAGGCGATATAAATGGGCCAAGAATATTTACAGCAGAAAAAAGTCTGGCCACCACAGGAGGTCACGCAGATCCCACAAATGGTCTGCGAGATGATTTGAAAGGAGATCCAGGACCAGCAGAAGGTGTCATAAATAGCGTAGAGGAAGCGAAGAAAGCCGTCCGTCAACGATATAAAAATGGAGCTGATTGTATCAAGATTACAGCTACAGGTGGTGTATTAAGTGTAGCTAAGGATGGACAAGGACCACAGTTTACAGTAGAAGAAGTCAAGGCAGTTGTGGATGCAGCGGCGGACTATGGTTATGTCACAGCAGCGCATGCGCATGGCACAGAAGGCATTAAGAGAGCGGTACTCGGTGGCATACACAGTATCGAGCATGGCACTAAAATGAATCAAGAAGTCATGGATCTCATGATAAAAAAAGGCACTTATTATGTGCCGACTATTTCTGCAGGAAAATTTGTAGCTGAGAAGGCGGCTATTCCTGGTTACTATCCTAAAATTATTGTTCCTAAAGCCCTAGAAATCGGCCCACTAATCCAAGAGACCTTTTCTAAGGCCTACAAGGCTGGGGTCAAAATTGCATTTGGCACGGACGCTGGTGTATCCCCTCATGGAGATAATGCCAAGGAGTTCGTCTTCATGGTAGAAGCAGGAATGCCAGAATATGAAGCACTAAAGTCTGCCACGGTCAATGCGGCAGACCTCATGAATAAAACCAGTGACATGGGCACAATCTCTGAAGGAAAATATGCTGACATCATAGCCATGAATGACAGTCCATTAGAAGATATAAATAGCACCTTGGATGTACGCTTTGTAATGAAAGCTGGAACGATATATAAAGAGAGCAGAAAATAGATTGAGAGCGATGTCTGACAGTATATATTTGATTATACTGTCCCTTTGTTTTCTAGCTATTTGATATAAAGCTAATTACCTTTACGCCATGTCCACACCAAAGACTGTAGCCTTCCATACCTTGGGCTGTAAGCTCAACTTTTCCGAGACTTCTGCTATTAGTAGACAGTTTGAGGCAGCAGGTTTTGGTATAAATAAATTTTCTGACGGTGCAGATCTCTATGTAATCAATACTTGTTCTGTTACCGAACAGGCAGATAGCAAGTGCCGATACACCGTCCGCCAAGCACTGAAAAATTCTCCTGAAGCGAGAGTGGTCGTGATTGGGTGCTATGCCCAATTAAAGCCCAAAGAAATAGCGAATATCGAGGGTGTGGATTTGGTGCTCGGTGCCTCAGAAAAATTCCAAGTCCTAGATTATGTGGAAGGCTTATCTAAGTCTGTGGGCCAAGCCGATGTCTACACAGAGGAAGTCCAACATGCCAACAGCTTTGAGGAAGCTTTTTCTTTTGGAGATAGAACGAGAACTTTTCTTAAGGTACAAGACGGCTGTGATTACAAATGTGCCTTCTGTACGATTCCTAATGCCAGAGGAAACAGCAGAAGCAACACCATGGAAAAAGTCGTCGCACAAGCGAGGCAGATTGCCAGCATGGGCAATAAAGAGATCGTTCTTACAGGTGTCAATATTGGTGACTTTGGCAAGCAACCTTACCTTACCCCAGAAGGCTCGACCCGCTATAGACGAAAAGAATATTTCATAGACCTTATTAGAGCATTGGATAAAGTTCAGGACATCCAACGCTTTCGCATATCTTCCATAGAACCAAATTTGTGCACTGAGAACGTCATAGATTTTGTAGCTAAGTCTGACAAATTCATGCCCCATTTTCATATGCCATTGCAGTCTGGTTCGGATGTTATATTAAAGCAGATGCGCAGAAGATATCGGACTTCATTATATAGAGACCGAATAGAATTTATCAAGCAACTGATGCCTTCGTGCTGTATTGGGGTGGATGTAATTGTGGGTTTTCCCGGTGAGACCGAAGAGCGGTTTTTGGAGACGGTTGCTTTTTTGGATTCATTGGATGTGTCTTATCTCCATGTATTTACCTATTCAGAAAGAGAGAATACAGCGGCCTTTGATTTGCCTGGGGTAGTCCCTGTAGAAGAGCGCCGCCGAAGGAATAAGGTTCTACGTGCCTTGTCGGATAAGAAACGTAAGAAGTTTTACCAAGAATATCTTGGAAGTGCTCGGCCAGTACTTTTTGAAAAGAGTAAACGCAAAAACTATCTAACTGGATTTACTGATAATTATATAAAGGTAGAAATACCAGAAGCACCTGATTTGGTTAATCAAATCAAAGAGATAGAACTCACCAAAATTAATGCTGAAGGAAATGTGGAGGTATCCTTACCCGTAAAAGCACTCCATTAGAATCTAACACCTATATAGGCTGTGATAAAATCTACAGTAGTAGATGGTACCATGTTTACGGCATTGAAAAATCCTTTCTCATATTCTATGTCAAAGGTGAAAGCATAAAAATCCAAACCCACGCCTAAATGACCACCCGCCGTAGAGGCATTGAAAATTAGGTCAGCATTGTTTTCGATTTCCTCAGGTACAGAGACGATAGGGTCTATGGAGAGTAAGGCTTTAGCTCTTAAGGCTATCTTATCAGTGAAGTTAATCACATTAAAGCCAAGCCCAAATCTTAACTTCAGCCATGACATCTGCTCTTCTACTGAGAAAAAACTTCCTTGAGTAGCATCAAAATTAAGTACATGATATTGTCCACTGAGTAAGAAATACATATTCCCACTATTCAGTCTGGCATCGGCACCTAATAAATACCCTTGATTGCGTTCTCCAGTCGTAGTTATAATCTCACTTGGAGAGCTGGCAGAAGAAATACCTGCATATACATTGAGACCACTTTGTGCATGAGATAAGGTAGAAATCAATAGAAGTACAGTAGAAATGAAAATTGCATTCTTCATGTAAGTAACTTGTTTTCACAAATTTACATATTATATTTATTTATAATTTGAATGATTTAGGAAATAAACTACGTAGTCCTTCTAAGAAATATAAGTTTTGGAGGAGGAGCTAGTATAAACCTAAAGAGGTCTGAAGATAGCGCTGTATACATTTTTCAAGTTTCAGCTCTGTTACCTGTATCGAATAAAATCAGTTTTATTTGTGAAAATTATGTGACACTAATAGATTCAAATAGCACTATATTAATTACACCTGGTGTAAGAATCTTCTCTAAGAAAAAACAAAATTTTCTGACTATTTCATTAATTATTCCTTCTGAAGATATTGAAATTATTGGTTTTCCATTCTTTTCAGGAACAGTGGCATTAAAGTAGTACTGAACTGACCAGCATTTCTTTCCATGCAGAGAAGCAATTAAGTAAGATTTAATTATGTACTACTACGCTTAGCTAACTGGCGCCAGCTTCACCTTCAGACCATCTAGTGAAGCATTGATTTTAATCTGACAACTTAGCCTCGAATTGTCTTCGACAAAAAAGGCTTGGTGTACTTTTCATTTGTCAAAATTTATTTTTAATAATAGAATCTATCTATTATTTCATAAATAACTGCTATCTTAGGTTGAAATGTAGTGAATTGATGTAACCCTGAATTCATACACTATGCCTCAATCTAACGAAAACATTCCAGAGCAAGTCATTCGACATGCCCTTTATTTACTGGCTTCTATCCAACGATGGAATCGTGATTCTAATTATGGAGAAGTATGCCTTCCCAACTCTAATACCTATACACTAGGTTGTGCATTGGAACTATCTCAATTAAGTATACGAGGGGTGAAACAACCAAGAGCTAAGGAAATGAGAGTTGTCCGACGGAAGATTCTTCGCTACTTCTTATTTAGAGGGCATCTGCATTCATATTCTCAAAAGACAATTAAATGAAACAGTCAAATAGAAACCTAGGCTGGATAAAAGATTATCCTGACATACGGGACTTTGATATCAATACAACTCAGCCGAGTAAAAATGTCTTAAAGCATGGGAAAAAGGATACAGTAAGAAAATTGCTTAAGAATGTTGGTGTTGTGGATTCGAAAAAAAGACTAAAAGCTAAAGCCAGTGTGGATAATAGAAAATGGTGCAGCCCAATAAAAGATCAAGGACAAATAGGTTCTTGTACTGCCTTTGCAGCAGTCGGGATGTATGAATATTTTCAAAATAGAGCCTTCAATAAATACATGTATGGTTCAGAATTATTCATCTATAAAGCCACAAGGAATTTATTGGGCTGGAAAGGAGATACTGGAGCATACATCCGCACTGCCATGGGTTCGCTTGCACTCTTTGGAGTACCACCTAGCTCACACTATCCATATCTAGAAAAAGAGTATGAAAAAGAGCCCCCAGCCTTTATATATTCTTATGGACAAAATTTTCAGGCTCTAACTTACTACAGATTAGATCCGCTAGGAGCTTCAGGAAGATCTACATTGACGAACTTAAAAAAGCAGTTGAGAGCAGGGCTACCAGTAATGATGGGTTTTACCTGTTACACTTCATTAAACCATAGTAAAACTAAGGCAACAGGTAACATACCCTATCCTTCAACCAATGAATCAGTCATTGGAGGTCATGCAATAATGGTTGTCGGTTACGACGATAAAAAAACAATAACAAACCCGCTAGACGGAAAAAAGAAAAAGGGTGCTTTGATAATCAGGAATAGTTGGGGCACGAACTGGGGCGATAATGGTTATGGTTGGATTCCCTATGAATTTATAAGAGCAGGCATTGCTTCAGACCTATGGTGCATGATCACTGCGGAGTGGGTAGATACAGGAAAATTTGGTATTCCTTAATTATTATGAAGTAACTATAAATGTCAAAAAATATTAACCAGACACCTCGTGAAGTAATCGCAGAAGCACAACAACTTTTGCATAAAGAATCCCTGTGGAATAAAAATTCCAAGTATGGAGAATCATGCAATCCTAATTCTGAAACCTACACCTTAGGCTGCGCCTTGGAAATATCCCAAATTAAAATAAGAGGCCAAGTCGTTCCGCGAGCGATAGAAATAAACAAAGTACGAAGACGCATTCTTAGACATTTTTTCTTTAGAGGCCATCTGCATCCGGTGACTTATTTCAATCGAAACAGAAAGACAACCTATGAGGATGTGATGTTTGTGTTGAATGAAGCGATTAAGAAACTTTCAAAATAGAGTTATGCCCTTTAAAACACAATCAGTCAACGGTGATTTCAAATTCAAAAATGTTCATGGCAACTACGAAGAAGATTTTGAAGAATTAATACGCTTGTATAATGACCCTAGCTTGGATGGTTATGAGGCATATAATGATACTACTATAAAGATTCGTGATATAATTTCCCAAGCATTAACTAAGAATAAAAGACTCAGAGCTTGTGGAAGCCTCTGGTCCTTATCTAAGATACCTTATGCAGAACACATCCATGTATTTTCCTATAACGAATACAATATACCTGATTTAAGATTCAAAACTTTTTTGACTACGACAGAAACTACAGGCACAGTTCCAGCAGAAAATTTATTATTTGCACAGTGTGGGAATAGAATTAAAGACTTAAGTCAATTTTGTGAAGATGCTGGGCAATCATTACAAACATCGGGTGCAAGCAATGGGCAAACAATTGCAGGTGCTATAGGCACTGGTGTTCATGGCTCTTCTATAGACGTTGGTTCCATTCAAGATACTGTACAAGCCTTGCATATAATTACGGGTCCTGAAAAAAGTCATTCAGTCTTAATTCAGGCCGACAGTAATCGAGTTGTAAATGAAGAATTCGCGGCTAAAATGAACGCAACTCTCTTAAATGATGACAAATTATTTGCTGCTGCCTTAGTGAACCTAGGTGCATTTGGGTATGTCCATGGGGTAATAATTCAGACTGAAACATTTTACCACCTAGCCAATGCTGTGATTGATGTGACTTACAGACAAGTCATTGAGTACTTAAAAACTTATTCTCTTAGTGATGCCAATATACCTAGTCATTTTGGCTTTCCCGAATCAGACTTATTTCATGTTAAATTTTTCATCAATCAATACGATTTTACATCTAGAGCAGAGTTAATCTATAAGGTAAGTCCGAGAGCAGGAGATCTTCCTCCTTTTCTTAAGTACAATAAAGATTTTCTTATGGGTGCAGGAAAGTTTCTGAATACGATATTGCCTTCTGCCATTCCGAAACTAATTAATTTTCTTTTACCTAAAGTAGGCACAGAATTTGGCAGCTTAGCTCAAATTTTTGGTGATACTGAAAATATGAGAGATGGCCAATATGCTTGCGCCATAGCTGTAGATACTAGAATTGCCCATCAATTGGTAGGGATTATTATACAAGAAGCTCGGCACTATAGAAAAGTGCCATGTGTATTATCTCTAAGATTTGTACCTAAATCAAAAGCTACTTTGGCATTTACAAAATACGCCAACAACTGTATCATCGGACTCGATGGCATCGATACGAAAGCAACTAGAAGCTTTGTACAACTAATAGCAAAGAAGTTTATAGAATCTGAAGTAGAGCATACCTGGCACTGGGGAAAACACAATGTGATGGATAAAAACTTTGTCAAGAATATGTATGGGGAAGGTTATAAAGAGTGGCACGAACAACGGTTAGAACTATTGAAGGGAAGAGCTTCAACATTTACTAGTAAATACTTAAACGAAAGAGGGTTATAAAAAGAAAATCATGAAAGGATATTCATTACACATCGGCGTAAACAAAGTAGACAAAAAACACTACGGTAATTTACAAAATCTATCTGCTGCCTGTCAGGATGCTATTGACATGCAAAATATGGCAGTTGACACTTATGGCTATGAGTCACTTGGTTTGTTACAAGACAAACAAGCAAGCTCAGACAAGGTGCTTAAGAAAATTAAAGCTGCCGCTAAGAAATGTAAATCAGGAGACATCTTTCTTATTAGTTATTCAGGTCACGGCAGTCAGATAAGTATTCCTATAAGAGGAAGAAGAAGGCATGAGATAGAAGATCAAACCTGGTGTCTATGGGATAGACAACTTATAGATGATGAAATCTATAATGTCTTCAAAACTTTTAAGAAGGGAGTCAGAGTTTTAATTATTTCTGACAGTTGTCATAGTGGTACTATTGCAAAGTCGATAGGCGAAATGAATCATTCTGAAAATCCAGACACAATAATTACAGAATTAGGCATGTCCATCAATGATTACCTAAAGGCAAATAGACTAAGGTCAAGAAAAGTCACAAGGGCAAATGCCTCTAGCATCATCAAGAAAAATCTGAATTTATATACTTCAATTTATAAGAAAACACCTGCTGTAGATGAGTCAGAGGAAATCAATCCTTCTGTTTTGCAGATATCTGCTTGTCAAGATAGTCAAGTCACCTTTGACGGAATGATTAATGGTGTCTTTACAAGTTATCTCAAAATAGCTTTGGAAGGCGGCAAAGAAAAACACTTCAACAAACCAGAAGATATTATTACACAAATAGGAGAAAACTACGACTATCCAACACCTAGCTTTTTATACTATGGAAGCCAAACGACCTTTTTCACTAAAGGCAATCCATTTCTAATAACCCCTCAAGAAAAACTAAGAATACAAGTTGCAAACAAGAAACCTGTTGCGATAAAAGAAGTAAAATCATCTAGATTCCATCTTGACAAAAAAATAATAGAAATTACAACTGATGACAACAAGAAACTGTCTTTGGACAAAGTCTTGAAGCATCTGCCGAAGAATATTAACTCAATATCTGAAATAGAAGACAATCGTTGTTTGATTGAAATAGAAGACGCTAAAGACTATTGGGACAATATTCATTTCATAAATAATAAAGCAGATATACTTGGAAGCAACATCATTGCTGAACCAGGAATCGACACTGACTACCCGATAAGAGATAAATTTGTGAGCAAGCAAGTGGGTAGTGAAAAGGATTTTATGCCTTATTGGCCGCCTTTTCAAAATACCAAAATAGATCGACTGTGGCATTTGGATAATGAGCATTCAGAACTAGCTGCTGCAAGAGAGGAGGTTAGAGGACTCTTAGATTCAGGAAAAATAAAAGGCACAGTTAGAATAGGACATCTAGATACTGGATGGGACCCTTACCATCCTTTATTAATACACAATGGCCACATCAGAAAAGACCTAGCAAAGTCATTTGTCAAAGGTGAAGAAAACTCGAATCCCCTAGCAATAGATCTGGATAAAAAAGGCTTACAAAATCAAGGTCATGGCACGAGTACTTTAGGTGTTATATCAGGAGGCGTCATTAAACATCACGGCGTAACCTATGGACAAGTTGGCGCTGCCCCGTTTCTAGAGGTTATTCCTATTCGGGTCAAAGACTTTGTTGTAGTCTGGAATTC
The DNA here is from genome assembly GCA_964591455.1 of uncultured Saprospiraceae bacterium. Classification (GTDB taxonomy): domain Bacteria; phylum Bacteroidota; class Bacteroidia; order Chitinophagales; family Saprospiraceae; genus RFSX01. Next base: position 88,037 of record CAZQDZ010000005.1, read on the forward strand.
TGATGCTGTTACAAAAGGTATTTACTATGCTGTAAAGCAAAGATGTGAAGTTATAACGATGTCTATGGGAGGTAAGCCTTCGAGAGCTCTTGCAAAAGCAATCAATTATGCCTACGAAAAAGGGGTGACTATAGTCACAGCTGCGGGTAACAGTTTTACAAAAGGGCTACCAAAAGTCGGACCGAAAAAACTCGTTTATCCTGCTAAGTTCGACCGTGTCATAGCGGCTTGTGGTGCCTGTTACAATCAATACCCTTACGATAAAAAGCAGCAAGAAAAACATTCTCGAGTGAGAGGCTTTGACATGGAATTCATGCAAGGTAACTGGGGGCCAAAATCTGCTATGAAAACAGCTGTGGCAGCTTATACACCGAATATTGCTGTACTCACAAATGATGAAGAAAACTTCAGACAATCCGGTGGTGGCACTTCTTCTGCCACACCTCAAGTAGCTGCCACAGTGGCCCTATGGTTACTTAAGAATAAAAAAGAACTAAATGACAAAGGTTACTCTAAAAATTGGTTACAAGTAGAGGCTGTAAGACATGCCCTATTCTCTTCTGCGGAAACAACAATTCCTAATGGTAAAAAATTCTATGGTAATGGTATTATAAAAGCCAAGAAGACACTTAAAGTTAAGGTGCCTGCAATTAGCAAGCTTAAAAAAACAAAAGAAGCTAAAGCCATACTTAATGGTGCTCTGGCAGTAGTAAATCTATTGTTTAATCGCAGAAGAAACATCGACCAACAGATAGGACCAAAAGAAACTGCTTCATTGGCCTTTGAATTACAAGAAGTCATAGATATCCTTAATGATGAAAACATCAATGATGCTTTATTATCAGCAAGAACAAAAAGTGCCTATAATAAAATGTACAAATCAATCATTGGCAAGCAAAAGCTTGTGAACAATATTGAACATAGTAAAAGATTAAGAGAAACAACAGGCATCTAAAATGACAACAACGATTGTAATATATGCCAGAGACTACTACTCTAGAAATTCATTTTCTGTAGAGAAGGGAGTCACATACAACTTTGAAGTTTCTCCTAGTGATAAATGGTTTGATCTAGGCATACCTAGTTCAGCAAATGGCTTTAATAATATTTTTCTAAGAGACAAGAAGAAAAGATTACAAGATGTAATGTGTTTTGCATTATGTGGCACCTATGGACAAAAAGATGAAGATTGCTTTTATATCGGTTGTAATTTAGAGTGGACAGCACCTAAAGATGGGAAGTTATACTTTTTTGCGAATGATCACAGAAAGCGTTTTTTGTATCTGAATAATTTTGGGAAGATAAAATTGGTGATTAGATAAAAAAGAAAGGGTTACTAAGAATAAAAAATAGAGATAAATGAAAAAACTTTATGGCGTTTTTGTGGCTGTTGATAAATATGATCCAGCTTCCAGAGTAAGTAATCTATCAGGTTGTAAAAATGACATTGCATCTTACAAAGAAACATTTAGCAAAAAATATGCTTCTGAATTAGAATTAAATTATAAAAATAATATCATTCAATTAGCAGACGAAACAGCTACCTATGATAATGTTGTAAAGGCCTTTGATGTTTCTAATTTTAAAGGGATTAGTAAAGATGATGTCTTCCTATTTATATATAGTGGGCATGGCAGCCAAGAAAGACATGCCATTGAATTCGACAAAGAATTCACAGAGAAAAAATCCGAAACGATAGTCCTTCATGATAGTAGATGTAAGGGCAATGGAAAAGATCTGTCCGATAAAGAAATAGCAGTTCTCTTAAATCATATTGGGAAAAAATGTGACAACATCATTGTCATTTTTGATTGTTGTCACTCTGGCTCTGGAACCCGAAATATTAATGATTACCAACTAGGGTCAGCAAGACAATTAGAAAGAGATGAAAAAAATAAATCTCAAAGAGATTCATATAAAAGCGGACAGCGAAGCTTTGATTCGTATTTAAATGGAGATTTCCCCAGTGTGGATGGTGTTCCACATGTGCCCTACACTAAACATCTATTTCTTGGTGCTTGTGACAAGAAAGAAAAAGCAATTGAACTACTCAATCCTCAAATGGGTGCTTTCTCTCATATGCTTACTGAATGTTTATATGAGTATCCTACTGAAGATTATATCACCATCTTTGATATCGTTCGTGGAAAAATGATTAGGAATAGTCTTACGCAACAACCAAGAATGGAAACACATGAGAAATTCAATGCAAGCCAATCTTTTCTAAGTCATTTTCCGAAGAATCCAAGCGAGAGGAAATATATTATTACAAGGGAAGAAGATGATTTATGGGGAATCAATCTTGGGGCGATCCATGGGATACCAACAAATAATTATAAAAATATCAACTTTCAGATTTCCACTTTTAAAGGCAACGACTTAGGTGTTGCAAATGTTGATAGAGTAGGTGTCAATTATTCCAATTTAAAAATTCAAGGTGTCTCAGAAGAGTTAGAAGAACTGCAGGCACTGCTTATTTCCCCTATTGGAGAAGGTCAGAAAATTGATTTACAAATTGGAACTGAGGTTAATGAAAAGATAAAAGAGTATTTTTCAAGTGACGACATGGCCGCTTTACCTTTTTCTTTAGAATCAAATCCAGGGTTAGCAAAATACAGCCTTAAAATAGATGATAACCAAATTTCTATCATTGATCTTCAGAATAAGAAAACACTAGTAGTTTATATTAACACCTACAAGGTTCATGGGCAAGAGTTATTATCGAGAATCAAAGAACACTTAATAGATATAAGTACTTGGGAACAAAAGCACAATATTAAAAACCTAAAGTCAGCATTTTCATCTGACGATTTTGACCTTTCATTCATCACAAAAAGAGATGGACAAGTTTACACTAATGAAGAATACTTAGAATTTGAATTAGCCAAAGATGATGATAAAATTGAAAAGCTTGAATTTGAGATACAGATCGTCAACAACAAAGACTTTGATGTAAAATGCTCACTCCTCTATTTTTCTGACAAGTTTGGAATAAGCCCCATTGTCTCTAACAAAGTAATAGCTGCCAACGCGACTTCAATAGTCTACGCGAAAAATTTAATACTATATTCTTATAAGCCTGAGTCTACAGATATATTCAAAATTTTCGTCACGGTAGAAGAAGAGTTTGAGCCTGGATTTTTCATTCAGAGTGGCATTACAGCAATAAAACAATTCAGACAATACGGTCCTATAGACTTTGGCAAAAGAGATTTCGAAAGAGGAAAAGCCAGAGACTTAGACGAGGGAGAACCAAATCAGGAAGCTTATGCTAAAGAATGGATGACAAAAGAACTGAAAATAAAACTCAATATCCTGGAGCACAAGCTTCATGACAATGCCCTAAAGTTGTCAGAAAGTATTTCTATCTCTGCTAAAGGAGGATTCAAGGCTAAACTCCACCCAACCAATACCACCTCTAGCTCAAGATCTTTAGATAATTATTCTATAGTTCCACAATATATAGCAGCGAATGAAGGATTTGAATTGATATCTGTCAGTGCCAGAAAAAGATCTTTATATGCTCATAATAGTATCGAGCTGAGAGATTATGATCACGAGGAAGAACTTGAGAAAAATCCTATAAGCATAACTTTAAACAATATAGAAGGTGCAGATCATGTGGTGGCCTTAACATATGATGGAGAAGATTTTATTCCACTAGACCTTAAAGCAGTTAAAGACGGTTCTTGTGAGCTCGAAGTCCATACACTTCCAGAGAACAAATTAAGTTCACGGAGCATCACACAAGCTATAAGACTTTTCTTTGTAAAAATAAAAGGCAACCACATAAATGAGTCAACCCACATTTTAGAGTTGCATGAAAATGGGGAAGTTATCAATGAACCTAAAAAGGTCAAGGAACTTCTGAAAGATAAGTCTGGTCCGCTTTTAGTGGTTCATGGGATTATGGGTAACACAAAAGATATGGTGAATTTTGGGAAGTCTGTAGTAGAGGAATCTGAAAAATATGATGCGCTTCTTAGTTTTAATTATGAAAATCTAAATACACCTATTCACACAACTGCCAATGAACTAGATACTTTTCTTAAGGACGCAGGAGTTGGGGATAACAAAAAAATCACGATCCTTGCACATTCTATGGGCGGATTGGTAAGTCGATTTTTGATAGAGATGTTAGGAGGAAAAACCTACGTAGAAAAACTTATACAAGCTGGCACTCCTAATCTAGGATCAAGGTTTGCACATGTTGGCAGCAAATATATTTTTCAGTGGCTTCCTGTTATATTTTATACCATTAACGTTATTAGAGACCCTAAAAAGGTTACTCAAATATTTGCATTGGCAACCGGCAAATACAAAGCAAACACCACTCTCAATCAAATGACCTATGAGCACGAAGATCAATGGCTAAAACTACTTAACAAAGCAGTAGACCCAGCTATACCCTATAAAGTGGCCCAAGGATCACTTCAGGAATATGTGAATGAAGATGCTTATGGCAGAAAATTTATAAATAAGATTTATAAATTAGGAGGAAAATTGTTTTATCCAGATGAAGATAGCGATTTAGTGGTCTCAGAATCAAGTATCAAAGGGATACCTGACGATAGAAATCATCTCACAGAAAAAGTACAAACAAAGTGCATACATATGAATTACTTCACCTTGGATGACCCGAAAAAAAAGATAAGAGCATTGTTGTTGGATGGAGAATAAGAATTTACTATTTATATCGGTTGGGCCACCTGACCTAACATATACAGGCAAGGAGTATAATGCGTTTCTAGAAATCTTCAAGCAGCCCGAAGTAAAATTGGCGGAAGTAGCAACTAAGGCTTATGTGCCGTTTACGCGGTTGAAAGAGATACTGGAGGAGAACAGTCAAGATCATAATGTCAAGCCATACGAACTGTTGCACTTTACCGGGCATTCTAATGAGGATTATATAGAGTTTGAGGATGGTAAAGTATCGAAAGAGGATTTTGTTGACTTGATTCGCGGATTCCCCATGCTCAAGGTTATTGTCCTGAATAGTTGCTATTCCGAAAAGATAGGTGCGGCTTTATTAGAGCTAGAGCATATAGAAGTGGTGATTGGGTCCACTCACATTGTTTATGAGAATGATGGTATCCTTTTTACACAGGCATTTTATGGAAATCTTACAGATGGAAAAGAAGTAGAATTGGCTTTCAATGAAGCAAAGGCTTCCCTTGTGGGTGAAGATGGGAAAGTAGTGACCGAGGAAGATAGAGGAAAGATTAAGGACTTAGATGGCGTTGACGAGGGCGAAGCATTAGTGAACTTTCCCTTTGAAATAAGGCCGAAGCCCTCCCGACAACCTTGGATTTTAATCGATACGCCCAGTGATGATGAGGGATGTCTTAATTTATTGTGCTTTTATGGTAAAAGTGAAAAAAACGACCTGTGCTATCAAATTATTAAGAATGTCATCTCGAATGCATCAATTAAGAATCCGATTTATGAAAAAATCGATGTCTTTAATTTAGAAGACTATAAAAGATTCCCACAAAAGAAGGAAGAATTAAAAAAAGTACATGCCATTCTGTTTTTCTTGTACAGCGGATTCAAGGAAGAATGGTCCTCACATAAAGATGACTTCACTCGAGTACTAGGTAACGTACGGTTAGGTGTGTTACATATCAATGGTCCATTTAAAAAAAGGGAAGATCTCGAAGGAATTCCATTTTCCAAGGCGATCTATATACTAGACGAATCTACTCTGGACCCTCATCCTGTTGCATTTTTGGAAACCTTGCTGAACTTTAAACCCGACAACCTTCTACAATTGCTTGTTAAGCTTGGTAACGTTTCTCAAGAACAAATTTCAGAAAAACTCATAGATGCTTTTCCTGACTTGAACTATAAAAAACAAAAGAAAGTATTTGAAGCAAAGGAAAAATATAAGCTCAGCAAATTTAATCTTATTTTTCTGGAAGGAACTGAATGCTGTGGCCATGAGCTATGTCTGAAAATGATTTTTAGCAAAACCAATGTTCTATATAAGGAAGCAAAAATTGAATATTCACGACTGGCAGATTATTACGTCGAAAAAATTGAAGAAATAGAGGATGAAGAAAATTCCAAAAAGGAAATATTGACTGTGGACTCTTTTTGGAAAGAAGTGGATAGGGAGGTGCTTCAAATGGATCTATTCAAGGGGTCGAATGACAAGTCCACTCTTATACACATCATTAAGGCCACACTAAAAACAAAGCCAATAATATTCCTTTTTAGAGACATTGACTCTGCTGGAAAATATGCCTTATTTCAGGAATTTTGGAAAGAAGTAACAGATGAACTAGATAAGATTGATATTCCAGAAAATTATTACAGTTTCTTTCTTGTCGGTATGAATAAAAATTGCCAAAATTTTTCTCGAGTTTCCGAAGAAAGTATACCACCTAAGAATAACGTTAAGTATGGTATAATAACTCTAGGGCCTATAGAAAAGTTGAATGGTACTTCATTTAGAAACTGGTTCGGTTCAAATCAGATGAAAAGTGCAATAGGAGCCGATAGTAGGTATTCAGCCATAATGGGCGAACACAAAAAACTGATAGAAGATGATCCCTATATGCAAAATGTCGTTACCAATGTGTCAACAAAGATGGGAAGCAAACACATAATAGATGAGGTCATCACTTTAAAACAGCGTCAATAGGAATTATGAAAGAATACACAGGAGACAAACTAAGAGAAGTATCTCCCTCGATACCACTGAAAACAGATAAAAATGATTATCTGGAAATAAAAGTAGCTAAAGCATTACCTAATGAACATATAGCGCCGTACTTCCCTGCTGATCCACTAGTAGATGCGGTACGGTATGCAAGACTTTTAAAAAGACCCCTACTGCTAAGAGGTGAGCCTGGAAGTGGAAAGACTAAGCTGGCACAAGCACTGGCTTATGAATTGCATGATAAAGATTATCGCGATTTTTATTTCGAGTGGAATATTAAGTCCACAACTAAAGCGGTAGACGGCATTTATACCTTTGATCATCTGGCGCGATTGCGGGATGCTAATATGAATGTAGAGAAACCCATAGATAAGTACAGGAATTTTGGCCCTCTCGGAAAAGCTTTTATAAAATCTACAAAAGGAAACTCTCCTTCCGTTTTGTTGATCGATGAGATTGATAAGGCTGATATAGATTTTCCAAATGATCTTCTACTTGAGTTGGACCAAAAAAGATTCTATATCGAAGAAACAAAAGAAGAAATCATTGCACAACAAGCACCGATTATTATCATCACAAGTAACGATGAGAAAGAATTACCCAATGCCTTTCTCAGAAGATGCCTATTTCACTATATAGACTTTCCGGATCCTACAACACTTTTAAAAATTGTACAGGGCAGGGCATCTACGATTATTGAAGAAATCAACACAGTGTTACCAGATGGTGCAACCATGTTCAGTCAGGAATTACTGCCCAAGGCCTTCCTGAAAGATATGGTCGATTACTTTCATCAAAAGCATCAGGAGATGGAGAATAAAAGCGCTTCCAAGGTGCCATCTACAAGTGAACTGATAGACTGGATGAAGATAGTTTATTATAGAATAGCAATGGGCAAGATCGATCTTGAGAAGGAGAAGTTTGAAGACTGGGCGACACCTGAAGTGTTTTATAAGACATTAGAGGATTACAATAAATTCAAGGGTGGAAAGCGATAATTATCTTCCCTTCCAGAAACTATTTAATTATTTAAGGAATGACCTTAAGATAGAATTGGACGTTGTGCAATACGAGCATTTTGTCTATCTTTTTCTTTCTAACCAATGGTATGATGAAGCAAGAGTTAAGGATAAAGGCTATCTCAGAGATCGTCTTAAATCATTAATCATCGCCATGTGGATTCCCAAACAACGATATGTTCCGGAATTTGAAAAGTACTATCATAAAAACTATAGGAATCTTCTGTTGTCCCACACGATGGTGCCAGAGGATAAGCCAGAAATAGTTTTGAAATCCGAGGAAGAACAGAGTGGTGTAGAAAAAGAATCAGAATCTCCAATACCGACAGAAGAACCAGAGCCAAAACCTCCTGTTGTTCCGGGTACTCCTTCTGAACCCCTTGGAGATATCCCACCAGTCCCTATATCAGGTATGCAAAGTACAACTGCAAATGCCTATCTTAATTTTGAGAACACCTTTGATCGGGGTATACAAGATGTTACCTTTAGTGGAAAGCACTCTGCACTGAATGCGCAGTTTATCTTTTCAGAAAAACATCAATTACCCGTTTCTAATAGGAAAGCTTTGACCTTGTTTCGCCATCTGAATAGTGTCACCCGGCGATCTGAAACGGATAGAATCGCTGTCAAGGATACCGTTAGTAAAGTTGTAAAGGACAAGTATTTTACATACCCCATTTATGAAAAAGAAAGAAGAGGGGATATAGATTTGCTACTTATCATAGAGCACGGAGGACCAATGATTGCCTTTCAAAGTTGGTGGAAGCAAATAAGAAAAGTCTTTAAACAAACTAATGACAATACGAAGTTGAGAATCTTCTTCTACAGTAATTATCCCACACCGAATAAGGAAAGAGATGACTACTATCTGTATTATAATTTAAGTCATTCCAAGCCGATACTGTTACGGAATTTATGCAATGAGATTCATATAGCAACTAATGTTTTTTTCTTTAGTGATGCCGGTGTTCTAGATTCTAAAACCGATATGAATAAATTGATGGAGTTGCTGCAAGTGATTCGGATTATCAAAACGGCGACATCAAAGATTGTTTGGTTGAATCCAATGCAGAAAGCAGATTGGTCAGGCAAGCTTGCAGAGATACTGCAACAAGAATGTTTTATGGTTCCTTATTCCAGATCTGGTATCTCTGATGCCGTTAAATATTTGAAGTAGATGGCATTATCGCTAATCAATAAAAACCGACTGGAACTATTCGAAGAGCGATATCCTCTTTCACATCATATTTTTATGTACCATGTTTCCTATCTACGTGTATTCACCACAGATTTGCTGTACAAATTATGGATGAATTTCAAAGAGGATGAAAATACAGAATCTCTAAATATACCGATAACAGTAGTAGCAGATGTCATAAATTCCCCAGTAATCAAAATATTAGGACACGATCTCTTTGAAATGTATCCAGAAATTAGAGAGAAGTTACGCCTTAAGCTAATGGACCAAGAAAGCTTAGGGCTACAGCGAAAAAGAAGAATAGCAGCATTCTTAAGGGAGTATGTTCATTATAATCGGAAGGCGATACCTTCAAAATTGATTGAAGAAGTTTTACTTTTTGACGCCAAGTCCATTCTGAATCCTTTGGAATCCATACATGATATATTGGAAACCACACAGAAACAGTTATCGTCAGCAAAAGTCCCTGTCAGCAAAGTCAAAAAGACATTGAGTTTTGTAGAAGAACAATCGCATACTTTTTTAGGTTCGGCCACTCGGGCAGGCCGTAACCCTTGGGAAATCGCCAAGGCACTTTTGTATCTAAAGTTGCAACACCATTCTGGTGAGAAAGTCATTCATCCAGAGTTAATTAGTAAAGTAAGAGAAAGTATAACGGAAAATAAGAAGTCTGAAAATGCTATTTCTATAAAACTTGAACAGGAATTGTTAGAAATACTAACTGAATTTTCTTCAGATCCTAGTGAGCCGGCTTCAGAATACCCTACACTGCATTGCATTCTAATTGGTGCAAGCCACTATGCTTCGACTGACCTATTACCTTTAGAAAGTGCAACCAGAGATGTATATAAGATGCAAGAATTCATTCATACTAATCTAAAGAACACCTCTATTATCTCTTTTACAAGTCCTACTAAAAAGAACATAGAAGACCATTTCGAAGCGCTCCAGAAAAAAGTAAAGAATGGGGATTCTATTCTATTCTATTACGCCGGATATGGAGGAAGAGAATCTAGTAAAACAGAAAAATTTGAAAAAGTAATAGCTTTTTCTGACGAGTTGAATAGTGAAGTGAATCGTCTTTCAGTGAAAGAACTAGAGTACTTATTTAAAAATCTATTTGAAAAAGGTGTCGAAGTTGTTGCCATTTTAGATTGTGCCTACAGCATCAACACTAAAAGATCGAATGATGAGACTATGAAACTTAGGACTATCCCAGATCAGCTAGGCAAAAGAGAAACAATAAACTTAATTCACAAAGGCATCACAAATCAAGAAAATTTAAAAAACAAGAGATATACCTTAATTGAAGTAAACTATAACTCGATCGAAGTAATCGAAAATGAAATAGAAGGATTTTTCGTACAAAAATTCTTGAAAGTTCTGCCTATTTATGGAAATCAAAATTTTGAGAACAATAATTTACATCCAGGTCGTCCTTTAGAACTTGAAACAGTTTTGGTTTTCCTAAACGATTACCCTGAAAGAATTGTGGAATTGGAAATCAAAAGAGAAAAATATAAAAACCAAAAAAATCAAGCTGTCAAAAATCAAGAATATGAAAAGGCGGCAGACCTAAGAGATGCTGAATCAAAAACAGAAAAACAGATTGATTCTTTTATTAAGGAAAATAGTACCTTAACAAATCAATCTATTTCTGCGATTCAATATCCGGAAAGAGGAAGAACATTATCAAGACCAATATTTGAAGGATTCTATCACACAAATCTTGAAATTTTACAAAACCGAATTAGCAATGCAATCGAAAGTGAGGCATCCATACTCGATCTCTCCTATCTTGATCTTGAAGATGTCCCAGAAGGAATTCATCAGCTTGAAAACTTAGAAGTGATTAGTCTGAAGGGCAATAAAATTTCTAAGTTTCCAGAATTATTATTATTAAATAAAAATGAATTCAACCTTCCTTGGCATGAAGTTGTAGGTAAGAAATTAAAAAATCTAAAGAGACTAGATTTTACCAACAACTTATTGCACAAAGTATCAGACCTAGGTATAGTCCTACTAATTTGTCCTGATGCAGAAATTAATGACAAAATTACAATAGAAGAATGGACGGAAGAAGACCAGTTCTTAGACGACCTAAGAGGAGTATTCCAATTAGTAGGAAAAAAAATAAGGCAGAATAGAATAGAAGATGTTAATGAAGTAATGAGTGGGCTCTATAAGCAAGTGCTTTCTTTTAATTTGAGAAGCTATTTATTAGAACAACTGTCTAGATTAACAAGAAGAGACCACTTCACTATCCTCAACATTAAGGAATTAATTCATTTATCGTTTGATCTATACAAGTTATTTTCCAAGGACCAACTATTCCAAATATTTAATAGCTTATATAAGCTTGACAAAGAAAACAACTACCTATTTAAAAGTAGGGAAAATTACATTACTACCTATGCTCCTAAATGGATGTTGGATGATGAATTAATAGATCGTGGTGATTTTGAAGCTGCGCTTGATTTGTTCACATCAGAAATTGAGTCAATCTCCCCGACTAGAGAGATGATCATCAACCTTCTCTTCTTATGTGCCTGTACTTCCAATTACAGAAAATTAGAAGCCTACTCTGAACATTACAAGAATCTAACACCTATCACTTCAAAAGAAAGTGAAAAGATTATAAGCAATGCGCTTGCAACACATATAAACTCAGCTCATGCTGTTATTAGAGATTTTATGGGATCATATCCCAATAATCCTCTTGGATTCGAAATGTATTATAACATGCATTTCCTAAGAGGCAATATTAGGTATGCTGCTTCAGAAACGGAGTACAATGGAGAGATGGAAGACATGTCAGAGACTGTACAAAAAATCATTTATGAATCTCGCCAAAAGTTAAAGCTAGAACGATTTCTTTGTTCTATTTTTCAAGACGAACAATTTATTGCTAACGGAGTTATCCTAAAGAACAACTATGTCTTAGGTACCTTAGATTTTATGAAAGAAGTTGGGACTAATCTCAATGTTAGAATTAAACATAAAGGTGAAGTTAGAAAAGTTAGACTCGATGGTAACGATATCCTTTTAGGGGGAGGCCATTCTGACCATTTTGGCATTTTCAAAATATTAGATGACATAGAAGTAGAAGGTGTAGCCTTGTTAGACAATCACATCGATTTATCAAAAGACAACTACAATCTAGTTTATGCTGAGAATGGGAAAACCTTCAAAGCTGTAGAGGGAGCTCTAAAAAACTACAATGACTCTTATCGCTTTACAACTATATGTAACATAGAGTCAATTCATGGTGGTGGCATTTTTACCAAAGAAGGTGAGTTTGTAGGGTGGAATAGAGAAACTGTGATTGATAGAAATTTTCCGAATCTCCATCCTACATGTTTTCGAAATTGTGTTATTTCTTCTGTTCATGAAATACTAGAAGCTATAAAGTTGGCAAGCATTTCATTTGACAAAAAGACGGGTACAATAAGTGCAAGAAACCAATCGAAAGAAAAAAATATAATATTGTTTGGACCTCCTGGTTCAGGAAAGGGTACACAGGCGAAAAAGCTAGTAGATAAATTTGGCTTAACCCATATTTCTACTGGAGATCTTTTTAGATATGAGTTAGGAAATAATACTCCTTTAGGTCTACAAGCTCGAAAACATATGGATCAGGGAGAACTAGTTCCTGATGAGGTAACCGTAGCTATGTTAGCGAACAAATTAAATATGACTCCTAATAGTAAGGGATATATATTAGATGGTTTTCCAAGAACAATATCTCAATCAAAAGCTTTGGATATTCTTCTATCTGGAAGGAATACAGATGTAACTCACCTTTTAGCTTTAGATGTAAACGATGAAGAAATAGTCAAGAGGCTCTTAGAAAGAGGAAAAACATCTAAGAGAGCTGATGATGCCAACGAAGAAGTCATCCGACATAGAATTATTGAGTATAACGCCAAAACTAGACCTGTCTATGATTACTATCAGAAGAAAGGACTTTCCCAAAAAATAAATGGACTAGGTTCAGAAGAAGAGGTTTTTGATAGGTTATATAGTGCATTGGATTCAGACGCAAAAGTTCGAAACAATGACATTACTAAATGGCTCCTAACTGTAGGTGCCAGCAACGTCCAACAGTACAGCAGCTCCACAGAAATGCAAGATGCGACCATGCTACTTGCAGTATCAATGTTCGAAAACAATATCGGCTTACTGAGTTGTGGCTGGCCAGGAGTTGACGAAAACCTGATTGAACGGTTTATTAATGTTATAAAAGACAATAAAAAGAATCCTCATGATTATATAAAAATCATGTCTTATCCATCCAGTCCTAAAACTTTTGATTGGTTGCCAAAAATTGAGATTTCTGGAAAAGACTTTGAGATGCGTTCAGCACAGATGATAGATATGTCAGATGGCGTGGTTCTAATCGGAGGTCAAGATCTGGTACTTAGAACTGCTGAGTTTGCTAAAGAACGAGGAAAGCCAATCTATCCTATTCCGACAACTGGAAGAGCCGCTGATACCTATTTTAATGAAAATGAGATATTTTATGCCAATATTTATAATGGTAATTCTCTACCAGATGTTATAAAATCAATTTTTCAAGACTTAAAAGTAAGTAACTATCATCCTCATAATTGGGCTTTGGTTGCTGGCACCTCCGGCAGGAAGAAGTTTGATTCTAACTTAAATCAACAAGAAGCTTGCAGACTATTAGCAAAAGAACTGGTCAATCAAAACATAGGTCTTGTGACCAGCAGTTGGTACGGTGTGGATACTTCAATTAGTAAAGCCTATCTAAGTGAATTAAAAAAGAAATTTCTCCCCTCAAAGAATTACCTAAAAATTTACGACACTAAAGAAGAGAAACTAGATACTGATATTACTTCCCTGGCGACAGTTGTTAACATCTCATCTGGTTCGTTTGAGGATGCCACTCCTCTCATTCTCGGATTAGCAGATTTAGTATTTATTATAGGAGGTGCAGGAGGTGCTATGCATTTAGCTAAAAGTGCTCTCGGAAAAAGACTTATTACAATACCTATTTATCAAACAGGTGGAAAAGCAGAATCATTGTATTTAGAACTTGAAGATGATAGCCATCTACTTAAAGAATGGAAATTTGATAAACTAGAAACATCAATTAAGAAATTAACTTCTTTTGCCCAGATGCGTTATTTTATTAAGTCAATGCATGGGCCTTATGATGGATATAAGTCAGCACTTAACAATGAATTACTAAACAATAGATTTAGAGCTATTCACTATTTCAGAAAATTTCTTTTATCTACTCTACTAACAAGATTTGAAAAAACTGATATTACAAGGCAATACAATATGTTGGGATACCTAGTTGATTGCACAGGCTATGTACAATACATCTTTCAGGATATTTATCGAGAATTTGCTGCTATTTGCAATACTGAATTATTACAAATTAAATCAAGGCAAGATTCGATGATTAATGAATTAAGTCGAACCAGAAAAATTAATGACAACTTTACAGAAGAAATCTATCACCAAGAATATAGTGATGAAAGTAAGTGGGATCCAGAATACCCTCACGATCCTGATGACAAATACAAAGTCTTAGATGATATTAACCGCTATGATCTCAGAAACTATATGGCAGCTTTTGAGAAGAGCAGATCAGAGCTTAATGAGAGATGGAACGACTTGAAATAATTTTATTTATAATGGTTTATATGTTCAAGTTCTAACCAATTTCTGTCAAGGAGGTCTTTGCCTTTTGCGTTTCTAATCAGCTAACGGGCGCCAGCTTTACCTTCAGCCCATTTAGCGAAGCATTGATTTTAATCTGACAGCTCAGCCTCGAATTATCTTCCACAAAAAAGGCTTGGTCCAGCATATCTTCTTCATCATCAGATGCCTCTCGTAACTCATGATCAGACTCTACATAACAGTGACAAGAGGCACATAAAGCCATGCCGCCACAAGTGCCTTCCACAGGTAATTCATAAGACTTTAGAACCTCCATTAAATTGAGGTTCATGTCTGTAGGCGCTTCCAGATGATGCTCATGTTCATCCCTATCCGTAACTGTTATTTTGATGATGTCTTCCAATAGATGCTAATGATATATTTAGTTACTTGCACCAGGCACACCTGTGACCGTTGTATACTTAAAGCTCAACTTTTGGTCAGGATATATATGCTTAAAAGCTGATTGTACCATCAGGGTCGCTTCATGAAAACCGCAGAGAATAAGTTTTAGTTTCCCTTCGTAAGTATTGATGTCTCCGATGGCATAGATACCCTCTACGCCAGTGCTGTAATCACGGGTATCTACTTCTATCGCACTCCGATTGATATTAAGACCCCAATCGGCTATAGGTCCAAGCTTAGGTGTAAGTCCGAATAGAGGAATGAAGTAATTGACACCCAATTTTTTTTCTCCACTCTCTTTAGATTTTATGATGACGTGCTCTAAGGCTGTATCTCCTTCGACACCTATAGCTTGGGACTCAGTTATGAGATTGACTTTCCCTGCTTTGGCTAGAGCCATCACTTTATCCACGCTATCTAGCGCTCCTCTAAAACTAGACCTTCTATGTATTAGTGTTGTAGACTTAGCGATGCCAGCCAGTTCTATAGTCCAATCCAGAGCAGAATCCCCACCGCCTGCTATAAGGATATCCTTATCCCTATACTTTTCTGGGTCCTTCACCATATAGTCCACACCGTTATCCTCATAGTTGGCAATCCCTTCGATAGGTGGTTTTCGTGGCTCGAAACAACCAAGCCCACCTGCGATAGCGATGACAGGGGCTTTGATGATAGTGCCTCTATTGGTCGTCAGGGTATATTCTTTATCGCCTGTCTTTTTGATTGATTCTGCTTTTTCCCCTAATGTAAAACCAGGTTTAAAAGGTGCTATTTGTGTCATCAGATTATCTACCAATTCTCCTGCTAGGATGCTAGGAAATCCTGGAATATCATAGATTGGCTTTTTGGGGTATATCTCAGAAAGTTGACCTCCAGGTTGGGGAAGCACATCCACTAGATGACACCTAAGTTTCAGTAACCCTGCCTCGAATACAGTAAACAGGCCACAAGGTCCTGCACCAATTATTATTATGTCAGTACTTATCATTTTATGAATCCGCCCTTTACTTAGCAAATTATATTTAAGGTCGCAAAGTTAATGAATCAGCCTTTGCAATGCCGAGTAGTTACACCTGCGTAAAATGTCAGAATAATGTTCTGTGCTTCAGCTTTTATCTTACAGAAATAGTCTGTCATTTTGATTTTTGACTATAGCTTCTTTTGACTATTACATTAGCAACTAATGAGCAAATCACTAGAAGAATTCCTGCTAAAGCAAGAATATTCTGCCCTTCCCCAAACACTAACCACCCGCCAAGCACAGTAAAGATAGCTTCTGAATACTTGACAGGGGTTATCAGATTGGTCTCTGCGGCTTGCAAAGATTTTGTCATCCAAATTTGTGCAAGAAATCCCAGTATTCCGAGGCTGCATAGATATATCCATTCTATACCTACTGGAGAGTCCCACTTGAATAAGCAGCCCACAGCACCTACTAGGGTAGATATCACCATAAAATAATTGACGATGACCAAGTGATTTTCTCTCTGACCTATCATGCGAATTGTTGTGTAGACCAGTGCACTGAGAACAGCAGCACCCATTATGACAAGTAACCCTAAGAATGATATCCTGGGATCAAAACCTTTGATAAGACTAACACCTATAAAGGCGCATATAAAGAATAACCACTGTATAGGTTTTACCTTCTCACGTAGAAGAAATATGGCAAAGATTGTGGCAAACACAGGAGATAGATAACGCAGCGATACAGCGGTACCCACAGGCATCATCTGAATGGCGGTGTAGAATAATGACATGGAAGTCACCCCAAATAAAGATCTCAACAACAACAATTTTCTATGTGTGCCAAGAAAGGAAATATTAGCTCTGTATATGAAAAAACAACCTAAAAGAGAAGAGCCTACAGATCTGAAAAAAACCAATTGGAGCACTGGAAAATGATGCACATATCTGATTATCATATTCATTACAGCAAAGGTAAATGCTGACAAGACCATGTATAGAATAGCTCTACCGATGCTTGAATATATTTAAAAGCAGATTTCTTAGAATAAGATGGTATGAGAAGATAAATGTACTCACTCAAGCGAAAGATCGATCAACATAGTCTTGTTTTCAGCCTTGAAGATATGTTGTAGTAAGGAATTAATTTTTATACCTAAGATGGAACTTTAGACACAGAGATATTGTGATATAGGCACTTATTCATAGTGAATGAGCCATCAAATGCGAGAAAATAGGGGATATGTGCTACGCATCTGCGTTAAAGTAAATACCTTACACCACAATTCATGTTGTCTAACCAAATTGAATAGACTTAGCTATTTTCTTTACCCTGATGATACAGTATTTTTTAACTAAACCAATAAAATGGCAGATAGCTATAATAAAAAAGAAAGAGACAAAAAAAGAAGAAAAAGAAAGCAAGACAAAGCCGAGAAGAAAAAGCAAAGACAAGAGGATGGTACTAAGCAAGCAGAATTCATGTACTTAGATGCTGATGGAAACCTTACTTCAGAGCCACAAGACCTCGAAAACCGAGAAGAAGTAGACATAGATGTATCCACTATTCAGGTCAGCACACCAAAAATGGAAGACAGAGTAGTCAACAAATTTAGCAAGACCGGTGTCGTTAAGTTCTATGATCCAGAAAAGCGATTTGGATTCATATTAGATCCTAAAACTAATCAAGAGTACTTTGTCCATATTAATGACCTAGTGGATGAGATTAAGGAAAAAGATGAAGTAGAATTCGAAGAAGGACTAGGTAAAAAAGGAAAAGTAGCACTAAAAGTAAAGCTTGTCAAAAAGTAAGTAAATCGACTTCCACTCAGCTATTTAGATTTATAAGTTCAGGATATTTCAAGTAGATTATAATTGATGCTTGATTATGGTTATTTTATCAGTATAAAATATTTTGCTGATGAAAAATGTCATTTATCTATCGCTATCTGTGCTCATTATAGCCTGTAATCAAAATCATTCCCCTGTTTTATCAGGGGAAGAAGCACCCAAGAAGTCTGATCCCATAAAGCCAGATCATTATCTGACTTCCGATCAGACCCATAATAAGTTCAGTGCAGCTATACCTCCAGTCCTAACGATAGAATCTGGAGATATAGTTGATGTCTACACCCAAGAGGCCAGTGCTGGTCAGATACATTGTGGTGATGATGTGTCGGTGCTAGAAAATCTGAAGTTTGACCCCATACATCCCTTAACAGGACCCGTCTATATCAATGGAGCTGCGCCCGGTGATGTGCTGAAGGTCACCTTGCTCGAGATAGAATTGGTGGATTGTGGATGGAATTCTATTCTACCAGGTTTTGGTTTTCTAGCTGATAAGTTTGTAGAACCCTATCTCAAGACCTACCCTATGCAGAAAGGCGATACCCATATTCAGTTTAATGAAAAAATAAGCGTTCCTCTTAAACCCTTTCCGGGTGTGATGGGTGTAGCTCCAAAGACCAAGGAGATGTTATCTACGATTCCTCCTCGTGAGAATGGCGGTAATATGGATGATCCTCATATGGTAGAGGGTACGTCTATTTATTTTCCCGTATTTGTAGAAGGGGCACTCTTTTCCATCGGGGATGCACATGCGGTACAAGGTATGGGTGAAGTTTGTGGTACAGCCATAGAAGCGCCGATGCATATCACCTATCAGGTAGAACTCATAAAAGGGGGTAGACAATTACGTGAGCCTGAGTACGAATCCGACAACTTCTATGCAGTGACCTCTATAGGAACCTCTATAGATGAGGCGGCTAAGAAGGCTGTAGAATACATGGTAGACTATTTAGTTGCAGAGCACGGGTTGGGAAGAAATGAAGCGTATGCCTTATGCTCCTTGGCAGGCGATCTGAAGATAGCAGAGGTGGTGGATGTGCCCAACATGATGGTGGCTATGCATATGTCCAAGGAGATATTGGGCATGGAATAGAGGTCGAAAAAAAACAATTTTAAAAGAAGAGGAATTGTAACGGCCAGATATTTAATCTAACTTAATTAATGAGCAATAAATAAGGGAGCCTGAATTCACAGACTCCCTTAATTATTTAGATTGTTTATTGGGTTGCGTTATTCTAGCTCAGATGCAGGTCTAGGGAATTGTGTATGTACAATATCTCCATCTCTGTCTAAAGCTATTCGGCCTAAATTACCCGTTCTTCTAAGGTCTATCCATCTGTGTCCTTCTCCGAATAGAGAGTACCTTCTTTGGTACAAGACTTCATCCAATAGCTCAGCACTACCAGTACCACCAGTATAGTCTCCAATGCCAGCCGCATTTCTGATAATGTTTATTGCATTGATTGCCTCATCATTATTAGAACCAATGTTAGCTTCAGCATAGATGAGAATTAATTCCTCATTCCTGATCATAACTGCAGGTGATGAATTACTCTCATAAAGCGTCACTAAGTACTGTCCAGATAAATCATCTATTTCTATCGGTGTACCTGTGTCCATCACTTTAGCAGTCACTCTAGAGTCACCAGCTGTAGCATCCGCTATAAATTCAGGATGCGCCATATAGTTATCTACACCAGGCACATAGAAAAGAGGATTAGCTCTATCATTACCTGTCGCGCCGCCGAAGCTATAGTAAGCACCTGTACTTAAGTCGCCTGCCAAATCAAAGAATGAAGCATTCAAAGCGGTTAGGGCACCTCCAGCATTTCCTTGGTATAAGGCTATTCTCGCCGCTATAGCTCTATTGAACATAGCGAGTGCTTGAGTATCAGAGGCAGGGATGTCCATGCCTGCTAATGGGAATACAACATCCTCATCACTTCCACTCAGTTGGCCAAAGCCTTCATCCAGAATATCTTGAATCTGACTTAATGCATCTTGGTAGCCTGCGGAGAATGGTCCTAAGTTTTCTACATCTTCTACATCGATTCTTATACCATTTTCAAATTGTCTCGTTGCTTCTAATAACAACTCATATCCAGTTATCGTATTGGCAAAACCCAATAGTGCATCTGATTGAGAAGCACTCAATGTCGCATCTGTATTGGCTACAGCTGTCTTCAACAAGTTAGCATTTCTAACAGATCGGTATCTGCCGAAGTACGTTCTTGTTGTAAGGAATCCTGCATTGTCCAATGCACCACCATTTCTACCTAATAACTCAGTCGTATATCTAGGGTCTGTTCCTCTAAGGTCATAATATTCACGGCCAAGCATATTTGTCGTCCAGAAATGGAATTCCATATCTTCTCTGATAACAGCTTGGAGTCCGTTAGCTAATAATTGTAAGTCTGCTAATGTGGCCCCGTTTTCGAAACTTTCTACTGTAGGGGAATTAGGATTAAGTACTTCATCTACATTACATGATGTTAAGCCAATGAAGCCTACTAATAATCCAATTAATATTAATTTATTCATTGATTTAATTTTTAGAATGTGACGTTAAGGTGGAGGTTGACATTTCTACTCGCTGGGTATGGTGTTACTTCCACTGAATTAATCAAGACATTATTACCAAAGTTAGATACCTCTGGGTCGTAACTGTTATAGCCAAATATGTTTATCAGATTTCTTCCTGATACACCAAATCTAATATTCTCAGCCCATGAAATATTCTCTCCTGGAATTGTATAGTATGCACCGATCTCTCTTAGTCTCAAATAACCTGCATCTTCTATATATACGTCTGGATGTGTACCCAAAGCAGCCAATCTGAAATCTCCATTAGATAATTCTCCAGTAGGGTCAAGTGTGGTATCATCAAAATCCCATGTTACAGAACCCAAGTCATAAAGTAACGTACTTAAGTTTATACCATCACCACCTTGTTTCCAGTGCAGTAACCAGTTAATCTCTAAGTTGCCGCCTATCAATAAACTGTTAGTCCAACCTAAATTGAAATCAGCTTCAATATCTCCAAATGCCTGAAATCCATCATTTTCTGGGTCCACATTAGAACAATCATCAGGTGTGTTACAAGTAGATGGGTC
Organism: uncultured Saprospiraceae bacterium; assembly: GCA_964591455.1. GTDB lineage: Bacteria > Bacteroidota > Bacteroidia > Chitinophagales > Saprospiraceae > RFSX01. Next base: position 108,944 of record CAZQDZ010000005.1, read on the forward strand.
TATAGAACCTCCTAGTTGTGTTGCACTTGCCCCTTCTTGTATTCTTCCTACACCTAAGAATGCAGCGAATCCACCAGTGTTAAAAGCAGGGATATCCAATCTTGTTACTTCAGATCTGTTTCTCCACCAATTCAGCCCAGTAGCCCAAGAAATATTGTCGGTAGACACAACTTCTGCCTCTAATCCTAACTCTACGCCTCTGTTTCGAAGTTGTCCAGCATTTACAACCTGTGAAGTAAATCCACTAGATGCAGGTACCTGTGCTCTTAATAAAAGGTCATCTATTGTTTTAGTATAGAATGTACCATTCAGCAATAATCTATTATTGAATAGTCCTAAGTCTACGCCAAACTCTACTTCTGTCTGAGTCTCTGGATCGACATTTGGATTACCTCTTAAGCCAGTCGTAAACAATCCAGCGTTACCTAATATTTGTCCTGGATTAAGTGCATTAAATCTATCTGCAAATCCAGCAAATCTCACCGACTGACCAAAGGCAAATCTTGGCTTCAACTGTGAAATCGTGTTTCCAAGGTCTGTCAATTCGTGAATATTGACTGCAATACTTGCTTTTGGATTCCAAAAGATCTCATTAGGGTCTCCATTATTAGATGACTTATCTCCTCTTATTCCTAGAGTCAAAATGACTTTGTCATCATAATTAATTTCCTCCTGTGCAAATACACCTTTTATAACCTCTGTCTGTATGTTCTGGCTTACTGAACTATTTTCTGCTTGGTCAATGTTGGTCTGAGAACCATTAAGACCAGAAGATATAATTCTAAGTACATCTTGATCACTGTTTAATTGGATAGCACCTACCTGCGTTCTGAAATTAATATTGTTATCCGTGAAGAAACTGTGTACTAAGTATCCAGAAATATTAGTTCTGTTATTGAATCCAGTACCAGCTACCGAAGCACCTCTAAGTGATGAAGGATCTCTAAAGAAAGATAAAGATTGAGGGAAGATACCTCTAGTTCTTAGGGTATACTGATCTAATCCTACTTCTAATCCAGCTTTAAGCGTCTGATTATCTCTTTGTAAGATACTGTAAGATAGCGTTCCACTTCCAAAAAATCTATTGACTCTTTCTTCGTTTGTTGTCAATGCAATTGTCTCTAGTACATTGGATCCTACCCTAGGATTGGCAGGGAAGTTTCCATTTGCATCAGGTTGTAATGCATCCCATGGTCTGGTAAATGCCTGTGCATACCCTACCGTAGTATTCGCATTAGAGTTATTAAATAATCCTCTATCTGCATCTGCAAATATGTAAGTCGATGATAAATCAAATTTTAATCTATCTGTAATCTTCGTAGAGACATTAGCTCTAAGAGATGCTTTCTGATACCCAGTGTTATCTACTAAACCACCTTGGTTTCTGTAAGTACCAGAGATAAAGTACTTAGACTTTTCGCCACCACCGCTAACAGATAGTGAAGAGATAGTTTGTAAAGGTCTGTTATCATATAATTCTCTCTCGTAATCAGTGACACCATTGGCATCAAATAAGGCGCGCTCGTCAGCACCGAACACTTCTTCTACTAAGGCTGCATCCCATCCTCTATCTCCTAGTAATCTAGTTGGCGAACTAACGCCTATAGTCTGTGAGAAATTAATTTTGGCTGCTTGGTTGTAATTACCAGACTTAGTCTTGATAACAACCACACCTCCTGCACCACCGACACCATATATAGCAGCGGCAGAAGCCCCTTTGAGAATTTCTATTGATTCGATATCCTCTGGAATCAAATCTGCTATTCTGTTAGAAGCATCATCTTGGTTAGTAGATGTATTACCCCCTCCTGCTGCAGCAGTTACGATATCTGTTCCTAGGGAAATAGATGAATTGTCTAGATAGACTCCATCTATGATATACTGCGGCTGCTGGTTAAGGAATACAGAAGTAACTCCTCTAAGTCTAATAGAAAATCCACCACCAGGTGCTCCAGAATTGGCTCTAATGTCTGCACCTTTAAATTTTCCATACAAAGCACCATCCACGGTGTTTTGAGGTGTGACACCTGTCAGTTCCTTAGCGCTTATAGAAGCGACGGCATTTGCAAGGTTGGATCTTTTGATCGTTGTTGCGAGTCCTGTTACGACTACTTCATCCAGAAAGTTGGACGATTCTTGCATAATAATAGTCCCATAGGTCCCATCTGCAATGTTGACGGTTTGAGTCCCGAATCCAAGGTAGCTTATTTCAAGCTCTGTGGATCCTTCTGGTACGGAGATGGAATAACTGCCGTCTATGTCTGATAAGGTACCTATACTGGTCCCTTTGACAAGTACAGAAGCACCAATAACAGGTATATTGCTATTGTCCATCACTGTTCCCGAAATGACTTGCTGAGCATTAGTGACTCCTGAACTGGCTATCAGGACAATCACTAAAACTCCAAAGTAATTAATGAGTTTTTTCATACTGTGAGTTTATTGGTAATAAATATGTTTGATTTTTAGCTTTCTTAAAATCCGGGGAGATTAGGCTGAGGCTGGGTTTATTTTTAGGATGCAAGTGAGTGGCTATCTTGGTTTTAGTTTTTTTGCATAGTGAATATGCCCTTTTTAATTTTAGATTTTGCAATGATAACACATAAAATTTCGCATCTGGGCTAATAAATCTTGGAATTCGAGACCAAAATTGAGCTATTTGTCTGAAAGTAAAATCACATAAGAAAGTATGTGGGCAGTGATATTTGACTGGTGAGTGACCAGCGTATGGATGTCTATGAAGCTATATTTTGAGTGATTATCCATCGACATTTCTCCTGAGATGACTACATGATTGCCATCTATAAGGACCTGATTTATATGTAGCTCTGTAGCTTTGACCCCTTGCATTTTACTCAGCGCTTTGAGAAAAGCCGCACGACCTGAGATAGGCTGATCACCCACGAGTGACCATTCTACTTCTTCATGGAGGAATGGTTCTACCTTATCTAACTGATAAGAAGCAAACCACGACGTCATATCTATGAAGTGCGATTTTCTGGCATCTTTTGTAAAATCTCTGCTGAGTATAATTTTCATGTGATGTCAGATATAGTTTCAAAATTCTGTATAGATGACAAATTCTGCTTGTTCCAATTTAGACAAGTGTCTTATACTATTGTTCCAATCTAGCGGCGTCCAATATTTTGGATACTTAATGGTCACTTCTTGATTTATTAATTTTTGCAAGTTATCTAATTCTAGACCATTTTCCAGACCACGATTGATGTAGTATTTTTTCGGAGAATTATCTAGGATGAAAACGACATCTTTTTCACCTGCCTCATACACTTGGCTTATGACCCCAGAGATGGAAATGGCTTTTTCTTCTTTTCCAATAGCTAATGGTTTTAGTGCCATTGCTGCCAAGATCATCAGTATAGTAATTAGTACCCAAGCTATTTTTTTCACTTGTAAATTGGATTAATTATTAATAGGTTCTGAGGCCAATACATCTCTATTTATCTCACCAGGATATATAACATAAATCGGCACTTTGATATTATAGGCCTTTATTTGTTCGAGTATGGCTTCTTTGATTTGTAGTTTAGAGTAGCGGGTAGAAAAATGTGTAAGGATGACTTTCTCCACGGTGATTTCTGCGACCATCTCCATCACCTGTTGTAAGGTCGAATGCTTGCCATAGGCGGCGTCATTGATTTTGACATTCTCTTCATTGATGAAGGTGGCTTCATGTATAAGAATATTTGACTGGTCCCAACGCTGATAATCTTCAACTGGAGTATCTCCAGAGTAACTTAATACGTTAGTCTTGACTTGGGTTGTGAGGACATCTCTGCCTTTCTCTTGCACTATATGTTTAATCTCCTCATTATTGAGATGCTTGAATTCTGGCTTAAGTTTTTTCTTGGTAGCATGTAGTTTAAAGCTGAGACTCTTATCTATGCCTGGCGCTACAGGGATGTGATTATTTCTAATGGCCATTATTTCATAACCACTCTTAAAAGGGATACATTCCTTATCGTGGATTGGCTTCCATAGAGACCCTGTGGCATGTGGATCAAACTTTGCCATAAAATCTCGTAAGGCAGGGAATGAGCCTGAGTCTTTAGGATAATGAATGACAGGCAGATTGTTCCTGGAATTAAGTTGTACAAATTGTAACAAGCCTGAGAGATGGTCTCTGTCTGCATGAGAGATAAATACATGTTTTATCTTGCCTGTCTTCTGCATGAGCCCTGCACACAAGCCATCCCCTGCATCGAATAGCAAGTCTAGCTCTTGGATATTAATCCAAGTAGAATATAACGCAGTCGAGTAGCCGACGATGGTGAGTTTGTCTATCATTATTATAAGTACATGAGGGAATGAAGTTAACTATGTTTTATTAGATAAGTGAAAATGATATATCTGTAAGTCCAAGTGATATCATTATCAGAATAGGAGAACTGTTAGTTGGGGGAGGTGAGACTTATGTAATAAATATCATTTATTAGTGATTTCACATTTTGATAATTACCACAAGGTAGATTATGATATGTATCGGGGGGGGGGTAGATTTACTCTCATTAAATAACTTTCTAAATGTAGAACATGAAAATCCAATTTAAATTACTTCCAATAAGCCTGTCCACCTATTTTAACAGCATCAGTTAGAATAAAATTTCTTCAAAATTTAAATGGTATATTTAATGCACCTGGGTCGACAGGTTCAGGTGTTATAGTAGTAACGGGCATGAATAACTATAATGTTACACCAAAATCAGCGATTTATAATTTATTTGGTACGAACGGAAATTGCAAATATTGAAAGAACTTATAGATTTTCTATTTAAAAATGTTATGATATCCACGGTATTCACAGTAGGCAATTTATCTGTAGTGCTAAATTCTGAATTAGAAAGAATCACGCTAAACGAAAATTTTGTAATAGTTTATAATCTCCAAATAGGTGAAGATATTTTGTTCGATAAAACTACATTTATAAACGGAGAACACGGTGTGATGTTAAGTGCAGAGAGTAATTCACCTTACCTTATTAGTTTATACGAATCATTGAAGGAAGAGGAAAATTTTGATAGTTTTAATAATAAGTACGTTAGTTTATTTAAATACAAAGATTATGAAGGAACAAGTATAATTCGGATTAAAAATTCTAGAATTAACATATTTTTCTTTCCTAATGGAGCTTAGCATATTTGCGTTCACGAAAAGTGCAAATACCGAGTATTTGGCTGACAATCGGATTGCCCAATGAAAAAGTCTATGATGTTATTACAGGCTTTTTCATTGTAATTAATTAACGTTCTTAGAGACCTGTTCATAACCTCGATCCTATATGCTTGTCATAAAAAAAGTGTGATTCCCACATGCCGAATACATGTAAACCTAGAGAACAGATTCTCTTATTACTTTTAATTAAGAGTCACTTTAATCACCACAAGCTTTTTCCTATATTGTACATAATCTCTATTCTAACCCAAGAGTAATTAGTATGAATGGACATAAGATTATAAATCAGACCGGTTTACATTTCCTAACTATGACGGTTGTGGGTTGGGTAGATGTATTTACACGGAAGGAATATAAAGATGTCCTAATTAGTAGCCTTATATATTGTGCTGTAAAGAAAGGCCTGAAACTGCATGCCTATGTAATTATGAGTAATCATGTGCATGTGATTGTTTCAGCTGATAATGGATACTGCCTATCAGACATTGTAAGAGACCATAAGAAATTCACATCTAAAACCATCTTGAAATTGATAATGACAACGCCAGAAGAAAGTAGGGCAGAGTGGATGCTTAGATTGTTTAAATATTATGCAAGGTTTAATAAGAACAATACTGAGTATCAGTTGTGGAAGAGAGACAATAGGCCTATTGAGTTGGTGTCACCAAAATGGATAAATCAAAAATTAGATTATATACACAATAATCCTGTAAGAGCTGGAATAGTAGATCTACCTGAAGATTATTTATACAGTAGTGCTAACTGGTATCTAAAACAAGAAGGCAAAGTAGAAATTGATATTTTGCGATTTGAAAATAGTGTAGGATATATTGATACATAAGATTTTAGTTAAGCTCATTTTAATCGAGGTTTGCAACCTCGATTCCACATGCTAGTTATGAAGAAGTATGAACATCAAAGGCTAATGTATTTTGGTTGCTACCAGACGAACGACAGAGCTATATCTGGTGTCTAAAACAAGTAGGTAAAGTTAAAATTGATATGTTACTATATAGGATTTAGTTAAGCGTAGTTTAATCGAGGTTGCAAACCTCGACTATCGGCGATGGATTTCAGTTATTACGGATAGGAGGTTGCAGAAAAAATTATTGATTGTTCTCACTCCTTTTGATTTACAGTTTGCAAAATCTACATATAGGAAGTACTTGGATGAAAAATTTCGATAGTCGAGGTTTGCAACCTCGATTCTATACGCTTTTCATATAAAAAGTGCGATTCCATAATTCCAATGCATCTGGTTGTAAAAGCTGACGAACAGATTACCTAATTACGTATACTATTCGAAAACAGATAGGATTTTGGTTTAGCATAGTTTAATCGAGGTTGCAAACCTCGACTATCGGCGTTACTTGGGCATATATCTAGAATAATCAGTTGGCGGAAAATCTTTCTTGACTTTATTTTCTTCTTTAATATTATTAGCAAAGGACTTTCTTTCATTAATATCAGTTTTTTGAATTTTCTGAAACATTTCTGATTTTGTGTTCACTATTTGTTCTTCTACAGGAAGTCCAGCACTAGTACCATTTGAATCTATTCCTAAGAGGTATTTATCTGATAAGTATTTAAGAATTGATGGGACTGTACAGACAAGTACAAAACCGCTAATAACTATAGGCAGAGACAATTCATCTAATGACTTAGTGGCTAATTTCCATAAAATAACAAATGACAATGTTATGCAAACCAACATTTGGATTAGGTATTTATAAAAAGAAGTATAAGAAAAAATTTTGTAGGTAATTAGTACATATATTAGAGCGGTTATGCTGATTATTCCATATCGATTCATATCTATATAGAAAGCAGCAATCGCACAGATGCCAAATGCAGCAAACAAATATAAAATATTAAATATTGTCAAATACACTAGGTTCTTCCTGACTAATCCCTTCATTGTACAAAAATTCTATTCTTAATAAATTCATACAGATTCTCAATAGACTTATCCCTTTCTTCTAACAGGCATTCTAAGTGAATTTCATAACACTTTTCCCCTACTCTAATCATCCCCATCTGAATGTATTTTTCAATTTCACCTGAAGTGTGACTAAATCCTTGCCCATTATACAATTTATCACCAAAAGACTTATTAATTACTGCAGTTTTGTCATAGGCCTTCAAATTATCCACTGTTCTAGAAATCTGCATTCTAACAAACATACCAAGTTGAGTGAAATCATCTAACACATTTTCTCTATCATAGTCTACTGTGCCGCAACGAACAGTTATTTGTGATATATTTTTGTAATTAAGTTTTAGTATTTCATAATTGGACTTATCAGGTTTAATTTTAGTATACCCATCTGGAATCGCATATTTCAATGAACATTCGTCCTCAACATTGCAGCCAAAACTTAAAAGTGAAAATATTAAGATGAGGTGAATTAGTTGGGAATCAATAATATAGTGTTTCATTGGGACTATGTATCTATTCAAAAATAAAGCTGTTTTAGTCAAATGTTTTTTAAAGGTAGCACAATTCACTTTTTTGGCAAAAGTAAAAACAATAATATCTATCGAGTATAAGCTTTTTATCATGTTCGTCGAGACTTGCAGTACTTGCAGTCTCGATGGCTTATGCTTGTAATGAATAAAAGTTCAAACCCCACCCACCATATCACTCAAGAACCAAATGAAACTTGCTATTTTCTCGTACTTTCTCAGGATCCAACCAATAGGGAATCCATTCCTCATTTTTCCATTTTGTAAGTTGAGATTTGTAGTAAGGATGTAGTATTCTAGAACTGCTGCCGCCAGCTAAGACACCAATCATTTTCTCATCATCACTCAGGTCGGCCACCATCCTGAAGGTGCTCAGCCACTGAGTGGTATAGGTGCCATCTTCTTCTACTAAATAACCAGCTCTGTTAAGGGTATTATTAGATCCATTTTTTGGAAATTCTTCAGCGCCTAAGAAAGATGATCCGAAGCCAGTTTGTTTGATAGGGCTGGCAAATCTTATAGTGTGTATATTACCCCACTGCCAGTTGCTCATATCAGGACCAAGTACCTTGTTTAGTTTTTCTTTGGTGAGAAGACCAGCAGATATAATGATATCATTAATGGTCTCTGTCTTGTCGGTGTTTTTATTGTCTATGTAATCGGATGGCGAGAACATTATTTTATCCACACGTTGCGACCAGAAGTAGGTTTTGTTCCAGAATTGCATACTGATTTTTTCTGGAATATCATCTGCAAGGAGTTCTCTGGCCAATATGTCATATAAGGTATTATAAATAGTGGGACCAATTAAATCCACTTTATCTTCTAGATTCCATGCTGCCAGCTCTTCCGCTAAAGGTTTTGTCTCTTCATTGGATTGTAGGGCTGGAATAATTAGCGGCAATAGACTTTGTGCCTGCATATTTTTGCAATCTATATTTATATCCCATCCGTCTTCAGTAGATAGAGAAGGGGTGGTTTCCATTATATCTTTAATACGAGAATAGCGGTAATGAGTGGAGAAGTGTGCAGAGTAATAGTAAGGATAATTCTCAGTTCTGGGATCATGGTTAGCCGTACCCACCCAAGCTCTATCTGGATTTATCATGTGAGGCATCTCCTCTTTAGGTATAAATCCTTCCCACTTTCCATCTAACGCATGACGGTGGGGTATAGCTCCATGCTGTTTCCTTCTAATAGGCACAAGCCCAGTTGTCTGATGCGCTATGTTGCCCTCCTTGTCACCAAAAATAAAATTGAAGAATAAATTATCTATACTATAGAGTGCTTGTTTGAATTCATAAACAGTCTTAGACTCCAGAAAATTTTCTATGCCTAAAGATGGACTTGTTGTGTGTGCTGGCGACCAGCTTAGTGTAATTACCTCATCCGTTTTTATACCAAAAGATTCAAAATCGGAAATCACTGGTCCATTAACTGTCGAACGTATCTTTATGGTTGCATCTTCGGCATCTTTGACTTTTATAATTTCCTCCCTAACGGTAAAGTCCGCCCATTCATCTTTACTCAGGTATTTATGACCGTTTATCTTTTCTATACATAGATCTTGAGAATCTCCATAGGCATTGGTGACGCCAAAAGCCATATGTTCATTTCTTCCTATGATAAGTCCAGGCACACCAGGGATAGCAACACCGACACTGGTGAATGACGGACAAGACAGACCAATAGGATGGAATATGCCTGGTAGCAATCTTGCATCTAGGTGAGGGTCATTACCTACCATTACTTTTCCATTCTTAGCCTTTGCTGGAGATACCGCCCAGTTATTAGATCCAAGATTAGGGATGTTTATAGTGCTCAGTGGTGTCGTCTCGTTAAAACCGATATAGTCCGCTTCTTTTAGAAAATAGTTACTATCTATTTTTACATCATGTTGAGAATTCCTGTCCGGATTGATATTAAGAGGGAGAAGCCCCGTGTCATTATTAGTTAAGGCCAGTAGATTAAGGCTCAGTATTTCATCTTCCATATTTTGGGATTGGCTGTATCCTACAAAATGGATGATAGCTACCATCTCCTCTGCAGTGAGCTGTGTAGGTTCTATCCCTAGTAATCCGAGTTCTAATGGAAATTCGTTGTCCATCGTATTTAAATAGGCATTATAGCCATCACAATACCATTGTAAGAACTGTCTGGAATCCTCCCTGAGATGACTATAAGTTCTTTTTCCTAGCCTAGTCATATCCAATACACGCATTTGTATATCCGAATCTAACATACTGTTACCTACAATGGCTGCGGCACGGCCCGCTATGATGGCCCTATAGAATTCTATAAAAAATAATCTGTCTTGTGCGGTGATAAATCCCTGACCCTTTATGACATCGGCTTTGTTCTCTCCATGTATGTAAGGAATGCCATAGGCATCACGATAGACCTGTATTGGTGCCTCGTTGATGTGGAAATCTATCGTTCCGCTTCTTTGATGATTATTAGCATTGGTAAGCCACAAGTAAGCGGCAGAGAAGATGATGGCAAGGATGATAACCAGATATATAAGGACTTTTTTCACAGAGGTACTATTAGTAAGATGCATCTAATATAATGGACCTTATAGGTATTTCTGTATAGTTTTAGCGGTCAGCAAATTCGCTTTTCACTTTTTTTAAAGAAAATCACGCTTGCCTGTAATTTTTAGACCACATAAGATACTAATAGGGTATAGTACGATAATATCGGATGTCAAAAACTAAGGAGAATACATATCTAGAGCTCATTAAAACTCATGAAAAAATCATTCATAAAGTGGTTGGGCTATACCATAGTGATGATAATGATAAGGAAGATATGTACCAAGAAATATTACTTCAGGTATGGAGAGGGATAGATAACTTTAAGAGTGATGCTAAGTTTTCTACTTGGTTGTACAAAGTAGCGTTAAACACGGTGCTCAATGGGCAAAAGCAAAAAAGGATAAAGACAGAAACCTTGAGCGAAAGCCAACCACAAGAATCGTCTGAGAATTATGATAATATCAATCTACTCTATCAGGTGATTAGACGATTGGATGAGATAGACAGAATGATTATCACATTGAATTTGGAAGGATATAAGAATCCTGAAATCGCAGAGATAACTGGAATGAGCACTAATCATATCAATGTCAAATTACATAGAATTAGAAAATCAATTACTAATCAATTAAAAGCTATCATATGAACCGAAATCAGCAACCAAGTAGTGACTTAGAAGCGCTTTGGAAAACGATGGCGCAAGAAAAGTTTGAAAATAATAAACTAGAAAAAACTAAAATTATGAATGCAATAAATAAACAATCTACCGATGACATTATCTTACTAAAGAAGCGACTTGGCATTAAAATTTTATGGTGTATTCTCTTCATAGTTATAATGGTCGCTTTAATGTTACTTAATTTGGACAAATTTCAATTTCTTATGATAATGGGTTTTGCGGTAGGTATTTATATACTAGGAGGCGGATTACTTGTTACTCAATATTTGCAAATGGATAGTTCTGACAAAGATGATTCTGTTCTCCAAGTGATGAAGCACAATCTTAAAACGATCAAGAAGGCATTACAAATAGAGACAATCTGGGGCATGTTTCTTCTCCCGCTTTCCATACCAATCGGCATGCTGCTGCCTAGGACCTATAATGGAGAGATGATCCAAGAGTTAATACACGATACCCGATATCTGATGGTAGGTTTATGCCTGATTATTTTCGTCGTACCACTTATGACAATATTAACTAACAAGATGAATAAATCAGCTTTTGGATGTCAAATAAGTAGTCTAGAAGAGAATATAATTAAGATGGAAACCCTGTCTTAAAAAGAAAAATAGCCGATAATTTTTGAGGGTGTCATATTAACACAATAGAAGTTAGCTGTAACATTTTTAATAATTACCTTAGTGAGAAATTATTAACTATGAAGAACTATTACACGCTAAGCATTGCTTTTTTAATTACGTTTTCAGCCTATTCTCAGACCTTCAACGATGAGTTTTTTTCCATTGAATTTGATGGGGATGTCGAAGAAATAACGCATGGAGATATAGATGGAAATGGAACTCCAGACCTTGTTTTGGCTGTGCCTCAACAAGACCAATTAATTTTTGGACTTAATTTTAATACTAGTTTTGCTCCTCAGTTTTTCTTTGTTTCCGATGGTGATTATTTCCAGAACAATATTGAGTTAGCTGATTATGATGGAGATGGCGATTTGGATGTCTTTGCGTCTGCACCCTTTGAGGATAGATCTATAGTATGGGTAAATAACTTTCCTGAATTATTTGAAGAGGAAACCTTAGCTGATTGGGACTATGATGCTATAGAATTTGCAGACTTAAATGGAGATGGAATCATGGAGGCGGTAATTGGACATGATGATCAGGTAGATATTTTCGACATACCAATAGGTGGAGGTATAGAATTACAAACAACCATTGCTGATAGAGATCCTTTTAGAGGTGGTGCAGGAGATATCAATATCTTAGATTATGACAATGATGGCGACTTAGATATTGCTATGATTTTCGATAGAGAAGGAGTGATTTTATTTGAGCAGACCTCTACTGGACAGTATTCAGAAAGACAATTATTTAGAGAGTCATTTAATAATAATAGTCTGCACAATACAGACTTCAATGATGATGGCATTCCTGATTTTGTAGTGCAGAGTGATTTCAGTCGAAACAGCAGCATCTTGTTAAGTGATGGAGGTGGCTATGTAGAAGAAGAGATAAGTAATCCCATCGGCCCGAATTTGTTTACGACTGTTGGTGACTTTGATGGCAATGGTAATTAGGAGATTATATTCACAGAAAGTGAAACCCCCTTTGATGCAGAAGTAGCTTTGATAACTTATGCTACAGGGAGCCAGGAAAGATCTCTCATTCTAGATGATCATGAAGCAGTAGAAGATGGTGGTGTGGTAGATATAGACGGAGATGGTGATTTGGACGTTTATTTCTGGACCAATGATAGATTTGATAATGGATTAGTTTATCTCCTTTCGGAGAGTTCTGCACCAGTAGATAACGATGGAGATGGCTCGTTTTCAGACGAAGATTGTGATGACAATAATCCTGATGTGTTTCCAGGTGCTGAAGAGATTTGTGATGGAATAGATAATGACTGTAATGGGATGGCAGATGATGGCTTAATGCAATTTACCCTGTATGTGGATGGCGATGGAGATGGATTTGGAGTGACGAGTAGTGAGATGATTACTTGTGAATTACTTTCCGGCTATGTAGAAACGCCAGACGATTGTGATGATACAAATCCTACGGTTTATCCAGGTGCTGAAGAAGTATTAGATAATGACATAGATGAAGACTGTGACGGTTCAGATCTTTCAGACGTGCATGATCTGGGCGATATACAAGTCACAATATTTCCAAATCCTGTGTCAGAACATATATTCATAACTGTTTCTACATTTCTCAATTATGAAGCCACCTTGTTTGACATAAATGGAAGACCGCTTACACAGATAAATAATGCAAATACAATCTTAATGAGTGATTATCCAGGAGGCATTTATTTGCTTCAAGTGACGGACTTAAATAGTGGAGAAAGTATAGTAGAAAGAATAATAAAAGAATAGGAGTTTGATTTACTAGTTAACTTCTTAGGAAATGCAATATTGAGGATGAGAGCAATCTCATCCTCATTTTTTATCTTGACCTGGAGGAAAGCAATTTTAATTTAGAAATAATTGCGTTAGTCAAGACTTGTAGTACTTGCAGTCTCGATGCCTTACGCTTGTTATATTTCTACCAAATGGAAGCCCGACTAACAACACCCTGACCCAGGGGCACAACTATTATTAGTCACCAATTCAGAAAGATTAATTGTCTTCTTAGTTTGAGGGACACCGCAGTTATCCTTAGCTAGACAATCTGTTTGTGTGCTCACAAGAACAAAATCTTTGCCGTCGTGATCGAGGCTGTATTTTCCGATTGTATCACTTTGATATTCTACCTCTATATCCAAGTTGCCTATGCCTAATTTCTTTTGGGATAGTTCTATGATGTGAAGTAACTTTTCAGGATGTAATCTGTGGTCGTAATCATTCTCTTCCCATAACTGAAAGTTCACTTTCTCCTCATGCCTGACAACGCCTCCACAATCAATAAAATCCTTGGTCACCTTTCCTACTTCTGTCACGTGAAAATGCGCAGGAACCAATTGGCCAGACGGCAATTTGAAAGCTATTTTTTCAGAACCCTTAAGAATATCTTTTACTTGATTGATGGTCATCTTTGATACGTATTTTGTCTTACAAAGGTAGGTGAAATAGTCATTGTAAGTTGTGAAAATTCACCCATTTCACTGCATTATTCGTAGCTATTAACATGATTTCCAATTGCTTTCCTATCTTACAGTAATAACAGTACACTATGAAGTATCAAGTCATTGTCAGTCTTCTTGTCTTAATCGGACTGATGTCAGTACAAGAGTTACACAGCCAAGCAGCAGAGCAGAAGGAAGACAGTTATGCAGAAGTAAAATGGCGAAATATCGGACCTTATAGAGGCGGGCGCTCATGTGCTGTCACTGGCGTCGTAGGCCAACCCAATCTATATTACTTCGGCTCCACTGGTGGTGGCGTTTGGAAAACTGTGAATGGCGGCGGCTCTTGGGAGAATATCTCGGATGGCTACTTTGGCGGCTCCATAGGCTCTATCGCGGTAGCGGAATCTGACAACAATGTCATTTATGTCGGTGGGGGAGAGAAGACGGTGAGAGGGAATGTCTCTTTTGGCTACGGTGTCTGGAGATCAGAAGATGCAGGTAAGACATGGGAAAGCAAGGGATTAGATAAGTCCCGACATATTTCAAGAATTAGAATAGACCCTAATAATCCTAACCTTGTCTATGCAGCAGTTATGGGAAACCTCTTTGCGGATGGCCCTGAACGCGGTGTATATAAATCCACAGATGGAGGAGACACATGGCGTAAAGTCCTTTATGCAAATGAAAAAACAGGTGCTGTAGACCTCATCATCGACCCCAATAATTCACGGGTGCTGTATGCGACGACATGGACGATTAGGAGAACGCCATATTCTCTATCAAGTGGCGGGGAAGGCTCAGGGTTTTGGAAAAGCACAGACAGCGGGGAGACTTGGACGGACATAAGTGCTAATAAGGGACTGCCTGAAGGCGTCTGGGGTATTAGCGGTGTCGCTGTATCTCCACTTAATTCGGATAGAGTGTGGGCTATTATAGAGAATAAGAAAGGTGGTGTCTACCGATCAGATGATGCTGGTAAAACTTGGAAAAAATTAAATGCAGAAAGAGCACTACGTCAAAGAGCTTGGTACTATACTAGAATATATGCAGATACAGAGGACGAGGATATTGTCTACGTGGTCAATGTAGATTACCATAAATCCAAAGACGGAGGAAAGACATTTAAAAGTGCAAGAGCACCCCACGGCGACCATCATGACTTATGGATAGATCCCAATGATGGACAGCGCATGATCATAGGTGATGACGGTGGTGCACAGGTGAGTTTTGATGGCGGCGGCAATTGGTCTACTTATCATAATCAACCCACCGCACAATTCTATAGAGTAACCACAGATGATCATTTCCCATATAGAATCTATGCGGCGCAGCAAGACAATAGTACGATCAGGATTTCTCATCGCTCAAGTGGGCGAAGCATAGGAGAGTCTGACTGGGAACGAACAGCAGGCGGGGAGTCGGCACATATTGCTATAGACCCTACTGATAATGAGATTGTCTATGGCGGCAGTTATGATGGATTCCTAACCAGGATGGATCATCGTACTGGACAAACCAGAGCCGTTAATGTGTGGCCAGATAACCCGATGGGACACGGCGCTGAAGGGATGAAATATCGCTTTCAGTGGAACTTTCCCATCTTCTTCTCCCAGCATGACCCTAAGAAATTATATACAGCATCGCACCACATGCATCTCAGTGAAGATGAAGGACAGACCTGGGAAATTATCAGTCCCAACCTGACTCGAAATGACCCTGAGAAACTAAAATCCTCAGGAGGACCTATCACACAGGATAATACAAGTGTAGAATATTATTGTACCATATTTGCGGCTCAGGAATCTCCACTGAAAGAAGGATTGATTTGGGTAGGCTCAGATGACGGACTCGTGCACCTGACTAAAGATGGTGGCGAGAACTGGACTGATATTACCCCGACAGGTATGCCTAAGTGGCTCATGATAAATTGTATAGAACCTGATCCACATAATGAAGCCGGATGCTACCTAGCAGGCACCCTATATAAAGGAGGAGATTTCAAGCCCTATTTGTATAAGACAGATAACTATGGCGCTACCTGGACTAAGATAGTTAATGGGATAGACAAAGAACATTTCACAAGAGCCATACGAGCAGACAGAACTAAAAAGGGTGTCCTCTATGCAGGTACAGAGAGTGGGATGTATATGTCACATAATGATGGCCGTTCATGGGACCAAATGCAATACAATTTACCTATAGTACCTATCACAGATATAGCACTCAAAAACGATGACCTGATTGTAGCCACACAAGGAAGGAGTCTCTGGATTATGGATGACTTACATATAGTCAGAGCGCTAGGTGATATGCCTAAGACAGACCAATATCTCTTCCAGCCCGAAGATGTCCATCGTATGCGTGGTAGCCAGAGCAAGAACGCCAAAGGTGTCGGCATGAATCATCCTGGTGGAGTTAGCGTGCATTATTATCTAAAAGACTATGACGTAGCCAAGGACTCGGTGGTGCTTACTTTCAAAGATAGTAAAGGAACTATAATGCGGTCGTATTCCAATAAAGCGACTGAAAAGAGTGATAGCCTCGCTGTATCTGCTGGCGCCAATTCATTCAACTGGAACATGCAGATGCCAGATGCGAAGAAGTTTAAGGGTATGGTATTCTGGTGGGGTTCCTTAGCTGGTCCTAAAGCAGTGCCAGGCGAGTATACGGTAGACTTATCAGTGAATGGAGAAGTGCACACTAAGGAATTCGAGATTATAAAAGACCCAAGGGTAGAGTATAGCCAACAAGATTTAGAGCTACAGCATTCCTTCATTACCTCCGTGAATAACAAAGTCACAGAAGCCCATGAATCTATCATAGAAATGCGCTCTCTCAAAAAACAAATGAAAGGCTTTGCGAAGGATCATGAAAATGAAAAGATTCAAGCTGAAGTAGAACGGATAGATTCTTCTCTGACCAGTATCGAAAAAAACCTATACCAAACGCAAAACAAAAGTCGTCAGGATCCTCTTAATTTCCCAATCCGACTCACGAATAAGTTGGCACACCTTAATTCATTGGTACAGATGAGTGATGGCCCGCCGACGGCATCAATGATAGAAGTCAAAAAGGAACTATCGACTGCGATAAACAAAGAACTCAATGCCTACAGAGTCATCAAACGGCAGGAGGTAAAGAAGTTGAATGACCTTATTAGAAATGAGATTACGGACTTTATAAAGTTGGATGAGGTGAAAGGGAAGCCTTAAGGATTATGAATTAGTGGGAGTTTTAATGGATTACCGTTGCACCGCAATCCCAAAACCGAAACCATAGACCTTACACCATAATCTGTACAAAGTAAAACATTGGCCTTACACCATATATCTTGAAACGAAACACCTATATGTACCCGCTACCACTTATAAAAAACACCCAAACTCAAAGCTGGGGAAGCTGCTACTGAGTCTGCCGCACCGCCACCACCAAGTGAAGCGAAGCCACCTAGGCCTTTATAAATATCACTGATAAACAGCTTGAACAAGTAGCCAGTGTATTCTTGAAAGCTGGTATAGAATCCAGTAATTATATTTGCCGGGCTATCTACTGAAGGATCACCATTGTCGAGATTATGCAGCCTGTTTACATTTAGAATTAGGGATACTTTTTCTCCCGCTTTTAATCCTGCCTCCACACCAAAATTGAGAAAGTCATGATGACTGTTGTTTCTGATGCCATACCCAAAGAAGCCATAGAAGAAACCATTAAGCGAACTCTTTCCTACAGAAATTTTTGGTTGGAAAGTAAAAGCATCAACACCTGTGGACAAACCTGATTCTATTGTACGAGAGCTGGTAGGTAAATCCAATTGTGTAATAACTGCCACATTCCAAGACTTATTTAGCAATGTATACTTCCCGAGTAGACTAATATTACCCAAACTTGTCAAATTATCTGCTGGCAGTAAAGGAATCTCAGATAGTCTTGGATTTCTATCACCAGAAGTTACAGAAATGAAAGGTACGGTTGTTCCTAAGGTCAACTTATCAGAAATTCCAACTTCAGCATATAATGCTATATCTGTTTCTGACAATACTCTTTCAGATTGGCGACTACCATTTTCTCCACCAAAGAGGGAAGTATACGATGGTACTGTATTATAAAGTAATTGTGCATATCCATGTCCTTTACCTTGACTCCAAGGCCCTTGCGCTAGGGCCATTGTTGTTGTACAAGCAACTAAAATCGTTAGTAGATATTTGTAAGTTTTCATCTTGTATGATTTGCTTTTATAGTAGTATAACACCGTAAGCATTCGGTATAAGGACCACAGAAAGACTGAATTGTTCATTGTATATGACTAAAATGTGATGGGTGATGCTTATTTGTTTAGTATATGCTCTTATATCTACATCTACTTTCTAAATGGTTTTAAAAAATAGTAAAAACAAATAAGGAAACACCCAAAAGTTTGTAGAACCAAGATTTGACAATATATTAGGTGTTAGATAGTATTTAATAAAAACTACACCTTAAAATCCAACAAAAATTGTTTTACTTTTTCTTCAAAAACATTGGCGTCATTTTCGAGGAATGATACTCTTGCAGGTAGGACAAAAATGGGAATGTTATGTTGCATCAAGAAGTCTCTGTGCAAGGCTAGCCTCATGGCATCTTTTTCTGTGGTGATAAAGAAGGCATTCTCTACACCTATATTCTCATAGATCTTTCTAAATTGTTCTAACTCTAAATCAGAAAAGTAATGGTGGTCTTCAAATTTGACGGCATTTACTACAGTGGCAGTCTCTGATAGATAGTCGACGAGATAATCCACATTTGCAATGGCTGAGATCAGGACAATATGAGAATCCTTAGAAAGCTCTACTTTGATGTTCTTGTCGAAGATGTAATAGGCTTCCTCATAGGCATAAAGAGAAAAGCAAATGACTTGATTAGGCAGTGGATTTATTTTCTCTGTGATGGCTTGCTTTTCTTCCTTTGTAAGATGCTGTGGACACTTAGTCACTATAATTATATCAGCCCTTTCATAAGCTTGTCTCGGTTCTCTGAGTCGGCCCATGGGAAGGAGATAATCTTCATAGAATGGTTCATGGTAAGCAGTGAGTAAAATATTGAGCCCAGGGACTACTGACCGATGCTGGAATGCATCATCTAATAGAATGGTTTGTATTTCTGGATGGTATTTTAGAATCATTGGGATACCAATATTCCGACTCTCAGATACAGCCACAGGAATGCCTGGAAATTTGGTTTTGAACTGAAGCGGTTCATCTCCTGCAATCATGGCATCATCTGTTTGTCTAACCAGTCTGAATCCCTTAGTCTTTCTTTTATACCCACGACTGAGGGTCGCCACATTTATATATGGGGATAAGATATGAATTAGTTGTTCTATATGTGGCGTTTTGCCTGTCCCACCCATAGAAAGATTTCCTACATTGATGACAGGTACACTGAAGCTCGTAGACCGTAGAAGCTTCATTTCATAGAATAGATTACGCAAGGAGATTAAGGCTCCATAGAGCAAACTAAAAGGGAATAGTAAAATACGTGCTATCGGATTTCTTTTCACTTTATTCTATGCTTGAATAATCTGTTGACCTATAAAACAATCCAAACATCGTGAATTGTTGCACATTTCAGTTTTAAGTTCTAATAGGGCCTGACTTTGTGCCGCACTATCAGCTTTAATACCCAAAGAACGCCACTTTCTTATAATGTTGTTGTTTTCTGATGGAATGGAAACTAAAATATCCAAGGCGCGGTCCTTTAATTCTTGATTTCCTGTTGTCTGACCATAGGTAAAGATGAGTGGAGCATACACATTGATCAAGATGATATCTTTGGTCATAGCGCCTATGGGCTTTGGCTTAGGGTCTGTAACTTTGCCGGGAATATAATGTGTATTCCAATAAGGACTAGGGGTTATATCTAATGTCTCTCGGAGAAAATTGGTTTGTGGTTTTTTGATGATACCTTGAAACAGCTGAGGGGTCTTATGATACAGGGCAGCAATCTGTGCGATACGGAGGGTGGGGAAACTGGCGGGGCGCATTCTGGAGAATTTCCATTCCACACTATGCATAGATTGTAACTCATACTTGTGCTGGAGGTGATTATAAGTTGTGGTAAGCGCAGAGAAATAGTCATCTGCACTTTGCAGTAAGCCTGCTTGTCCGAAAAGTATGCTTTCTTTCTGTTGTAGATTTTCGCCCTGCTTGATTAGTAACTTATATGGACATCGGCTCGCTAGATTTTCGAAAGCCTCATTATTACTACGATGACCCATATAGCGCAGCATCGTAGCATAGAGCACTTCTTCCCAGTTGTTTTTTTTCTTCTCTAACATGGTCACCATATCCTGATGCTTGCGTATAAGCCTATCTGTCAATTTCCTTTCCAAAAAAAATGGAAATTTTGACAAGTCTGTTTTGGGCAGTAACTCTTGACAAGGAATCCAATTTTCTGACGCTAACAAATCATTATACCTCTTGTGGAGACTTTCATCATAGAGTCCTGCTAGCACCAGAGTAGGTATTTTCTGGCCCTTGTGATTGAAGATATCTTTATCATGATTTTGTACCACATGTAGGATAACGTTACTGTAAGCAGGGTCATGCTGATGTTTATGGGTGTTCCAGTCAGAAGCATTGATATGGATTTCTATATGGCCAGACCAGACAGTGTCTCCTATCTTAATTCTACCATTGAAAAAATCAGGGCCGGCGTCATGATTATGATGACCAAACTGAATAATTTGGAGTGGTTCATTATCAGTAGTCTGTAAGTTGTTTTGCGAGATTCTTTTGGTCTTCCATATATAGTGGAGGAAATCTTCTTTCATAATAATTGGGATTATTATTTATTACTTGATTTGAAACCTACAGGTATTTTCGGTTGTTCGTAATCATAGAAAGATATAAATAAGTAAGTAGAATCTTGTTCTCCAACTACATTATTAAAATAAACGGCATACATATCTACCATTGCCGCATCTCCAAATGGGGCAAATTCTGATTTATAAGCACAATGACTACCCTTTCTTTCATATTCTATACTGTTACCCTGATTATCCCTTAATAGATTTAAATAATCTCTTTGGTTAGATGGGCCACCCCAAAGTCCTGTTCCAACTTTTATTGGGTTTTCACAAGAATAACCATAGCTCTCATCAGAGGCATTTTGAGTAAGTTCTACAATGTTAGAATAGTTCCCATCTCTATCTTCATTACAGACCACGGCAATAAGTTTCTTAGCATCTTTTACCCCTTTGTCATCGGCAGTAGACAAGTCTTCACACGCTTTGTCATATTGGCGGGAATATTCATAAGCAATCCCTCTTTGGAAATAGGCTTCTCCTTCCTTCCAATCTAAAGCAATACAACTGTCAAGGTCCATTAATGCTTCTTCATATCTTATGAGATGTCTATAACAGATGGCTCTATACAGTAAAGCACCATATGAGGCAGGTTCTAATTCCAAGACTTTGCTAAAACTCTGAATGGCATCCTCTGAATGGCCTAGATAGGCTTGATAGTAGCCTAGGTCAAACCACGCATACAAATTGTCCGGTCTGAGTTCTACTTCTTTCTGGTAGTTGTGGATTGCTTTATCAAATTCTCCTTTTTCAATATGAGTACCTGCGATGACATAATAATCTTGGAATGATTGAGCGATTACAATATTTGATACAAAAATAATAGCAAGAAGGAGGTAGGTCTTCATGGTTGTTTATTCTAATATAGAAAAATAGGCGTTTTATCTATTAGATGCTTTTTTCATTTGTTTTGGCTAGAGACAGATGTTCCATTAGGTATGTAATTAACTTTTTCCATTTTTTCTATACACACAAAAGGTATGGTCAAAGATGTTTTTTTCATCTGCCAATTGTTTTTCTTCACTTACCAATTCCCACTCCGAAAAATCTAGTGAAGGAAAGAATGCTGTCACTTCCGCTATATGCGTATCGACTTTAGTTAGATAGAGGGTGTGCCAGAGGTCTTGAGTCTGGAAGTAAATATTGCTTCCTCCTAAGATAAATAATTCCTTGACGCCAGCATTTTGAGCAACAGCAATTCCATCTACAATAGAGTGACAGGTGATGACGCCGCTATGGTAGTAAGATTTATTTCTGGTGATGACAATATTGGTGCGACCAGGGAGCGGTCTACCTATAGACTCGAAGCTTTTTCTACCCATCAATACATGATGGCCCTTTGTCGTATTCTTAAAAAATTTCAGATCATTAGGTAAGTGCCAAGGTAGGTCATTATTAACCCCTATTGCGAGATTGTTACTTACAGCTACAATTGCAGAAAGCTTCATATAATTTATTAAAGTAAAAAAGACAAAGTTAAGGTATTACTCGTTTTTAGAAGATCCTTCTATCGCCTTGGGTTTGTCATTTGGCAGCACCTCAGTGACTGGTGGTAAATCCTTAGATATTAGATCTATATCTATCATCTGTTTTTCCAGTAGTGGCCTGCGGACTTCTCCCTTTATATATTTTTCTATAACTAGACCAGCTATTGGGGCAGCGATATCTCCTCCAAACCCAGCATTTTCCACATAGACAGCCAAGGCTATTTGGGGATCATCCTTTGGCGCAAAAGCATAGAATACGGAGTGGTCATCTCCATGAGGATTTTGGGATGTTCCTGTTTTTCCACATATAGAAATGCCAGCCGTATTAGCACGACTGCCCGTTCCATATAGAATTGTCCATCTCATACCTTCTATCACGGGTTCGAAATGTTCTTTGTCTATCCTTACATGTCTTTGCACTTTGTATTCTGATTTGAGAGACAGCTTATCATCACTGAATCCTTTGATAAGGTGTGGTGTAACATAATAACCTCTGTTAGCTAAGATACAGGCGAGATTGGCCATCTGTAGAGTAGTAAGGTCTAATTCTCCTTGTCCTATGCCGATAGACATTATATAAGTAGATCGCCAGTTGGCACCTGCATTTCTATATAAACCGTCATAATAATCAGGTGTCGGTACAAAACCAGTTTTTTCGCCTGGTAGGTCTATCCCTAGGGGCCTACCTAGTCCAAATTCATGCAGGTGATTTCTCAATATATTAAGTCCAATTTCGGGATTGCTATATCCTTCTTTTTCTATTAGTTTTCGTACCATCTCAAAGAAGTAGCTATTGCAGCTATGCATAATGGCTGACTTCACATTGTCACATTGTGTGTGTTGGTGGCAGCCAAAACTGAATGATCGGTATTCATACTGACCATAGCAGGGGACTTTTCTGTATGGGCTGAAGGTGCCTTCTTGAAATGAAATGAGGGAGAGAATAGGCTTGAATATCGAGCCTGGAGGATAGGTGGCTGCGATGGATCTATTAAGCAAAGGCTTTTGCTGTTTGTCGCTGATTAATTTTTTGAAAGCTTTTCCTCTGTCTTCATCTAAGTTAAGCAAATTGGGATCATAACCAGGGCTAGATACCAACGAAAGAATCTCCCCAGTAGAAGGCTCTATGGCGACGATACTTCCTCGCTTCTTGGTCATCAGTGCTTCACAATACTCTTGTAATTCCAAGTCAAGTGTAGAATAGAGATCTAGTCCTTCTTTGGATAAGGAATCCAAATTTCCATCATTGTATGATGCCACTTCGTTACCCAAATTATTTCTAAGCAAAAATTTGACTCCTTTCTCACCTCTAAGATGTGTCTCATACATTTTCTCTAATCCAGTTTTACCCATAAAGTCACCTCTGCTATATCCTGAGTTTTCTTTTCTAATTAGATTCAGATCTACTTCTCCTAAGTAGCCTAATAGGTGAGGTGCAGACTCATGAGGGTAGGCTCTAATATTTCTGTTGACCGGATAGAAGCCTGGAAAACGGAAAAGTTGCTCCTGGAAACTGGAGTATTTGATGGGGCCAATCTTAGAGAGGAAAGTTGTGGGTATGGACTTATGGAATCGCGTGTCCTTCCAGTTCTTATTGGTGTTATCTATAAAAGTGGATTTATCTATTTCCAACAATTCGCAGAACAGCGTTGTATCCATGTCCTCATCTATGTTGTTGTATATCATTTCCAAATCATAAATGGGCTTATTGTAAGTAAGCAACTCATTGTTTCTGTCGTAGATGTTTCCTCTGGATGGATACCTTGTCTGTTTGTCGAGAACGGTTTTTTCTGCTAGTTTTTTGTAAGAACTATCCAGGATTTGCAGGTCAGCTGATTTGTATATCAATAGTAGTGCCCCTAGAAAGAACACAATGAGAATCGCCAGTTGTCTGTTATCCAAATTCATATTAGTACTTAGGATTGAAGATAAGGTAACCTATCATCACTAAGAATAATGAAGCCATGAAACTGAATATTGTCCTGAGTGCAATTTCTGTGAAATACACGAAGGAAAAAGCTTCCAAACTATATAAGGTAAATAGATGTACTAATAGAAATATAGCCATATAAGACAATAACCAAGAAACACCATACTGGTAAGAAGTAAGTGCTGGATCTTTGTAGCCGTTTGTAGGAGATATAAATGCGAGGATGTAATAACGTAAAAAAGCCACCATTGTACAGGCTCCAGCATGCACGCCTAATGAATCATAGAAAATATCCACGAATAACCCTATCAAAAAAGAAATGAAGATGGTCAGAGGCCTTGGCAAGTTGTAAGGTAATAAGATAATGATAATAGGGTAGATGGTTAGATGAATGTAATTGAAATCACCTATGGTAATATTAATTCTTTTGAGTAGGACTAGTTGTATAAATAGTACAAAGACCGCCCTGATGATATTTCTACTAATGAGACTATTCATTATGATAGGTAAGGATACTGTCCTTTTTAATCATCTTATCATAGTTGATGACATATACAGACCGGGTTTGTGATAAGTCATAGTTGAGTGTGACGTCTATGTCAAAGTTATTATTCCCCCCTAAAATTTTAAAATCGCTCACCTCACCTATTTGTATATGTGGTGGAAATGATATGCTATACCCGCTAGTCACGACAGTATCACCTACACTTAATGAGACATGCTTGGGGACATTAGTCAGTTTCATTTTGCGGATGTCCGAAGAAGACCAAACGAGATTGCCATGATAACCTTTGTCTTTAATCATAGCACTAATGCGACTTTGGCTATTAAGGATTAACATGACCGTAGAGAAGTAATCACTGACATTCTTTACGATTCCTACCACACCATCTTTGGAGACTACACCCATCCCAATATCTATGCCCTTATCTTTTCCTGCACATAGCGTGATGAAGTTATTTCTTAGGTTAATCGTCTTGGAGCAAACCCTGGCAGGAATGAGTGAATATGACTGGGATGTCGTATCTGATCCTAACTCATATCCTTGAAAGCTGTTCTCCTCAGAGAATACTCTATAGTTAATTATGGTCTGTAGAAGTTTAGCGTTTTCCGTAAGCAAGCTATCATTCAATTCCTTTTGGCTAAAGAAATTTTCAAATTGCTGTACCTGAGAATGTACTTTACCTGCAAACAGAGAGGATGAATTAGCCCATATTTCTTTTTGACTCTGATTATAGTTGATAATGAGATAGAAGCTGACGAACTGTAAAGTGAGGAATACAATCAGGGCACTATATCTGAATATGAGAAATATAAGATTCTGCATATGTCAGCTTTAAGCGCTTACAATGATTGTCTGTCCATCAGGAAAGTAAATCTATCAGTATTCTTTAGAGCTAATCCAGTTCCCCTTACGACGGCTTTTAGTGGGTCTTCAGCTACGTGGACAGAAAGTTTTGTCTTGCGAGACAGTCTTTCGTCCAGGCCTCGAAGTAAAGCACCCCCTCCCGTAAGATAAATACCATTTGTATAGATGTCAGAAGCTAATTCTGGAGGTGTATCTTCCAGGGCTCTAAGTACAGCATCTTCTATTTTGGACACAGACTTGTCTAATGCTTCAGCAACCTCCACATAATCTGCTTCTACTTGCTTAGGGATTCCAGTGAGTAAATCTCGTCCGCTTACTCCCAGTTTTTCAGGAGGATTAGAAAGATGCTCTAGTGCAGATCCAATTTTTATTTTAATCATCTCTGCGGTACGTTCACCGATGAGCAGATTATGTTTTCTCTTCATGAAGTTTACAATGTCTCTTGTAAACTCATCCCCAGCAATTCTAATAGATTGGTCTGTAATTATTCCTGATAAGGCTATGACGGCTATCTCTGTGGTACCTCCGCCGATGTCTACTATCATATTCCCTTGAGGCGCTTCTACATCCAATCCAATTCCTAAGGCGGCGGCCATTGGCTCATGAATCAAGTAAGTCTCTTTTGAGTCCACATGGTCTGCTGAATCAAATACAGCTCTTTTCTCTACTTCTGTTATGCCAGAGGGGATACAAATCACCATTTTCAAGTGGGAGAAGAATTTTTTCTTTTCTCCTATCATGCCTATCAAACCGTGAATCAAACTTTCTGCTGCTTGGAAATCAGCAATAACACCATCCTTTAGAGGTCTGATGGTTTCCAGATTGGTGTGGGTTTTTTCGTGCATCAACATTGCAGCCCGACCTACTGCCAAAATTTCATTGGTCTTTCTATCTATAGCTACGATTGATGGCTCATCCACGACTACTTCACCATCTTGGATGATGAGTGTATTTGCAGTTCCTAAATCAACGGCTAACTCCTGACGAAAAAAATTAAATAAACCCATTTAAAAAATAAGAATGAAAAAAGTTAAGTCTTAAACATAAATCAAATACTATACCTTACTTGCTAAGGTCAGAACATGGGTAATTTTGCAGTAAAAAAGGTTGGTTTTTTCGAACTTTCTCAAAAAAGAAAAATTCTTGAGAAGGAGCACAATGATAATGATAAATCCTTGATAATCTGAGGAATACACACAATTCTCTGCACTATTAACACACCTAAAATCACCCAGACGGCATTGTGTGATAGACATCTGTTATTATTTATATCTATATACCCTTGCTAGTCAGTATAATGTATTTCGGATTTATAATTATGGCAAGCACTATGCAAATCAATATTTTATAAGAATTACCTTCTCAAAAATCTCATGATGTACAGTTATTATGACCAGCTATACCCGCATTTGCCTAATTCATGCTTGCTATATGTCTTCAAAATTGACCAGCTAATACCGTCGAAAATGAGTCAGGTTCTAAGTACAAGCGAGCTAATTCTTGGAGGTGCTTAGCGGTGACTGACTTGATGCTCTGCACATGATTGTTATAATCAGAAATTTCTGAATTGTAACAGCTAAGATTTTTGATGAGTTGGATTTTAGCAAAAGGTCCATCTAAAAGGTGTAAAGTTTGTCCCAGGATATAACTTCTGACCATCTCTAATTCCTCTTCTGGAATTAAAGTAGTTCTGAGCTCAGTCAGCTCTTTCTTGATTTCAGCTAGGGTAGGTTCCCTAAACTGATTATCTACATCTGCACTGATATAGAAAAAACCGTCCTCTTTCCACCCATGCATAGAAGCATATATGCCATAAGTATAGCCCTTTTCTTCTCTGATATTGCTCATAAGCCTAGACCCAAAGTACCCACCCAATACCATGGTCAAAAACTTCATACCACTGTAGTGAGGGTGTTTTCTTTGAAAAAGGAGTTTACCAGTTTTGATAGACGTCTGTATGTCGTTCTGAGTGGAGATAGATAGAAGCTCAGGATTGTTTTCTTTTCTTTCAAACTTTACGGACGGATGTTGGCAGGCTCTCTGGATACTGCCTAATTGTTCTAATACCGTGGATCTGGTTTTCTCACTGTATTGTCCACTTATTAGTAATAAAGCATTATCCAGACCGAGGTTTTTATTGTAGAAATGGAGAATATTATCACGAGTGATATTCGAAATATCCTCTGGCTCTGTATTATAACCATAAGGATGCCCCTCGCCGAATAAGTGTTCCGTCAGCAATCGATAGGATAGCACATCATTCTTTGCCAGCTGATTGGACAATCGCTGACTGTGTACGCTAGCGTATTTAGAAATCTCTTCCTCAGAAAAAGAAGGATAAAAAACCATATGTAGCCAGATTGGCCAGACGTCTTGGAAATATCTTTCTACCACTACCAGGCTTATGGATGCATATTCCATATTGCAGGAAGCCTTGACATTGGCGCCATAGAAGTCATAGTTATAGGCCAATTCTTCTGCGCTATGTCTTGTAGATCCTTCTCTTATAAGGCTTAAAGTCGACCGAGCGATGGCCTTCTGCTCTTCGTGAATACGGCCTGTCCTGAAGACCAACTCTACCTTTATTATCTTCTGAGTGCCTGATTTGACTTCATAGAAATCTACTCCATTTTCTAACTTGCTGGTATGAACACCTGTCAATGAGAGGTCAAATTCAGTGTGTATTTTGGGTCCCTTCTGTCTGTCTATCATTATCTTTGGTGCGATTTCGGTATTTTGCATTCTTGGAACAAATTTCCAAAGGCAATAATAACTTTTGCAAACAATAAATCCTCATAATGGTTTTTCAAGTCTCGTCCAGTGAATTACTGAAAAAGCTCCAAGTAGCTAATGGTGCTATAGGCTCTAAACCCGTGATGCCTATTTTAGAGGATGTCCTTTTCGAACTGGCGGGGAATGAACTGACCTTATCTGCCACGAATTTGGAAGTAACCATTATTTCAAGTCTGGAAGTTACTGGAAAAAAGGATGGGAAGGTCGCTATCCCAGCAAAGATACTCTTGGAGACACTGAAGGCCTTACCAGACCAATCGCTCAGTTTTGAAGTTGATAGTAAGAGCAATGGGATTAAGCTCAAATCAGCTTATGGGGTATATAAGTTGGCAGGTGATAGCCATGAAGATTTTCCTGATATCCCTTCAGACGAGAATGTCAATACCCTAGGCCTACTGGTAGACCCATTTATAAAAGCAATAAACAATACCGTATTTGCCGCTAGTGATGATGAGCTTCGACTAGCGATGACTGGTGTACTTATGCAAATCGATTTTAACAAAGTCATCTTTGTTGCTACTGATGCACATAAGCTCGTCAAGTACACGGTTGGCGGTATCAATACGGAATTATCTGACTCTATAATCATTCCAAGAAAAGGACTTAACCTCTTCAAGAATGCGATCAGCACCATGGATGATGAGACAGCAAGTATTTCCTACAACAATAAAAACATCTTTATGAGATGCGGAGATACACTTGTCATCAGCAGATTGATTGACGCTAAGTATCCAGATTATAATTCTGTCATTCCTGTCAATAATAATAAGATAGTCACAGTCAACAGGGCAGACTTCCAGAGCTCTCTGAGACGTATCGTCATCTACTCTAACAAGACGACAAATCAGGTGCTTCTGACAATAGTGGAAGATGGTATGACCATATCTGCTCAGGATTTGGACTT
This sequence comes from uncultured Saprospiraceae bacterium, assembly GCA_964591455.1. Classification (GTDB taxonomy): domain Bacteria; phylum Bacteroidota; class Bacteroidia; order Chitinophagales; family Saprospiraceae; genus RFSX01. The sequence continues at coordinate 138,218 of CAZQDZ010000005.1, forward strand.
TTCGAATGAGGCCACAGAACAAGTTGGCTGTAGTTATAAAGGTGATGATATTAGCATAGGATTTAATGCAAAATTCCTAGTAGAAATGTTAGGTATTATCTCTACTGACGAGATTGTGCTGGAACTGTCTGCGTCTAACAAGGCGGGTATATTATTACCATCAGAACAAGAAGAAGGTGCAGATCTGATGATGCTAGTAATGCCAGTCATGATGAGTCACTAGTTCACTATACTACCAGAATTCATCTAAAGCCAATGAAGATAGGTCTCTATTTTGGATCTTTTAATCCTATACATGTAGGCCATCTTATCATAGCTAACTATATAGTTCAGCATTCTGATATGGATCAGATATGGATAGTCGTCACACCACATAATCCCCATAAAAAGAAGAAAACACTAGCAGACAATTATGACAGATTACATATGGTCAATCTTGCCATAGAAGACAATGATCTACTTAAGTCATCCAGTATAGAATTCAAACTGCCTCAGCCTTCCTACACAGTAGACACCTTGGCCTATGTGGCTGAGAAGTATCCTCTACATAATTTTTCACTGATAATGGGAGGCGATAATTTGGCGACCTTTCACAAATGGAAGAACTACGAGCAAATCTTAATGCATTACAAGATTTATGTCTACAAGCGTCCGACTTATGAGGTGCCAGAGCTCGCAAACCATGCTTCCATTACAGTATGTGAAGCGCCTTTGCTCTCTATTTCATCCTCGTATATTCGCCAATTAATCAAAGAAAAAAAGTCTATACAATACCTAGTGCCAGATCCAGTGTATAAGTACCTGGAAGATAATCCGATATATCAGCGACTTGTGAATGACTGAAATCGCATAACTTATCAATAATTATTGTTAATTCCCGTTTATATACCGCAATACAATTATAAGTACCGTTGCAAGATGTCTATATCATGAAAAAGATCCTTCTCTCAATAATTTTTCTGCTGTGCCTGTTAAGTCATGAAGTTAGTACGCAATCTAACTTGGCCATAGGCCAGTGGCAGTCTCATCTGCCTTACTTCCAGACAACAATGGTGACTCAGAATGCTGATCAGGTTTTCTATGCGACTTTAGAATCCATTCTGATTTTGGACAAGGAGGAGCTAACAGTGGATTTTCTTACCCGAATAGAAGGATTGTCTGAAACCGGTATCCAGCAAATATTATTTGATGAAGCCAATGACCAATTGATTATCGCTTACAGGAATAGTACTGTAGACATAGTGAGAAGCGATGAGATTATTACAGTGAGAGATATTAGTGACAGGACTGATATTCAGGGAGATAAGCTCATATATGATATGTATATACGTGATGGGCAGAAATTGTACATGGCATTGGGATTTGGATTAGTGGAGTATGATCTTCAAGCGCTTGAGTTTGGATTCACAATGAATATTGCTCAGAGGGTATCCAAAGTAGACGGATCTGGTAGTGAATTAGTCATCGCCTTAGATAGCCCTAATATAGATCAGGTAGGTACTTATAGGCTTGATCTAAACACAACGAATACGCCAGGCTTCTTCCCAGCATGGTCACGCGTAGAGTCAGACCAGGGATTACCTCAGAATTACATAGCCAAAGATGTTCTTATGATAGATAATAAGACATATATCTGTCTAGAAGAGGAGGCCTATGTGGACAATGGCGACGGAAATTATGGATTAATATATGAGAACACATTTGATGATTTCGAACTACTATTCATAAAAGAAGCACCAGAAGGTACCTTGATAGGTTCCTATGCAAGAAATGGGAGAGGAGGTCGAGGTGCTTTGGTCTTCCTAGATGAAAATGACGAGACGCTTGATATTATCACGTCTTGTATTAGAAATGTAATCGATGCTGTCATAGATGATCAGGGTCGTATCTATTTTTCTGATTTTTGGAAAAACATATCCTATCTGGAGTCACGCCAAGGCCCCTGTGTGCCTATTACGGTGAATAGTCCATTTGATGCGGAGCTGAGTGACATAGACGTAGCAGACGGAAGAGTGTATGTGGCTTCAGGCGGCATTAGGGATAACTTTGGAGATGAGTTTGGCCGTAACGGCGTCTATTTTTTGGAAGATGGCAGCTGGACAAATTTCGAAGAAAATAACTTTCCATTCATCAGGGATAACGAAATTATACAGATGTTTCAAGTAGCTGGAAGCCCCGCTGGTGATAAGGCATATTTTGGTTCCTTCTGGGCTGGGCTTGCACAATATGATTTAGAGACGCAAACCTTTGATGTTTTATATAATGAGACCAATAGTGCTTTACAATTCCAAATAGGAGACCCACGTGTAAGAATTTCTGGACTTGGATTTGATAATGATAACACACTTTGGGTATCTAACTTCGGTGCTGCCGAACCACTGTGTGCATTTAACGAAGCAGGCGAGTCGTTTTCATTCAGATTAGATCGGAGTGATGCCTTGTTTCTCACAGATTTAGATGTAGACAATCAGGGAATCGTATGGGTCGCCGTTGGAGGAACACCGGGTGGCTTACTGATATATGATAAAGGCGCTGAATTGTCAGATGCCAGTGATGACAGACAGCGATTTCTCAATCAAGGAAATTCTGAAATCCCATCCAATTCAGTCAATACAGTCAAGGTAGACAGAAGTGGCTCCGTCTGGGTGGGTACAGGCGCAGGGGCAGTCGTGTTTGAGTGTGGCGGATCAGCACTGGAAGAAAACTGTGAGGGTAATAGAAGAAGAGTACAGGTGGATGGAATTACGGCTTTCTTATTGGAATCCGAAGATGTTCTTTCTATAGCTGTAGATGGCGCAGACAGAAAGTGGTTTGGCACTAGAAATGGGATATTTGTACAGTCTCCTGATGGTGAAGATGAAGTGATGAGGTTCAATACCCGAAACAGCCCTCTTTTTGACAACACCATTCGAGATATGGATTACGACCCAGTTACAGGAATAATGTACATAGGAACAGATCAAGGGCTACAGTCTATAAGAACAGAGACCACAGGGTCTAGGGATGTACATGAGAATAATGTGTTCGCCTTTCCTAATCCAGTCAGAGCTGACCATACTGGGCCTATTGCTATTAGAGGGTTAGCGACTGACGCAGAAGTAAGAATCACTGATATAGATGGTCACCTGGTGTTCAAGACCAGAGCCCTTGGAGGACAAGCAATTTGGGATGGGAGAGACTTTCATGGTAGTGAGGTGACTAATGGGGTATATCTTGTATTCAGTTCGTCGGTAGACCAGTTGTCAGATATTGACTCTAATGTGGCTAAGATTTTAGTCGTCAGATAGGAAGGAATTCTAGGGTTGTAACCCAACATTAGCATTATTTTTGATATATATTTGCGGTCCGTAATTAATACGGTCGCGTGGCCGAGTGGCTAGGCAGAGGTCTGCAAAACCTTGTACACCAGTTCGAATCTGGTCGCGACCTCCATACTCTCTAGCATCAAAAAGTTAGAGAGTTTTTTTATTTATACCAGCTTGTGCGAAGTAACCCGCCCTAATTTACTCTTAAAAGGCCAATATCTTCTTCCAGTTTACTTACCACGACACTAAGATTGTCTATAAAATCAAAGAGGTCAGTAGATTACAGATTATAATGTGATGATATATGCCCTTTTGTTTTACGTGATTTCAACTTCAATGGGACTACAAATCTATAGCAAATGCTATTGCTAATCTCGAAGTCTGCTACATATAATTGCCCGACTGTCATATAATTCCAAGATATGTTTTCTGTAAAATGTCAATTACTTAACTATATTTGGTCAACCAATAATTGGACAACCAATTTTTAATGTTGATTTATGTTAAGAAACTTAAGCAATATACAGGTCAAAAACTCAGTAGACCTGATTATTTTTCAAATCAGGGACATGATATCTTCTGGTGCTATAAAGCCTGGGGAAAAGTTACCCCCAGAGAGAAAATTAGCAGAGCAGTTTAATGTTAGCCGTGGCCAAGTAAGAGAGGCCATTAATAAGCTTAAGTTTTATGGTATTCTCAAGGTCCTCCCTCAAAGTGGTACGATAGTAGAGAGTATAGGCATCACCGCTATTGAGGGGCTTATTAAAGATATCCTCAAAATAGAAAAAGCAGATTTCAAATCTCTAATAGATACAAGAGTTTTACTAGAAGTGGAAGCAGCTAGATTAGCCGCTATAAATAGAACACCAGATGATATAGTGCAATTAAGTATCGCCTTAGATGCCTATGAAACCAAGTTAAAAAGAGAGCAAGTCGCTGTAGAAGAAGACCTCCTATTTCATATAAAAATAGCGGAGGCTAGCAAGAATACTGTATTGAAGTCTATGATGATAATTATTACTCCAGATATCCTTAAGAACTTTATTTCTCTTAAGGTTTGTGAGGAAAACGAGAAGGATAAAACTATTCATGAACATAGAGCAATTTTCAACTTTATCGTGGAGCAAGACGCTAGCAAAGCTGCTTCCGCTATGAAGTTTCATCTTCATGACGTCATTGAATTTAGCAAAAGCGAATTGATTATAAAATGAAAAAATTAACACTCAACCACTCCTACTTTAAGGATTAAGTAGCAGTGAAAACTATTATTAAACCAAGCTTTAATTAAACTATGAATGAAAAAACTATTTTACTTAGATCAAGCTTATTGATTTTAATCCAGAGACACTTTAAGTCTGGAGCTTTAGTCTTAGGCTTATGTTTATTTTCTTGCTTTTCATCTTTAGAAGCTCAAGTATCAGGTGTACTTGTAGACTCAGATGACTTTCCTTTAATTGGAGTCAATGTATTAGTTAAAGGGACAACTATTGGAACGATAACTGATGTGGATGGTAGCTATAGTATTAATGCTAACGATGGAGATGTTCTCGTTTACAGCTATTTAGGTTATCGAGATCAAGAAGTTGTCGTTGGTTCTGGAAGCAGTTATTCATTGACAATGCAAGCTGATTCTGAATTACTAGACGAAGTCGTAGTCATAGGTTACGGATCTCGAAAAAAGAGTGATATAACCGGGGCAGTGTCGTCGGTCAATACAGATGAACTTACAGCCTTTCCCGTATTGGATGCTGGACAAGCCTTACAAGGACGTGCAGCAGGTGTCGTTGTACAATCTAATAATGGTGGTGAGCCAGGCGCACCTATTAGCATTAGGATTAGAGGTAATACATCAATAAATGCGAGCAGCGCACCTTTAATTGTAGTCGATGGTTTTGTTGGGGCCACTTTCCCGCAGCCTAACGATATACAGTCTGTTGAAATACTGAAAGATGCTTCTGCAACAGCTATCTATGGTTCTAGAGGATCTAATGGTGTTGTTATCGTAACAACTAAAAAAGGAAGAACAGGAGATGTAGCGATTGAACTCAACTCTACTTATGGGTTTAACGCTACAGCAAACAGACTTGACTTACTTAATGCTTCTGAATTTGTAGATTATCAAAATCAAATCAGAGCTAACCAAGGAAACACTACGCCTTTTCCTACAGGTACTGCAGACACAGATTGGCAAGATCAAATCTTTGATAATGGAAGTATTCAAAATCACCAGCTTTCTTTTTCTGGTGGAACAGACAAAATTGGGTACTACGCCTCAGGTAACTATTTCAATCAAGACGGTATCGTTGTTAATTCAGGATTTGAAAGAGCAACCTTTTTAGCGAACCTTGATGCACAAGCGACTGATAGACTAAAATTGGGTTTAAACCTATTTGGTAGCAGAGGCAGTAGAGACGGTGTTACAACACAATCCGATGGATCAGTTACAGTAGGTAATGATGATGTTATCGGTTTAGCAATGAGATTTGCACCCGATAAAGGCATCTTTAGAGAGGATGGTACATTTACAACCAACGATGCTATTGGAGACGAATTAGATAATCCGTATGCTGTTGCAACACAAAGGGTGGATGAAACAACAACAGATGAGTTTAGAGCCAACGTATATGGGGAGCTAGATATATTTGAAAATCTTACATTCAAATCTACATTTGGGGTAAGTACCCAAAATGAAACAAGAGGTATCTACCAACCTTCAACTTTGCAGATTACTGCTGGAGGTGCAGGAGGAAGAGCAATAGTAACTAATGCTAAGAGAACTACTTTGATTAGTGAAAATTACTTGACCTATACCAATAGATTAGGTAATGGCGATTTGACTTTACTTGGGGGTTATTCATACCAGGACAATGATGTAGAGTCTTTCTCTGCAGCAGGTACAGGATTTCTTTCAGATGCATTCTCATATTTTGCTTTAGGTACTGCTACAGGTTTGTTACAGCCAGATTCTAGATTATCTGAAGTAATCATACAGTCACAGTTCGGTAGAGTTAACTATGATTATGCAAACAGGTATCTATTTACAGGAACAATCAGAAGAGATGGCGCATCTAATTTTGCAGCTAATGAGAAATATGCGATTTTCCCTTCAGCAGCTTTTGCATGGAGAGTATCTAATGAAAATTTCTTGGTTGACAACAGTTCGATTTCAAACTTAAAAGTGAGATTGAGTTGGGGTGTTACAGGTAATCCGTCTATTAGTCCTTTCCAATCATTATCTAGATTTGCTACACTTTTTGCATCTAGAAATGGTGAAACAGTTTTTGCCATTACACCAGATCAGCCTGCAAATCCAGATTTGAGATGGGAGTCATCTTTCCAGACTAACATAGGAGTGGACTTAGGTATAATTGATAATAGATTCAATGTATCCTTAGACTATTATAATATTAATACTGAAGATTTGATTTTAGGTAACAATGGTATACCTGAGTTTTTCGGATTTTCTAATGATGAAATCTTAACGAACTTAGGAGAGATTAATAACCAAGGAATTGAACTATCATTAAATACAAGAAATGTAGTTGGATCAGGTTTCAACTGGAGCACAGACTTTAATATTTCTAGAAATAGAAGTGAAGTTACTGCCTTAATTAATGACGCTGATATATTCGGTAATGCTGCACCAAGTTACTTTTCTGTAGATAGAACCTATGTACTAAGAGTAGGAGAGGAAGTAGGTCTTTTCTGGGGTTTTGATTATGCTGGTGTGTACCAAGGTGGAGAATTTCCTGCAGGTACAGCTACTTTCGAAGGTGGTGTAGCCGGGGATCCATTATTCGCTGATTTGCCTGACGAAGAAACTGGAGAAACAGATGGTGTGATTACAGAAAGTGATAGAGGGATTATAGGAAATCCAAATCCAAACTTCAATTTTGGAATCACTAATAACTTTAGTTACAGAGGATTCGATTTAAGCATATTCTTTCAAGGAGCTCAAGGTGGAGATATCTTTAATCTGAACGATGTTCAGTTGACTAATGGAGATGCAAATACAACAAGAGCTAATTTTAATAATGCATGGACATCGTCAAATACTGATACTAATGTACCAAGAGTTGGAAACAATAGTAACAGAGAGATTTCATCTCGATTTGTAGAAGACGGAAGTTATGTTAGACTCAAAAACATCGCTTTAGGCTATAATTTAGCCTCAAATGTCGTTCAGAATATAGGTGTAGAAGGCATTAGGATATCCATAAGTGCTCAGAATTTGTTAACCTTTACAGACTACTCTGGGTTAGACCCGGAAGTTAACTTCTTTGGTGCTTCTGGAGACAACAACACTTCTAGTAATACTGTTAGAGGTTTTGATTTCGGAAACTATCCAACGATACGTTCTTTTAATGTTAATCTTAATGTAAAATTTTAATTAAAAATTTTAACAAAAATTAAATTATGAAAAAGTATAAATTCTTATTCCTTTTCGTAGGTATTTCTTTATTCGCTTGTTCGGATTTACAAGAGCAGCCAGTCGGCTTACTATCTGCTGAAGGATTCTTTCAGACAACTAACGATGTGCAGACAGCCGTTGATGGTGCATTTACACATGCCATTAATGAAAAGTTCTGGGGAAGAAAGCTATCTATAGCTCTGATGCTTAGATCTGATATGGTGAATCTTCAGTCTACTCAAACAAGAAGAGTTGAGATGGATGAGTTTACAACCTTGGCTAGTAACGGAATGCTTACAGAGTACTGGCTAAAGGCTTATCAAGGAATTGCTGCTGCCAATTTAGCAATAGCAGGCGCTGCAGATGTCGATGCGAGTGCAGAACAGCTTAACCCTGTTGTAGCTCAAGCTCGTTTTATAAGAGCTTTTTATTACTTCCACTTAGTAAGACAGTTCGGTGGTCTACCTTATATAGATGCGCCGATAACAGACGCAGAAGCAGCAGCTCAGATTACTAGAACACCTGCTGATGAAGTGTATGCTAATATCATTGCAGATTTAGAATTTGCTGAAGAATGGTTGCCTAATACACAATCATCAAGAGCGATACCAGCTAAATCAGCGGCTACTTCTTACTTAGCTTTAGTACACCTAACAAGAGGTGACTATCAAGACGCATGGAATGCGGCTACTGATGTAATCAATAACGCTGGGACTTATGATTTAGCCTTAGATGATAACTTTCAGAATCTATTCAATGCTAATGTAATTGATGGTTCTAGAGAGCCAATATTCGCTTTAGATTATAACAATTTTGAAGCACCAAACAATGCATACGATCAGATAGCTCCAATGACAGGTATCAGAGGTGATGATAGAAACGAAGGTGGCGGATGGTCTGTGGCTGTTCCTGTACTAGCTGTATATGATACATGGCCTGCTGGTGATTACAGAAGAGCTGTAAGTCTAGATGAGGAAGCATCTATTGGTGGTACTGTAGTGCCGTTCACTAACTTTACAATAAGTGGTCACGAGCATGCGGGTAATATGCCTTATATAGCTAAGTACACACGTTTCCCAGGAGCATTTGATAGAGGAAATGCAAGAGCGACTAGTCACAATATGTCTATGATGCGTTATGCAGAAGTTCTATTAATCGCTGCAGAAGCAGCTGTAGAATTAGGCGATAATGCCTCTGCTACTATGTATATTAATATGGTAAGGGAGAGAGCAAGAAGAGGTGGAACTACCGAAACTGGAGCAGGAACTTCAGTGACGATAGCGGCTAGTGATGTACCTGCAGATATTACTGGAACAGTAACAGTTAATGATGTTTTAGAAGAGAGAAGATATGAGCTAGCTTTTGAAGGAAAGAGATGGTATGACATCGTAAGAAGAAGAATAGGTAATGAGGTGTTCAGTGCATCTGGATTAGAAGGCGCTAAGCCAGCATTTAACGATGACGATTACTTACTTCCTATACCTGGTGATGAGATAGAAAGAAACCCTAACTTAACTCAGAATCCTGGATATTAAGAATTCATAATAATAGTTTTTTCATACTGTTCTGAGAGAGGTGCCTCAGCAAAGAGGCACCTCTCTTCTATTTACTCAACTTTTTATTTTCATTTGGAACGAGATAGTTTCATCTGACAATAAACTCATTATATTAATGACACCTAGAATCGTTCTACTTTTATTGACTTGTCTATGTTTTGCTTGTAAAGTCAATATAGCTCAACAGGATTCTCCGCAAACTCTCATCTCCGTACCATCACCATCTAATGATAAGATTGTAAAATCTGTGGACGCGTTCAATGAGAGATTAGCAAAAATTCTACCTGGAGATACGATACTAATAGGTAACGGCGTATGGAAGGATGCTGAGCTAAAATTTAGCGCCAAGGGAAGCAAGAACCAAATGGTATATATCCTTGCGGAAGAAAAAGGGAAAGTCTTCTTCGAAGGAGAATCAAATATAAAAATGGGTGGAGAATATGTTCACCTTGAAGGGCTGGTATTCAGAAATGGATATACAGCTACGAACTCAGTTATTTCTCTACAAAGCGACAAAAATACGCCTTGTAATAATTGTCGTCTTACGGAATGTGTCATAGACGATTACAATCCTTCAGAAAGATTTGATACAGATTATTGGATAGAAGTATATGGAAAGAATAATCGGATAGACCATAATTATCTTGTGGCAAAAAGGAATAGAGGGGTTACAGTGGCGGTCAGAATGAAGAATGAAAGTGACAGAGAAAATCATCATAGAATAGACCACAATTATTTTGGGTACCGACCTAGCTTGGGTTCTAATGGCGGAGAGACTTTAAGGATAGGAACCAGTCATTATTCTCTATCTAATTCGAATACACTGGTAGAAGATAATTACTTCGAAAGATGTAGTGGCGAACTAGAAATCATATCCAGCAAATCTTGCCAGAATACTTTTAGAAACAATACCTTCTACGAATGCCAAGGCACACTCACGATGAGGCATGGAAATGAAACCCTCGTAGAGAATAATTATTTCATAGGTAATAGACAACCGAACACGGGAGGTATCCGTATCATCAATGAGACACAAACAGTCCGTAATAATTATCTCCAAGGACTAACGGGCACTAGATTCAGAGCGGCACTTGTCATTATGAATGGGGTGCCTAATTCTCCAATCAATAGATATTTCCAAGTGAAAGATTCTAAGATGGATAATAATTTGGTAATCGATTCTGACCATATACAGATGTGTGCGGGAAGTGATGAAGAGCGATCTGCCAAACCTACAAATACCACCTTTGCCAATAATGTCATATACAATACGAGAAGAGATGATGTTTTTACAATCTATGACGATGTAAGCGGAATCGATTTTCAAAACAATATTCTCAGCCCGAATCTTGCCATGCCCCATTACGATGGACAATACATTAAAAGTGGGATGAAAAATGCCATATTGGACTTAGGAAATAAAGTAACAAGTATAACCCTAGAAGATGGCACCAAAGTTGGTCCTATTTCTAATAAACCCAGACCAGATGCAAGTAACACGGGTGTAGATTGGTACACTAAGAAAGACTATCACATACAGTTTAATTCTGGCAAAAGAATTATGGTATCGCCAGGGGAGAACAACTTAGTGGATGCTATGAAAACAGCAGAGGAAGGTGACATCCTTGTATTGAAATCCGGCGACCATTTTCAGACCAGAACAATCAAAATAGATAAAGCCATTAGTATCGTGAGTGCCAACTCAGAGGCGCCAGCGCAACTTACATTTGAAAAATCGCCACTATTTTCTTTGGAGAGTGGCGGCTCATTAAAGTTGGAATATTTAGAATTTAGCGGGGCAGCGTCTGCTGATTACTCTGGAAACGCCGTCATCAGAACGAGTCGGTATTCAATGATAGATAATTACAAACTCCTGGTAAAGAATTGTAACGTTTCCGATTTAGATGTTAATCACAGTTTTAATTTCCTAAAGGTTTATAAAAATACGTTTGCCGATTCTATCCTTTTGTCAGGATGTGACTTTAAAAATATTACTGGCCATGTATTAAATATGGATAAAGAGATAGATGACACAGGCATCTATAATGCAGAAAATGTGATAATTGAAAATTGCACATTTGCGGACATAGGAGGAAGTGCTATAAAGTTATATCGTGGGGGTAGAGATGAGAGCACCTTTGGACCTATACTCAAATTAAATAATACGACTTTTACTAATGTAGGTCATGGCAAGAGGAATAAGAACGAATCAGCAATACACTTGCATGGTGTACAGTTGGCAGAAATAGATAATCTCACAATAAAGGATTCCAGAAAGATACACTTGCATCTAATAGTAGGAGAACCTGTGATTAATTTGAAAAACATAACAATGGAAAATTGTGAAACAATGACCTCAAATAGTGATGCCTACTCTACTGAAAATATAAGGGTAAAAAAATGAGTAAGTATCTTTCACTTCTTGTTTTTATTTTGATGGCTTCCTTTGGAATGACCCAACATCCCAGCCTTACATTGACTGAAGCAGGTGTAGAGAAAATAAGGAGGGGCCTAGGAAAAGCAAACCTCTTTGACCAGCAAATCAGCAAAGCAGAAAAGCTACTTGACCAAGCAATACAGAAGGGTATAGATATTCCTGTACCCAAAGATATGGCCGGTGGATATACACATGAACAACATAAGGTTAATTATAAAATGATGCATGCGGCGGGTAACCTGTATCAAATTACAGGTAAGGAGCAATACGCAAATTTTGTAAAGGATATGCTTATGGGTTATGCAGATATATATCCTAGCTTACCCTTGCATCCTACTAAACAATCATACGCGACTGGAAAGATTTTTTGGCAATGTCTTAATGATGCCAATTGGTTAGTCTTTGCTAGTCAGGCTTATGATTGTGTCTATGATCAATTCACGAAAACCGAAAGAAAAAAATTAGAGGAAGACCTCTTTGTACCCTTCGCCAACTTTCTTTCAATAGGGAACCCCAAATTTTTTAACCGCATACACAATCACTCCACTTGGGCCAATGCAGCAGTAGGACTCATTGCCTTAGTGATGGATAATGATACCTTGCTTAGTAAAGCCCTTTATGGATTGCAGAATGATGGAATAAAAGCGGATGAGTTTGATGACGATGGCGGTTACTTCAAGAAAGATGGTGTGACCAAAGCTGGATTTTTAGCACAGCTGGATTATTCGTTTTCACCGGATGGTTATTTTTCAGAAGGCCCTTATTACCAGCGTTATGCAATTTTCCCTTTTTTAGTTTTTAGCCATGCCCTACATAACAAGAAACCAGAATTAGATATTTTTAATTATCGTGATGGCATACTAAAAAAAGCCACCCAGTCACTACTGCAACTCAATAATAAGCAAGGAGAATTTTTTCCTATCAATGATGCTCAGAAAGGAATGTCATATGAGGCTTATGAATTAATCACTGCTGTGGACTTAATGTACTTAGTGGATGATAGCCAGCCAGCGCTACTTGACTGGGCCGCAGCCCAAGGCAGTGTGGTACTTAATGAAGCAGGATATCAAGTGGCGCAAGCGCTGGAAGGGCACAACGCAGAAAATCCTGTGAAAGAATCTATCGTATTCTCAGATGGTGTAGAAGGTAAGCAAGGCGGAATTGCTGTGTTGCGAAGTGAAAATTTGGAGGTATTGTTTAAGTATTCTACACAGGGTATGGGGCATGGGCATTTTGACCGGCTTTCATATTCACTCTATGATGAAGCAGGAGAGATTATTCAGGATTATGGTGCTGTACGCTGGGTGAATGTAGACCAGAAAGGTGGCGGTCGTTATTTGCCGGAGAACAGATCTTTCGGAAAACAAACAATCGGGCACAATGCTGTCGTTATTAATGGGACTTCTCATTATCAAGCTTCTGTAAAGAAAGCAGAGCAGCATGACCCCATTTTTTATTACAATGATTTTTCATCTGATGGATTTCAGGTCGTGAGTGCTTATGAGCATAATGCCTATCCGAATACAGATTTACATAGAACCTTGTACTTGGTAAATGATGAAGAACTGAATGGCGCTGTTCTTCTAGATATCATGAAAGTTAAGGTGCCAGCGCCTTCTACGGTAGAGCTTCCCTTATGGTATGTTGGACAGGTGATGAAGAGTAGTTTCGATTGTCCCAAATCGAGTAGTATATTAGAGCCTCTTGGAGATGATTTTGGCTACCAGCACATTTGGAAAGAATCAGATTGCAGCGTAGTGGGTGACGTCATACAGTTTAATTGGTTTAATGATAATCGGTTTTATACCATGACGGCGGTAGGAGAGAAAGGTGAGGAGATTATTATGGGCCGGACTGGCGCCAATGACCCGAACTATAATCTAAGACCTGATCCAGTGTTGATCCAAAAAAGAAAAGAGGTTCGTTCTACTTCTTTCATAAGTGTGATAGAACCTCATGGTGAGTATAGTCGGATAACTGAAATTTCTGATACACCCTATGCAAGAATTCAATCAGTTAGAAAAATTTATGAAGACGAAAACTATATTATTGTAGAATTTAGCACAGGCTCAAGTGTCTGGACAGTAATGCTATGTACTTCTACCCACGCAAAGGATAAAACGCATACTATAACCGTTGCCGATCAGACTTATGACTGGCAAGGTGTAACTCAAATTAAAAAAGAAACGATAAGATGAATACACTACATGATGATTTAAAACCAACGAAAGAATACTGGATAGATACAGAGACGCCTTGGGAGCCTGTCGCAGAAGGCTTGTCCAGACAAATAATGGGTTACGATGGAAAGATCATGCTTGTCAAAGCGAAATTCGATACGGGTGCAATAGGCCAAATGCACAAGCACTATCATTCTCAGGTAACGTATGTTGCAAGTGGCGAATTTAAAATGACGATAGGTGATGATGTACGGATTATAAAGGAAGGAGATTCATACTATATTCCGCCGCATGAGATGCACGGTTGTGTATGCACTAAGCCAGGTATATTGATTGATGTATTTAGTCCTGCCAGAGAAGACTTTCTAGGGCATGAGCAATTAGAACTGAAATCATGGCCGAAATAAAGCAAAAGAAAGTCGGTGGCCTGAGATGGTGGGTCATAGGTTTAATCGCCTTGGCTGCTGTCATCAATTATATCGATAGGCAAGCGCTTGGTGTATTATGGCCAGATATCGCTGCGGATATGTATCCTGATAAAGATACGGATGGCAGAAAAGAAATTTATGCATGGATAACAGGCAGTTTTATATTTTTCTATGCTGGTGGCCAAGCATTATTTGGGAAGATTTTTGACTGGATAGGCACCCGAATTGGGTTTGCCATTTCCATTGGTGTCTGGTCCGTAGCCACCGCTTTACATGCCTTCGCGAGTGGCGCCTGGACGTTTGCCATTTTCAGGTCTATTCTGGGACTTGCAGAGGCTGGAAACTGGCCTGGGGCAGCGAAAGGTAATGCAGAGTGGTTTCCAGCACACGAACGGGCTTTTGCACAAGGACTATTTAATTCAGGTGCCGCTATCGGAGGAATTATAGCCATTCCCATGATAGCATTTTTGACAATCTACTTCAGCTGGAAAATAATTTTTATTGTCGTGGGACTCGTGGGGCTCTTGTGGTTAATACCATGGTTTCTAATCGTAAAAGCACCACCCAAATACCATCCAAATATTTCGGAAGCAGAACGCGAGTATATACTTAGTGGCCAAAAAACGGAGACCAAGGACGAGAACGATTCAGGCGTAGAAGAATATAATCCGACCACGCCACAATTATTGAGTCACAAACAAAGCTGGGGAGTCATCATAGCCTCTACAGCTATCGATCCCATCTGGTGGTTGTTCATAGGCTGGATACCAATCTACTTAAATGGTGTCTATGGTATGGATGTCAAAGCAATAGGAATTTATGGATGGGTACCTTATGTAGGCGCCATGCTGGGTGCTTGGTTTGGAGGCCTGTTAGCTCAAAATCGAATTAAGTCAGGATGGGACGTCAATAAAACAAGAAAATGGATAATTACACTAGGTTGTTTGATTATGTTACCATCTTTCTTTTTATTGATTGATCCCGCTACCTTTGCGTCCGCTTTCAATTCTATCTTAGACCTAGTAGGCATCACTATGGATTCGCCGACAGCGGCAGTCATAATAATGGCAATCATCCTATTTGGATTCCAGACCTCGATAGGAAATGTGCAGACCTTGCCTAGTGATTTATTTGGTACTGGTTCTGTAGGGACCTTATCTGGGATAGCAGGAATGGGCGCAAAACTGGGCGCATTAGGCTTAAACTTGTTAGTGCCTAAATTGACAGTAGGAGAAAATTATACACCAGCATTTTATGTAGGTGCGGCGTTGACAATCGTGGCCTTGCTTGCTGTTTGGATTTTAATTCCTAGAGTAGAAAAAGTAAAACCTTTAGTTTAACATATAGAAATAATCAAAACAAAATAATGGATTTAAAAGGAAAAGTAGTTGTAGTAACAGGCGCCACGAGTGGCATTGGATTAGAAATAGCTAAGCATTTAGGAAAGCAAGGATGTATAGTTTGTTTTAATGGAAGAGACGAAGCCAAAGGACAGGCCTGTCTTAAAGAATTAACTGAAAATGGTTCTACGGCAGAGTACTACAATTTTGATGTAACAAACGAGCAATTAGTTGCTGACAATATTAAAGCCATCGGTGAAAAGCATGGAAAGATAGATGCATTGATTAATAATGCTGGAGGTCTAGGTGGCCGTGCACGTTTCGAAGAAATGACAACTGAGTTTTACAGAAATGTCATGGCGCTTAATTTGGATTCAGTTTTCTTTGCATCTCGTGCTGCTATCCCATACCTAAAGAAAGGACAGGATCCTACCATCATCAATTTCACTTCTAATGCAGCATGGAATGCAGGAGGACCTGGTGCTGGAATGTATGGAACTTCTAAGGCAGGGGTGCACACCATCACAAGAGCTCTAGCTAAAGATCTAGCAGAGTATGGAATTCGTGTAAATGCAGTTTCTCCAGGAACAATAGACACTAATTTCCACATTGGAATCAAATCAACTAAGCCGGAAGTATTTAAGTCTTGGGCTAATAACATCATGCTGAAAAGATTAGGTCAACCAGAAGATGTGGCTTCAGTAGTTGCGTTCCTTACAAGTGGAGATGCTGGCTTTATTACAGCTGAGACGATCCAGATAGGTGGTGGTCAGGCATTGGGTATATAATTTTACAATTTATATCCACAAGTGTCCAAAATAAATTATAAATCATAGATATCCCGTTCTAGGGCGGCGC
>CAZQDZ010000006.1:0-53422 GCA_964591455.1 uncultured Saprospiraceae bacterium
GATATCTAGGTGAATCTGCTGATTTATGGTGCATCTTAGATGCGCTATTCAGTAAGCGCAACTCATTAGAGATTATATCATACAACTCAGTCTCCCAGTCAATACCCGCTATGCTTGGATAATTTGGATTAGTTCTAAAATCACGAGGACTGATTATAATCTTTACATTACTATCCGCTTTGTGAGTCAGCAGAAATATTTCTTCTATCGCTTCATCGCCAATAGGAATACAACCGATAGTCGCCGCCTTCCCATGTATAAAAATATCTCCGCCCATCTCCTTGACAGAAGTCAAATTTGATTTGGAGATGTCATAAGCATTTGGGTAATCAACTTTTATAGAGAGATAGTAGCTGCTATTTGGATTTAAGTATTCTACACGATAGATGCCTTCAGGAATCTGTTTGTCGCCTTCTTGAAGTTTAGGTCCTAGCTGACCGCTATATGCAGTAAATGGATACGTCTTGAGAAGAGTATAACCCTTGTCAGTTTTTGCATAGACCTCTAATGATCGTGTTTCTTTAAATGCAGCCAATAGAATTTCATCGGGATATGAATTTGTAAAGCCAGCACGCTGTAAATTTTTGGCTAATCGCCGTTGTACATCTTTCGATATCTTTTCTGTGACTGATGATACGGTCTCTTTCCCTTTGACTTTATATATAAGGGGCATATAAAAAGAGCGACCTACAAAAAGGAAGGCCATCCCAATACAGACTATGATTAATATTCCAATCAATTTCTTCAATTGCAGATAAGTCATCTAGTATTTTGACTTCTATCGTCTTTTTTAAACTTGACTAAGAAGACACCTGTAAAGATTAATATTAAGGCTATAAAAAATGCCAGACTAAAAGATTCTCCGTCCAACACTCCCCATCCAAAGGCTACTATCGGCACTAGAAAACTTACCGAGCTAGCAAACACCGCATCGGTCAATTGGACTAATCTAAAGAAGATAATATTAGCGCCAAAAGTACCCACCAGAGATAAGGTCATTAAAGCTAGTAGGGAAATATGACTATGTTCATGTGTATTGATGTGAGTAATAAAATCTGTCTGTAATAAATAGATGAGCATCCAAGGTCCTATCATGACAAAGGAGACGGTGCTAATAATTAAGGGGTGTATTGTGCCAAGAAAGCTGCTGACTGTGTTAGCACTAATTCCGTAGCAGAAGGTGGCGAGCACGAGTAAGAATCCCATCAATAGAGGAAAATCACCTGATACCTCATTCTGACTGAAAAAGATGATTGCTGTTCCAGCAAAGCCTAATGTGATGCCAAGTAATTGCCGCCAAGAGAAAGATTTTCCAAAAGCCATGACGGAAAGTATAAATGCAAAAATTGGTGTCAAGGCATTGAGTAATCCAGCTATGGCGCTGGGGATCTGTGTTTGTGCAGTGGCGTACAGGAAAGCAGGTAATGCACTTCCAAATAATCCAACTACAAGTAATGGCCAGAACTTGGTCCAATCAATCCTTTTGAGTTGATAAAAAAATAGTGGTGTAAAAGCTAAAAAGGAAATGGCTATTCTGGCAGCACCAACTTCTTCTGGTGAGAAAGCAAGCAATGACTTCTTGATTAGAATAAAGGAACTCCCCCATATCAAGCTGAGAATGAGAAGAATACCCCAGGCTGTATAACCTCTTCTGGATAGTCTCTGATTATGATCTCTTGGGTTCAATATAAGTCTTGTATTCTGTATCGGTGATTTACTTCACAAAGTTGGTCA
Organism: uncultured Saprospiraceae bacterium; assembly: GCA_964591455.1. Taxonomy (GTDB): domain Bacteria; phylum Bacteroidota; class Bacteroidia; order Chitinophagales; family Saprospiraceae; genus RFSX01. The sequence continues at coordinate 1,735 of CAZQDZ010000006.1, forward strand.
AAAAAATGTTGATACTATCGATACAGCTGTCAGTGCATATGCGAGGATAATGGCTATTTTCGCCCCGCAAAGATGCCTTATTAAATTTAAGTTTATAGTAATATCATCATGGTGGATGTCAAATTGTTTTCTGGACATGTTACAAATGTTCTAGCCGAAAAAATTTCTGATTTTTATGGAGAGAAGTTAGGGGAAGTAGTCGTCAATCGATTCAGCGATGGAGAGATGCAGACAATCATTCCCGAATCAGTGAGAGGTAGTTATGTCTTTTTTATACAGTCTACCATAGCCCCTGGGGATAACTTATTGGAACTTCTGTTACTGATAGATGCCGCTAAGCGGGCTTCTGTAGGATACATCACTGCCGTGATTCCATACTTTGGTTATGCTCGTCAGGACAGAAAAGATAAGCCAAGGGTCCCGATTTCTGCGAAGCTCATCGCCAACTTACTAGAAGCGGCTGGCGTCAATAGGGTAGTAACCATGGATTTCCATGCGGATCAAATACAAGGTTTCTTTGATATACCAGTAGACCACCTTAAAGGAGAGGCCATCTTTATGCCATTCCTAGCTAAAATGGACCTTTCTAATGTCACCTTTGCGTCTCCGGATGTAGGCGGCGTAAAGAGAGCCAGAAGCTACGCCAAGTATTTTAAGAGAGACCTTGTTATCTGTGATAAGGTGCGGAAGGTAGCCAATAAGGTGGCAAGTATGACCGTCATCGGTGAAGTAGAGGGAGCAGATGTTATTCTGGTAGATGATTTGGTAGATACGGCTGGGACGCTGTGTAAGGCAGCTCAAGCGATTATGGACAAAGGAGCCAAGAGTGTAAGAGCGCTGGCTACGCATCCAGTGTTGTCAGGTCCAGCTTATGAGAGAATAGAAGAATCGGTGCTTTCTGCCGTCTATGTGACAGATACTATTCCGCTGAAGAAAGAGAGTGGGAAGATCCAAGTTTTGAGTTGTGCGAAGCTATTTGGCAAGGCAATTAGGAATACGCATGAATTTAAGTCTATTTCAGCACTGTTTGTAGACAAATAATGCTTGTCAATTGGGCAGTTTTTTTGCTATCTTTGCACTCCTTTAAAAAGAAGGTCTTTTTTATAAACGTAATTTATCATGGAAACATATCCATTTCAGGTTGAAGCTAGAGAACCAAATCTCAAAGCAAGTCAAATAAGAAAAACTGGTAAAATACCAGCTGTCCTATATGGCACCGATATCAACGAAAACTTTACTGTGACCCACAAAGAGGTCAAGAAATTAATTTTTACACCGGAGTTTCGAGTTGGCGAAGTAGAAGTAGGAGGAGGAAAGCACAAGTGTATTGTGAAAGATATTCAGTGGCACCCAGTGACTGACCAAATTTTGCACATTGACTTTTTGGCCTTGAAAAATGGCACCAAAGTAAAAGTTGAGATTCCTGTTAAGTTTAAAGGGGTATCTCCTGGTATCAAAAGTGGTGGCGCTTTGGTACAAACAATGAGGAGAGTAAAAGTAAAATTGGATCCTAAAGATTTGATTGATGAATTATTCATTGATATTTCAGAACTAGAGTTAGGCGAAGCTGTAAGAGTAAGAGATATAGAATTGCCAGATAACATAGAGTTGATGGTGAATGATGCAGTGCCTGTCGCTACTGTAGAAGTACCTAGAGCACTTAGAAGTGCTGAAGCAGCTGATGAAGAAGGTGCAGAATCGCCTACTGAAGCAGGTGCAGCAACAGAAGAAACGCCAAAAGAAGAAGGTTCTTAGAATAATAATAAGAAACCACAAGTATAAAAACCCGTCAGTCTCAAGTATTGGCGGGTTTTTTTATTTCATGGATTTTGAATATGCTCGAATTCAAAATAATTATTTGACCTCGTTAAAAATTCTTCAAAAAGAAGAGAATCTAATAAACCTTTTTGTTGATAATACGTTTAAATATCATAATGGAAGTTGTTCTATAATGATTGGCTAGTGTTATATCGCTCGATATGGCACTAGTTTTTTTTTACCTCATAATCATTCAATTTCAATTCATTACTCTTTCCTCTTCATTTCCAATATTTTATACATAGTAGATTTATATAATAGGTATAATCTTTGCACCATTTGATTTGTGAGGGTTATTAAATACCCACTTTACCGCATTCATTATCTATATATGTTAATCAAAGCAGCAATAATTTTCGCTATCCAGCTTTCATGTGGTTATCAGCCTTCGTTTGATACAAGCATTGAGTTAATTACAAATATTGAACTAGGTGAAAGGGAGAAAAAGAAGGCTTATTTGGTCAAGCAAGCTGAAGCCTACAAAGGGACAACCTACGCAAGCGGTGGTGAATCATTTATGACTGGATTTGATTGCTCTGGGTTGACTAAGCAGTTATACAAAGGCACTGGCATTAATCTTCCCCATTCCGCAAAACTCCAATCTCAACTCGGTAAGCCTGTATCTAGACAGGACTTAGAACCAGGTGATCTGCTGTTCTTTTCACATGGAGAGGGCATCTCTCATGTAGCGATGGTTTTAAGCCATAATCAGAAAGGCACCCACATTGTTCATGCTACCTCTTCCAAAGGCGTTATATTTGAGACTTTAGAGCAGTCCAGTTATTGGACAGAGAAATACCAAGAAGCAAGAAGGCTTTTTTGATGTTTTTTTAAGGTCATTAAATAATTATCGACTATAACAGTCAGAATTTGAAACTATGTCTTTGTTGGATTATGTTATGACGTTGCTTGGAATGAATAAAGGCGAAAAAATGATAAACTTAATTTTATTTGGTCCCCCTGGTTCGGGTAAAGGAACCCAGGCTTCAAAACTTGTAGAACGATTTGGCTTGACGCATATATCCACTGGTGACTTATTCAGATATGAGATAGGGAATAATACCCCTCTGGGTACAAAGGCGCAGGCGTATATGGACAAGGGTGAATTAGTACCAGATGAAGTTACTATAGGAATGCTGGAGAACAAGCTGAATATGAGTCCTAATCCAAAGGGCTATATTCTAGATGGTTTTCCTAGGACAATAGCACAGGCTGAGGCCTTGGATAAAATAATGATTTCCCGCTCAGTAGATGTAACCCATCTGATAGCTTTGGAAGTGAATGAGGATGAAATCGTCACAAGATTGTTAGAAAGAGGTAAAACCTCTGGCAGGCCTGACGATGCCAATGAAGAAGTCATAAGAAGCAGGATTAAAGAATATGAAGCGAAGACCTCAGTGGTATATGATTACTATGATAAGCAAGACAAATCTCAGAAAGTAGAGGGCATAGGCAGTATAGATGATATTACTAAAAAGCTCATCTCAGCGCTTCTATAAGTTCAAGTTACTTCACTCAAGACTAGATTGTACAAGCTCTTTTCAGAGGGATTTTTACAATAAGGCACTTCTAATCCTGATATAGTTGCGATTCTTTGCGCTGTAGAAGATCCTATAGCAAATAATGATTTTCCTTCTAAGCTCTGCATAGATAGATAGGCCGCTGCATTCATAGGACTTGTAAGCAGAATGATTTGTGCATCGGGCAGCTCTATATCCTGTTTAATCAGGTTTTTGTATATCGGTTTTGAAATACAATTGATGGTCTTTACATTTTTCTCCAACCTTTGAAGAGATTGGGTAGCTTGAGGTATAAGTACAGTAAGTCCAGACCAAGTGTTACTTATCTTGTCATAAAGGTTTTCCATATTTCCATGACCTAATATATTAGGAGCATGACCACATAGTGACTGAAACAATCCAGCACTGGCTGAGCCCATTACGCCATAGGATATATCGCCTTGGTAAGTCTCCGTTGAAAAGAAATGCTGAATGGCCGTTTTGCTGTAGAAGAAGACAGCTTGATAAGATACATCTATGGTAAAATCTAATAATTCAATATTTATTAGAGATTGGCCTGAGACGGTATACCCTTTGGCTGCTAATTGGTGCAAAACGGAATCCTCATTGAGTGCTCTAGAAATGAATATATGTCCTTTTAGAGTTCTAGTCATCTTCAAAGAGATCATCCAACTGGCGTCCCATTTTTAATGCTTTGAAGCATCTAGTGGCGGCTATAACATCAGCCCGTGCATTATTTGGAGGTGAAAAAGCTTTCTGAAATATGATGGCATGCAGTTCTGACAAAGTAGGCCATTTATAACCTCCTCTTTTGCTGGGTAATTTGCAGTAGAAGGTACTTTCCTGCATGATACAGATTCTTGATTTTCTGAATAAAGAATGATTGATTCCCTTCCTGAGATATTCTGCAGCCAACACATTTTCATTAAAGTTTAGATTATGAGCTAGCACATAGTAGACTTCTTTTAAGCTCTGCTCAAATGCGTTCAGAACCTGCTCCAGTGATTCGCTTTTCTTCTTTATATCCTCTTGGTCTATACGGCTATGTTTTTCTATTTCAGGCGTGACACTAAAGCCTTCAGGCTTTATGATGTAATCTTGGTTGTCTGTTGGCTTCAGATCCTTATCCAATATAATCCATGACAAGTGTATCATTCTTGGCCAGGAAAAAGTGTCAGAAAATGGCGCTTTCCAGTTTTTGGGTTTATCTATGGCAGAACAATCAAAAATCAGATACATACTTTTATTTGGGGTTAGATTTTAGTTTCAAAACCATTGATTCAGCTAGACCATCATGCGTGCTGCTAGATATGCTGACCCTTATAAGGGGAGCATCAGCAGCTGGTGCATAAGCACCGTATAAATGATAATTATTGGCTTGATCTATATCACAGTATACACCCAAGGGCATTTGGCATCCGCCTTCCATCAGTTTCAATACTTTTCTTTCGACATTGGTCCTGCTTGCTGTAGCTATATCATGTAGTTTCAAAATGTCTTTTCTCAGCGATGTGTCAGTAGCTCGGACTTGATATCCTATGACGCCTTGAGCTGGGGCGGGTACAAATTCTCTGGGATGAAGTTTTTTTACAACTAAATCACTGATATCCAAATCTAGTCTTGTAATGCCTGCTGCAGCTAGAATAATAGCATCATATAAGCCATTTCTCAGTTTTTGGATTCTTGTAGGCACATTCCCTCTTAATTCCATCACGTTAACTTCAGGGGCAAGATGCAAAATTTGCGTCTTCCGTCTGAGTGATGAGGTGCCGACTTTAGCACCGGTAGGAAGGCTTAATACCCTGTCATGATCTACAGCATCTGGATGGATGAGCAGCAGGTCTCTAGGGTCTGCTCTTTCTGAGAGTGCAGCTATGACTAGGCCTTCAGGTTGGCTGGTAGGAAGGTCTTTTAATGAATGAACGGCAATGTCTACTTCATTGGCTAACAGGCTATCTTCTATTTCTTTGGTAAAGAAGCCCTTGCCTTCCAGTTTATCGAATCCTAAGTTTTGGATATTGTCACCCTGGGTTTTAATGATAACCAACTCCGACTCGATATCGATGGATGAAAGTTTTGATTTTAATTGGTTAGCTTGCCATCTTGCCAATCGGCTGCCTCTAGTTCCTATTTTGATAAGCTTACTCATATGGGATGCCATCTATCTTATTGTATCTAAGGTAGAATAACCTGTGTAAATCTGATAATATGTCATGAGAATCATATCTGGATAAAAATAGTACGGCTATTAATAATCTGAATATCAATAGCTTATAATAAATATTTTAAGTTTTTCGTATAGTATTAAATAAGTTGCTTTACAAAAGCGTTTCGATTATCGGATTCACAATTTCCATTATTAACCAAAACTTGATTTCTTTAAAAGACGACGAAACTAACTTTAAATTGTAATAACCTACCTTTACGCTTCCAGTGAAGGATGTTAGGATAAATTCGGTACCAAAGTTGTATCTGTTATTATCGTTAATCGGAGTCTTTTACGGAATTTAGACTATTAAAGAGATTATGACTTACACCCTAGGGAAAATTGCAGAAATGGTAGGTGGGGCGGTAAATGGAGATTCATCCATAGAGATTATAGGCGCAGCAGGAATTGGAAATGCAATCAGTGGCCAAATTACCTTTCTTTCTAATGATAAGTACATTCAAGAGTCAGAAAAGACTGCAGCTTCAGCCATCCTTGTTCATCATAAATATGCAGACAAAACATTTACAGTACCTACCATTAGTGTAGATAATGTATATACAGCACTAGCCGAGATTCTCAACCTGTTTGATACAAGAGAAGAAACAGAACCAGGTATAAATCCTATAACTTTTATAAGCTCAGAGGCTTTTGTAGAACCATCTGCTAACGTCAGTGCTTTTACCATCATAGAGGACAATGCGTATGTTGGCGGGGGCACTCACATTATGGGTCAGGTTTACCTAGGTAAAAATGTAAGAATTGGAAAAAATTGTCTTATATATCCTGGCGTCAAAATATATAAGGACTGCTACATTGGAGATAATGTCACCTTGCATTCTAATGTTATCATTGGCTCAGATGGATTTGGATTTGCGCCTCAGGGTGATGGGTCATTCGTAAAGATTCCACAGATAGGTAATGTAGTGATAGAAGATAAGGTAGAGATAGGGGCTAATACTGTTGTAGACAGAGCTACAATGGGAAGCACCATCATCAGAGAAGGTGTGAAGCTTGATAACCTTATTCAAGTAGCGCATAATGTTGAAATAGGAAGAAATACTGTCATTGCTGCTCAGTCAGGAATAGCCGGCAGTTCCAAAGTAGGAGAGCAATGCCAGATCGGTGGTCAGGTAGGTATAGTAGGTCATCTTGACTTAGCTGACAGGACGATGATACAAGCTCAGAGTGGTGTCACAAAGTCTACCAAGCAACCTGGTAAAAAATTATACGGTAGTCCAGCAATAGATTATAATAATTACCTTAAATCCTTTGCTATCTACAAGAATTTGCCCGACATTCAAGCCCGATTAAGCAAATTGGAAAAACTACTTGAGGCCGTACAGGCATCCCAAGATCGACTGCATGAACCAGAAGACGATACAAACTGACTTTGAGTTAAAAGGAATAGGTCTACATAGTGGGCAAACTGTCACGCTTACCTGCAAACCTGCCACCGCAAATCAAGGTGTAATTTTCAAAAGAATAGATTTAGAAGGTGCCCCAGAGGTCCCTGCAGCTTTGGCATATGTAGATTCTACATTTAGAAGCACCACCTTATCCAAAGAAGGCGTCGTGGTAGCCACTACAGAGCATTTACTCTCTTCCCTATATGGATTAGAAATAGACAACATAATTGTAGAGATTGACGGCCCTGAGATTCCAATTTTAGATGGGTCTTCCGAGCTTATAGCAAAGAAGATACTAGCTGCTGGTATAATGGAGCTAGAAGAAGAACGTGAATTCCTGCAGCTGAATGAGCAGATAACCTTCAAGGATGAAGTATCAGGCGCAGAATATATTTACATGCCTCTACAAGAAGGCGAACCAAGTGAGATAACTTCTATTATAGAATATAATTCTAAAGTAGGAAAGCAGGTAGCCATTTATGACGATAAAACTTCTTACAAGGATGAGATAGCCCCATCTAGAACTTTTGTTTTTATTAATGAACTGGAAGAACTGCACAAGCGCGGTATCATCAAAGGTGGAAAGGTGAACAATGCGATAGTCTTTAATCAACAAGGCTACCCGCATGAAAAAATCAAAGAATTAGCAGCGCACTTTAACGTCGACCAAGATGTGATAGTGGATAATGGCATTCTCAATGGCTTGACCTTAAAATATGCCAATGAACCGGCAAGACATAAATTACTTGATTTACTAGGTGACTTATACTTGCTTAAAATGCCAGTCAAAGGTCGAATAATAGCCAGACGTCCTGGTCACACAGGAAATATTGCTTTCGCTAAGGTTTTAAGGACCAAATATCATAAGCAGAAAAAATTAAGAGGCAAGCCGATTTATAATCCATCCGAGCTTGCACTTATGGATGTCCAAGAAATCAAATCTTTCATTCCACATAGGTATCCTTTTTTACTAGTGGATAAAATAATAGGACTGAATGATAAAGAAGTAGTGGGCATCAAAAATGTAACGGCAAACGAAGAATTTTTCACAGGCCATTTTCCAGATAATCCTGTTTTTCCAGGTGTCTTGCAGATGGAGGCTTTGGCGCAGACAGGTGGAATATTTGCACTGAAGACAGTAGATAATCCATCAGAGTATAATACTTACTTTCTAAAGATGGACAAGGTGAAATTTAAGAAGTTAGTTGTGCCAGGTGATACCCTTATTTTGAAAATGGAATTAATGGCACCTATTAGAAGGGGGATATTCCAAATGTATGGGACAGTGTATGTCGGAGACACTATTGTATCAGAAGGAGAATTAACTGCTCAGATTAGTAAAAAAACCAAATCAGAATCCTGATTATCTTTAGGTAGCTGACAATTAGAATCCAGAATATGAGTGCTATCTCACCACAAGCCTATATCCACCCTAATGCTAAAATTGGTACTCATGTCACCATACAAGCTTTTGCATATATAGATGATGGTGTAGAGGTAGGTGACGGTTCTATCATCATGTCTAACGCAGTACTATACGCAGGCACTATAGTAGGCAAGAAAACTAAAATATATCCTGGTGCCGTCATCGGTGCCGATCCCCAAGACTTGAAGTATAAAGGGGAGCCTACGAAAGCCATTATAGGAGACAATGTGCTTATTCGTGAATATGTCACTGTGAATAAAGGAACTAAAGCATACGGTAAAACCATAGTAGGAAACAATGTTCTATTAATGGCCTATGTTCATGTGGCGCATGATTGTCATGTAAAAGATAATTGTATCATCGCAAACGCAGTAAATCTTGCTGGGCATGTCATACTTGGGAGTTATGTTTCTATAGGGGGAATGACAGCTATCCAGCAGTTTGTCAATATAGGCGACCATACTTACATCACAGGAGGCAGCCTTGTAAGAAAAAATGTCCCACCATATGTAAAGGCAGCCCGCGAACCACTTTCCTACGTAGGGGTCAACAGAATTGGTTTAGAAAGAAGAGGTTTTTCTAAGGAGCGAATAGATAGAATACAGGACATCTATAGAATCTTGTTTATCAAAGGATGGTCTATGTCTAAAGCATTAGAACACATAGACAAAGCAATGCCAGGAAGTGAAGAAAAAACTGAAATTGTAGAATTTATCCATAAATCTGAGAATGGTCTTATGCGTGGATTTAACAGCCTTATTTCAGATTAAGCACTATGGAACTCACACTTGACAATATCTGGAAAAGGTATACTTCTGGATGGGTTCTGAAAGGTGTATCTACTCATATTTCTCATGGCCAACACATTTCTATAGTCGGACAAAATGGAAGTGGTAAGTCTACATTACTTCAGATAATCAGTGGTTATCTATCTTCTAGTAAGGGTAAAATAATCTATCATCACGAGGGTAAGAATATAGATCGTGATGACATTTATAAGTACTGTGCTATTACTGCAGCGTACGCTGAACTAGATGAAGAGCTGAGCATAGCGGAACTATTTAATCATTACAAAATCTTCAAACCACTTCTATTAGATAACCTAGATGACTTTCTAGAGATGACCGACTTCGTCAAACTTAGAAATAAACAAATAAGGCAGTTCTCTTCGGGGATGAAGCAAAGATTGTCTATTGGAATGGCATTCATTATGGATGTTCCTATCTTACTAATGGATGAGCCAACCTCTTTTTTGGATGAGAATAAAAAAGTTTGGTTTGAGGAAATGATGAAGATTTTCACTAAAGATAAGACTGTCATCATTGCGTCCAATGATGATAGGGATATTAAGAGCTGCCACGCATCTATCGAATTGAATTAATGAGTAGATACTTTTTAGTTAATTCTCTTTTGAATGTTTCTTGGAGAATGTGTGGTGAATAACTAGCTGAATTTCTTTTTGCCTGACCCATAAAGAAGCCAATCAATCCATGCTAAATGCCTTGCTTATCGTATTTAACTGTACATGTACTTCTAACCCGATTACTGTATCATATACATTTTGCATATTGCAAAAATAATATCACAAACGCTTTCTTCTTAGGAAATAATTGCCTTCGATGTATAAACTTTATATTAGAACTTTCTTTTATATTTATAATATTATAATCACCTAAATAATTATCAAATGAGTAAATTCCAAGAATGCCTTGAAACATATGACAAGGAGTTTGGTAAACTTAAAGTCAAGTATGACAATAAGCTGCTAACAGCTGTTGCTAAAGGATGTGGACCTTCTATTTATAGCAAGGATGCGTCAAAGGTTTCTTCAGGAGACAAAGCAGAGTTAGATAGAGTAAAGAAAAATTTCCTAATCAAAAAATTAGGATTGAAAGATGGCCCTAAATTAGACGAAGGCATTGCTGCAGTTGTTAAAATACTTGGTTCTTCTAATAGAAACAAATACAGAGCGATGTTCTACTATTTGCTTGTAAAGCATTTTAGAAAAGCAAGCGTTTACAAATAAGAAGTATTCACTTCACAAATTTAGAAGCCATTCTCATTGAGGGTGGCTTTTTTTTGCGGCACTGATTATACTAATCCGCTAAGCTTCTTTTGCCACTCCCAAGCAGATGCTGTCATATCGTCTAGGCTAAGCTTCGTATGCCATCCCAGTTCTTTTGTTGCTTTGGTGGTGTCTGCATATGTTGCTTGAGCATCACCTGGTCGGCGGGCTACAATTTTATATTTGAGCTTCTGTCCAGTAGATTGCTCAAAGGATTGGATGACTTCAAGTACGGTGGTGCCATCGCCAGTTCCCAAATTAAAGACCTCGTAAGGCGATTTATATTTTTCATCTACAAGTCTTTGCATCGCAATAACATGCGCTTGCGCAAGATCGACAACATGGATGTAATCTCTAATGGCAGTTCCGTCTCTGGTCTTATAATCATTTCCAAATACACTTAGCTGTGCTCGCAGTCCTACAGCGGTTTGGGTAATATAAGGCATGAGATTGGCAGGAACCCCGATGGGTAATTCTCCGATTTCGGCACTCCTATGTGCACCAATCGGATTGAAGTATCGTAATGAAATGGCAGCCGCACCGTCATCACGACTTTCTATATCTTCCCTCAGAATCTCTTCGCAAATCTGCTTTGTATTACCATAAGGTGAGTCCGCTGTTTTTATGGGGGAGTCTTCTGTAACTGGAAGAATGTCAGGCTGACCATAGACAGTACACGAAGATGAAAATATCATATTCGAGATGCCGTTCTCCTTCATTCCTTGGATTACATTGATATGGGCGACAAGATTATTCTTATAGTATCTTAATGGATGTGCAACACTTTCTCCGACCGCTTTAAGTGCCGCAAAGTGAATGCAGCCCACGGCATCATGATGCTTCTTGAAAAATTGTTGGCATTCCTGGACATCACTTAGGTCTATTTTTTCAAATGATACGTGACGACCTGTAATCTTTTTGATGCCATCTAGTACTGAAATATTTGAGTTGGAAAGATTGTCTACTATTATAGGGTCGAATCCTGCATCAATCAGTTCTACCACTGTATGCGATCCAATAAAGCCAGTGCCACCTGTCACAATTACTTTCATAAATTAAAATTACCCTTTTTGGAAGTAATTTTTTGCATTGATAAAGGCTTGTACCCATGGAGAAATGTCATCATCTCTACTTTCGTCATAGTATGCCCAATTCCATCTGAACATGGATCTTTCTATATGTGGCATCATCACCAGGTGCCTGCCATCTGCTGAGCACATCATTGCTGTATTGTAATCGCTGCCATTAGGGTTGGCAGGGTAGGAGTCGTAGCCGTACTTAGCGACGATGTTATATTTGTTTTCATCTTCAGACAAGAGGAATTTTCCTTCTCCATGTGAGATCCATACGCCTAGTGTACTGCCTGCCATATTGCCTAGCATGATAGATGGATTCTTTTGGATGGTCACTGAGGTAAACGAACTCTCATGTTTGTGAGAGTCATTAAAGTGCATCTTACCATGTGTATCTAATTCAGGATGGATCAGTTCCAACTCCATCATCAGTTGGCAACCATTACATATGCCTACTGATAACACATTATCTCTAGAGAAGAAATTATCAAGCGCTTTTTTTGCTTTGTCATTATATAGGAAAGAACCTGCCCAGCCTTTTGCCGAGCCTAGCACATCAGAATTAGAGAAGCCACCCACTGCCCCTAGAAATTGGATGTCTTCTAGCGTTTCTCGTCCAGAGATAAGATCGGTCATATGGATGTCTTTCACATCAAACCCCGCGAGGTACATGGCATGTGCTAGTTCTCGTTCAGAATTACTTCCTTTTTCTCTCAGCACAGCGGCTTTAGGTCGAGGCATATTAGGATCCACTAGTGGTAACTGACCGTTGAAATCTTTAGGGAACTTGAACTGAAGCGGTTGATTTTTGTAATTTTCAAATCGCTGTCTTGACGTCCTACCCGCAGATTGTTTTTTATCTAGTAGATAGGAAGTCGTAAACCATACATCTCTCAACGACACGATATCGAATGACATTTTCTTGTCTCCCTTTACAAGTTTGAGAACTGGATTATCAGTAACAGTTCCTATTCTGTAACAGGTAATATTTTGCTGTTGTAATAAATCGGGCAGCGCTTTATTATTTGACTGAAGGATGAGGCCAGCATTCTCAGAAAAGAGCAGCTTGACGATATCGTCTTCATTAATTTCTGAAAGGTCAATATCCGCCCCTATCTGCTGACTCGGAAAGCAAAGTTCTAGCAAAGTGGTAATCATACCACCTGCAGATATATCATGACCAGCAGTGAGGTTGCCGGCCCTTATCTGACCTTGTATGACATCAAAACATTTGGCTAAGTATTCAGCATTTCTGACATCTGGAGTTGCAGAGCCTATTTTATGTTGGACCTGAGCAAAGGTGGACCCACCCAATTTATAATCATCCTGAGAAAGATTGATATAATATATATCTCCTCCATCAGCCTTAAGAACGGGTTCTACAACTTGTGTAATATCATCACAATGCCCCACTGCTGATATAACTACCGTTCCTGGCGCATAGACATTGCCGTTAGGATATTTTTGTTTCATGGACATAGAGTCCTTTCCTGTAGGGATATTGATTCCTAGTGCGATAGCGAATTTTGAAACGGCTTCTACGGCTTCATATAAGCGTGCATCTTCACCTTCATTCTTTGCTGGCCACATCCAATTGGCAGAAAGAGATAAGGATTGGATACCTTTCTCTAGTGGAGCCCATATGATATTAGTGAGGGCCTCAGTGATTGCAGCCCTAGATCCAGCAGCCGCATCTATCAAGGCACTTACTGGTGCATGACCCATACTGGTGGCGATGCCATGTGTAGAGTCATAGTCTAGTGCCATAACGCCGCAATTATTGAGAGGTAATTGTAGCTCTCCACAACATTGTTGTTTGGCGACCCGCCCACCGACACATCTATCGACTTTATTAGTCAGCCAATCCTTGCATGCTACTGACTCCATGCGCAGCACTTTTTCTAGGTATGTATCTATATTTTTTTCATCATAGGAAAGCGCAGCGAATGTTCTATCTATTCTGCTGTCTGACATGATTGTCCTTGGCGAACTTCCAAAGAAGTCCTCCATACCTAGATTGATTGGGACTACCGCCCCATCTGAGCTTGTAATGATAAATCGATTGTCACCAGTAATTTCCCCGACTTCATAGATGGGAGAACGTTCTCTTTCTGCAATCTCACGCAGCATCGGTAAATCTTCTTTAGAGATAATCAGACCCATACGTTCTTGAGATTCATTGCCTATGATTTCCTTGGCAGAGAGGGTAGGGTCGCCTAGAGGAAGTTTGTCGAGAAATATCTTCCCGCCTGTTTCTTCTACTAATTCTGACAAGCAGTTAAGGTGCCCTCCAGCGCCGTGGTCATGTATAGATATGATAGGATTTCTAGTTTGTTCTACTAAGGCTCTAATAGTATTGGCTGCCCTTTTTTGCATTTCAGGATTAGATCGTTGAATAGCATTGAGCTCTATGCCTGACCCAAAGGAACCCCCTTCTGAAGATGACACTGCGGCACCACCCATACCTATACGGTAGTTATCTCCACCGAGTATAATTATTTTATCTCCAGGTTTTGGAATAGCTTTCTGTGCTTGTTCTTTTTTTGCATAGCCTACACCACCCGCCATCATGATCACCTTGTCATAACCGTATTGTTTTCCATTTTCTTCATGCTCAAAGGTGAGCACAGAACCATTGATAAGCGGCTGGCCAAATTTGTTACCGAAATCAGAGGCTCCATTAGAGGCTTTGATAAGAATATCTATTGGTGTTTGGTATAGCCAATCACGGGCAGGCATACCTTCAGACTCATTATTTGTCTCATCCAATCTAGAATAGGCCGTCATATATAAGGCTGTCCCTGCGAGGGGAATAGAGCCCTGTCCGCCAGCCATCCGATCTCTGATCTCTCCCCCTGAACCTGTCGCCGCTCCACTAAAAGGTTCTACGGTTGTCGGAAAGTTATGCGTCTCTGCCTTGATAGAAATGATGGCATCGAATTTTTCTTTTTGGTAGTAGTCAGGTTCGTGACCAGTACGCGGGGCAAACTGTGTGACTTCAGCGCCTTCTACAAAAGCGACATTATCCTTGTAGGCAGATACGATGCCGTTTGGATTCTTTTTGGATGTCTCCTTAATTAGCTGAAATAGTGATGCTGGCATCTCTTGTCCATCTATGATGAATTGGCCATTGAATATTTTGTGGCGGCAATGTTCACTATTGACCTGCGAAAATCCGAATACTTCAGAATCAGTCAATGGTCGACCTATTCTCTCTGATACAGCCTCTAGGTAATTTATCTCATCAGAGCTTAGTGCCAACCCTTCTTGCTTGTTGTAAGCGGCAATATCGCTGATCGGTATGATGGGTTCTGGGTCAATGTTTATAGAGAATAGTTCTTGGTCTAGACCTTCATAGATTTGAGTGACCATGGGGTCGGTGATTGCTCCTTCTACTTTAGGGATATACTTTTCTATTCTCTTAATACCATTAAGACCCATGTTTTGGGTAATCTCTACGGCATTGGTGCTCCATGGCGTGATCATCGTCTTCCGAGGACCGACATACTGCCCCTCTATATTCTGCGCCTCTATTTGCGGCTGATTACCAAACAACCAGTGTAGCTTGGCTATGTCAGCCGCTGATAAAGCCGCTGTCGTTTCTAATGAAAATATATGAGCATTGGGGTTACCAAAGAAAAGAATCATATTCCAAGTATGTGGTTGGCTAGAAAAGGCGCAAAGGTCTGCTATTTGGAGGTAAAAGAGTAAAAAATGAGGGACTATCTAGGGGAAATAATAGGACTTAAATGCAAGTATTTAGAACTAGAAATCCCAAATTCATTTTTGTAATTTCCCTTCCCAAAGACTTTAGATCCTATATTTCTTAGTAATTGATATAGTATGAAGATTTTTCAATCTGTTGTAATAACTGCCCTCGTAACCTTATTCTCTCAGCAAGTTGACTCCCAGTCAGTCACGCTTGTCACGACATTTGGAGAAAATGGTAGACTTGATATGGAAGAATTTGGATATCCTAATAAGTTAATCTATGACAAAGGTGACGACTATATATTCTTAGCCAGTAGTCAAAAGGATAGAGACAGAATCTCACCTTCTTACACATATTTCACTGATGAGTTATATAAAATTAGTATAAATACAGGAGAATTAGATTCCCAGTTTGGTAAAAAAGGAAAGTGGCGTAACAAGGTAAACCATCTTCCAGTTAGAGTGCCATATTTTTCTAAACGATGGTTTTCTTTTACTGAACATATTTTGTGTGTAAACATGGAAACGCCAACCAAAAGAATAGTGGAAGTGAGTAAGAAAGATGGATCATATCAGTATTTTCCAATGATTAATTTTGATCAGATTTATGGCTCTTTAGAAGGGGTTACTTATTCTAATGGGGATTATAATTATTTAATTGATTATCCAGGAGATAGTCTTAGTATAATTTCAAGCGATAGTGAAGAAAAACTACAACTTAGGTTGGGTGATAATAAGTACTTTGCGTTACCAAGATCCATTACTTCATCATATTTCGAGAATAATTTTTTATTCTTGACTAAGAAGTTTGATGAACAAGATACCTCAAGTTATTGCGAGGTGCATCTTGTGAATAATGATACTATAAGTCTCATAGACTCCTTTAGCTTAAAAGGTTTTTATCCATATGCTACAGCAGTCAAATCAAGTAACAATTCTCCTTGCATATTTGCAGTAACAAGGGATTCTATAAAATTCTATTATGATATATTCAACGAAAAAAAATGGCTGTCTATGAAGGATTTGTATCCTTTAGAAGATAAAGAAATAAGTAAGTCTATCTATTCATTTTTAGCTAGCTCGAAGAACATAGTCTATACATATAATTACTACTGGTATTATGTCGGAGAAGGCAATTCTTTACGCAGTTTAATAAATTTTGATTGGTTCATAACTAAATTTGATTTCGAGGCAGGAAGCAGCAAAAGATATTCAATGAGCAATTATTTCCCTGAACAGGCCCGCATTAACCATATTGAATATTTAGAGAATAATGAAATTGTGGTTCTGGTCAGTTGGTCTGAAAAGACTAAGAAAAAGAGAAGAAGAAAGAAGATTAAGGAAGTATCTTATCTGTATAAATTTAAGCTGGATTAAATGCCAAAATGCTCGAAGGCATTTAAGAACCAGTCTCAGATAAATGTGTAGTAATTTCTAATGAGAATATTTGAAAGTTGGAGATATCAAGAGATGCCATTACACATGATGAAATTACTCTAGACCGTAGAACTAAATATTTCAAAAGTCGCAGCGGTCACTTAATGAGTTCTTTAATGAGAGATTTTAGTTGGTATTTTGTATTCGACTATTCTTTATAGTAAATTCAATTACGAGACACAACTTACTTTGAAACTTCCAACAATCATTATGAATTTAATATCTACTCTCCTTTGTATACTAGCTTGTCCTTTCTTCTTATTTAGTCAATGCCAAGAAGCGGACTTAAGCGCTTACCGATTAGATAATGAACATCGTTCATTACGTTTGGATAGACATGGATCATTGTATGCTTCAGTAAGAGGTGTGCCTGAGTTTATTAGGGGGGATAACTTAGAGGACCCATTGTTCTCGCTTGGATTTTCTAGTGATTTGTGGATGGGTGGATTTGATCCGCAAGGTAATTTGATAATCAATGTTTCGCAGTATGGCTTACCCATGGTCAATACGTTTATTAGTGGTCCTTTAATTGAAAATGGATCATTGTCAGATGAGGAATGTGAATTCTTTCAGCAGGCATGGGTTGTGTTTGGGTATGAGATTGCAGGCTTGATTGAGTTGCAAACTAACAGCTCATTGAATCTGAATGATATTCCTGAGAATATCCTCAGATGGCCAGCAAGAGGCAATCCTTATTTGGACGGCGTAGAATTAGAGAATGAGCTGGCACCCTTTTTTGATGCTAATGGAGACGGAATCTACGACCCACTTATAGGAGACTATCCTATTGCCTTAGAGGAGAACCCTTCATTTGTTCCGTACCAAATGACGTTCACTGTATACAACTCTTTTAGTGATCGTCTGTCATCTGTTCCTATGGAATTTCATCAGATGAGTTATTTGGTTAACTGTAATTCTGGTTCTGCATCAGAGAGAGGTATTTTCACTAGGCTTAGATATATTTATAAAGGAGATAGACCCTTGTCAAGATTTCATATGGGCTTGCATCAGCTACCGACAGTCGGCTGCCTTGGAAATGACTTTATTGGATGTCACCCCAAATCACAAAGTTCGTTTAGTTACAGTGCATTAAGCGATGAAATATTTGGAGATTGCAGATTTGATGAGATTGGGGTGCCTGGTGATGTTGGCGTTTGGCGGTCTATTAAGTTGCTGAATAGCGCCTTGCCATATTATAGTTATTTTGTCAATAGTGGAATTGCCGATCCAGACCCAGAAATGGCTTCTCCTAATATTAAAGAACAATATTACAATCTTCTTGATAGCAAATGGTTAGATGGTTCTCCATTGACAATAGGTAATAATGGATTTAATCCAGGATCTACAGACTCTACTAAATTTGCATTTCCAGATTTGCCAAATGATCCTAATGGATGGTCTATAGAGACACAAGCTAATTTCACTTTCCCTAGAGAGCCGATTACAGGATTTGTATCTGGGGATTTAGTACCTGGAGAAATTGGTGTTTTGGATTTCGTGGATTTTGTAAGTATCAATGAAGAAGTGAGCGGCTTGGAAATGTTTGATAATTATGAGAACGAATTACAAGCGATTCAAGATTTCTATGATTCAATTATAAATGGTGACACCTCCTGTAGTGCACTGGAGTTTAATTGTGTGAATGAGTGTTTGTGGCCTGGGGATGTAGACTCCAATGGAATTGTACAAGGTCGGGATTTGGTTTTGCTGGGTAATATATTGGCATTTGATCCAGATGAGGGTATTAGGAGAGATGTGATATCTTCTGAGTGGGCACCTTGGTCAGCACTTGATTGGGATGAATCTTTTCTTGAAATTAACGGTAAGTATGCTGATATAAATGGCAATGGTTTGATTTCAAGATTAGATATAGAAGATGCCTGGATGAACCAAGGGGAAAGTAGGGTGTCCAATTTTGAAAATGTATTATTAGAAGAAACATCGGGTGCGATGCCACTCACAATTGATATTGAAATGGACTCATTTGAATTAGAACCTTTTCTAATTCCCTTTTTCGCAAATCTGGATTTTCAAGTTTCAGTAGGGACGCTGAATGAACAATTGACTGAGCCTATACATGGATTGACCTATGATATTGTAATAGACACCAATGTGGTAAACTTCAGAAGGGATCATGCTGAAGCATTAACTAACCAGTTTTACTTTTTTGAATATGAAACTGAGGGTAGGTTAGATTCAGATCTTGATGTCATTGTTGATACAGATAGGATTACAGTAACAATGACTAACACAGATGGACAAGAGTTAGATTTAGGAAGTACCCTATCTGGAATCGGTTTGAGAGTAAGACAGGATGCTAGTACATCTAACTTAGATTCAAGAGATACTTTACTATTTAGATTTTATAATGTATTTGCTACAAATGCACTTGGTGAGGAGATTATACTTGATGCTGTTACAGACTCAGTGATATTTACTAATCTGGAATTAGATTCAATGACAACGAGCACTAGTGATATTTACGATAATCAACTTTTCAGTGTTTACCCAAACCCAACAAATGACGTAATAAATTTAGCATTTGACAAAGCATTTACTGGTTCGATTTCTGTAAGAAATATTAATGGTAATGAAGTGTTGTCTCAGGCTATCACACGTGAGAGAAGGTTAGCGTTTAATCTATCAGAATTAAAAGCAGGGATTTATATCCTAAGTGCCTCTAGCCACACGGGACAATATTTTTCTAGAAAATTGGTGGTTTATTAGGCTCGTAGCCACAGCTATTTTGTTCAGGGCGCTAAGATTGTGAAGGTGCTCATGAATGATTTTAGTAACGAGATACATGTAGTTGGATGTGTGGGGACTAAGCCCTGGGGTTTATTTTGAGCAAGTTAGAAGTTTAGAGAGAGCGACCTGCGGTTAGGCACTTTCCAAATAATTAAGCGCTCCTCTATGCGCAGCTTTAATCAGTGTTATAACTTATTAGTTGGAATTTGTATATTTTTATAGAATGAATAAATTAAGACAACTTTCATTCATACTTATAGTTTTTTCTGCATTTTCATGCGGTAATGACAACGAAGAAGTTCAGAACAATCCATTCGGAGATGATTTTCCACTAGTGTTTTTGTTCGAAGAAATAGCCATAGCACCAGCTCAGTTTTTCTTAGTTAATGGCAATAGTAGTGAAGAGATATTTCCGCAATCAGCACAATTGGCACAAGTTGATTTGCTGTTTCAGGAGAGTGTTACTGATGAGCCTTTTCCAATTAGGGAAATAGTACTAAGAGCAGATTCTATAGCGTCTCTTACTGGGATAAATTTAGATACAGGTGAAGAATCAACTGCAGAAACTCAGTATATAATTGATGGAAGTATTGTTGAGCTGCTTGGAGAGCAAGCGTCAATTTTATTATCTTATGAAGAAGCAAATGATCAGTTGTTACTATGTATGCAAACAGATATTTTTATTCATGAAGACAGACAATTTGCTAGTGTGACGACAGATATTTGTACTTCTTTAAACCAGGATGAAATCATAACTACTTTGATAAACCAGGAGATAAGCAATCAGACCTTGCAAGTAAATGATACCCTTGCGCTGGGCATTTCAAATGCTGTCTTCAATCTTCAGTAGAGCAATATTGTATATCCCTTGACTCTGTCCATAGTTTTTTGAAATATTGAGATGCCAATCTGTGACGATGCTTTTTGTCACCATACCTCTTAAAGTGAGGGATTCAAGTAATTGTAATGAAACTAGTATTAGCCTTCTGCGTAGTAATCATAGGTATGTTAAGTTGTAGTGCGCCTCAAGCCCCATTGCCTACAGGCCCTTCCGATGAAGAAATCAAAGCTCAGAAGAAAGCCGACCACAAGTTATTTCACGCCACGCTGCGAAAGCATATCAAAGCAGTCTCGTCTAGAGATATATCCACTCTGGAATCAATGATGTCACCTGATGGGCTCATGCACCTGATGAGACCTTCTACTGAGGTGGTGTACTCCACGGATAAATATCTTAAATATCACCAGAGCTGGTTTCAAGATACAAGCTGGACACTGGAATCTACGATTACCGACTCTAAAGTGGGTAAGGATATCGGAATGGCGGTTACTGAAGTCATGTATAAGGTACCCGATAGAGATGGGAAACCTTACTGGAATCAGATGACCATTAGCTATGTTCTTCAGAAAATAGAAGGTAACTGGTATGTGATTTCTGACCACTCTAGTTCTGTCAAAAAATCGACCGACAAGAAGTCTGTGGGATAAGATATCTATATAATATGCATAGTTCTTGGAAATAATATGACACTGTGTCACTTTTATAAGGTTTTGCTGATTACCTTTGAAGATAACGAGGACAAGGGCTCTAGGGACATACCTTAAGGCTATTAAATCAGATATAGCTCCTATGATACAGCAGATACTCTTCTTAATTGCGCTATTGACTGTTAGTTTTCTAGCATTCAAATCATATAGGCATATATACAAATCCATCAAGATGGGTAAGGCATTGAGTATATCAGGTGATGCTGGTGCTCGTTGGAAGAATACGCTTCTTGTAGCCTTTGGACAAAAGAAAATGTTCAAACGGTTAATACCTGCAATTCTTCACTTATTTATATATGTCGCTTTTCTGTTTACGCAAATAGAGTTGATTGAGATTATTATAGATGGAATTAGCGGAAAACACAGGTTCTTCGCACCTTATCTAGGTGGACTTTATACAGTAATAATTAATAGTATCGAGTTCCTATCATTTGGAGCACTCATAGCGACGATAATATTTCTTTGGAGACGTAACCTACTCAAGGTGCCAAGACTGGTCATGCCTGAGATGAATGGCTGGCCTAAACTAGATGCCAATAATATTCTATTTGCAGAGCTTGTACTCGTCCTCGCTATATTCACGATGAATGGGGCTGACACATTGCTACAGAATCTAGACCCAGCTCATTATCCTGAAACAGGACATCTGGTCATCAGTTCTATGGTAGGGAATACCTTCTTTTCTGGGCTATCTGCGGGGACCTTACATATACTGGAAAGAGCCGGCTGGTGGTTACATATCCTTGTTGTCTTTGGGTTCTTACTCTATCTTCCCATCTCTAAGCACCTACATATACTATTGGCATTCCCTAATGTCTATTTTTCCAAGCTGACATCTCGAGGTGAAATGAGTAATATGCCGGAGATTATGACCGAGGTGAAATCGATGATGGGAATTGGGGAGCCGGTAGAGGAGGAGCCTCCTATGACAGATGAGTTGCCAGATTTTGGCGCGAAAGATATATTTGATTTAAGCTGGAAGAGTATTCTAGATGCCTACACCTGCACAGAGTGTGGAAGATGTAGCTCCGTCTGTCCCGCTAATCAGACAGGAAAGAAATTGTCTCCAAGAAAAGTCATGATGGATATCAGAGACAGGACTACAGAAATAGCAGCCGCTGTCAAAGAGAAAGATTACGATATTAAGGGCTATGATGATGGGAAGTCGCTGCATGATCTTATTACTGACGAGGAGCTATTTGCCTGTACGACATGTAATGCCTGTGTGGAAGCTTGTCCGGTGATGATAAATCCATTGGAGCCAATCCTAGAAATGAGACGATATAAGATTCTAACGGAGTCTACTGGTCCTGGTGATTGGATGCCAATGTTTACTAGTTTGGAGAATACAGGGGCTGTATGGCAAATGCCAACTGAGAGAATAGAATGGGCGAAGGCCATGGAGGATGAGAGCTAGAATAAGTTAATTAGAGAATTTCTAATACTATAAAGGTGAAAGTATACACGTTAGCAGATTATGCGGGAATGGAAACAAATCCTGAGATTTTATTTTGGGTGGGTTGTGCTGGAAGTTTCGACCCTAGGGCACAGAAGATTACCCAGTCTCTGGCTAAAATTCTATACCATGCAAAGATTAAGTATGCAGTCTTAGGTAATGAAGAATCGTGTACAGGTGACCCAGCTCGACGAAGTGGAAATGAATTCATATTCCAAATGATGGCGCTGCAGAATATCGAAGTGATGAATATGTATAATGTGAAGAAAATTGTCACAGCATGTCCACATTGCTTTAATACTCTAAAGAATGAGTATCCTGAATTAGGTGGTCGCTATGAGGTTGTCCACCATACACAACTTATACAGGAACTAATAGATGAAGGACGTATTACGATAGAAGGAGGTGCTTTTGAAGGCAAGAAAATAGCCTACCATGACTCCTGTTATCTAGGTCGTGTCAATGACATCTATGAAGCCCCGAGACAAATCCTATCTAAGCTAGACACAGATGTTAAGGAAGTGCCTCGAAATAGAAAGAATGGCTTTTGTTGTGGTGCTGGAGGTGCACAAGTATTCAAGGAAGAAGAACAAAGTCAGACCGATACCAAGGTCAATCATGAGCGGGTAGGAGAACTTCTAGATACAGGTGCAGAGATTATCGCGGCCAATTGCCCCTACTGCATTCTAATGATGAATGACGGTGTGAAAGCAAAGGGTAAGGATGAGAAAGTAATGGTCTACGATATTTCCGAGCTGATTGTTCAGGCTAATAAATGGTAGAGCAGTAGTTAATTATTAATGATATAAACCTAAAGAGAATGGAATTTTCACTGAGTGAAGAGCATAAAATGATTCGTGACGCGGCTAGAGACTTCGCTCAGAATGTCCTAAAGCCTGGCGTTATAGAGCGGGATATCAAGATGGAACACCCAAGCGAATTTGTAAAGCAGATGGGAGAACTTGGATTCATGGGACTGATGACAGGCGAAAAATATGGTGGTGCAGGTATGGATACCTTAGCGTATGCATTAGCTATAGAGGAGATATCTAAGATAGATGCATCTAGCTCTGTTATTATGTCCGCACACAATTCCTTAGCGCTGTGGGGCATAGAAAAGTATGGTAATGATAGCGTGAAAGATAAATTTCTTCCACAAATGGTCAATGCAGATATGATAGGTGCCTTTTGCCTATCTGAACCAGAAGCGGGTAGCGATGCCACATCACAACGGACGACGGCAGAAGACAAGGGAGATCATTACATTATTAATGGCACCAAGAACTGGATTACCAATGGCAAGCATGCAGGTGGGTATGTAGTCATAGCACAGACGGAGCCTGAAAAGCGACATAAGGGTATAAATGCCTTCTTCGTAGAAGCGGATTCTGATGGAATAACCACTGGCATAAAAGAGGACAAGCTGGGTATTCGAGCTTCTGATACTTGCTCTGTCATGTTTCAGGATGTTAAGGTGCCTAAGGATAACCGATTGGGCCCAGAAGGATTTGGATTCAAATATGCGATGCATACCCTAGATGGAGGGCGAATAGGAATAGCTGCTCAGGCACTTGGTATTGCTGGAGGTGCTTATGACCTTGCTTTAGCCTACTCTCATGAAAGGAGCGCTTTTGGTAAGCCAATCAACAATCATCAGGCCATTGCATTCAAGCTGGCAAATATGGCTATGCAAATAGAAGCAGCCAAAATGCTTGTTTATAGAGCCGCATGGCTGAAAGATCAAGGCAAACCCTATGCCCAAGCTGCAGCTATGGCTAAGCTATATGCCTCTGAAATTGCCATGGAGATTACAGTAGAGGCTGTTCAGGTTCATGGAGGATATGGCTATGTCAAGGAGTACCACGTGGAGCGGATGATGAGAGATGCTAAGATTACACAGATATATGAAGGGACTTCTGAAATTCAGAGATTGGTTATTTCAAGGAATATAATTAAAGGAGAGCCTTATGTAGATATTGACTAGAATTCAAGAGACATATTATAGTGTGTCACATATCGGTCTATCTGCATTTGCACAATACGTTTATTGATTTCTCTTTTGTTATCCTTATATATATCCATTTCTTCACGTGTCATCATGCCTAGGATGGCACCAATAACCTGATTCCTCAGGGATTTATCTCTATGTAATAGGTCTTTTAGATAGGCAGCGTATTCTTCTACAGTGTCAGAGGTGACCTTGTGTCTATGCTTATTATAATTCACAGAAATATCTAGTAATAAAAGCGTAATATCGTCCTGTAGCTTTAGGATTGGACGGAGAACAGCATTTTGAAAACTTAAGATACTATCATCTGAGGTAGAAGGTAAATAGAGTTCGGGTCTTAAAGACTTTACTTTTTTTGATCTCATTTTTTAAAAAATTGAAGATGGTTGATTGGCAATCTTTTAGACTTTAAAATAATATTAAGAGTGTCTAGGAACTTTTGATAACCAAATAGGAACTTTCGATAATTAATTGAGTAAACATTAATATCACTTTGATTATTCATTATAGCGTAAATAGTAAACAAATGAAAACATATTCCTTTTTCTTGATAATTGCGATAGCATTCACTCAAATGTTGAGTGCACAAAATATAGGTCAACAATTTTTTGATGATGTAGACCGATTGTTAAAGAAACATGTAGAAGATGGTTTGGTCGATTATGGTACGCTATCAAAAAATACACAAGAACTGAAGCAGCTTGTTACAACCATCTCTCAAGCTGATATTAATAATCTAGATTTCAATACCAAGCAAGCATTTCTAATTAATGCCTACAATCTTAATGTCATTAATAAAGTAGTAGATTCATACCCAGTAGAATCGGTAGCTCAGAATTCGGGATTCTTTACTAGAGATAAAGTGAAGGTTGCCGGTAAGGTTACAACCTTAAATAAGTTGGAGAAAGATGATATGTTGAAGGTATTCAAAGACCCAAGATATCATTTCGTATTGGTTTGTGGTGCTTTTGGATGTCCACCTATAACTGACTTTGCCTATACGCCGCAAAATTTGGATGAGAAACTCAACCAGCAAACAAGATTGGCATTGAATAATCCAGAATTCATAAGATATAATGATGGTAAACTCCAGATATCAGAAATATTCAAATGGTACCCTAAAGATTTTGGTTTAACCAAGGCTGATATCATCTCTTTTATCAATTCGTACAGAAGTGATGAACTACCAACAAATCAAAAAATCAAATACTACGATTATGATTGGACTTTGAATGATACCAACCTTACTTCTGGTGGTAATCTAGGTGCAGTAGGATCTAATGCCTCTAGATATATAGTGTCATCTACAATTCCAAAAGGGACATACGAGATAAAAATATTTAATAACCTTTATTCACAACAAACAGGGGGAGAGACATTAACTGATAGATCATCTTTCTTCACGACGTCTTTGAGTGCATTTTATGGACTATCAAGTAAGGTGAATATAGGTGTCGCAGGGCGATATAGAAAAGTAAGAAATAATGCCTTACCATCTTCGCCTTTCTCAGTATTTGGTTCAGATGTCAGCCAAGGAGGAAGCACGAGGTCAGGAATTACAGCCTTTGGACCTCAGATAAGATATGCCCCAATCGAAGAATGGGCCAACTTCTCTATACAGAGCTCATTCGTGTTTGCCATAGGAGATAATCTGACAGGTGGACCTAATGGAGAACCTTTTATAGATTGGAATGGCGCAACATGGAATACTCAGTTTTTTAATGACTTCTCTATAGGAAATAAATTTTCATTGTTCACCGAAATAGATGTATTGTTAGAGGATATTGGCAGTGGGAATAATAATCGATGGTCTACTCCGGCGACCCTAATCTTCAGTTATGTGCCGACAAATAAGTTAACAATATATACACTAGGGGGATTCTCACCGTTTTGGCAAGAATCATTTGACTACTTTTATCAGTATGGAGCCGGGTCAAAGTTTCAGTTTACACCTAACTTTGAGATTGAAGTTTTATACACAGATTTTACAAATGACTTCTTAAGGAGTTCTGGAGGTGTGGCCGAGACAATAAATTTAGGCATCAGAATTAACATATAAGCTTAGTTACCTAATCGTTTGATGAGGAGTAGTTCGGTATTGGTCGTATTGGTTTTTATAATGTGTCTTGTCACTGAGGCACATTGCCAGTTTGTGGACACGGACTATTCGCATGATAGGGTATCGTTCTCGGGACTTAAAAAGACAAAGGAGGTCTATCTGCGGAGTATAATGGCAGAACAGACTTTGTCCTCAGGAGTAGCCTCTCTAGATGCAGATATTCAAGCCTTGAAGAATTTGTCTGGTATTGCAGATGTCACCTATAGCATAGATAGTACACAGAGTCATATTCCTATTATTTTTCATGTTGTAGAAAGGGCTACTGCTTTACCAATAGTTAATTTTGGCGGAATTAGTGGAAATATCTGGTTTCAGCTAGGGGTGACTGAGAACAATTTTCGTGGAATAGGAGATACTGCTTTGGCTTTCTATCAGAATAATAATGGTAGACATGCTGGCCAAATATTTTTCCAGAAACCTAGAATATTATCTTCAAAGTGGGGGTATAGTCTTAATCTCAATTCATGGTCATCGCAAGAGCCCATATTTTTTGAAGAAGGGACTGAACAGTATGAGTATAGGAATAATGCAGCAGGTTCTAGTATATTTAGAAATTTTGGCTTGTATAAACGACTTGAAGTTGGGGGCACTTACTTTGTAGAGTCTTTTAATAGGTCAGAAGGACAAGGTGAGAACCCATTGGGTCCTGAAGGCTTTACCATTCCTAAATTTCTGGCCAAAATAGAATTCAAAAGTACTCAGCTAGATTATCACTACTTCTATCTGATGGGCATGGAAAATGTCATTACCTATCAGAACGTAGTCACTCTAGACAATACCACCTTCTTTAATAGTATACAATATCAGGGTCGATTGTTTTTAAGACCACGTACGAAGCTCAATCTTGCATTTAGAGTTAGAGCAGCATTATCTGACAATGATGATTCACCTTTTGCGCCTTTCGTGGCAGATAGCCATGTGAACGTGAGAGGAATCGGTAATCGTATTGATAGGGGTACCGCACAGTTAATCATCAATGCAGAAGCAAGGTATACAATCTATCATAAGAAGTTTTGGGCATCACAACTTGTACTATTTGCTGATACAGGTACATGGCGGAATCCAGGTGGTACGCTATCACAATTGATTGATTCTAATCAGTTCAGACAATTTGTAGGCCTAGGAATAAGGATTAACTATCAGAAAGTATTCGGTGCGACTTTACGTATTGACTATGGCGTGGACATCTTTGGCAAAAATCAAAGAGGCTTTGTTATAGGTTTGGGGCAATACTTCTAATCTAAGATTTATTTCATAGAGAGGGGAAGCACATGTTCTATAATGGCGTCAATCCTTGAATCTGCTTCATAGAAGTAAGGATCATAATCCATACAAGTCTCGTAATCAGACATGGCAGATTTATATTGCTTCATCGCTAGGTAGATATCTCCTCTCTCGAAAAAGAGTTCAGCAAGATTGGCGTGGCTGTCATAGCCACTTAGGCTACTCATGGCCTTATTTATCTTGATTGTAGCTTCTTGTAATAGGGCTTCTAATTCACTCTTTTTAATCATGTATACTGTTAAGGGTTGTTGTTGGCTGATGTAAACATATTACTTTTTAGTATAATATGTTTGGATTAGTATGTCGTGCAGCCAATCTTAACAGTCAGAATTTTATACTGATAAGTATTTTCAGAAGGGTAGGAGGCAAGTGCGACTAAAATGGCTAAGGATAGAACCTCAACCTCAGTTGAGGAAGGGCAGCCAAGAATCCAAACAGTCTAAATAAAAGCCATCGGAATGCGATGGCTTTTGGTGAGACTGGAGATGAACGACTGGTGCCAAAGGCAAGCTAGTGACTAAATGTCACTGGCTAATGGAGAGAACCTCAACCTCAGTTGAGGAAGGGCAGCCAAGAATCCAAACAGTCTAAATAAAAAAAGCCCCTTGCTATTACAAGAGGCTTTGAAGTGAGACTGGAGGGATTCGAACCCACGACCTCTGCCCTGTCAAGGCAGCGCTCTAAACCAACTGAGCTACAGTCTCAAATAAACTAAAATTTACTTCTTTACATTATATGTGTTAAGCGCTGTCGCCAACACACCCGATTTCGATAAATCGGTTTCTTCACATCAAAGGTTCATTTAGGACCTTTGCTTCTCATACTGAGAACTGCTCATTCATGCTCTAAACTACCCATTCTCGATATTAGTGTAAAGAAAATAAAAATATTCAAACCGATATGACTATTCGGAATGTCATTGGATAACAGGACAAAGTTACTAGGGAGTTTTAGTCTAGCCACTTCTTTTGTCGTACTGCTATTGTGTACATTTATAGGTGAACTCTTGGAAATCAAATCATCAAATATGGAAAATATTACGTTCTATGGAGCAGACTGGTGTCACGATTGCAGACGTGCCAAAGCTTATTTAAAAGAAAATAATATCGAGTATGACTTTATCGATGTAGATTTGGATCAAACCGCTACTGATGTGGTACAGACTATTAATAATGGGAAGCGAATCATCCCGACGATTATCATCGATGATAAGCCATATACCAACCCAAAGAATGATATATTGGCATCAGTCCTCGGACTCAATGAAGACAAAGGAAGGGTAATCCTTTATGGAGCAGACTGGTGTCCTGATTGTCGCCGAGCGAAGTCCTATCTAAGAGATAATCTTATCAATTTCAAGTACATAGAAGTAGATAAGCATGAATGGGCTGCTAAAAGAGTAGAAGAAATAAATAACGGCAAGCGGATTATCCCAATTATTTTTATTAATGAGACAAGCTATACAAATCCCAATAATGTAGTACTTCAAGATGTGCTGGGAATAGGTGCAGAAAAATCAACTAAACTATATGATACCTTAATCGTTGGTGCAGGTGCCGCTGGACTTACTGCGTCTATCTATGCACAGCGAGATCGCTTTGATAGCATAATAATAGAAAAAAAGAACATTGGTGGGAACGCTTATTTGACAGAAAAAATCGAAAACTACCCAGGCTTCACTAACATCTCTGGACCAAAACTCATGGATAAGATGGCTAATCAAGCCAGAACATACGGAGCCGAAATAAAAACAGGTGTAGAACTAGAAGCCATTAGAAGACATGGAAATCATTTTCATGTGACTACTAATATGGCAGAGTATAAGGCTCGTACCATTGTATTAGCCATGGGTTCTACTTATCGTAAGCTTAATATTCCTGGCGAAAATGAGCTGATAGGAGCTGGTATACACTTTTGTGCTACCTGTGATGGTGCATTCTATAGAGATAAAGAAATATTGGTGATAGGCGGTGGTAATTCGGCGTTAGAGGAAGGCATTTTTCTAGCAGGCTTCTGTAAGAAAGTCACTATAGTCAATCGTTCTGATTCATTCTCAGCCTCGCCGACTTACGTCGAAAAATTAGGAGAGATAAAAAACATAGAAGTCCATCACAATAAAACGTCCTTAGAGTTTTTGAGTGGAGATGATAATCTATTTAAATCACTCAAAGTAGAAGACAAAATATCTGGGGAGCAGCAAGAGATGAGTGCTGACGGCGTATTTATTTTTATAGGTCTGATACCCAATACACAGGTAATAAATGGCATTGTCGATCTTAACGAACAAGGTTTTGTAAAATCATCTGGTAGGGGAGAGACAAGTGAACCAGGAATTTTTGCTGCCGGAGATTGCAGAGAAGGAGCCATCGCTCAAGTAGCTGCTGCAACAGGAGAAGGGGTACTTGCCAGTTATGGCATTAAAGCGTATTTAAAATAGGATCCCTGTTTTCTTTGGAGAATATTTTTTCCAAAGTCAGCAGGAATATAAATTGATAAAATTATTAAATGGAAAAAAACGATTATAATAAAAAGTCTTTGGCGCTACATGCAAGATTGAAAGGAAAGCTCGAGGTAATAGCAAATACATCGATAGAAAGTAAAGATGATCTTTCAGTAGTCTACTCTCCAGGTGTAGCAGCCCCTTGTATGGCTATTGCAGAGGATCCTTCTTCGGTATATGATCTGACCATCAAGGGCAGAACTGTGGCAGTAGTTTCTGATGGTAGTGCTGTGCTTGGATTAGGGAATATAGGAGCTCATGCATCTATACCCGTCATGGAAGGCAAGGCGGCACTGTTCAAAAAATTTGCTGGGCTTAATGCTTTTCCTATATGTTTAGACACCCAAGACACCGAAGAGATTATTCGAACAGTTAAGTTGATCTCTCCTGTTTTTGGTGGTGTCAACTTGGAGGATATTTCTGCACCAAGAAGTTTTGAGATAGAACAACGCCTACAAGATATTGGAATACCGGTATTCCATGATGATCAGCACGGGACAGCGATAGTTACCTTAGCAGGACTTATTAATGCCTGCAAGGTTGTGGGTAAAAACTTAAATCAATTAAACATTGTTATAAATGGTGCAGGAGCGGCAGGAATAGCTATTACAAATTTGCTGAAGTGTCACGATCAAGTTCATGACAGAGGTAGTTGTATCTCGGTAAAGTCAGTCATCGTGTGTGATAGTAAGGGCATAATATCTAAGGATAGAGACAATCTTAATGAGGCAAAGAAAAATATATTGACCTACACTAATCCTAGTAATATAACTGGGAGCCTTGTGGACGCTTTGCAAAATGCTGATGTATTTATCGGTGTCAGTAAGGGCAATCTTTTAGAGGCGGCCCATATACAAGCTATGGCTGAGAACCCGATTATATTTGCTTTAGCTAATCCTACGCCGGAGATTATGCCAGAAAAAGCCAAGGCATTAGGTGCAGCCATCGTTGCGACTGGTCGTAGTGACTATCCTAATCAAGTCAATAATGTGCTGGCATTTCCTGGCATATTCAAAGGAGCCTTGCAAGTTAGAGCACCTCGTATTACTGCCGATATGAAGATAGCTGCGGCAGAAGCCATAGCAGCTTGTGAGCCATCACCCACGACAGAAAGAATTATACCCAGTGCATTAAATATGGAAATAGCTAATAAAGTAGCTCAAGCAATAATGAATAATTATCATGGATAACCCACTTAATATATCAACAAAAGAAATGGTGCAAGCCTTAGCTCGCCATGAGGTGTTTAGTGGCTTGGATCAAGATTCTCTGCTGCAATTAGAAAAGATTGTCAGTTATAAGCCTATTAGCAAACTGAACCGTGTATTTGAAGTTGGGGATCAGCCCAATTTAATTTTTTATTTGCTAAATGGCTCTTTAACACTTAGGTTTCCTGATAACACTAAGATGGACTTACTACCAGGAGAAATAATTGGTGAGATTGGTGTCCTGAATGGAGATTTTAGATTAGGAGATTTGACGGCAAATGAAGATAGCCAACTTATAACTATATGTGGAATTAGTCTTTTTAAGGAGGATATTATACCGCCAAGTATGAGTCTGGACATAGTACGCCGACTTAGTAAGAGAGTAACAAATTATCTAAGATCTATACAACAAACATCTTCCAAAGAGATCATAGATAAAGGAGAAAGTGAACTGGTAGAATTCAAATCCACTTTAAGATGGAATCTCAAGGCCAATAAAAAAGACCCTAGAATTACTCATGCAGTGCTTAAAACCATAAATGCATTTCTCAATTCTGAAGGGGGTATATTATTAGTAGGAGTTGCAGATGATGGTGAGATATTAGGATTAGAAAAAGATCGTTTTGAAAATGATGATAAACTTTTGCTTTTCTTGACGAATACCATTAAGTCTAAATTGGGGACTCTACATTTGGGTAAAATTCATTTTCATATAGAATATATAGAAAACAAGGCAATCTTACGGGTAGATATCCAAGCTGGAGAAGACCCTTGTTATGTGATAACAGATAAGCTAGATCATTTTTACATAAGAACTGGACCTTCAACAACAGATTTGAGATTGTCTAAAGTCCATGAGTATGTTGCTAAAAGATTTGAAACTAAAAGCTCATATGAAATTTCACGAGCTAAAAGTAAAAGCTTTACAAAAAACAACTCCTGATACTTAATCATCGATTCAGTAAAGATATTCTAAGGCAACTAATGGCTGATGGATATGAGCCGCCTTACTCTTGTTTGCAAGGCACTTGCTCTACTTTTAAGGCTAAGCTTACTGAGGGCAAGTTAGAATGAAAATAAATATAGGTCTCGAATCGGATGAGATAGAAGCAGGCTACATACTTACCTGTCAGAGTATACCCCTATCAGAAAAAACATACTGTATTTACGAAAACCCAACATTATGAAGCAATTACTATATTTTTTAATAATCGGCATACTTTTATTTTCTATCTATGGCTCATTTAATCTATCCATGGTAGATTTTCAAAAGAAAAATGTTTGTCCCAAAATATTAGGCATACCTGCTTGTTATATTGTACTGCTGTTTTTTTCTCTTGCATTAGGTTCGCATTTGTTCAAAGGATCTCTTGGCAAAGACTTATGGTATTACGGATTAATGGCCGTTCCATTTTTACTGGCACTTAGTGGAACACTAACAGAGCTATCTGGTAAGGTTGTATGCCCTAGGACACCAGGAGGTACACCTATGTGTTATATTAGTTTGGGTATATGCACTACACTAATCATTCTGAAATTTCTTGAATCCAGAATGGCATAATGAGTACTGCAAAGCACAATAGAGTATGTAGTCTTTGTGAGGCTACATTGTTCTTCACTAAAGTTATACCTGCTCGCTGGGTAGATAAAATATTGTACAAACAGTTTTTCAAAACAAAATTGAAATCATGAATCTTACAAGTAAGCAGTTGCTTCTCATAGGCATTATGGCAAGTGTAATTGTCGGCATAGGAGAATATCTACTCCACTATCTCCCCACTGGCCCAGGTGGAGAGATTACGATGTTACAAGATGTACCTCTAGGCAGAGCTTCCAAAGGGCACTTCTTTGTAGTTTTTGGTGCGCCGTTATACTTCGCTGGGTACTATGGATTAAATAAGATATTTAAAGACACAAGTCCTTTGCTAGCAAGACTTCTTTTTATAGCAGGCGTGCTTTCTTTTTCTGTGGGGGGTGTATGGGTGTCTTCAAGATATTTTGCTGCAGAAGTTTTACAGCGCAGTGTAGGCACACCTGATCATGCATTTTATCTTCAATCTTATGAAGAGCATTACCAGGTCTTGGTATGGGCATTAAGAATCTTAGTAGCTACCGTATCTATCTTATATGTTGTACTTATATTGAAAAACAAGGAAGGTTTTCCTAAATGGCTTGCTATCTTTAATCCTATTGTTCTTTTGATAGTTGTTATATCATCTTTATTTTGGTTTAAAGCTCTAGGTAATCATATAGCACCAATTGCTATGAATGTTACACATTTTATATTTTTTGGCTTAGTTCTATCACAACTCAATAAACAATCAACGAAATGAAAAAAATACTTTTAGCAGTACTAGCAATTATAATTATTGCTGTCGTGGCCATCTTATTCTTTTTTAGATCAGACTCTAAGAATCCATACCAAAAAACAGAATGGGGTAAGTTTAGTGGCACTTGTGCATCAGATGAAGTGCCCGATGAGAAATTTGGAAAAGATTTTCATGGATGTGATTACTCAGTGCCGAAAGAAGAAATACCGACGTTCACAAAAGCTGAACTTAACTGGAACAATACTTTTGATAATTCTAAGTCTCTTCCTATCATGGGATCAGCAATGATAGATGTAAACAATGATGGCGTAGATGAATTATTCCTAGCTGGTGGCGTAACACAAGAAGATGCACTCATGTCATATAACGATGGCAAATTCTCTAAGTCAACTATGAGCTTACCAGCAAAACCTACTAACACAAGTACCTTTGGCGCCGTTTCTTTTGATTTGGATTCTGATGGTAATAATGACCTAATCCTCACTGGAGATTATGGTGTACTATGGTACAAGAATACTGGTAGTGGATTTGAAGTGAAAAAAATAGCCGTCCCACTGAATGAAAAATCGGTTGCAGCTTCTATAACCTTAGGCGATATAGACCAAGATGGCGATGCCGATATGTTTGTCAGTGCTTATATCCAGCTTGATAAAATGGAAGGGCAGACTATTTTTAAAGATTTTGAGTATGGAGGAAGTAGTTTATTAATGGTAAACAATGGTGACAATACTTTTAGTGATAAGACTGCGGAGTATGGGTTGACTTACATACATAACACATTTTGTGCAGTACTTGTAGATGTAGATAATGACGGATTACTAGATTTAGTTGTGGCTCATGATACTGGGGAGGTAAGGACCTATAAAAATGAAGGTGGCAAGTCTTTCACTAAAAAGTCAAATCCTACAACTGGAAAATATGCGTACCCTATGGGGATAGCAGTAGGAGATTATAACAGTGATGGCAATGTTGATTTCTTCTTCTCTAACACAGGAAGCTCGGTTCCAGAATTTTTAGCAAAAGGAGATTTAGCGGAAGGCGATGAATTTATTGGCAATTGGTTGTTGTTTAAGAATAATGGTGGATTCAAGTTTACAGACGTAGCTAAAGAAACTAAAGTAGCTGACTTCGAATTTTCTTGGGGTGCTATTTTTGAGGATTTCAATTTAGATGGCCGTCAAGATCTCGTCGTTGCTGAAAACTATGTAGACTTTCCTCCACATAAATTATTCAAACTACCTGGAAGATTTTTATTGCAAAGACCTGATGGTACCTTTGCTGCTGTAGAAGATCAAGCTAAAGTTATTAATAAGAACTATGCCATTACTCCGCTTTCTAGTGATTTGAATCAAGATGGATATCCAGATCTTATCTATGCTAATCTTTCGGGTAATTCTCAAGCACACATTAATAAAGGTGGAGATGCAAACTTTATCGCATTTAGATTTCCCGAGACTGCACAGTATGCTGGTACTAAAGTGACTGTCACCAAGAATGATGGAAGTATATTATCGGATGTTTATGTAATCGGAGAAGGGCTCGTAAGTGATCAGACAGCAACACTAACTTTTGGACTCGGAAAAGATACAAGCATCAAGTCCGTGAATTTCAGTCTACCAAATGGTAGTCAGTTAGCGTACAGTAACTATAAGGTGAATCAAGTAAATCGTATCTAATGCTAGAGGGCTTATACGAAAGCTGTGGCATATTAGCGACTCACCTTGGCCCTTACTGGAGGGAGAGATTTTGCTTCTTACTTCAGTACTGAATGCTAAGTTAGGATTGTTTAATTACTACTGGGGATTGGTCGCGGCTTTCTTCGGTGCTTATACATAGGCTTGGTTTGAAGTTTTTGCTTGCAAAAAAACAAGGAATGAAGCTATTGGAGAAAAAACCTAAATTGAAAGAAGGAATAGACCAGCCAAATAAAAATTAATTATTTTACAAGGGAAATAAGGGAAATAATAACAAGACTAAGACTACTCTTCGGATTATGACTAAGATGAGTTGAGGAAAAATATCTAAGAAATATTTTTCCTCAATTTATTTGTAAGCGATACATTTGGATTCTAGTCGTATGCTTTTAATCGCAATATGACTTCCAGCTTTTTGCTTATAGGATTAGCTTCATTCTGTTCACGTACCATCCAATTATTTATTACTCTATTCTTTAGCCAAGTCCACCTCTGATTAAACAAAGTAAGGTCAGGTATAAAATAGGGCTTAGTCAATGACCGGAACTGCTTTCTATATGTGTACCATACAAATGAAGAGTGGTACTTTCTATCTGTTTTAAGATGATTGGGATTAAAATCTAGACTGGCACATAAGCTCAGCATTTTTTTAAACAATGCGCCAAACTTATCAAACATTGGCTGGACGACAATTTCTTGTTCATGTCGTAATAATTGTGTATTAGCTTCCCACACGTTATGATTAACCTTTTCGGGCTCCTCTTGATTATTTAAAGCTTCATCTAATGCTACCCATCCCTTAAGCATTGATTTATAATGCGTATTATCTTGCATGAGTTGTGTCAGTAATTCTATGCCACCATCGAGATAAGCTTGATGTGTCCATGCAATATCATCATAGATTCTGTTATTGATATGACGTAATAGATTGAAGTCATTTGTTAAACCTTTTTTGCGGCAGGAGCTAGTGAGATCCAATAATTCAAATCTCTTCAAATAATAAGGTAGCAATCCGATTCCTATATGATTGGAAGCGAAGGCTGCCATTCCAGCCCATTTGAAAATATGTGGATGTTGGAGATATAAATCAGCGTATATACTACTAATAGCTTTGTTGCGATTTATTACATCCTTTTCCTCAGGCAATTTAGACTCAAATAATTCTTTATAATCAGCAATCGTCACTTGGATAGATTTTTTACCACCTTCCCCAAAGTTAGACCTTGAACAAGAATGGAGAACACTACAATAATGAAGACTATTGTCAATAGGGTAGACTTAAAAGAAGATTCTGCAAGACTCATAACCAACGCAAGAGAAATACCCCCTCGCAATGCACCCCAAGTGAGTATAAGACTGGTCTTCTGTTGATAGATAGATTTAATATCAATCACGAATGATGATAAGATTACAGAAATGTAACGAGAGAAAAGCATAACGACTATCGATAACAATGCGCCTACAAGCACCATTAAGTCAATCTCCACTACGTGCATAGAGACACCTATAAGTACAAACAATATTACATTGAGACTATAGTCTAATACCTCCCATAATTCATTAATCTTAGATTTCAATATTTTTGGATAATGCTCACTATTAATAAAATGTCCAAGATATAAACCTAACATCACCATAGACAAGAGGCCGCTAACACCTATGGTGTGCGCTATGGCATATCCACCCATAACAATCGCTATTGTAATCATTATAGTGAGCTTAGTATCCTGTACCACTGCCAAGAGTAAATGCTTTGCAATATATCCTAAGACAAGACCGAATAACAATCCGCCTAGTACTTCATGAAGGAATATAAGTCCTATTTCATTTAAAATTGGTCCATGCACATTATTTTCTACTATGGCAAGAATCACTGTAAATACGACGACTCCAAACCCATCATTAAATAATGATTCGCCCTCTATCCTGAGTTCCAATGATTCTGAAATCCCAGCTGTTTTAAGAATTGCTAAAACGGCGATTGGGTCAGTAGGTGAGATAATGGAACCTAAAAGCATACATACCATCAGTGGAAGGTCTAAGCTTAATAACTGAGATCCAAAATAAAAGAGACCACCAAACAATACAGTATTAATCAATATGCCGAAGCTCGCAAAAGTCAATATTGGTGTTTTTTCTTTTAACAACTTTCTAATATCTATATGTATAGAGCCTGCGAATAACAAGAAGCTCAACATGATATTTAGTAGCAGGTCAGAAAAATTAGAATCCTGTACTATGTTGCAAGTCTGCTCATAAAATGAAGGACTATAGAACTGCGTAGATATCACCAATAACGTCGACATTAACGCTAGTATAAGGCTGCCTATCGTAGAAGGAAGTTTTAGCCACTTGTGATTGACCACACTAATTATAGCGGCCAACAAGAATATAATGGAAAATGAATAAAACATTATTGGTTAACAATTTAATCATTAAAAGACTCTGTAACTGAGTCTCTCTTTCAAGTTAAGAATCAAAATTGATTGTGTATGCCAAGATTCAAGAACTTTCGGCTTAAATCCATATCGAATGGATCAAGCAACAAGAATATCGCATCTGCTTCAAGGTGCCTTAATGTACTCAGGCCATGTCGTTTTTTGAGTTCTGTGAGACTTTTGTTATGGGCAGATTGGATAAGCTTTTCTTTAATTATTTTGACTTTTTTATCTAAGTAATTTAATTTATCTGAATGTTCTATAAATACTTCATGTATATCGTCTTCATACTTTCTAGTCAGGTTTATTAATTGTGCTAAATCTGAAGTTTTATCGTTAAGATCTTTGTTTAGAGCTACTATGATTAACTCATCCAAATCTTCATATAAATCGGTGTCAGCATGTTCACTCGCTAAGCAAGTCACTAAACAGTTATCATAGATGTCAAATATTTCTGCCCTTATAGATTTCAAAAGCCTTTTGTCACTAGCAGAAATCTCTTCCTCTAGATCCATTCTAATAGACATTCTAAATGGCAATATCTCCGAATACTGTAATTCTGCAAAGGACTGTGAAAAAAGCGAATCCGTCGAAATGGCTTGCACTAATGTGTTTAAATATTCTCTGTCATCATTTAATTGAAAACCTTCAATTAGCCTATAAAACTTAAGATCATTAGGCGTTAAGATTGTTCCAAGCTCCTTCCAAAATCTATTGTTTTCAGCTTCTAATTTTGTTTTCAAATTGGTTGTAGCTCTAATTATGGAACCTTTTTTTTCCTCATGCTTTTCCCATATTTCCTTCAGCTTTGCTTTTCTTGAGTTAGATAAACTGAGATAATTTGACCATTTTTCTACATGCATTTCTGCAAGGTCATTGATTGCTTTATCACTCAACTGCGCAGATATATCTACAGGCAATATGTTGATAGATATTATTATTGTAAGTATGATATTCTTCATCGAGATTATGATTTTTATATATTATTGAATTCTATTTGTTCATAAATTTTCCTACTAATGATGCAATTCCTACAGCCATATAAAACTGGCCTATCACAGAAATCAAAATTGTAAGTGACTTAGCTGAAGTGCTTTTAGGAACAATGTCACCATAGCCTACAGTCAACATGCTGACGAAACTAAAATAGGTAAAATCAAAGATATTATCCCCCTTAATAATAAATGATGACGGATAATGATACTCCATCATCTCAATAGTACTAGCTCCTAAAAAACCAATAAGCAGATACCCAGACATGGCGCCGATGACTACTTTAAGATTTATACTCTTTTCTATTAAGAAATTATGTGTCAATATGTATATCAGAGTTATATAGAAAAAACATGTAGCATAGATTCTTAAATACTGAATAATCTCTGGATCAGAAAGCAGATAGCCACACCATAGACCTAATGCACTTACAGTGCCAAAGAGTATGATTAGTATTTTTGGAATTCTCCTCTTTGCTAAATTAAATGATGCCAAAACCAATATAGAAAAACTAATAAGTCTTACTGTGTCTTCAGGTGTCAAAAACAATAGTGCAATAAATGGATATATCAGTTGCAACAATAAGGTGACAAAAAATATTTCATATCTATATAACTCTAACTTAGTCATGTGAAGATATAGTCTTAATTGAGTTTAGCAATCTTTAGTATATTACTTCTAAGACCCTTCCCTTCATTGCTTATATACATGTCTCCATACTTGTCAAAACAAAGACCCTCAGGTTGTATATAAGAGGAGTCTTCTAAAAAATACATTGTTTCTATTTCAGATTTATTGTTAACAGCTAATAGCATCTTGCCTTGTGTAGATAGCAAATAGTATCTATCATCAATCAGATTATGTGCTATAGCGGATGGCGAAAATTCCTTTGCTCTGTGTAATCTCTTTTTATATTTCTTCTTTGATAACTTAACACTCATTACACGATTCATGTAATTTTCTATTTCATCATCCGATATTTTTATTACAGGATCAGTCTTGAGTTGTTTAGTTTCAATATCGAAAGCATAGACAGCTTTTATCTTTTTTAATTTCGGCGCATCTCCAAAATTGGGGGATCCCTTACAAGCGATAAGTAGACTATGAGTAGAACGATCATAACCTAAACCCTCTGTGTCATTAGTCAATGTCAAAGGATTATCATAAATGTCAATTTTTTTAGACTGAGCAATGTCATACTCCGCAATCTTACCATTAGATTTTAGAATAAAGATATGGTTATCCACTTTTTCTATTCCTTCATAATCTGCATTTTTTCCAAAGTCAATCTTCGATAATATTTCGCCTTCATTATTCATTTTGAAGATTATCGCTTTTTCATCATTGATTGCATATAACTCATTGCTCACAGGATCGATAGTCAAACCAGATATCTCTAGTAGTTTTTTGGATAGGGTAACTTTTTTAAAGTCTTCAGGATTGTAAAGGCGTTTTATTTTTGCGTCATTGGAAACATTTGCTTTTTCCGTTTTGTACATTAAAGATTCTTCAAACTTATCTAGAGCACTAATTTTGTTTTCCATCTTACATGAGGACAGTATACAAGCGCTGTATATTATTATGCAACATAGCAATATAATGTAAGGTTTGTCTAGTATTTTTTTTGTCATGATTTAAATGTTAGACATTTGTGGAAAAAAAGGCTTCATTCTTTGCTTTTAGAAATTCATAAGTTTGATGTTGGCTACTCTCCGTATATATTCCTTTATCTGAAGAATAATTATTTTTTTGTTTTTCGTCTATGATTCTTGATTTGATTCTATCGTCAAGTTGAAAATTTATCATCTTTCTTATAAGTCCAAAAACATCTTTATCTATAATTGGCGTAAGAACCTCAATTCTATTATCAAGATTTCGTGTCATAAGATCAGCAGATCCTATATACATTTTTTCATTTCCGTCATTACCAAATATATAAGCTCTGCCATGTTCTAGGAATCTGTCTACGATAGAATTAACCTTAATGTTTTCACTCATATCTTTTACGCCTGGGATAAGACAGCAAATACCTCTCACAATTAATTGAATTTTGACACCGGCATTAGATGCTTGATATAGAAGGTCTATCATCTTCCTATCTTGTAGACTATTCATCTTGAATATGAGATAGGCTACCTTTCCTTGCTTGGCAATTTCGATTTCTTCTTTTATGGCCTCTGCAATTGTCCTTCGCGTAGTAAAAGGGGATACTAATAATTTCTTGACCTTAGGTATTATTACCTTGCCCTCTAACAGTTGGAAAATACGGCCAAGCTCAGCTGTTATCTTTTTATTAGCTGTCATCAGACCATAATCAGTATAAATCTTGGAAGTGCTTTCGTTAAAATTACCAGTGCCAATATATGCATATTCTTGAATGCCATTTTCATCTTCAGCTTTGACATACATTATCTTAGAATGCACTTTTATTCCAGGGTACGAATAAATTACATTAGCTCCAGCTTCTGATAATTTTTCTCCCCAGTAAATATTATTGGACTCATCAAACCTTGCTTTAGTTTCTATAAAGACACA
The DNA here is from genome assembly GCA_964591455.1 of uncultured Saprospiraceae bacterium. Lineage (GTDB taxonomy): Bacteria > Bacteroidota > Bacteroidia > Chitinophagales > Saprospiraceae > RFSX01. The sequence continues at coordinate 43,261 of CAZQDZ010000006.1, forward strand.
AACTGTTTTTCCATTCTCAAGCGCTTTCATAAGACCCTTTGCGACCGCTGATGTCTTAGAGACTCGATAGAGGGTGGCTTTAATTGCTTTTACATCTTTATGCACAGCAGCTTCTTCCACAAATCTTATGATGTCCTCGAAAGTCTCATATGGAAATGAAAGTAATCTATCTTTTTCTTTGATGGCTTGTAAAATGCAATTGTGACAAGCCAAAGATTTGCGACGTATGGGTGCCAGTGATTTCATGCTGTACGCCTCACTAGAAGAAAACTTAAGTCCAAATAAGTCTTTAAGCTTATGATATCGTCCACCAAAAATTATATCAATTTCTGATATTTCTAAAGCCTCAAAAAGCAGTTGCTTATATGAGTCGGGCATAGCACTATCAATCATAGCAGTAGTAAACTGCCCAGTATCACGATTAGAAAGCGCCTTTTCGATTTTCTCTTTTAAATTACCTGAATACTCATCTTGAATATAGAGCTCCGCATCACGACTTGCTTTTATGCTGTAAAAAGCACTATCAAATTCTGCAGTTAGATTTACGCGGATAAGATCATCTAAAAATATAAATGCATTTTTTTCATACTCTATAAATCTATCATAGTCACTCGGTAGTTCAAAAATTATTATTCCTTCTTTTTGTTCTCCAACTAAATAGACTTGTCCAGATTTAATAAATAAGCGGTTTTTTTCGGTTTTAAAATTTGTTTGACTTTTTAGATCTTGCTTAATATTTTTACTGAAGTAGTCTCTACAGAATTCATTTATCGAGGTGTCAAACTTATCTGATGTTAGAAGTTTAAATCCTTTCTCATTTAATTGGGGTATGAGATAATTGAATAATCCATCTTCAAACTTTTTCTCTAGCTGATGAATGTGCTCTTTTATAGACTTCAGTAATCGATTAGGCTTCGATATAAGTTTTTTCCTTAAAGGCTTATCTAATGACTTAATCCTTCTGATTTCTGAAACGCGAACCTCAAAAAACTCATCTAGATTAGAAGAGAAAATGGCTGCAAATTTTAACCGTTCCATTAAGGGATTTCTTTTGTCTTCCATCTCTTGTAAGACACGATGATTAAATCGTAGCCAAGATATGTCTCTATTATAATATTTGAATTTTTGTTTTTTCATCGGACATAATTTACTACTATTTGAGGAATACCATTTTTTCAAAAGCAATATTATTGAATGCTTTATATTGCCCAGGCACTAAAAATTGTAGGATAGCGCGATTGGAATCCATGAAAACAATTTTCACATATCCTTTTTCTCCTATGGCGAACTTGGAACCTCTACCGATAGCAACCTTATTATTCTTGGTACCTGCGCCACTCACAATAAAGAATTGGTCGTTTCTCTCTACGAGCTGCAAAGTATGTTCATGTCCAGATGCTACGATACTAGACCCTTTGCTTTGTAGTGCTTCTTCTAACTTACGCTTATACAATTTGTATAACGGATGATAGACATCTTGCTCAGATATCCTAAGTCTCATTCTATTAAACAGGTACCCTGCCATGGGTAATGGAATGTACAGCCAATTTATTTTTTGAGTCAGAGGAAAAATGTCATCTTTTATTGGAAACTTACCTCCATGATGTGCATAGGTATAAGGTGGATGATGTGATGCAACTATTAGTGTATTTTCAGATTGATTGCTTATTTCAGATTGCAACTTTTCTATAAATTCTTCAGGTGTTTTCACTTCGCAAACAGACTGATCTCCAGATCTAGATTTTTCATTTAGAAACCAGTGAGAGTCCATGGTTAGTAAACTTATGCCTTCTATAAGAGAGTGTGCTTTAGGGTCACCACAACCTTTGTCCGGAAGAAAATAGTTGTTTTGTTCATGGGGGTTCGGTGTGTGTAATAAAAAGGAGTCTACAAGGAGTTCTTGCCGTCTCAGTCCGACTCTGCCATAGGTATACCAATCGTGATTGCCAGGTACGAAATATTTCTGCCCTTTGTAGTCAGACATTGTACGCAACTGTGCCATGAGTCTATGCCTTCCCTGAGCATGATATACACTATTAGTCGGAGCCAATCCTACTGGGTATATATTATCTCCTAGCCAGATGATAGCAGATGATTCAGATTCTTGGTCTAGTTGTTTCTTAAGATGTTCAAATACAATTGTACTTTCTCCTAAAGGGGCATACCCTGCGTCTCCTATAAGGTATAGAGTATAATAGGGATTGTCCACAGCTGCTAATCGTTCCCATTCTCCACGGTATGATGCCTTGTGACTGACGCATGATGTCAGAAATATTGTATAGAAAACAATCGAGTATATAAATTTATAAGTCTTCAATATTTACGCCATCTTATTGTAAGCCCTAATATCTGACCTTGTCTCTTTATATTCAAATAATTGAATAACCCATTTAAAGGTTCACTTTTTATTTTGAGAATTTAAGTTTTACTGTAGGGTTCCATTTCTTTTGTTCATTTTAGAAGGAAATGACGTAAAATCCATTAAAACAAGGTATTGTTTGAAGTATAATTGCCCCTAGACAATGGACTGAGTTTTAGCTTGATTAGAATTTCAAGTCATTGGATCCGTTAAGAGATGTATCTTTAAAAAGAGAGAATCGAGATAAACATCAGATTCGGGTGGGAAAAGCCCTGCTGGAGAGGCAAAAGACCAATTGAAAATCAATGACTTACTAATAAGTCAGTAGTTTTTTTATAAAAATCATATTAAGTGTATTCTAATGCGTTATTGAGTCAAATAAATAAAATAACCTTTCCAGCAGCTATTTCTCTACTAAGCCATGCTTAGGAGTTCTCTCTTGATATGAATAGTAAATAATAACAAAATTTTCCATGTTAATCTAAAATTTAATAATAGGAGAAATATAGATGTCAACTTTATGAATAAACTGTTACCTATCTAAATGTCTGGAAGACCTACTATGGCTGATTGTTTTTTTGGTTAATAAGTAAATTCAGCAGCTGATATCTGACTCGCTTCCATGTGTTGATGAGCCCATTGGTTATCCTTAGGTCTTGTTGATTTTGACTTGCAAAAGAATTTTTATATCAAAGTGGATTCATTCATATTTTCAAAAAAAACAACACAGTCAGACAATGACTTAGTAGATTATAGAAAAAATATGGTGTGAAATTTACATACGTTAATTGATTTTATAAACCTAAAGCATGACAGACGCCAAATAGACTAATAGACACGATTATTCCATAAAGAAAAATTAAATAAGACGTTCTTATCATTTTATACTTCCGCGCTAACTTAACTCCTAACGCGTGAATATCTGTTATAATACTCGGGTATAGTTTTTTTCCATTTGTAATTGTCTGCATAACTGATTCTTGATAATCTGAAAGCCGCATGCCACTGAATTCTTCGAATGTCATTAAGTCAGCTGATTCGAGATTAGTAATGTTCGTTATTTTGACCCAAGCCTTAGGTATGGTTGCCAATATAGCAAAGGTGATAGAAAACACATTGGTCAGTATTAATCCCCCAATGGCAAATATTAGATGAGGCTCATCATCTAATCTAGGATATAATGATCCTAAGACTACCGATATAATAATCGCATTGGCCGTTATTAGTATGTTGGCTTTGGTGTCCACAATTTGTAGCCTCGTGTATAAATTTTTGGAGGCTAATCTGAACCAGGTTTCTATCCCACGTTCAGGGCGAGATTCTACCTTGGCTAATTTTTTCTTTAGCTTTTTCAGTTCTTCTTTGTCGATACCCATCTCTTCCATAAGAGACTGGTCTATTATTTTATTTTTCTTCTTTTCTAATTTCTTATCGTTCATAGTCGTTTTAGTATTCTGGGTTTTAAAATGATAATGCGCCACCTATAGACAACTGGGTATCGTCTTCTCCTACATAATAACCAATTTTAAATCCTAGTATGTTTAGTGGAGTAAGATATAGACCTCCACCAAAACTAGTGTGCCAATCATCAATATTTTCTCCCTCCAAGAATGCACGACCGTAATCAAAAGAACCAAAAAGACCATAGCCTGAATTTAATCCGCCTTTACCTTGAATCAATTTTATTCTAAGGTCAGTCGCGTGATATACTATACCATCTCCTGCAAATCTATTAGATTTAAATCCTCTGAGTCGTGATTGATTGGACAAGAAATTAGCATGAAAAAATTCATAATCTCCAAATGTGTAAGCACCTCCTATATTAGTCGCTAAAACTACTCTATGAGTAGGAGAAAATGGAATATAAGCAGCAACATTAGTAGAAAAGGTTACATGGCTAAATTCTGAATTAGTTAAACTTTGTCTATAATCAGCTTGTAAGTTAAGCACATACCCTCGTGTAGGAAGGGTAGCACTGTTGACTCTATTAGTAGTATAAAGAAGTCCTAAGCCAGTATATATTTTATTTTCAAAATCCAGAGAAGTTCTGTTTGCTTCATCTTCAAAAATAAACCTAGCTTCATTCGGGTCATTAAGCTCATCGTCTAAGTTCAAGAATTCTAAAGTAGGATTAATACTGAACTTACTTTTATTACCTATGTCATATTCGAAATGGGGATTGATATCTAAATGAATTCCCCTCACTATGTGAAACGTGGGACTTCCTGCTTCTGGGTTATCTAGAAATACTTCTTCATAATTAATATACTCATTACCCAATCCGTAAAAGTACTGAGTGAAAGTAGGACCTGAAAAAGCAGCCTCTAATCTAAAATCCCAATTAGGTCCGAACACTGAAGGCCAATGTCCTGCATAGCGCCCAACAAAAGCAGAATTAGCAAAGAAGTAATTAACATTAATAGAGTGATTAGCTTTATAAGGATTTTTTCGGAAACCATTTTTTTTCCACAATACATTATAACCTATCCCTATACCTTCGTCAGTATAAAATGAAATCATTGGAAAATGAATATACCTATCTAATTTCCAGTCCTTTCTGTCAAAACTATTAATTCCTTGGTTGTCTTTTAATATTGATTTTACTTTATTACCAATTAAAGCCATTCCTTCAGGTCTATCGTATGTTATTATACTCAGGCTCTCAGAAGAATTGTTTACAATATCATCACCACTTCCACCTACTAGTCTTATTTTGATGCTAGATTTATCATTCCCAAAAAAATTAAATGAGTCTCCTTTTTTTAGCCCAAACAGTCGAAGCTCGTCACAGTCTTTACCATTTATAGTACGTGACCAGATGAGATGTTTCTCATTTTTATGGTGATGATATACCTTTACATCTAACTTGTCATTTTGTAAAGTCTTCACATCGAAGGTGTTTTTTCCATTAGTACCTATAGCCGTAACTTCCTTAGTGAGGTATCTATAATATTCTTTTGCATACTTGACAAGATCTTGTCTTCTTGATTTTATTTTTGATTCCACGTCTTTTCCATCTGCTTCATAAACAGCCTCCGGCCACAGGTGAAGCGCATCACTAATTAACTCGTCAGTAATCATGGACTGAATAAACTGAGCTGCCTTTATAAAGACCTCCTCATTCATTTCTGACAAAAAATGCCTGTCGAAATGTCTGGCATTAAAAGCAAGGCCACTGATGAAATCAATTTCATCATCAAACTTTCTAAGTGCTGGATTCACAAAAGGTCTACTAGCAATATATTGGAGAAATCCATCATTTTTAAAAAACACCTGATCACGATCCCTAGGTATCGGTCTGTAAATTTTTATATCATTATTTTGCTCATCTTCATAGATACCCCATCTCCACTGGTCATCATGACGATCCCAGTCTCCTAATAATAAATCAAGTAGTCTTGCTTTTACGATATATTCTTGATCTATAGTATGGTGATGATTCTTATATAATTTGTTTATTAATTCCGGCGTATTTATAGATTCTTTGGCACCGCCATAATTTGGATGATTCTTCATGTTACCACCTGGTCGCTCTTCAAATAAATATAAATCTTCTGCAAAGTCATTATTGTATTCGCCTAAAGCTTCCTGTGCAGGAATCCATACGTACTTCGGGTTCGCATGATATACGCCTACTGCTTCTGCGAATGGGGGTACTACCATCGCACCATATGGATGCGATGCAGATATTCCATCTTGTACAAATCCACTAATAAAAGTTTGTCTTAAGGCATGGGGTACCACTTTAAAAACATGCTTATCCACAGACCTTGCTACCCATTGCTGTCCTTCTGAATTCTCTAGTCGTAACGACTTAGTCTGAAAACCACCACCTTGCTTTATTGGCTTTAATCCACCATGCACATCATCCAGTAAAAGTAATGGCACTTCTACATCAGCCTCCCAGGTCTTTCTATAGGTTTTACCCATACCTAATTTTCCTTTCCTGTAGTTTGTAGAAGCTTTAATTGTTTTTGTTTTAGGTAAAGATGCTATGTCTTTGTAGACATCTTTGTTTGTGTAGTCATTAACTTCTTTTTTATACAATCTCTTTTTATAAACAGATTTTGCTTTTCCATGATTGTTCTCATCTGGTACATAGAACTCTAACCACAATTCAAAATCCTTTGTATGAGTGATTTTAGAAAATCCTTGCTTCATCAATGCAAAATCAGCTGTGCCTCCTTTTCTTACAAAGTCTACATCGGCGCCACTTCCAGCTACTAAAAAATGATTATCATCTATATCGTGATACTGTAGATTTTTGTCATGCGCTGACACATGAATTATTCCTTCATAATTTCCTAATGCAAGATTCATGGCAGCTCTGTAAGACTCATACTGGGGATGTCCAAATTTTTGCTGTCCTCCATTAAGTTTTTTTATTCCTGTCAAAAGACTACCTATTATTGGAAGAGGTAATAGATGGCTTTTGGCGCCATAGTTACCGCCTGTTTTTCCATTAGAATGCACAGGATGATGGGCTGCAATAACAACATTCTTGTTTTTGTTTTTTGCAAGAACTTCCTGAATGAATGTCACCATTTCTAGTTCGTCATCGATATCGCATCCTGACTTCTTTCTTTCACCTGACCTATCTCCCTGCAATACCCACTGAGAATCGATAAGCACCAACAATAAATCATCAGTAAGTTCCACAACTTTTGGCTGACCACATCCATCGGACGGAACAAAAACATTTTTACCTCCTACAGCTCTTTCTACGTATTCTTCCACATGCTGTAAGGCAGATACAGTATAATCATGTCCATCATACCATTCCGTATTCCCTGGTATAAAATATACCTTATCCGTATGATCTTTAAGTTCTCGAATGCACTGCTTTGTGGCAGAATCTAATTGAGTAAATTCGCTAGTCTCTTCGTCCGGAAAACCTGTCTCACTAAAAGAGTTTCCTAAGAACACAATTGATTTATCCGTATTGCTCTTGACTATTTCCGATTTAATTAAAGTAACAATATCAGCTTGCTCTATTTTATTAGTAGTGGCACCTACATCACCTACCAGAAATAATTCATAATCTATATTGTCCTGGAGAAGAGATGTGCTTTCAATTGTGCTATGAGTATCACGAACATATGGTTTTTTAGCAGCACACGATGCAAGTATAATTGTTGTAATCAAAAGGCTAATCAGTGATGGTTTGGTCATTTCGAATTAAATTGCTGGTTTTCTGTTCAGGAAATTACTAATAAACATGTCAAATATCAGGATACATATAAGATATATTTTTCTTCTAAGTCTTTGTTTATTTTTTTTTTTGGCTGGTTTGCAGTGCTCTTCTTTCCTTAATTTGGTTTGCTGGTTAAAGAAGTAAAAGAACAGTGTGATTATTTGTTTTCCACTAATGTCTAGGACCAGTGCAAATATGAAGGTGTAAAAGAAAGACGGATAAACTTGGTCAATCAAATACACATGTATAAATATTCTAATATTGAATGTCATATAATCATTAAAAACACAAGAATACTCTATGAACAGTTTCCTAAAGTATTAATCTATGAATTCAAGGGAAATCTTGAATTATTAAAAATTTGTTGTACTAAACGATGCTTATCGATTAATGAAATTTCCCATTTTTAAAAAGAAAAGAATAGCAGCTGCTGGTGTCTGGGATAGCTATAAAGTTCTAATTTACATTGTAAATAAAAAAGCCCACCTGCAATTGCAGATGGGCTAACTAGCCAATTTAGATTAGACTCACACTCTAATTTATTTTGATAAACTTAGATTGGTCAAGGATCTCTCCATCTGATGAGATAATCATATGATAGATTCCCTGAGGCATCTGCGAAATGTCGATTCGTTGGTCTATAGGACCATTAGACATTTCTGATTTATACATTTCTTTACCTGTCGCATCATAGATTTGTAATGTACTTTCGATATCTAATTCAAAGCCAACATTGATATATTCTGAAGCAGGATTCGGGAATACTTCTAGCTCTGGCTGTGAGATTATAAATTCTCCAAACACTTCACCATCACCTGTATCAAAACTTCGTGATCGTGTATGTTCTGCTTGGAATGAGATATAATTTGAGTAAGGGGAAAAACCATTATTACAGATGGATCGTACTCTTGCTAGTATAACTCTAGTACTCCCTGTAATTAGGATAACTCTTGTGCCACTGATAGGTACTCTGAACCTTCTGCTTGATCCTTCAAAACCCAATTCAATTTCATACTTGATTGCATCTGGAGACTTGTCCCAAGATATTAAAAATGCATTACTGCCTAATCTCTTGTATCTAAGATTTATTGGCATTTGACAATTGGGATCACATTGGATTCTATCTAAGATAAATGCATTAGATAAATCAAAGCATCCTTGAAGATTATTAATGTTACTACCTACAGTAAGGCCATTTAAGGTACCCATGTAAGCCACCAAATAAATTCGGTATTCTCCGATACTCATTCCATCGACGTTTATAGTCGTGTTTGTAGGTAAGCTAATGATATAATCATTGGCGTTAGTTACAACGATTTGGGAGGCACCTACAGTATTATTAAAAGGGCCAAAGCTTATATAATCTGGTTCTCCATCTGCAGCACAAACTTGTAATGAAGTACGACCATCAGAAAGTCTTAGGGAATCAGCTTGTGCATTACAAGCGCCATTACCCTGGCGAGTAACTGTAATAAAGTTATCTGAGACATCTTCACAAAAATCATCTCTCAGCGTAGATAGTGGCTGGCCAATAACTGGATCTGATAATCCTCTATAATTCCATCCCCAAATTCTACATACTCCTGCAGGCGCACTACTTAAGTCAATCGTGTTAGAATTAGCAGAGTTAACCCAGCCAAGAATGTTGCTGTTGTCATCAGTGATGATATACCAGTAACTAATGTTTGGAGCTGTAGTAGTATGCGTGACGTTGAATACGATATTACCAGTTGTACCTGTGTAAGAAGTGCTTCCGTCCAGAAGACTTACGCTTCCGCCATCAGGAATTTCTCTATAGACTGTAATAAAACTATCTGAGACATCCTCACAGAAATCATCTCTCAGTGTAGATAGTGGTTGGCCAATAACAGGATCTGATAATCCTCTGTAAGACCATCCCCATACTCTGCATACGCCAGCAGGTGCAGCACTTAAGTCTAAGGTGTTAGAATTAGCAGAGTTGACCCAGTCAAGAATTAGATTATTGTCATCAGTGATGATATACCAGTAGCTTAAGTTTGGTGCAGTTGTCGTATGTGTCACATCAAAAACGATCTGACCTGCACATTGTGCAAATGAAGTGCTTCCGTCAATAAGACTTAGGCTTCCGCCATCAGGAATTTCTCTGTAGACTGTAATAAAACTATCTGAGACATCTTCACAAAAATCATCTCTCAGCGTAGATAATGGCTGGCCAATAACAGGATCTGATAATCCTCTATAAGACCATCCCCATACTCTGCATACGCCAGCAGGTGCAGCACTTAAGTCTAAGGTGTTAGAATTAGCAGAGTTGACCCAGTCAAGAATTAGATTATTGTCATCAGTGATGATATACCAGTAGCTTAAGTTTGGTGCAGTTGTCGTATGTGTCACATCAAAAACGATCTGACCTGCACATTGTGCAAATGAAGTGCTTCCATCAAGAAGACTTAGGCTTCCGCCGTCAGGAATTTCTCTATAAACTGTAATAAAACTATCAGATATATCTTCACATGTATCATCCATTAAAGTAGACAGTGGTTGGCCAATAACAGGATCTGATAATCCTCTGTAAGACCATCCCCATACTCTGCATACGCCAGCAGGTGCAGCACTTAAGTCTAAGG
>CAZQDZ010000006.1:53522-128809 GCA_964591455.1 uncultured Saprospiraceae bacterium
GTCACATCAAAAACGATCTGACCTGCACATTGTGCAAATGAAGTGCTTCCGTCAAGAAGACTTAGGCTGCCACCATCAGGAGCTTGTCTATATACTAATATAGAATTAGATAGATCAAAACAACCAGTTAGGTTCGAAATGTTGTTGCCTACAACAGCCCCACCAAAACCAGGCTCATATGATACTGAGTAAATAAAACAGTTTCCTACTCCAGCACCATCCAAATCAAATGGCTGTGCAGGTGGAAGTGCAAGGATGTTACCAAGGTCATCTGTGATAATGTAACCTGTTGCGCTTCCTGTTGCCGGTTGTGTAAAATTCACTTGTAATGGATCTGGTACACCATCTACACATATGGCTGTGCTTGTAGCGCCATTCGATAGAGTAATGTTTCCACCAAATACATTACAAGTTGGAGGTGGAGGTGGGGGGGGTGCACTACAAATAGTAGATGAGCCTATAGAGTAGGCCTGAACGCCTGACTGTGCCAAGTCTCTATTCAGTGAGGTTCCGCCAGTGATTGCAGGCGCTCTATCGCCTGTACTCCAAAGTCCAGCTGCTACAGCTACAGCTTCACGTGTGCTGCCTCCTCGATTACCATATATCACATAATCATCTATCGCTGAAACTGATCCAAAATTAGAGTTGATATAGATACCTAATTCATCTCCAGAGTTACTAAGGCTAAATCCAGATAAGGTTACTGAAGCGCCTGGCGCTAAATTTAATTGACCACATTCTACAGTCAATGTATTGAATCTGGAGTATGCTGGTCTATTGCAAAACCAATAATTAGAGACATCTATCGTATTAGTCCCTGAATTGACAACTTCGATATAACTGTTGTCTGAAATTTCGCTAATCTGTATCTGACCATTACTTTGATGGACGAACAGCAAGGTGGCGAACACCATGAGTAATTTGTACAATGAATTCATCATTACAGTTTAAATTTTATTAAATTAATAAAGAAGTTGATTAAGTATTTCTTCTTTGTTTGGTTGGGTTACGCAGACTAAATATTATTGGATGCGTGGACTTGAAATTTTATTTCAAAATTATTTGCACTGTGGGTTTTCTTAATACCGTATATATGTACCTGTATTAAATTGGAAATTGTATTTGGCTTGTAGAAATTAGTTTATTTGTAATTATCTGTTGTCTGATAATTGCAAATCTATTATCCTTTTGTATAAACCAAAGGCTGCTTAGTGCAAGTGAATAGAGAAACTGCATAGCTCAGAATGAGCTACACCATTCATCCTTTATACTAATTAATTTCAGTATTAGATATGTGTGATTTATTCAATAAAGTCTTATTGATGTACTAGTTACTTTGGATTAGAAGATATGGTTGCGTGAGGAAGGAATTTCTTCTGAAATTTGAATGGATTAATTGTCAACTTTAACCCGCTGATACTGTTATTTCGGTATGAATAACATTTCGATGATTTTTCTAATTTGCTCTATGTCTTCACATTTTACCTTGGAACCTATCACTATTTTCGATTTTTCGACTAGTTCAAATACAGATGGCTGGTATATTATGGATGATGTGGTGATGGGTGGTCATTCAGCAGGTAAATTTATGATTACAGATTCTGGGATGGGTTCATTTGCTGGAACTGTATCTCTTAAGAACTATGGGGGTTTCTCTTCTGTGAGATATGGATTTGCACAAAAGAATATTGAGGGATACCAAGAGTGTATCTTCAAAATTAAAGGTGATGGAAAGCGATATCAGCTGAGACTTAAATCATCAGAGGATGACCCTCATTCTTACATTCAGCATTTTGAGACATCTGGCGAATGGGAGATAATCACTTTAAAGCTAGCTGACTTTTATCCTAGCTATAGAGGCAGACGATTGAGCAAACCCAATTTTCCTGGTGAGGTGCTTTCTGAGATTTCTTTTCTAGTTGCTAATAAAAAAGAGGAACAATTCGGTATTCATTTAAAGCACATGGAGTTAAGGTAATTGGTATTATCCTTTCATAGGTAGTAATCTGGAATCTTCAAGTGCGGCACTGCGATGACCTGCTGTCTTTAGATAATCTGCATCTTGAGTTAACGAATAGAAACTCATTAGATTAGGATACTTCACAATCAAGACCAAATCCCATGACGCGTCTTCAGGCCCAATCACAAAATGATTACTCTTTCCCATAAAGATTACTTCAGCTTTTATTTTCTGAATGCAGGACTGAGTATATTTCATGTAGATATGATAAGCTTTTTTGCCCGAAATATTTTCAGCTGGTTTTAGTTGTGGATGGTCCGTGTAGTCAGCTACTTTTTTAAACTTCAAAAGATTGAGCATGACTACAGATTCCTCACTATTAAATTGTTTGCCGAGCTGTGCTATCGCTTCTGGAGTAGGGTAGATGTATGTTGACATAGTAAGTAATGATTGTAATTAGCCCAGATTCTCCATGTCCTTAGAGAATGGTTGGTTATAGAATCTCTTACCAGTTAACTTGTACATGGCATTAGCGAGGGCACCCATAATCGGAGGAAGACCTGGCTCGCCAAGACCTGTAGGGTCTATACCATTGTCCACAAAGAAAGTTTCTATTTCTAATGGGGCCTTATTATGTCTTATAAGGTTGTATTCATGAAAATTAGATTGTTGTGGAACACCATCTTCAAATGTTAAGCCACTATATAGCGCATGCCCGATACCGTCAATAACACCTCCTTCTATTTGATTCTTGGCTCCCATGGGATTGACTACAATTCCACAATCCACCGCACACCACACTTTTTTGATTACTAAGTCATTCTCTTGGTATTCCATGTCTACGACCTGAGCGACATAGGAATTATGACAGTAATAGGCAGCCACACCACGGTATTGATTAGAAGCTGAATTATCCCAGCCGCATTTTTCTTTGACTAATTTCAGTACGTTAGCATATCTCTCTGCATCGTAATCATTATTTTCTCCTATTGGATTATTGGTGGCTTTGTCAAATAATTCTAATCTAAACTGTATTGGGTCTTTCCCTGCTAGTTCTGCTACCTCATCTAAGAACGACTGCTCAGCACCTGCTATGAAATTTGACTTTGGCGCCCTCCATGCGCCTGTAGAAATATTGGATTCTATAGAACTATCAGCAGCCTTGTAGTTATCCACAGTTCCGGCAGGAAATCTGTTCGCCCATACAGGTCCACCGTGCACGCCAGCGCCTTTGACACTGAATGCAGTCATGTTATTATTTTCATCAAGGGCGGCCTTGTACCTTACCTTATATGCAGGTCTGTAGGTTCCTTTTGCCATATCATCTTCACGGCTATATATAAGCTTAATCGGCTTTTCTACTTTCTGAGATATCAATGCTGATTCAAATAGCCAGCCACCATATAACCTTCTGCCAAACCCACCGCCCATACGCGTCATATCCACAGTGATATTCTCTAGTGGGATATCAAGGGCTTTGGATAATTCTCTAGCACTTATTTCTGGCGTCTGGATAGGACCTACAAATCTTGCTTTTTCCTTTGTTACATCTGCAAAGAAGTTCATTGGAGACATAGTATTATGCGCCAAGAATGGGGCTGAGTAAGTTCGCTCTATTGCTTGTGCCGCTTCTGCAAAGGCTTTGTCTACATCCCCATCATGTCTATCGGAATCTATGTCTTTCTCTAGTAAGGCGCTTAATGCCTCTTCATGATCTGAAGAACTTTCACCATTGGAGGTGTCCCATTGAGCGACGAGGGCTCGCTTTGCCTTCATGACCTCCCATGTAGAATTACCCACAATGGCTATCATAGAGTTTTTAAGGAAAGCATTTTTCAAGAAACGTGATTCACTGAAGAAGTCCGTCTCTATCTTAAATGCATCTACAATACCAGGCATATTTTTTATTTCAGCCTCATTAAATGATATGACAGCCCCACCAAAGGCAGGCGGATGTTGTATCATAGCATAGAGCATACCTTCTTCTTCATAGTCCATTCCGAAGACGGGAGCACCTGTAACAATTTGGCGCCCGTCCACATTGGGTGTAGGCGTACCTATGATGGTGAAATCTTTAGGATCTTTTAGCTCTACCTCTTCTGGTACTTCTATAGCTGTTGCTGCTTGTGCTACTTCCTCATAGGCTAAAGACGTTCCACTTCCCTTATGATGTATGATGCCTTTATCAGTTGTTAATTCTTTTACAGGGACTTCCATTGTTTGAGCAGCTGCTTCCATAAGCATGCGACGTGCGGTTGCTCCTGCTGTTCTAAGACTCTTCCATCCCAATCTGATAGATTGACTTCCACCGGCTAATTGTCGTTTGTACTTTGTGGTGTCTAGCGCAGCTTGTTCTACGACCACATTTTTCCAATCTACATCTAACTCCTCTGCAACTATCATCGGCATGGACGTTTTTATATTTTGTCCAATTTCAGGATTGGGAGAGTAGATAGTTACGACACCATTGTCACCGATTTTGAGAAAGGCGTTCATGTCAAACCATTGCTCTGGCATCTCTAGTTCTTTGATGATTTCTTCCACCTCTGCATCAGTCTTACAACCTGCCAAGAGACTAAACCCAAGCAAAAAGCCGCCACCTGCTGCGGTGCTTGCCTTGAGAAAATTCCTTCTGTTATATGATGTTTTTACAATTGACATTCTCGAATTCTTTAGTATTGAAAAATTAGTACCAGGGATTACTTCATATTCTTCGCTGCAGTTTTGACAGCAGCTCTGATTCTGGTATAAGTCCCACATCTGCATATGTTGCCTAGCATAGCTGAGCTGATCTCTTTGTCTGTAGGATTAGGATTATCATTAAGCAAGGCCGTAGCAGACAAAATCTGTCCTGCCTGGCAATAACCGCATTGTGCCACATCATGTTCTAGCCAAGCCTTTTGTACAGGATGGGTGCCTTGCTCTGAAAGACCTTCTATGGTTGTGATTTTCTTTTCAGAAATCTGAGATACAGGTAGCACGCATGATCTCATGGCTACACCGTCAATATGGACAGTACAAGCACCACAGGCGGCAATACCACAGCCAAATTTGGTGCCCTTCATCTTTAAGTGATCTCTTAGTACCCAGAGTAGGGGAGTATCTTTAGAGACATTAATTGTCTTTTGTTCGCCATTGATGTTTAGTGTTATTTCTGCCACTTCTTAGGATTTACTTGATAATGTATCTCAATATAAGTCTTTAGAAGTTCTATGCCATACTCAAGAAGAGAATTTTAGTATAGCTGTATTTGTGTAATATGAGATTTAGAACCATCCTCTAAGAAAACCTACGATGCGCTTATCTATATTGACTACACTGGCTTACGTATTACTTGCACTTTCTGGTAATCATGACATAAGAGATATTACCGACAATTGCTTATTCAAAGATCATAAGTTTATATCCTATTGCTATGTGAGAGATGTCAAGAAGTCCAATGAGATGATCTTTAGAGATAGTATTTCTTTTGAAGCCTTTGGTAAGGAGACTTTCTCACCTAGTTCTTATTGTCAAGTACCAAGATTGCCTCTCATCGATTTTTCTAAATTCACCTTACTTGCAAAATATAATTCTAGTGGAGATTGTAAGTCTAAATATGAGCGCAAGTTACTATTGGACGAAACAAATAAGCGCCTAAAGTATATAGTAGAAGTCACTTATCATGGTTCTTGTGAAAAGATAATCTCTAGTTGGAACTATGTCCTAGTTCCGAAAATTTCAGATGATTATACCATAGACATTGAGTTAGTGGAGAAGAGAACATTTAGGGATGGTCATAAGCCGAGCCCAAGGATGGATAGCCTGCTAACCGAATCTATGGAATTAGATACAAAAATTAGATTACTACAAAAGTCTCTGGATAGTATCAGTCAAGAAATCAGATTCCTGAGAAAGAAAAACGAGAAGTAATTATTAGTAAGTGCCTGTAGACGGGTATTACTTCTATGAGAATGTAAGATAAATGTCTTTTAATATAAAAGAGGAGATCTATAGTAGACCTCCTCTTGTCAAGTCAGGAACAGCATCCTGATTTTTCAGTAGTTTAATACTAACCAAACTATTGAGAAATTTTTATTTGAAAACGTTTAAACCCATTCGAAAACCAAAAGACCTTAACTTCACTTCACCGAAGCCTACGCCATTAATAGGTATCTTAATGTATGGTCCTAAGTCTAGGCCATATTTATCGCTTAACATCACATTGTAAGTTGTCGACAATTCTATATTGCTTAAAAGTGTTGCATTAGCAAATGAAAAGTCATCTGTTCTATTGTCCTCATTATTAGTAAATCGATACTCGTAAGATTCATTGATCATGCTGTTAGAAGAAAAGTTCACGTGAGCTACTAAGCCCTTACTGGTTATTTCATTGAAGTGGTAAGAGGCGCCTAGGGTAACATCTAACATGTCGCATAAAGCTTGTATATCATTCGGAACATTGCCTTGCCAGAATCCTTGTGGTACAGTGTAGTCAGAAGTAGGCGTTATATAACATTCTCTTACATAACTTACCCCCAGATTAAGTACTAAATTTTTGCTAGCAACCATTCCAAATTTTGCTCCTATGCTGAAATCAGTGTCACTTAAGTCACCAGTCGGTGACTGTGCGACCTCTGCACCAGCATGAATACCTAGGACAAATCTTGGTAGACTCTTTTCAGTATGGACATCTATCAATTCTATTTCTGGTACCTGAATGAGCTCAGTTATTCCAAATTCTGGTGAGCTATCATTTAATCGCTTAATTATAGGCAGGTTATCAATCTGCGGTCTCTTCTTGTTTTCTATATCAGCCTTGTTATTTATGTCTACCACAGCTGCCTGTGCTGAAGCATCTGATGGAAGCTTGCTATTTACTGTATTTTCTGACCCATCGTCACGGCTGGAACTGATGTCAAGTGAGTGCCTTATGGCCTTGTCGTTAGCATTTACATCTGGTGAAACTTGCGTCTTAGAATCATTGACCCGTTCTATGTCAGTTATGAGATTTTGGTTAGTCCCCTGATTTATTACTTCTTCAGAGGTAGCAGGGCTTTCTTGTTGTGGATTGATTTGCTGCTTATTTGCTATAGAAGTTTCTGTCGGACTTAAATTAGATTCATTAGTTATAGCTGCTTCTTTTTGCGTTGCTTCATTTCCTTTTCCGTTCTCACTATCATGGATTATGGTGGCGCTATATTTTGAAAATATATTATCAGTGGATGGCGCCAAATTCCAACTCAAAAGAAATGTAAAGATGATGCTAGAAATCATAACTATTGTAATCATCCTCTGATTACGCTTATCCATATCCATCCTTACTTCCAGTGCAGACCAGTCCGATGCATTATACTCAAATTCCTGAGACTCGGACACTTCGACATATCTTTCTAAAAATAAATCAAACTTTGACTTCTCAGCTTCACTCATCATACTAATATTTTTGTTTTTATCATTTGCCTAAGTATTGCTTTTGCTCTACTCAGATTAGATTTGGATGTACCTACTTCGATACTTAATTTCTCAGCTATTTCTTTATGTTTGTATCCATCTACCACATACATATTAAATACAGTCCTATATGCTGTTGGTAAGGTGTTTACTATCGCCATTAATTCCTTAAATGACAATTCTGAAATTGCGTTTGAATCTACAGATACGTCCAAAGCTTTGTCAATTGATAAATCTGTTTTAAATTTTTTATTCTTTCTCAAATAATCAAGTGCAGTGTTAATCAGAATCGTCTTAAACCAAGGCTTGAAGGCCAGTCCGTTTTCATACTTGAAGATGTTCCTATAGATTTTATAGAATCCTTCATTTAAAACCGTCCTAGCTTCTAGCTCGTCCTTGATATATCTACCACATATACCAAGACCATACGAATACATATGCTTATATAATTCGTTTTGAGCACCTCTATCGTTCTTTTTGCACTTATTGATTATTGTATTTAGATGTGAGTCCTTCAACCAATAATGTTTTTATTATACCCTTTGTTACTTGTTATTATTAGAAATGGTTGCTTAGGCATCCATATTTTAATAGATAATCTCTCAAATATTCTAATTCTTACCAAAATGGAGGGGGAAGCAGTAGGATAATTAGATAAGACCTTGATATTTATATGGACTTCGACGATATTCCTTATTCTACTGTCTTGACTAAGTAAGCTCGTTATCTCAATAAGTCGCAGTTCTGTTTGCTCATATATCCTGATCCATCACGTCTGTAACAACATAATATCTAGGATCGTCGATATCAGTTTTTATATGATCATTCCATTTGGGATTAGATCTTATAAGTAGCTTTTTACATTCAGGGCTGAGATGAAGCAAATTAATAGAGCGACCAGAATCTAAATATTTATTAGCTAGATTTCTTAGTGCTTCTAAACCAGAATGATCGCTCACTTTGGATTCTATAAAGTCTAACTCCACATTGTCAGGGTCATTTTTAACATCAAACTTGGAATTAAAATTCTGAACAGATCCAAAAAATAAAGGCCCCCAGATCTCGTAGACTTTTGTACCATCTTCTTTGATTCTTTTTCTTGCTCTTATCATTGTAGCATTCTTCCAAGCAAACACAAGGGCTGACATGATTACGCCAGCGATTACGGCAATAGCTAAATCAAGCCATACTGTAATTGCAGATACAGCAATCAATACGACGGCATCAGGCAGAGGAATCTTATTTATGATTCTGAAACTACTCCAGGCAAAGGTCCCTATGACTACCATAAACATAACACCGACCAAAGCAGCAATAGGAATCTGTTCTATCAATTGGGAACCAAACAATACAAAACTAAGCAGAGTCATCGCTGCCACAATTCCAGATAAGCGACCTCTTCCTCCGGATTCTACATTGATAATAGACTGGCCTATCATGGCACATCCACCCATGCCGCCAAAGAGGCCACAAAGAATATTGCCAAACCCCTGAGCAACACATTCTCTATTACCACTACCTCGCGTCTCAGTAATCTCATCTACTAGATTCAAAGTCATCAAGGACTCTATCAGACCAACAGCTGCAAGTAAAAAAGCTGTCCGTAATACGATGCCCCAGTGATTTCCTATGGTGTCAGTCATAGCGAACAATTGACCTTGGAATTGTGGTAGACCCCCATTCAATCCGGTACCACCGCCGTCTCTGATAAATGAGCCCACAGTACTTACCTCGAGTCCGCCTATAATTGTTATCGCAGCCACAATCAGAATCGCAGCTAGCGCCGAAGGAATTTTAGTAGTCAGTTTGGGTAGCAAATACATGATAGCCATTGTAAGTCCTACCAATCCCAGCATCGTATATAGTGGCATACCTGAAAGGTAAACAGATGCGCCGTCTACAGTTTCCTTAAACATGCCCAACTGAGATAGAAATATGACGATAGCTAATCCATTGACAAATCCCATCATGACGGGATGCGGTATCAATCTTACAAATTTTCCCAGTCGTGCTACACCACCAAGAATTTGTATAAGCCCTACGATAATCAAAGTCGCTAACAACCATTGCAATCCTAAATTAGGTATGGCCTCATCCAAAGCCATGCCCACAGCATTTCCCTCTTGAATCAGATGCACCATAACAACAGCCATAGCGCCGGTCGCTCCCGAAATCATACCCGGTCGTCCACCAAATACAGCTGTGATGATGCCCATGATAAATGCACCATACAATCCGACGAGCGGATCCAGACCAGCCACAAAAGCAAAGGCTACTGCCTCTGGGACTAGTGCCAGAGCAACAGTCAGTCCAGATAAAATATCATTCTTAGGATTGGTGGAAATATTCTTTAGCATCGCCGTCATCTTCGTATCTGATTTATTTATAAAGCGGGCGAATATAGACTATAATAAATGCTATTGTAGAGAATGGAGACTTTTTATATTACAAATTATCATAATATGAAAAACAACTCACAACACTTTATAAGTTTGGATAAATCTCATTTCAAATATGATGTCAAAATACGATATGATGTCAGAAATTTATATTGGCAAATCAAGATTACTCGAAATAGAATTAAATACATCCAAATAGATGTTAACATACACATTTTCTCTTCCAGTAATAATTAGGTATCATCTTTCTCTTATTATGAATGTTTAGAAGGATATCAAATTCCTTATAACGCTTTATTGCTATATGTGCCTAACTATTGCTATCCACAGAGGTCGATCATTAATTATTCCTAACTATCAGCAGAAGCATTAGGAGCAATTTCTTTTCTTATTACCAACAAAAAAAACTGAGGCTTTTTGAAATACAACTAGATTGGATGGAACTCAGGTATCAGCTACACCTGATGTTACTGCCTTATATATATTATCGCCTTGTCTGAATTCTTTGACGATTTCTGCTAGGATACTGATAGCAGCTTCTTCATGAGACTTGCCACCTATATCTATACCTGCTGGGGTTTTTACCTTCTTAAGTTGGTCGAAGGTGACACCATGTTGACGAAGTTCTGTAAAAATAGAATTGGCTTTCACACGGCTGGCTACAAATACAACATTGATGGCATGACTGTTTTCATGCCTCGCAGGATTGATTCATAGCCTTTCATGCCTTTGAGTGGATTAAGCCAAAAATGGACATTTAGGAAAGAGAATAATTAACAAATCAGACAATCAAGAGCTTTTCTCTGATGTTTTAGATAATGGATTCTGACAACTACCTTTATATCTGCATTTTGACATAAATGACAAGAAGATTGAGTTTTTTAAAAGCAGAGATTGTAATTATTTGCTTTTCCTTATCATAAACTGTAGATAATTCTATAAATCCTACTTTGTTCAGAATAAATACCACTATTCTATGTTAATCCAAATTGAACTTTGCAAAAAGGTGAACAAACCCAAATTTTATTTTATTATAAGCCTATGAAGGAGATTAGGGAGATTATCAAGCGGTATGAAAGCACAGATTTCGATAAAGAAAGTATTGCACTTGCGACTGTGGTCAAGGTAGAAGCGTCTTCTTATAGGAGGATCGGCGCAAGGATGCTCGTAAGCAGCAGTGGACAATGGATAGGTGGAATAAGCGGCGGCTGCTTAGAAGGTGATGCCTTACGGCGTTCACAGCAAGCCATCTATAGCAAGGTGCCGAGTAGTGTTGTATATGATACTATGGATGATGACGAAAACGAAATAGGCGTTGGTCTTGGTTGTAATGGTCGGATAGAAGTCTTACTTATTCCTATAGACCCAGATGATAAAAACAACCCCATAGAACGCCTAAAGCAAATAGTAAAGCTCAATGAACCCGTCGTTTTGGTTTCTACCTTCAATAGCCCTCATCAGGATAAACTAGGTAGCAGCTTTATTGCCATGCAAGATAAAGCCCTTCTTTCTTTCAATGGTATAAAGGCAGAAAACCTCCAGCAACATATAGATACCACCTCATCCAAACGACGTTCACATACTTTCGACATGGAGGATAAAGACGGCGCTAAGCATCAGCTTTTGTTTGAATTTATCCGACCAGAAATGAAACTTGTCATCATAGGCGACAACTATGATGTGAATGCCCTAGCAGGTATTGTCAAGGAATTGGGATGGGAGTTATACATCGTAGGTCGTAGAAAGAAGATTCATAAAAACACTTACGTTTTAGCCAAAAAAGTATACGAGTATGAGGACTACGAGCAGGTCATCATAGATGAGTACACTTCAGTCCTGATGATGACGCATGACTACAATTGGGATAAAATCATCCTCAGAAAAGTATTGGATCAGAAGCCATCTTATGTCGGTATGCTGGGCCCTAAAAAGCGTATGCAAAAAATGGAAAAGGAAGCAGGCCTAGAAACCCTTTCTGAAGTCAGTTTCTTTTATAGCCCTGTAGGCCTAGACATTGGTGCTGAGACCCCAGAAGAAATTGCCATATCTATCATAGCTGAAATACTAGCAGTGTATAGGAATCGTGATGGCAATCAACTGAGACATAGGGAAGGGACTATACATGAACGATATCTATAGTAAGGAGGAATCGTAACTAGTGCTCTCACTCTCATAAGTCTGGCAGGATATCTCATGATTAATTCGCTTAATGATGTTAAAAATTATAATTAAGTTCGAACTTCTATTTTGAGATAGAAAAGTCTATTCATGAAAGTCATTTTCTAGACACATACAAAACGCCTATGAAAGCGGGTATTCCCAAAGAAATAACAAAAGAAGAATCCAGAGTCGGCGCCACTCCCAAGACAGTCAAGAGGTTGCTCAAGCAAGGTTTTGAAGTACTTATAGAATCTGGGGCTGGACACAGTGCTAATTATTCTGATGAGGCCTACAAAGAAGCTGGCGCTACTATCATTCCTGATGCGACAGTCCTGTATAAGGAAAGTGATATTATCCTTAAGGTTCAGCCAGTCACAGATACAGAAATCGACCTCATGCATGAAGGTCAAGTCAGTCTAAGTTATCTGAGTCCTGGAAACAACGCAGAAAAATTAAAAAAGCTCGCTAGCAAAGGTGTGAATGCCATTGCGATGGATGCCATTCCTAGAATCTCTCGTGCACAAAAGATGGATGTGCTTTCTTCCATGGCCAATATTGCAGGTTACAGATCTGTGATAGAAGGGGCAAATCATTTTGGAAGATTCCTCAATGGCCAGATTACTGCGGCAGGAAAAGTAGAACCAGCTAAGGTACTTGTGATAGGTGCAGGAGTAGCAGGACTGGCAGCGATAGGCACTGCAAAATCACTGGGAGCAATAGTTCGTGCTTTTGATACGAGGATGGAAGTGGCGGAGCAGATAGAAAGTATGGGAGCCCAATTTCTAAGTGTAGAGATAGATGAAGACGGTTCTACATCCTCAGGTTATTCTAAGGTCATGAGTCCTGAATTCATTGCTGCTGAAATGGAACTATTTTCAGAGCAAGCAAAGGAGGTAGATATCATAATTACTACGGCGCAGATTCCAGGACGAAAAGCACCTGAACTCATACTTGATTATCACGTAGCTGCCATGAAGTCAGGCTCAGTCATCGTAGACTTGGCGGCTTCCTCAGGAGGAAATTGTACAGAAACCAGAAATGGAGAAATCTATACCACTGCTAATGGCGTGACCATCATAGGAAAACTAGACCAGTTGCCTGCTCAGGCGAGTCAGCTCTATGGCAACAACCTTTGTCACTTGTTAGATGACATGGGAAAGGAGACAGATTTCAAAATAGACATGACTGATGATGTTATCAGTAGAGCCATGGTCACTCACGATGGAAAAGTCAATTGGCCACCGAAACCTCTACCCGTCAGTCCGCAGAAACCAAAAAATGTAGAGAAAAATTCGGAAGAGCAAACACTAATTAAAGCAGAGAAAAAGAAAACCAACCCATTACTCATTTTAGTTGTTTTGGGTGCAATTTTATATCTCTTGGCGTTGGTTGCGCCACCAGCTTTTATGGGACACTTTACTGTCTTTGTCTTATCATGTTTTGTAGGATGGCAGGTGATTTGGAATGTAAGTCATTCATTACATACGCCATTGATGGCAGTAACCAATGCCATAAGTGGTATTATCATTATAGGCGGATTATTACAAACCAAAGCTAACTTATCAGACCCCATGTCCATCTTAGCATTGATTGCAATTTTTGTTGCGAGTATCAATATTATCGGTGGTTTTTTAGTCACGCATCGTATGCTCAAAATGTTTAAGAAGTAATTATGATATCATCACAAATTCAATTGGCTTCTTATCTGTTTGCAAGTATTCTCTTTATACTCAGTTTAGGGGGGCTGTCTTCTCAGGAATCAGCTAAGAAAGGTGTACTCTACGGTATCGTGGGTATGATAATAGCCGTCGTATCTACTGTGCTTGGCGAAGGTGTCGAGGGTCATACTTATATCGTTATAGCCATATTAATTGCCGCTGTTATAGGCTGGGCAGTCGCTCGTAAGGTAGAGATGACCGCTATGCCACAGCTGGTAGCCATCTTGCATAGTTTTGTTGGTTTAGCCGCGGTGCTCGTAGGATTTGGTTCATACTTAGATCCTAAAACGGCGAGACTGGCACCAGTAGAACATAATATCCATTTGGTAGAAATATTCATTGGGATATTTATCGGTGCTATAACCTTTACAGGGTCAATAATAGCCTGGGGAAAACTAGATGGAAAAATACGAAGCAAGGCTTTAGTATATCCAGGTAGACATGCCGTTAATATTCTATTGGTTATTGTTTGTTTGGTGCTAGGCTATTTCTTTATAGTTGCTAATCATGGGGAAGGATTAATGCCTCTAATGATAATGGCAGGTATTGCGGCCTTTATAGGGGCGATGTTGGTCATGGCGATAGGTGGTGCAGATATGCCAGTAGTCGTTTCGATGCTCAATTCCTATTCTGGCTGGGCGGCAGCAGCTGCAGGATTTATGTTAGGCAATGATTTACTGATTGTGACTGGAGCACTGGTAGGTAGCTCAGGCGCCATTCTCTCCATCATTATGTGTGAGGCGATGAATCGTTCTTTTTTGTCTGTCATCTTCGGGGGCTTTGGAAATACATCGACTAGTAGTGCCAGCACTGAAATACAAGGTGAGGCTATCGCAACGACCCATGAAGACGTCGCAGAAATGTTATCAAATGCAAAGAATATAGTCATCGTGCCTGGATATGGAATGGCGGTTGCCAAAGCACAGTATCCTGTCTATAGTCTTGTGGAACATCTAAGAAAGCAATCAAAGACAGTACAGTTCGCCATACATCCTGTAGCGGGTAGACTTCCAGGTCATATGAATGTCTTATTGGCTGAAGCCAATGTCCCTTATGATATTGTCTTGGAAATGGATGAGATCAATGACGACTTAGACGAGGTAGATGTGGTGCTGGTTATAGGTGCTAATGATATTGTCAATCCAAGTGCATTGAATGACCCCAACAGTCCGATTGCAGGAATGCCTGTTATCCAAGTATGGAAGTCAGCTCAAGTCATCGTAATGAAGCGTTCTATGGCAACTGGATACGCTGGTGTACAAAACCCATTGTTCTTTAAGGATAATACATTAATGCTGTATGGAGATGCTAAAGACAGTGTACAGAAAATAAATACAGCCTTAGGATAGCAATCCTAGTGAACTCAAAATTTACCAAATCCCAAGATAGAGGATGTCCAAATTCACACATATAGATGCATCAGGTCAGCCAAACATGGTCGATGTAACTGAGAAAAAAACTACCACTAGAACAGCAGTGGCGCAGACCATGATGATACTGGGAGAAGACGTTATCCAATCTCTTAAGGACAATAATTTCTCGACAAAGAAAGGGCCAGTCTTCCAGACCGCAATTGTTGCTGGTAATATGGCTGTCAAAAAAACCAGCGAACTGATTCCACTCTGTCATCCACTACTAATAAGTAAAGTCCAAATAGATATCGACATCAATGAGAAAGATGAAGTTGTCATTGAATGCATGGTCAAGATTGAAGGTAAGACAGGTGTGGAAATGGAAGCATTGACGGGCTGCAGTGTGGCTGCGCTGACCGTCTATGATATGGTAAAATCATTCTCCCACGATATTCTGATTAAAGAAACAAAGTTGATTTCTAAGACTGGTGGCAAAAGTGATTTTAATGCCAGCTAAGCATCAGAAACATGGCTTCGTATTCAGACTGTGGTTTGCCGTGATAGTCTATGTCACTTTTGGCTGAGCCTAGTCGTTGGCTTTTGCCGCCATTTATTATGAGGCCTTTCAGTGGGAGCTTGGTTTTCTTTGCTTTGTTCTAGGATATAAACAGCTATCTTAACTAACTGCCCTATGTCAGTAAAAATAGAAAGAAGTAAGAAGACATCTGACAAGAATTGTGCTATATCACTACAGTACCTTCACCTCTTGCAGACTATCATTCATATATTCTAATTAAACTTCAAATTATAACTATCCCATAGGTAGTCATTACAATTTTCATTGTCTATAAACATATCTACCTGTATATCAGGATGAGTCACATAAGGTTCTATTTCTAATTCAAGATAAAAAGCACTGCCAACATTGCCATCAGCTATAAATGATTGGGTGTTTGTAACACTATCATATTGTCCTACTTCCCAACCTTGATTATTTGAAGAACTGGACACATTCCACCCTTCTCCAGTAAGTTGAATTGTGACTATTAACTCGTCATAGAGCTCTAGGTCCATAGACACGATTCCTTCGTCTAAGGTAGCATCATTGTCTAGAACATCTCCTTTGGGGTTTATACTAACCTCTATATCATTAAATAAACGAGAATCACGAACACCATTTACTATAGATTCTACATGAAATATTTTACAACTATAATCAAAAAGTGCTTCATAATAACCATATCCGTTCGCAGTTAACTCGTATATATTATTATCTCCATCAGTTCTTTCAAACACATCCCATCCATAGACATCAGGAAGGACAAGATCTCCTTCTATAATATATTTGACCTCAAAACCATCGGGTATCCACAAAGCTATTCCATAAATTTCTTGATAATCATCTAAGTAACTTGAAATGAAACTGCCATCAAATCCAAGGATATTTCTACTCTGTTCTTCCTGGAGTATCAAATTTCTAGGACCAGAAAGACTTGGCTCTATTCCATCTATCTTAATTTCTTTGACTCTAGTAGGTACTGAAGATCCATTTTCATAAATTTCTATCCTGATTGTTCCGTCAGTAACTCCCTGGATTCTTTCTTCCAAGTTTATTTCAAAGTCTAACATGCCACTTCTCGCCGAAGTAAACTCCCTGCCACTGTCCAATAAATCCTCACTTCTATCTTCCCAGTCTCCTACATACCAACCGGTATTCATTTGGCCGATTGAATAAGACCAATGAAAACCAACAATTCTTATCTTCAAATCTGAACCCTCTTCCAAGTTAGCAGCTAACGAATAACCTTCAAAATCATCGTACACTGCCGTTTCTAAAGCTAGAAGATTAAGACCATGTCTACCAGTTGCAGGGTAAGTAATACCAGAAGCAACTGCACAAGGTGTTTCTTGATTAAACATCTCAAGCTGCGCAGAAAAATCTGGAATACTAACCGTAATTTGTTCTCCGTTATACCAATCTTCTAAATGGTTTTTTATCGATTCAGCATTGAGACGAGAAGCTACTGAGGCCAATGATGTACAAATATTTTCATCATCTAAAAGACCATCTTCCCTAAGGTCAAATTTGATTCTAGATACAAGAGCTGAAAGATCGCCTACAGACAAATGGCCTTGTAATATAGATGAGATGGCCAGCAATGAGGCATTGCCTTCATTATCTATTGTAATGTTTAGATCATCTAAATTACCAGAACTAGAAACTTCCTGATAGAAGACTTCCAATACTTCAGTTGCCGCTTGAGATTTTGCTTCTGTAAATGAAGATCCATTCGCTATAAGATATTCTACTCTATCTTTCTCTAAGGTTGTCAGTATATTGATATTGATAGTAGACTCATCAGAAAGGTCTACTAAGGCAGATAAATTTAGTGGCGCATCTGAGGTGTTGCCTGTAACTTCATTATAGTAGAAGCCATTTGATCTTAGTTCTACAAAAGGAGAAACTAGATCTAGATTAGCAAAACGAAATTGCCCGATATTATTATTAATTTCTGTCGTAAAAGTTCGACCAGTAGGAGTCAAATCTTGTTCTAACTCAAATATCGTCACATTAGTGCCGACAACATAAGGTCCTTTCTGTGAAGCGCCGGTCAATTCTTTGACCATAAAAACATCAGTTTCGCTATTTGTGTTTTCGTCTTCATTATTTGTCTCAGTAGGCTCAATGATATCTTCATCTTTAGTACAAGACTGTAAAGAGAGTCCAAAAATGATAGCTACAATAAGAAAACTAATATTGGAATGTAGTAGTTGTTTCATCGTAATTGGGATTTATTTTAGTTTTCTTACGATTGTCCAATCTCTATTCCAAAAAAAAGACAAATTGACTCTATTTTCATTTTCTAATTTCCTATTTCATCACTATTTCATTTTATGCAAACTAGCTTGCAAAAAAAAGATTTAATCAAGATTGCAAAAGAAAATAACTTAAGACTGCTCCTATCAGTGGTTAGCAACATGGTACTTCAAAATAATACCACATTAATATTATCTTTCACCAAGGAAATACGACAGTAAAATAATAGTTAAAAATCTATCCGATTAAGACAGAAAAACCTTTAAGTAGACCACAATAAACATCCAGCTTTAAAGCCACCTAACCTTCTATATTCAAAATCTCTTTACTACTTCTATAGACTGTGCCTCTGAAATAGTAATAGACTTCCCCTGCTTCATTCATTACATTTACATCAAAGTCTGCGGTCTTATGTGATACATTGAGTGCGATTGCCTCAGCGTAAATAACCTCGCCCAATTGTGCAGATTTAGAATAAGTCATACTGCCATTAATAGAGACGGCTAACCTTCCATAGGAATTGGACGCAAAGGCAAAGGCGCTATCGGCAAAAGTAAAAGCAATACCACCATGAAGAATTCCATAGCCATTAAGCATTTCTTTTCGTATAGTCATCTGTAACTTGCAATGACCTTCTTTTATAAAAACAGGAGATGCTTCAAGCCATTGTGTACAATAATCTTTCTCCATCATTTTCTCATAGACAGCAACAGCGAGTTTATTCTTATCTTCCATCATACCTGTAATATGTGAGTAAGTTATAAGGATTGTTTTATCGAAAAGTAATCTAAGTCTTGAGAAAAGGAAAGCTTTCACCTTTTTTAAATATTTCTCGTCTGCTTGGCAACTCTACCAATCCATTGGTTTGTCTAAGATTTATAAAATCTCCTGAACCATTACCAGGATAAGGCTGGGCCATAATCTGTCCACTCTCATTTGTCGTCAATGCCACAGGCAAAAAGTAATGCAAGTCAGGCTTGAAGGTAACATCCGATGACAACATTGCATATGTGACTCGTTCCTTATTTACGCCTAAAGTTGACCGTAGCCAATGCTCAATATACTTCTTAGCACAAACGAAACTTGATACAGGATTACCAGGTAGCCCAAAGACGACGGTGTTTACATTTCTGCCGAACCACAACGGCTTCCCTGGACGTTGTTTAATTTTATGAAAGATTTCTTTGATACCTAAGGTCCTTAAAGCTTCTGGTATAAAATCAAACTTGCCTTTGGATACACCACCAGAGAGGACGACCAAGTCATCATTCTGTATAACATTACCTAGCTTCTCTAAAATGACTTCCTTGTCATCGGGCAGGTGTAACAAGTTAGCGTTGATCCCCCATTTAGCTAATAGAGCAGCAACTGTATAAGAATTAGATTTTCTAATCTGATGTGTAAGTGGAGTTTTATGTACATCTACCAATTCATCTCCAGTAGAAATAATAGTCACAGTAGGTAAGGTCGCCACTTCGAGCTCTGACTTACCTAAACTGGCAGCTATGGCTAATTCTTGTGTTCTTATACGCGTACCTGGATGTATAAGCTCCAAATCTGCAGGCATGTCGGATCCTTCAAAATGTACATTCTGGTCCTTATTTATAGGGACATTGATAGAAGCAAAATCATTCTCTATACTCAGGTCTTCATATCTTATAACAGTATCGGTCCCTGCAGGTAGTACTGCCCCCGTCATCACCTCCAGACAAGAATTCGCATCCTTTAGTGTCATTTGCGGTGCACCTGCTGCTGCAATACCTTCTATTCTTATTTTATCTCTAGAGATCAAGCCATCAAAGTTGACAGAGATACCATCCATAGTGACTCTATGATAGGGTGGAATAGGTCTGTCCGTCTTTATGGTTTCTGCCAGTATGCGATCGATGGCTGCATGAAAAGAAATACTCTCTGTTCCTAGTTCAGATCTATTCTGAGTAATAAGATCTAAGGCTTCTTGTACTGTAATCATTAGCCTCCTATTGTAGACATGGATTCGGAAACGTGTTGCGATCGATTGCGTTCTGCTTCATATCCATCTTTGCTTTTCATGGACAAGGCTTGCTTTATGATATCGAGGACCTGTGCATCAGTAGCGCCATTACGCATGAAATCTCTTATATTAAATACCCCTTGGTCATATAAGCAAGTCTTAAACAAGCCTTGTGCTGTAATCCTAATACGGTTGCAACTGCCACAGAAACTTCTGGTAAAAGCCGGTATGACACCAAAGCTTCCTTTATGCTCTTTGACTTTATAATTCATAGAGGTAGAATACTTGGGATCTTGCAGTTTTTCTATTTCAGGATATTGGGATTGGATATGTTCCATTATTCTAAGATAATTCCATTCTAAAGTAGGCATGCTCTGATCACCATTAAAAGGCATCTCTTCTATGAATCGGACAGATACTTTGTTCTCTCTTGTCATTTCTATAAAAGGAAGAATGTCTTCAGTATTCTTTCCATCCATGACGACACAATTAAGCCTAAGGTCTAAGTCTCTTTTCATCATCTCCTTTATGCAGGCCATCACATCATCAAATACATCTCTTCTAGTTACTTCATTGAATCTTTCTTTATCAAGACTATCGATACTGATGTTAAAGGACTTGATACCCATACTTAGCAATTCATCCAGATGCTGAGCTGTCAGTGTTGCATTGGAAGTAATGGCTACTTTATCTATTCCTTTAGTTAGTGTAAGCTCTTTAAGTAGGTAGATGATGTCTTTTCTAAGGAAAGGCTCTCCTCCAGTGATTCTGATTTTATTGACACCTTCCTTAGCTAGCACCTGTGCTACACGCAGCATTTCCTCGTAACTGAGTAACTCTTTTTTTTTGACGAATGTCATATTCTCAGGCATACAGTAGGTGCAGCGCAGATTGCATTTATCAGTGACTGCAAGTCTGAGATAATTGACAGGGCGGTTATGTTTGTCTATGAGCAAGTTGGCTGAATAGGTATTTAAATTAAAAACAATATTTTTATCGCTAAGGTTTGAAAATATCAGGAATCATATTAGCTGCTGGTGCTTCTACCAGAATGACAAAGTACAAACAATTGCTCAGATTCAAAGGTGAATCCTTGCTGAAAGCAATTGTACACAAATGTCGACAATTAGAACTGAATGAGATCGTATGTATTACTGGTTATTTAGATCATGAACTCAGGGCTGAGGCTATGAATGAGGGTATAACATTTATTCATAATATGAAACATAAAGAAGGAATGCTGGGCAGTCTGCAGCTAGGAATAAACCATGTGAATGATTCTTCAGCAGATGCCGCTTTAGTACTACTTACTGATCAACCGCTTATACCTCTCAGGCATTACCAATCTATGATTTCTACAATGGTAGAGCATGAGGCCCAACTGGTAGCGACAAGTTATAATGAGATAATAGGAGTACCTGCAATATATACTAGACAATATTTTCAAGAGATAATGGCTTTAGAAAATAACCGCTCAGCCAAGTCTGTTCTAAAGCAACATAGGGATGAATTGATCGCTATAAAATGCACAGAAGCTGGTATAGATGTAGATACCGACGAAGACTATCAAAACCTACTGGACCAATATGAGTGACAGATATTCTAGACAAATATTACTTTCTGAGGTAGGGCAAAAAGGTCAGTCCAAATTAGCTAAAAGCCATGTCGCAGTCGTAGGATGTGGAGGCCTGGGGGCCATAGCTGCATCCTATCTTGCAGGAGCAGGAGTAGGGACACTGACACTTATAGATGGCGATCAGCCAGATGTCTCCAATGTGCATAGACAGATATTATATATCGGTGATGAAGGTGAAGCTAAGTCTATAGTATTGAAAAATAAGTTGCACAGGCTTAATCCTGATATCAAAATACATACATCATCGCACTATTTGACTAAGACGAATATAGATGAACATCTTACAGGTGTGGATCTCATAATGGAATGCACCGATGATATAATGTGCAAGTACTTAGTCAATGACTTTGCTGTATTAGAGCAGACGCCACTCGTCTATGGTGCCATACACAAATTTGAGGGCTATGTCTCTACGTTTATAAATCAAGCAGAATCTGATATACACCTCAGAGATTTGTTTCCGTATCCAGATGAGACGATTCCAACATGTTCAGAAGTTGGTGTATTAAATACCATTGCTGGACTTATCGGTCTGCTTCAATCCAATGAAGTGCTTAAAGTCATACTTGGAATAGGTGAACCATTAATTGGAAAATTATTGACTTATGACTGTCTCACAAATAGACAATTGATCCTTAAAATGAATAAGACCTGGAATGAGGATATGGAGGAATTATTCGAAAAGACCAGTTATCTGCCTTTGGATTGTTCTATGGTGCCAGACTTGAATATTGAAGAACTATTATCTAATAGAGAACAATTCTCTTTAGTATCTGTGCTGTCAAAAGAAGAACATCATGCCATAGACAAACAAACCACTCATCTTCCAAATATTGAATTGGAGCAAGTCGAGCTACTGTCAAAAGGCTTACCCATAGTCCTTTATTGCAAGACTGGTCGTGTATCTAAGACGCTTGCTGCAAAGTTGATGGAAGAGAAAGCTGGACTAGAAATATATAGTTTGAAGGGTGGACTTAAGGGGTATAGAAAGTATAAGAGTTGAGTTAAGGAAATTAAAATCTGTGTAAGTTTTAAAATGAAGACTACCACATTTAGTAGTATCCAAGATATGCAGTCCTATCTAAATCAAGAGGTAGGGGTCAGTGATTGGATGACTAAATCTCAAGAAGACATTGATGCTTTTGCTAAGCTTACTAAAGATGAGCAGTGGATACATGTCGACCCTGAAAGATGTGCAAAAGAATCACCATTCAAAACGACAATAGCACATGGATTTCATTTGCTTTCTTATGCCTCATATTTAGCTGAAAGCTGCATGACTTTCAATGGTATCAAGATGGGTATGAATTATGGATTTGATAAAATTAGGTTTGTCAATCCTGTTCCCGTAAATTCTCTAATCAGAGCAGGATTTACTCTGCATGATATTCAGCACAACCTCGAACAATCTAGCACTAGAGTCAAATGGCAATTGACGATTGAGGTAAAAGACAGTCATAAGCCTGCCATAGTCGCTGAGTGGATCAATTATTTTTTGAGTTGACAAACTCAGATAATCGTCGAAATAATTGGAAGTTATAATGCAAGTGGAAATGACACCACTGATATCATAGATTTACATGGATTGTAACTATGTGTTGGAAAGAGATTTGACAAAATAAACTTCTTGTAGGCCGCAAATTGAGTTAGCGCATTAAGCTAGTACCAATTCTCCAAATATTTTAACAATAAAAAATATAATAGTAACACACTTTCCAAAATCTATAATTAACACCATTATTTATAGTGACTGATCTTAATATCGCTGTCCTATTTATACTGTTCCGGCATTTGCAAGACTCTTTGACTAATTTGCTGTGTGCTGGAGCTATATAACTTTAAACTCTATACACATATGCTAATGCACCCTTGCCACAAGACAATGGCTAAGATTTGTCTTGACACTTCAAAATTTGTATCACTACTCTATACTTTCTTATTAGTCTTAGGGTATTCGACCCAAGCTTCAGCGCAGATTATCGATGTGAAGCTTGATTTTTCAGAAAAAAGAGGCTTCTATGATGCCCCATTTAATCTGACTATTACTGCTACTGACCCCAATGCTACTATTAGATATACACTAGACGGAAAAGAACCTACGCCAAGATCAGGTATCATCTACAATGGCAGCATTCCAGTAGAAACCACAACAGTTCTTAGAGCAATAGGATACATACCGGGAGTGGATACTTCTAAGCTGTATACACATTCATATCTCTATATAGAGGATGTCATAAACCAACCTAGAAACATCAGTGGCTGGCCTAACAATCGTTATGACTTAGGTGGAAGTGGTACTGCCACACATGATTATCAGATGGATCCAGATATCGTCAATTCTTCTAGATACAGAGCCGACCTTATACAAGGAATGATGGACATCCCAAGTATGTCCATCGTTATGCCTAGAGGTGATTTCTGGGAAATCTATGATGGAGAAGTAGAGAGAAAGATGTCTGTAGAGCTACTGTACCCTGAAGATCCGAGCCTGAACGAACAAGAAGATGGCGGTATAGAACCACATAGTCATCATAGACTGAAACGTTCTATGAGATTATCATTCAAAGAAAGATATGGTGCCAAAGACTGGGACTCAGATATATTTAGAAATGCAGCAGTAGGATCAGAAACAGCAGAGAACGAATTTGACAGGATAGTCCTAAGAGCAGGAAACAACCGAGCATGGTCTAGAAACTGGAACGAAGACAGGACGGCTTTTACAAGAGACGAGTGGTTCAGACAATCACAGATTGCCGCCTCGGGCATAGGGTCTCACGGTACCTTTGTGCACCTCTATGTGAATGGACTTTATTGGGGATTATACAATCCTATAGAAAGACCAGATGAATCCTTTACATCTACTTATCTTGGAGGAAACAAGGATGATTGGTTTGCTATTAGTCATGCAGGTATCCGATCAGGCAACAGAAGTCGATATGACTATCTGATCAATACCCTTCTTAATAGAAATTTGAATAATCAAGGTAATTATAATGAGCTTAAAGAATATCTTGATGTAGAACAATTCTTAGACTATATCTTATTGTCTTGGATGACAGGAGTACAAGATTGGCCTGGTAATAACTGGTGGGCAGGAAGTAGCACGACACCTGCTGGACCACTAATGTATTTCGGTTGGGATAACGAATGGTCATGGGATGTGACGAGGAATGCAAATAATGGCGCTTGGGTACATCCTGATTTTAGAGCCAATGATAGTGGAGGAAGAAATTCTGCTTTTGTCTTTAATAGAGCTAAACGGAGCAATGAGTTTATGATGACCCTTGCAGATAGAGTATATGACATTTGCTTTAATGATGGAGCGGTTACAGATGAGAATTCTCGAGAAAGATGGTCAGCTCTCAATAATCAAATCGAGAATGCAGTAGTAGCAGAATCTGCAAGATGGGGTGATGGTCTGAACGATGGTGTCACAAGAACCAGAGACCAACACTGGAGAAATGAAGTGCAGCGAGTAGATGGTCTTATGAATGGAAATGTCGATCGATTGATTACTGCATTAATTCGAGAAGGGTATTATCCTACTATTGATCCACCACTTTTCCTTAATAATAATCAAGCCATAGAAGTAAAAAAAATATCAGTAGACGGTGGGTATACTGTAGAACTGGACAATCCTAATGGAGCTGGTCAAATTTACTATACTACTGATGGTACTGACCCAAGGCTACAAGGAGGAGCAGTAGCTTCTACAGCTAGATTATATTCTAATCAAGACCTTGTTATGAATCAAGCCACTACCTTGATGGCAAGAGTTCTGCAAAACAATCAATGGAGTGCGCTGCACCGATTAGACTTAAATGTAAATCAGGATCTCAGTTGGATAAAGCTGACAGAGATAATGTACAACCCTGATGAATATGTGTCAAATGGAGACACGATTAACGATACAGAATTAGAGTTTCTTGAGATTAAAAACACTAGCAACTCAATTACTTTAGACATTAGCGGATTGCAAATAACAGATGGTGTGGATTATACGTTCCCTGTAGGTACAGTAATTAGACCTCAGAGCTTTATAGTCTTAGCTAGTAATGCTGAAGCTTTGGCACAGAAATGTCCTGGTATTAATATTTTTGGAGAATATTCTGGCCAGTTAAGTAACGGTGGTGAGAATATAGAATTTACAGCCTTCGATGGCGAAGTAATTATTGCCATAGAATATGACGACCAAGATCAATGGCCTACTGAAGCAGATGGAGAAGGTTTTTCATTGGTTTCTAGTGTAAATAATCCGGTCGGAGATCAGAACAGCTATTTATATTGGAAAGCATCTGCTGACAATGTCTGTGGTTCTCCTAATGCAGATGAAATTGATTGTAATCAGAATAGTCCAGACTCTGATAATGATGGCATCTGTGATAGTCAGGATCCTTGTCCTAACTTTGATAATAATCTAATAGGCAGAGCCTGTAATGATGGAGACCCTTGTACTACAGGTGATGTATACACTAGTGATTGTGGATGTGCAGGAGAATTTCAAGATTCTGACAATGATGGAATCTGCGATGCTCAAGATACTTGCGATGAAAATCTAGCAGGGCAGTCGTGCAATGATGGCGATATCTGCACAATCAATGATACTTATAACTCCAATTGTGAATGCATAGGTACTTACGTGGATGAAGACCAAGACGGCATTTGTGATGCAGTAGATGATTGTGTTTTTGGAAATAGCATATTAGATGAAAGTTTCACCAATGGCTTAGGATCTTTTTCTGAGGTATCAGGAGCTTTTTCTACACCAATGCCAGTATATGAGAACCTCATTATCAGAAATGGTTCTGTAGAACTGGAAGTAGGAGGCGTCAATGGAAGTAACATACGAAATATGTCCTTGGCAATTGGTACAGATTTTAATATTACTAGACAAGAACCGGTAAATTTAGAGATTCAATATCGCCTTACTTCTAATGAAGGATTTGATGAAGGCGAATGGACAAGAGTGCTGGCAGCAATAGATGGGGTAAACCTTACATTAAATGGCAACCCTTATCTAGTAGAGTCAAATGCTGGCGACATCACCGATACTGGTATAGTAACTGCTGAGTTTGTTCTAAACAATCTTACGCCTGGCACACATAATCTTGCAATAGGCTTGTTCGTCAATTTAAAAACTACAAATACAGAGCGAAGTGACCTTACAATCTATAGTGTTCGTCTGAGTGGAAACTGCTCTGATTGTGATTTAACTGGCTCTAACTGTGATGATGGTGATGCGTGTACTACAGGAGATGTATATGATGCGGATTGTAATTGTGTAGGGACATTTAGAGATTCTGATAACGACGGGATATGTGATGCGAACGATACTTGTGATGCGAGCCAGATAGGTCTTGCCTGCGATGATAATGATGCATGTACTACAGGAGATGTATACGATGCCGATTGTAATTGTGTAGGGACATTTAGAGATTCAGATAATGATGGGATATGTGATGCGAATGATAATTGTGATGGAGGTCAAGTTGGGCAAGCTTGTAATGATGGTGATGTGTGTACTACAGGAGATGTATATGATGCGGATTGTAATTGTGTAGGGACATTTAGAGATTCAGATAATGATGGGATATGTGATGCGAATGATAATTGTGATGGAGGTCAAGCTGGGCAAGCTTGTAATGATGATGATGCTTGTACGACCGGGGATGTATATGATGCCGATTGTAATTGTGTAGGGACATTTTTAGATGTAGATGGAGATGGCATATGTGCAGCACAAGATCCAGATGATTCAGATGCCTGTGTTCCTAATGCCGCCGGTGCAGATTGCAACTCAAATCTAGGATGCACAGTAATAAGCACAACTGGATTTGAGAATCGAGATATGGGGGTATGGATAGATGGTGGACAATCTGCAACGCTATTGTCTTCTACTTCATTTGCAAATACAGGTAATTACAGTTTTTATGTTCAGTCAAACGATGGCATACAATCTAGTTTGTATACCTCTGACTTGAATCTAGCGGGAGTAGACGCAGTTCAGATTCAATTCAATGTGTACCCATATACAGTAGAAGACACTGATAGTTTTGTGCTGGAAGTTTCTACTGGTGGGGCCTATGTTGTCATTAAAGAATATGTCAATAATGTAGACTTCACAAATCTTGTTAGAAAGGATATTATAGAAGTCATAACAGGAATTAATTTCACAGCAACAACTTCACTCAGACTTAGGTCAACGTCCGATGACATAGCCGACTATTTCATATTTGATGATATTGTAATAGAAGCATGTCAGGGTGGGACTCCGCCTGCATGCCAGTCTGGCTCAGCCTGCGATGATGATGATGCATGTACTACAGGAGATGTATATGATGCAGATTGTAATTGCATAGGAACACTTATAGATGCTGACGGAGATGGCGTATGTGCTGCACAAGATCCAGATGATTCAGATGCCTGTGTGCCTGTAGCTTCAGGTACAGATTGTAACTCGAATCAAGACTGTACTGTAATAAGCACAACTGGATTTGAGAACCGCGATATGGGGATATGGATAGATGGTGGACAGTCTGCCACGCTATTGTCTTCTGCTTCATTTGCCAACACGGGTAATTACAGTTTTTACGTTCAGTCAAACGATGGCATCCGGTCTAGTCTGTATACCTCTGACTTGAATCTAGCGGGAGTAGATGCTGTTCAGATTCGATTCAATGTGTACCCATATACTGTAGAGAACTCTGATAGTTTTGTGCTGGAAGTTTCTACTGGCGGAGCATATGTTGTTTTTGACGAGTATATCAATAATGTAGACTTCACAAATCTAGTTAGACAGGATATAACAGCAGTTATATCAGGAATAAATTTTACAGCAACAACTTCACTCAGACTTAGGTCAACGTCCGATGACATAGCCGACTATTTCATATTTGATGATATCATAATAGAAGCATGTCAGGGTGGTGTACCATCGCCATGTCAACCTGGCTTAGCCTGCGATGATGGCGATGACAATACTATAGGAGATATATACACAAGCAATTGTGAGTGTGTAGGAGATAGTAGCAACAATTCTTCTGATTGTGATACTATCTCAGAAGTCAACTTTGAGTCTGGTTTCGATATCTGGAATGATGGTGGTTCAGATTGCCGCCTAGTATCAAATAGTTCTTTTAGTAATTCTGGAATTGCTTCTGTCAGACTTAGAGATAACTCTGGCGCAGCCTCTTCTATTTTTACAGATAATCTGAATTTGAACTCTGCTTTAGAGGCAGTTGTCAGCTTTAGTTTCTTAGTAGAATCATTTGAGAGAAGTGAAGACTTTTTCTTTGAGGTTTCCACCGATGGTGGATCATCTTTTGCCATCCTAGAGAATTGGATTGTGAATCAAGACTTTACTAATGGACAGAGACAGAATGCTCGAATAGTCATAGGGCCTAATAATTTATCAAGTAGCACAGTATTCAGAATAAGATGTGATGCATCTGGAAACGCAGACTTGCTTTATATAGATGATGTAATAATAGAATCATGCACTGGTTCTGGTTTTGTAAATCCATCACCGCAACGTGCTTTGAAGAGTGATAAGGATAATAAGTTGGACTTGACTTTAAGGTCTGACAACGATTTAGGTTCTATTACTATAGCACCAAATCCGGCCAGTGATTTTATAAGTCTAGATCTATCTCACTGTATGGAAAAATCTATCAGTTATCAGATCTATGGAATTAAGGGAGATGTAATTCAATCAGGAAATTTTGATGAGAGCCATAGTGATTTAGAAAACATAGAATTACATCAAATACCAAATGGCACTTATATTCTTCACCTTCGAAATGATAACCAGCATCTAGCTGCACATAGAATAGTGGTGGTGAAGTAAAAGAGCAAATAATTAGTCGAATTATTCAAGAAGTAGGCTGTTCAGTTTTTGGACAGCCTCTTTTTTTATTATGATAGAGATATTTATTTCTTACTTTATTCTTAGACTATGTAATGACATCCGATTGATCTTGCTCCATAAAAAAAGCATCTATGTCTTTTAAGAATCGATTGCGATAAAGATTAATTTCTGTGTAGATTTCGTGTCTAGCGCCGAGGTAGGGTACTATCTTAATTAGTGGATTTGCATCATCCATACGTTCATGCGTTTCCTCGTTTACGACAACATCATCCTTGGCACTGGCTACATAGACAGGCGTTTTTATTTTCTGGATTTGTTCTCGTTTCATACTAAGCTGCATGCTTTTGGATGCTGCCTTTGTCCAGTTCCATGTCGCTGATCCCATTAGTAATCTTGGCTCCTTCTTAAATATAGAGGACCATTTTCTAAACCGATTGATGTCTGAAGTGAGTCTTTTGTACCCTTTATTTTTATCACCATCTTTTCCTCCAATAACGTAAGACTGTCCAAATCCCAATAATCTAAAGAAGGATGAAAATTTGCTTAGAAGATTTGTTGGTAATCCGGCTATGCTTTGCATGGGCGCACTAAGCACTGCTCGCTGAAATCGATTAGGATGTTCTTGCAACTCTCTGAATGCTAAATGTCCACCCATGGAATGACCCAATAGGTTATGTGGCTTAGGCAGATGTGCCACCCTTTGATGATACACAGCTTCTGCATCCTGCAGATACTGATCAAAATGTTCTATGTAACCCTTGTCTTTTTCTTTGAGCAACTTAGAGGAAAGTCCCTGGCCCCGCCAGTCAAAAGCAACGACTGACCACCCCAAGTCTATGAGGTCACCTATGGTTTCATAATACTTTTCTATAAATTCAGTAAAACCTGAAAATATAAGTATGGTCCCCTTGCAGTTCTTTGTCTGCCAAGTAGCACATCTTAACTCTAAGTCTGGAATGACTTCCACAGTGTCTACAAAGTATCCAGATGGTGCCTTGTAGATGTTTGATTCTATCAATCTTTTTTTAGACCTAACAGATGTGTCATTGGCCAAGGCAGAACGTAAGGATGTATGACCAAGGTATTTCATAATCACCATTGTGATAATCAATACAATTAGAAGACTTAATATGATAACTCCAAACATCTGAAATCTAGATTAGAGCATTTATCACGGTCTCGAATTCACCCAATAACTCCCATTGGTCATGAACTCTTTTTTCCAAATAGGGACTGTCTTTTTTAGCTCATCTATAATATACTCACAGGCAGTGAATGAGGCTTTTCTATGTTTAGAAGAAACTGCGATTACGACAGCAATGTCCTCTAGTCCCACCTGTCCAGTTCGATGGTGAATAGAAATTTTCTGCACGCCGAATTGCTCCATAGCTCGATCTGCAATTTTATGTAATTCAGAGATAGCCATGGGTTCATAGCATTCAAAATCAAGATGGGTTATCTCCTCTCCTTTATTCCATCGCCGCACCGTACCTACAAATATATTAATCCCACCACAGGCTTCATCAAGTACGAAGGTGTAGTTGTTATCAGGAACTAACGTCTCTGATAATATTTGTATGTCCAATATGCTATCCGCCACTTACAGGAGGTATTATGGCAATTTCATCAGTAGGAGAAATTGCTGTAGAATCATCAGAGAATGACTGGTTGACAGCCACTTGGAAGTCTTTGTAATTGTTAAACTCGGGGTAGGTCTGTCTCAGATACTGTTTAAGCTCAGCCACATTGGATATGGTTACCGCTGATATGGCGCAGTTAGCAGCGCCAACAATCTCTTTTGCAATGCCGAAACATAGTATTTCCATATGATGATAAATATAGAATTTCTTCTAGAAGTTTAGAACAATACTTAGGTGGTAATTTATACTGAGTGTTCTTAAGAATATATCTCATTACATTTTTTAGGATTTTTTAAAAACTCATTTACCAAATCCAAATTAGGAATGCTTATACAGGAAGCTAGTTAAGTTATATTAATGAGAGATAGATATTCTTGCAGTGTATATCTGTTTTTTTTGATTATTAGATGGTAGAAACTCTACAGAATAAATACCTAAAGGCAAATGAGAAATATCTATAGTGGTATTTGAGGTGGCCTTCGGGATTTGTAGGACTATCTGGCCATTCATATCCAAAACAAATATTTCCCCATTAGTCCCATCAGGTAATTCTATAGTAAGGTTATTGATTGCAGGATTAGGGTAGGCCTTTAAATCTTTACGCCAGTAGACTTCATTACCATTTACTAAGGTGATACTGCTGTCGCATTTCTCTGCTTCATCTACTCTGAATCGTGGGAAATTCGGAAATGAAAGTGAATTCCAATATTGTAATTGCAAACCATTTTGTACAAACTCACAATCTTCACCTTTTTTATCTGGATAGTGTATTACATGCATGGTCTTAGCACTACTGCTTGGCTGTAAGTAAATTTTACAATCAGGAGCCAAGGCACTTTGAAAAAAGTTAGTAGGAAAAGGAGATTGAGTACCATCCCATTCATCTATGAATACGAGTCCATCTTCAAGGTTCTCTTCCCATAAGTCTACCTGCCATAGTCTCAGCATATCAGATAGGTACAAGAATCGAGAGTTAGGACTGAATTCTGAAGTAGTAAAATGATTGTAGGGTTGTCTTTCGAAATATAAAGTCTTTAGCTTAGACAGCTGACCAGTACTTCTGTCAAAATCATATACCAAAAGTCCATCATACTGAGAAAAGAGCGCATATTTTTTTCCATCAGGTGAGAATCTGGCATTACCTCCAGAACCAGAGAATAAAGGATCAAAGATAGTTCCTATAGATTGACTATCAGTTGGCATAAATCCCTCCGCCGTGAGCAAAGTTGTATAATAATTGTTCCCTATTCTTCCTGGATTGATTATCCACCAGTCTTCTTTGTTTTCATGCTTGATAGCAGAAAGATAGGAAGTCAAATAGCATTCTCCTGAAGTAAATGGTTCATTTTTTATTGTCACATCTCCAAGACCATTGTCCAATGATAAATCTATATAGCTGTAAAGCAAATTTTT
Organism: uncultured Saprospiraceae bacterium; assembly: GCA_964591455.1. GTDB lineage: Bacteria > Bacteroidota > Bacteroidia > Chitinophagales > Saprospiraceae > RFSX01. The sequence continues at coordinate 85,912 of CAZQDZ010000006.1, forward strand.
TACTATGCATTGCCCAGGAAGGACATTTTCTATGGTCTTATGAATCAAATAATATCCATAATCATTAGCTGGATCATTAAGCAAAAGAATGTCTTGAATACCTGGATAACCAAGTTTGCAATTGCCATCCCAGGGGCCATCAAAAAAGTCGCCAGCATTGATGCTATCTCCATTTGGCATCATCTGATGCAACTTGTTTGCCACGGCGCAGCCGTTACTGGAGATGAGGACTTCACCATTTTCGTCACAAATAATAGCTTTGTTGTTGTGGTAAGCCAAATCACCTTCTCTAAAGGAAGGCACCAAGGGTCTTGTGTTAAAATCTAACTGAAATGCCTGTACTTTATCATCGCTTGGTTCCTGGTCAGTAGTCATGTGCCAGATGTAATCTTGCTTATTTTGTGATAATAAGATGGATGAGAAAAAGACAATTAGACATATTGTAAAAAGAAAAGAGGTTTTATTGGAAATCATGTTTTTTAATATTTGAGGAAGGAGTTTACCTCGTTACTCAAATTATTATTTTATTTAATAAGTGTCAACATCTTTGTTTGATTATAGCCTCTTTTGTCTGAAATGTGGACTATATATGCCCACTGGGTAATCTGATAAATCTATCTTTTGGTTTGAAGTAGGTAAATATTGCTCATATATAACTTGACCATCTAATGATGTTACATATATGTGATATTCACTTGCATCAAAGTCAGAATCATTTTCTATAGAATTTCTTCTAGAAGTTTAGTTTACCATTATAGTAAAAAAGCCAATACCCAAGACAATTCCCACAGGAGGCTAGATAGGGTGTCCATAATGTATTAACCTAACTTTCGTCACCAGAGATAAGTATTAACCTACACCTGACATTGATAAATTGAATTAAATAAAAAGGAATGATTATTCCACAAGATGAATCCCATCATCCTTTATCGCAATCAATCTTTGCTTGTACAAATTGCCTGTACATTTCTTAAATAACTTTTTGCTTATGCCAAATTCAGCTTTGATATCCTCTGGTTTGCTTTTGTCATTGTAGGGTAGGTGCCCACCATTAGATTTTAGTTTGGAGAGTATGAGTTGTGCTTGCGGTTCTATGTGCTGGTGGCCTACGGGATTTATACTAACATCTATTTTGTTATCAGGTCTAAGGGGTTTGATGTATCCTGTAATTAATTGACCTATTCGGAGTGGTTCTTTAATTTCATTTTTATATATCATGGCTACATAAGCATCATTTATAACCACTTTGTAACTTTTGTCTAGCTCTTTAAAGACCATGATATTTACGCTTGACCCAACAGTGATATTATCATCTGCAAATTTTTTGAGAAAGACATCTAGCTTGGTTGTGCCGACCAGACGTTCTGTAACATCATCTAGATACATGTATACAACATACTTGTTGCCTTTTACTAATTTTTCCTCTTGGTTACTGTAAGGAATAAAAAGTTCTTTAGTTATTCCCCATTCACAAAAGGCACCTGAGTCATTGACTTGTACTACCTCGAGCAGTGCACATTGTCCGACAGTGAATAAGGGCTTTTCTGTCGTGGCTACTTCTCTGCCACTAGAATCGCAGTAGACAAAGACTTTGATGCGATCATCTATAGCCATGTCAGGAGTGATGTATTTTGTTGGAAACAACACTTCGTTTTCATCCTCGTCTTCTAGATAGAATCCCTGAGGCATTTCTCTTACAACGGTGAGCGATTGGTATTCTCCTATCTTGATCATTCTGCTGAGCTTACTTTGTTCTGGAGAATGCGGTCAAATTTTGCTGGTAATGGAGTTGCTGCAGTGACTGTGTCATCTGCAAATGGATGTTTGAATGATAATTCGCTGGCATGCAAGAATAATCCCTTTCCTTTCAGGACGCTTCCCTCTATGCCATAAGTCTTATCTCCTAGTATAGGTGTACCTTTATCGGATAAGTGTATGCGAATCTGATGTCTTCTTCCAGTGGATGGTGATAACTCTAGAAGCAATAATTGGTTGAATTTGGGAGAGGCAATTCTTTTGGTTACAATAAATTCGGTAACTGCTGATTTGCCTTTGATCTCCTTGTCTATAGTGCCTTTGTCATCTAGGTCAACCCCTTTCGGTGCTTGAGTGATTGCATGGTATTTCTTTATAATCTCGCGACGAGCAAACATGTTGCCCAATTCTGTTACTGCCGATGATGTCTTTGCAATGAGTAGGGTCCCTGAAGTCGGATAGTCTAATCTGTGTACAGGTAGCGGTCTTGGCAGTGCATCCGGTAATTCTGATTTTGTCAGATTATGCGGTAGGGCATTTTCTATAGTATGCTTTTTATTGCCACTCACGATGATGCCTGCTGGCTTATGAATGATAGCTAGATGATCATCTTCAAAGAGCACTTCTAGCTCTACCTTAGTTGTTACTTTTTTATCTATCAGCGGATCGGCATGTAACGTAATAATGTCTCCTGCATTAATGTATTTTCCTGTTGTGCCTCTTTGGTCATTCACTTTGACAAGGCCCTTGGATATTGCTTTTTTCATACCCTTCTTACTGCTTATACTCACAAACTTACCTGCGACATAATCTGATAATCTGGAAGTTTCCGTTCCTGGAGGGACTTGGTGTTTTTCTAACTCTTTTTTCATTTCTCAATCTAGACCTTAAATGTAACGGAGATTTCTTTATAATGCCGTTATAAGTGGTCTTTCATTTGAGTATACTGACTTTTGAAAGAGAGTGGAGCCTATCAAGCCATGGATGGGACATCTTCATCGCACTCAAAACATTCCTTGCGGTAAGGTTTTTTAATGAAGAACCATATTAGAAATGCGAGAATGGCTAGGCCTATTAGGAAGTATTGTATGTTACCTGTTACCCAAGTCAGGTTGCTGATGATGGATTCAGAAAACATAAAAGATAAGGTGGCGATTATGCCAGTCCATATAGCTACAGAGATGCCACTTAGAATAGCGAATTTGGCATAACTAATATCCCTTAGACCAGTTATGATAAGTAAGATAGTCGTCATGCCAAATAGTAACTTATACACTAACAGTATGACAAAAGGGTATCTGTCGTACCAAACGGAAAGACGATCTATTTTCTTTTTTAGTTTAGGTTTTTTTGCAAGCATCGAGATCCCTTTCTTTTTTGCTAACAAGAATTTGAACCAATCAGCAATCCAGGCACCAAGCCAAGCGAGTATCATTGCTGGCCAAAGACTGAAATATCCTGCCTTGGCACCGAGAACTGAAGTGGCCAAAGAGATTTCCCCTTCCATCATGACACCGACAAATGTGGCAATGTAACCACAACTTTCAACCAGCATTTCGAACCAAGATTCCTCCATAATTGCTTCAGTAATCTATAAATATGCGAAAATAATAACAAAGTGCCTTCACGCATGGTTGTGAAACTTAGTCTTAAATTGATATTAATTCGTTGAAGTATTTCATAGAATGATTTTTCCTTTCATAGATTTGTTCTATGCTATCAATTACTAAAGATTCTATGCATGCGGTGCATGCTAGAATAAAATCATACATCCATTATACACCAGTGCTGACCTCTACAGCCATTAATGATATTGCAGAAGCAGATATCTATTTTAAATGCGAGAATTTTCAGAAGATGGGCGCCTTCAAGATGAGGGGTGCCTCTAATGCTATTCTCAATCTTAGTGAAGAACAAAGGCGTAAAGGTGTCATTACACATTCGAGTGGAAATATGGCACAAGCAGTCGCCTTATCAGCAAATATGCTCGATATCCCCGCACACATTGTGATGCCTGAAAATGCACCTCAAGTAAAGAAAAATGCAGTTCGTGAATATGGTGGTCTCGTCACTGAATGTGAGTCTACCATAGAAGCCAGAGAACGTACAACCAATGAGTTGGTACAAGAACATGGGTTGGCTTTTCTTCATCCTTCCAATGACCTAGATGTCATTATGGGTCAGGGTACTGCGGCTATGGAGTTACTAGAGGAACAGCCTGAATTAGATGTTATACTTACACCAGTCGGTGGAGGAGGCTTATTGGCTGGTACTGCACTTGCTGCACAACATTTTGGCAGTGGATGTGAAGTGATGGCTGGAGAGCCAAGACAGGCCGATGATGCTTATTGGTCCTTAAAAGCGGGTAAGATCATCAAAAACCTCAAAGTGGATACCATAGCTGATGGGCTGAGAACACATCTGGGTGATGTCAATTTTCCCATTATCAAGGAATATATCAAGAACATAATCAGAGTGGAGGAAGCTGAAATAATTACAGCTATGCGCCTTGTCTGGGAGCGAATGAAGATAATTATAGAGCCATCTTGCGCAGTACCATTGGCTGCCCTTATGATAGAAAAATCAAAGTTTCAGAATAAGAAAGTAGGCATTATCATCACTGGTGGGAATGTAGACTTGGAGAATTTGCCTTTCTAAACTAGTCTAATATGAGATTTGATTAACCTCATATTAGACTGAGCTTTAGTATTGGTTGTAAGTCGTAGAAGGAATCTATAAAATTGGCTACTGTTTGGCTAGCACCTATTGATGTCATGTCGAGCCCAAAGGTCACCAGTATACAAGCATTATCTTATTTGTTAATATTTCCAGCTACTGAATAACATCTTCTTACATTTAGCGTTAAGTAAGTATTCCTACCTGAAGTAACATTTCATTCAACCGTTTTACTAACCACTAAGCTAAGATTAGCATGAAACACCTATTACTAACACTACCTCTGTTATTTCTCCTTAATTCTGCTTCGGCTCAGCTTGTAGCGTCCTCAGATGATTTTGTTATGAAACGAGTCAATTATCTGAAATCTGAATTCAATTTAGATGAGACTACGACAACTTTGCTAACTAAGAAGCTCTACAGAATAAAACCTCAACATTCTGAAGCTGACTGGCATATAACTCGTAAAGCCTATGAGCAAGTATTGTATGAGGTGCTCGATTTAGGTTCACTCAGGAGATTGTCAGATAATTTAGAGATAGAGGTTCATTGCTTTGCCCCAGAAGTGATTGATATAAAGGTGGCTGGACCTGAAGAATCAGATGCAGCGCATGAAATTAATCTTTCGCCTAACCCCGCCAAAGACTATACAAGAATTAACTATGAAGTGGGCTACGATAGTCAAATCTCTATTGTACTTATGAATGACCTCGGACAGAAAATCAGGACGCTTGTAGACACTTTCCACAAGGAGGGTAGTTATGAGTATATGCTAGAGACGCTGGACTTGCAGAGTAATTTGTATCTGGTAGTGATGAGAGATGGTAAGGTAGCTATCAGCAAAAAGCTTGTTGTCCAAAAGTAAATTTTATAGTGAAGGACGAGCGACCATATAAGCCCATTGCTTGTGACTATGTAGATTATATAGAACACCTGGCTACGCTTAGACAGAAATCAGTCCTTGTCTATAGAACTGGAGAAGAAGTGCTCACACGAAAGGATGAGCGGATAAAGACCTGGGAGAATAGGGCTGGCGTGGAGTATATGATAATGAGAAGTGGTCTAGAGATTCGCCTAGATGATATTATCTCCATTAATGGAAAATCACCTGATGGCACTTGCGATTTGTAGGTTAGTTAGATGAGGTAGACGCGGACCTTTTTTTTCTTAAGTCGGGTATTATTCAGATTAGAAATGGCGGACTTTGCTTTGGAGGTTTTAATGCCGATGAATGCGCAGTCTTGCTTTAATTCTATTGCTCCTAGTTCATCTTTATTTAATTCAGCTTGCTTAAAAAAGAAGCCTGCAATATCACCTTTGGATATTTTGTCCTTTCTGCCACCTGATATAAATAGGGTAGACCACTCGGTCTGAGGTGGAATTTTATCATTAGTTAATAGCTCCTCTTCTGGATTATCAATGAATTCTGGTAATGTATCCCCAGTCCACTTAAGCAGATAAGCGGTCCCTTCCAGATGCATTCTCGCTGTACGACCATTTCTGTGTATCCATTCCTCTTCTCGCAGAGGTAGGTGATAGTGTAAGATGTAATCCAAGGCAGGAATGTCTAGACCCCGAGCTGCCAGATCAGTAGCTAGTATTACTCTATAGGTACCATTCCTGAATTTGATAAGAGCCCTTTCTCTGTCCTTCTGCTCTAGCCCGCCATAGAAGCATCCATGGGGTATGCCTTCTTCAGTCAGTCGCTCACTAACACGTCTTATGGAATCTTTATAATTACAAAACACAATCCCAATTTTTTGACCCAAATGAGAGAGGGCAGAGACGAGGGTGTCCAGCTTGTCCTTCTCAGGAGAGCTTATCATCTTGACAGTCAGTTTCGGTTTGTCGCTGCCCAGGTGATTTAACTTAACGGGCACACGTAACTTAACAAAGGAAGGAATCTGAACATTATGTGTAGCGGAGGTCAGCACTTTTATTTTGCAGTCTTGCAGCTCACTCAGTATAAATTTTAGCTCCTTCTCGAATCCTATCTCTAAGGACTTATCAAACTCATCCAGAACCATGGCCTTAATTTGCTCTATAGAAAAGCTTTCTCTTCTTAAGTGGTCAGCTACCCGCCCAGGCGTGCCTATAAGGATGGCAGGCTTATGTTTGATGTGTATTCTGTCTTTAGAAAAAAATTGGCCACCATAGACGGCATTTATTTTATAGCCTGATCCCATATCTCTAGCGACCTGCTCTATCTGAAGGGCTAACTCTCTTGTCGGACATAGAATTACCAACTGTACTTCATCTAGGTCTGGATCTAATTTTTCGAGCAGGGGTAAAAGAAAGGCCAGTGTCTTTCCCGTTCCTGTGGGCGACAAAAGAATCACTTCGTTATTATGCGCAATGGCATGATGGGCATCTAGCTGCATCTCATTGAGCTGAGCAATGCCAAGTTTTTTGAGTATGTCTGCTTGGGATTTGATGGGGCGAAGATAGTGAAAAGGAAGGGAGGATGTTTTACTTATTATAAGAGACCTGTATTGAGTAGAATGAAATAGTCACTCTAATCCAAACTTCATTTCACCCTTTAACTCAATTTGATTAAAATCATCCAAATCACTTCTATCTATAAAGCCGATTCTTGGATATCCACCTGTTGTCTGGCCATCCTGTAGGACAACAATAGGAAGGCCAGAAGGAGGTAGCTGTATATGTCCAGGAAGAACGGGAACACTGTCGTGTAAATTATCTTGCGTCGAGAGTAAGGGTCCTGACAGGCGGGCACCCATTCGATTGCTGTTAACAGATTTTGTCCAAGTGGCTGTAGTGAGATTTTCCATTGATTTGTCAGTAAGTAAGTGATATTCTGGTCCTTTGATTATTGGAATATTTGATGCGAATACGCGTGGATTTACTTTGGAGGACTTAAGTTCATTAGAACTCTTTTTCCACTTTATTATGTCATCTTTTTGAAAGGGTTTTCCCCCTTGGTGTCCAAGTTTTGCTGGTGGGTAGACACTGCAGGATTCATATGAAAGCATTGTTTCTAAGTTGCCTTGAATAGCGATATAGGCATAGAGGTTGGCTGTTGCAAATTTGGATGATAGAATATCTCCTTTCTTGATAGTCAGTTTTGTGTTTAATGGTGTTGCTTTGCCATTTATATTCCAACTCATAGGGCTACCCGTAATAGCAATGGTAGTTGGGCTGTGGAATTTTATCGTAGGACCTGACAAGCAACATTCTATTACAGGGTTGCTGACTGGGTTGCCGACTATGAGGTTGGCAAATTTTGCGGATTGTCGGTCCATGACGCCTGAGGTTGGGATGGCGTAATAAGACATGCCTATTCTGCCTTGGTCTTGTAAAGATGAATAGAGTCCTGGTTTGATGAATTCGCAGCTAGGCATTGGATTTATTGTATTGCGTTAGACTTAAGTTATTATCCTTTAGATTATTGTACGCCTCTTGACTTACAGAAAAAAAATTGATTAGGGTGCCTATGGGTAATTTGCCGACTATATCGTCGATATTGATATTAATGGGTGTCTTTGCTAGTACGTGCCAACCGCCTGGACTAGTTGTATTGTATATCCCCAGATATGGTCCACCAATGGCTATAGAACCTGATGCCACCCTTTTGGCAGGTATGCTTTTGCGTGGCATGAAATACGTTTTTGGTATTCCCTTTAGATAAAAGAAACCAGGCATGAATCCAAACATGCTAATGGTGAATGAGGTTTGTTCGATTAGTGAGCTGAGTTGTGCTTCTGATTTTATTTGATTCGAGCTATTAGACGCTGAATAATGCGCCAATACTTTCTTTATGTCATCTGATTCACTTATGACAAATGGTATGTTTATTTTTTTGTGTCTATGATTGTCGAACGAATTATATTCTTGTGATAGTTGACCTAAGTTTCTATGGCTAAATTGACTATTCGTTACTAAGCATATTTCTTTCTCTGAAGCTATAACTTCTGTGCACCAGGGATAATTGCGCTTATGTATATGTGATGCGAAATGAGTAAGATCCAGTTGGCCTTCATCCAGAGATAATATTAAGTGATTAGCATATCTACTTACTCTGATTATAGAATCATCTACACGCAGTAATGTGGACTTCATTTTCAGTCATATATTGGTGAACATATTGGGCTGTTATTTCGGCATTCTCATGATCGCCGTGCAAGCATATTGTATCTATTCGTGCAGGATGTACTAGGTTACTACCGTCAATGATTGTGGAATTTATAAAGCCATCTAGTTTTCTTTTCATGATTTGTTTTTCACTAATAATCCCACCTGGCTCTGTTCGTGAAATTAGTTTTGATTTATTTTTGTATCCCCTATCTATAAATACCTCTCCTCTAACGGGTATGCCTATCTCATTACCTATGTCATGAGCATTCGAATCAGCAAGCACATACACAATGATGTCTGCATACTTTTCTTTCCAATGGGTTAAAATAGTCTGACTCAATGTTTTGTTGCTTGCCATATCGTTATACAATGAGCCATGAGGTTTTATATGATGTACGGGAAGCTCTGCTTCATGACATAATTCAAAAAATAATTGAATCTGCTCATCTAGTGCTTTCAATAATGGAGCTGTCTCCATGTTCATCGATTTTCTGCCGAAGTTTTCTCGATCAGGATAAGAAGGATGTGCACCTACAACTACCTCATTCGATTTAGCTAACTGAATGGCCTTCATAACGCTATGCCTATCCCCAGTATGTCCACCGCATGCAATATTGCATGAACTGAGATATGGAAGGATGTTTTCGTCAGCAAAACCCTCTCCTATATCTGCATTTATATCTATGCATTTGAGTCTAATGATTAATATTTAGAATATTTGAAATAATTTATTAAGCCATCCTAAACTTATGCCAATTGTTATTACAAGTATACTGATGCTAAGTATATTATGTATCGGTTTATTTCTATATGATTTTACAATTCCAGAGATATTACATAGGTAAATGAGAAATCCAGCTATGAGTGGCAGTAGTATAGCATTTGTGATTTGTGCAAATTGGATAATTAGGATTGGCTTAGCACGAAGTAGCGTAACTAAGATGCCTGCTGACAGGATAACTATCCAGACCATTCTAAATCTCATAGATTTTTCATTATCAGACCAGCCTAGTAAACCTTTCGCCGTGTAGGCTGCTGCCAGTGGCGCAGTCAGGGCACTACTTAAGCCAGCTGCCATTAGGCCTATACCCATTAGGTATTTTGCCGCGCTTCCAAAGAGAGGCTCCAACTGATAGACAAAATCAGACGCTTTGGTCACATTATCTAATTCTCCCCTAGTTGCTGCTGCTGTGATAATAATCATCATAGATACCATCCCACCTAGTAAAATGGCTGCTGTGTTTTCTCTTCTGATATCCTTTAAATCAGCACTTTTATTCCACTTTTTTGATATGGTAGACGCATGCAGAAATAAATTATAAGGTACCACAGTAGTCCCTATCAGTCCAAGAACCAATAGTAAATCCACTTCTTGAAAATTGGGGATAAACCCTTTGAGCACTGAATTGAGATCAGGCTTTAGAAGTATAACAGTCGTTAAAAAACTTAAGCTCATGGTCAGAACAAGTCCAATCAATATCTTTTCGATGAGTTTATAATTGCCTAAGTATAACAGGATAAATGCAATAGCACCTATGAGAACAGGCCATAAGTGATGCGTTCCTGCCAGAAGGTCTAGCCCTAATATGCCTCCCGAAATATTGCCAGCTTCATAGGCTGCATTCCCTACAACGATAGCGCCTAAGACAAGAACTATAGATAGTATTCTGCCTACCCCATCAGGAAACTGCTTGGCGATGGCTTCTCCTAGTCCCTCCCTTGTAGTCCAACCTAGTCTGGCTGCCATCTCCTGTAGGACGATCGTGGCTATAATAGCGAAAACCATAGCCCATAATAAGCTATACCCAGTCTGTACACCTGCAAGCGTGCAAGCGGTTACAGTACCTGGGCCTATAAATGCAGCGGCTACTAAGGTGCTAGGGCCAAAATATCTCCTAAACCAGTTATTCATCTACCCTTGCATTTGTAAGCATATAGGGCAAAGGAAGCCAACCAATGCTGTCCAGCATAATCACCATCTACGATGTTGCTTAGCGAATGTTGCATGTGTTCATCCGCAATCTGAATGCAATAGCTATTGTCTGACAACGTATATAGACACCATGCTCTGCTAAAATTCAATCCATCAAGATGCACCAACTTACCATCAGACCGATCTTTGATTTCACCAGGCGCTAGTTTGGTCGATTGGTCATAGAGTCCTGGTAAAAAGGCACTACTCCACTTATTAAAGTCCTCTGAATTCATAACCTTTTTCATGATATCGAGCTCCTGTAGACAAGGCGATAAAAAATCATAACCACTTGGTTCCCAGTCTATTGGGCAGTTTTTGTCCTCTTTGTAGAATCGAATGGCACTCTGTTCTATAATATCTTTGAGGGCAGTATCTCCTACAGCGATGGCATAATCATAAGCGAAACTGAGGCCGAAAGCCGTATTGCTATGTTCACCTACTCTTATAGGATATACCAGTTTAGGAAGGTAGTTCTGATACCCTTCTGATATATAGGTGGCCAAAGGCTTTAGGTTATTATACCATTCTTTGGCTTGGGTGTCATCCCAAGTATATATTTCTTCACACAGCTTTAGTAACCATGCCCAGCCATAGGTTCGCTCAAATGACTTAGTCTGCTTATTCAATGAAAAATAGTCGACTTCCTTTTGAATGTTAACAGCAGTCAGATTCTCATTCAGCATTTGTCTGGCCCTATCACGCTGCGAAAGCTGCGGAAAATTCTTGAGTAAGTAGATTAAGGACCAATGTCCATGCACAGCAGAATGCCAATCGAAGCAGCCATAGAATGCAGGATGGTGCTCTATCGGCATTTTCAAATCAGACGCTTGAGCGATGACATGCCCAGGTTTATAGGGTAGGGGATGCTGTATACAATCCAGAGGTAGTGAAGCGAATCTATCGGCCTCTGCTAAATCAAGTTGTATTGCTTTGCTAGTCATAGCTGGTTTTTGAGGGTGTTCCTTATTTGATGGCGGTCCTTCATTATTGCATTGGTTGAGTATCAGGATGACCAGTATAGCTTGGCTGAAGCGTTTCAGTAGGTTCATTCTTTGAATATATCACTTGTCTCCTACAATTACTCACATATACAGACTAATCGTCTACGTATTCATCCCATAAATCACTTTCAAGGAAATCAGAGACACTAAAATCGGATCATTTCAGTAGACATATTACGATTTGGTATAATGTTTGAAATAGTAGCAGTATGAATTACAAAAAAGTTGAATATGAAGTTCTTGATATGTGTAAGAGTCTGAAATTCAATAATATATACATTCAATACGATTTGCTTATATGTATTTAGGAATTCATAATTACTTTTTTAATAAACATTTTAACGTAAGAACACAAAAATTTCTAATCATGAAAAATTATTTAATCACAAGCTTCAATACCAGTTTAGGGTGCATTATTGCGCTTTTTATGGTCTTGACCAGCTCAGACACAAAAGCACAGACCGTTACGGTTGCCCTTGAGGGAACGATGGATGTGGCTTTTTGTGTGGAGAGTACAGACACGCTATGTTTTGATGTATCTGTTCTGGATGCTGACGGACAAGCAGTATCTTTATTATCTCTCCAGAGTGCATCCTGGATTGGTCCTAACGGATTTAACTCCTCGGATGTAGAACCATGTGTCGCAATTGATGATGTTGAAGTTGGAGGTACGTATACCTTGACGGTAACTTTTAACAATGGCAGCACAGCAGAAGGCGAAATTGAATTCGATGTATTTAATACATTTGAATTTGAAGACGAGGAAACAGAGTTTGTATTTCCTGATTTGATGGATGACGATTGTATAATTAATTATACATTCGATGGTATCACATTGGACGCTGTAAACTGCGACGATGGTATGCAGACTGCATGCGCCAGACTTGTAGATAGCGATGGAATGACCATTGCAACTTCAATGGAGATATCAGTTGATCCACTGGACCCTTCAAGGCTTTATGGTGCCTTATCAGCTACTGATATAGGATTTGGAGATTTCCAGCTTATCGTTGATTTTAAATCAGATGGTGATGTACTTGGCCAAATGATTTCAACGGTTTCTGCCATTGAAAGTAGAAATAATATAACATGTAATGATTTAGTCAACTTTACCTTAACTAATAACTGTGAAGGCTTAGTGACGCCAGATATGGTGTTAGAAGGAGACTTTTGCTTTGATATGTTTGAGCTTGATTTAGAACATACAGAACTAGGCACTGAACTTTCTGGTACAGGTGAAGTAATGATTAATGAGCCAGGTCTATATAATGTAACTGTGACGGGATTGTCTGGATTGAGTTGCTGGAGTCAGATACTTGCTGAAGACAAATCGACACCAGAATTAGAATGCCAAGATCCAGTGGATGTGTATTGTTCCCAGAATGCATTTTCTCCTGGCGCACAAATATGTGGTTACGGCAGATTTGCAGTAACGGAAGCATCAGTAGCCGCTGGAACATCGACAGTGATGTTGCCATTGGTATCTACACAAGGGGCTCCAACAGGAACAGTAAAATCGATAGTATTAAATATAGATGGTGATATAGATAGAGTCATGGACTTGGCTTTCTCATTAGTTTCACCAGAAGGACTAGTTGCGGAATTGGTTAACTTTAATGATCCTGCATTTGCATCAGGAACCATGTGTGATCAGCCAAACTTTTTCCTATGCTTAGCTGATGATCCTTCGTTCAATAGCTATGGCTCATTTTTCGGCTTAGATGCATGTAGAAGACAGGTTAATGGTTACATAGGTAACTTCCAACCAGCAACCCCGTTTTCAACTTTCACAGGAGAAGATGTAGTCGGTAACTGGTCGTTAGAAGTTACGGCAGCAACGCCAGTGTCAGATTTGAATGCAAGCTTAGTCATTCTGACAAATGAAGGTACGCTAGCAGCGACTAATGATATCATGCAAAATACAGGTTGTCCTTCTAGTGTGATTACTATGGATTTCGAAGACGAAGTACTTAGTGATAACTGTGCTAGTGGAAACTGGCTTGTAGTGAATAGAACATTTACAGTAACTAATGAATCAACTAATGTTTCTGAATCTTGTTCTCAAGTAATTAATTTCTTACCATGGACGCTAGAAGATGTAATCTTCCCTAAGAGTATGGATGGTGTAGAAAGTGAAGTTATAGATTGTAGCATTTTATTTGATGCAGATTATAACTTGAATCCAAGTCTAGTAGATTCTGAAGGTATTCCTTTGCCGTCATTGTCCGGAGAACCAAGAGTTCCTTTCGGTGAACTTTGTGGAAACTTTGAGGTGATGAGTGAGGATCTTGTATTGGATCTATGTGGAGAATTCTCTAAGAAGGTCGTTAGAAGATGGTCTATACTAGACTGGTGTACTGGAAGTTTTAGAGAAGAAACTCAGATTATAAAGATTGAAGATTTACAGCCACTTCAAGTGTCTTGTGCTTCAGAGACTAATGGAGGTATTCCATTAACGGATAGCGATGGTAATCAGATTACAGGTGATGATGGACAGTTATTGTTTTTCTTTCCTGGTACTACTGATGCTAATCAGTGTGCAGGTACATGGGATATTATTCCTCCAGTACTTGTTCAGAATGCGTGTGATGCACATGAATTTGATTTTACAGTAGAATTTTTGATAGCTGATGCAGCAGGTGCACCACCTATCGATGGTGACTATGTTTCTTTTGATTCAGAAACTGGCGCAAGCGTAAATGGTACAATCAATCCTACTAGCATATCTAATTTACCATTAGGAATAACTTGGTTAAGATATTCTGTAGAGGATGAGTGTGGAAATACTGGCCAATGTTTTACAGAGGTTGCAATAGTAGATGAGAGTAGTCCGACACCAGTATGCATAGAAAATACAGTAGTTGCTATAGGTGATGATGGAACAGCATTTTTGCCAGCTGCATCTATAGACAATGGTTCATTCGATAACTGTGGTGTTGTGAGCAGAGGAATAAGTAGATTTGCTAACGGACCATTCACAGATGTATTAGAGTACAGATGTGGATGTGTTATGAATGACGAAAGAGTGTATTTAGAAGTGACTGACGCTGCTGGAAATTCTAACATCTGCGCAGTAACAGTAGAAGTACAGAATAATCAAGATTCACCACAATTATCTGGAGGTCCTATGAGTATGTCTAGAGATTGTGACTCTGGGTCATTTGATTTATTCTCTATATCAGAAGCGGGTAGAGCTACATTTAACTTGACTGCAAACTGTCCGACAACTACTGGATTTACAGTAGAAGCAACATTCAATGGTCAGGTAATCAGACCAGGTGATACGTTTGAACCAGGTGAGTGTGGCGCAGGTAGTGCTACAATTAAGTATGAAGTAACTGATGCTTGTGGAAGCATAGTAGGAAGTGCATTTAATCAAGGAATATCATTCACTAATGATTTTTCAGGATTTTCTGTAAATAGATTCCCGCAAGACATTGATATAGATAATTGTACAGGCGGCACACAGCCAGAAGATCTTCCATTCGAAGCAGGCGCTGGCTACATTCAGACGACGTCAAGTGGATGCGGAAGTGATGTAGCCATATCATTTAGTGATGAAGTATTCCCTGACGTAGAGGATGCTTGTTATAAAATATTAAGAACGTGGACTGTAATTGATTGGTGTATTGTCAATGCTCCGGGTAATTCCGTGGAGGATGGACGAAGAACCGGCACACAATTAATTGTAGTTAATGATTCTTCTGCACCTGTTATTACCAACCTGAGAGATGTTACTAGTAATGATCCAAGCTGTCAAACTTTATTGACCGAGGACGATGTTGATTTTGAAATTTCTGATAATTGCACAGCAGTTGAAGATGTGATTGTTAATTTCCTAGTGGATGGTAATCCAACTAGTAATATATTCAATCAATTCTATAACAGTGGTACTACTATAACTATTGAAGTAGAAGACCAGTGTAGCAATGTCAATACATTCAGCTTCAGAGTATTCAATAATGATGAGCTGCCACCGACCCCTTACTGTAACAGTCAGGTAGTGACGACACTTAACCCAAGTGGTATCGCAGAGGTATGGGTGTCTGATTATAGTCAAGGCGCTGATGATAATTGTGATCCTCAGGTGTCAGACTTCTTTATCAATGATTTAGGTCAGCGTACACAAGTATTGTCTTTCGATTGTGAAGATATACCTAACGGTATAGAGACACTGATTCCAATAACGGTGTATTTTGAAGATGATTCTGGAAATCAGAATACATGTAATGTATCATTGATACTACAAGATAATTCAGATGTATGTCTTAATAGTCCTGGGTCTCTAATCGCAGGTTCAGTGCAGACAGATGATGCAAGAATGGTGCAAGATGT
This sequence comes from uncultured Saprospiraceae bacterium, assembly GCA_964591455.1. Classification (GTDB taxonomy): domain Bacteria; phylum Bacteroidota; class Bacteroidia; order Chitinophagales; family Saprospiraceae; genus RFSX01. The sequence goes on from CAZQDZ010000006.1 coordinate 101,749, forward strand.
ACAAGTAGCTCTGATGAGCAACAATGTCATGAGAGAAATGTCTATTACTAAGAATACTGGTGATTATGCATTCCATGCGGTAGAGACGAATAATAGTTATTCTGTTGTACCTCACAAAAATGACAATGTACACAATGGTGTGAATACAGTTGATTTGATATTAATACAGAGACATATTCTAGGGTTGAACAGATTTGATTCGCCTTACAAAGTGATCGCTGCAGATACTGACAACGATAATAGAATTACTGGAGCTGACTTGGTAGAACTGAGAAAACTGATATTAGGTGTGACTTCTACGTTCCCTAATGGACAGCTCTCTTGGAGAATACCTGTGAAAGATCAGTTATTTGTCAATGAGAACAATCCGTTCCCATATGCAGAAGATATCACAATCAACAATCTAGGTGAGAATGTAACTAATCAAGATTTCGTAGCCGTTAAGATTGGTGATGTGAATTATAGTTCTGTTGCGTCTCTTACTGAAGGTGAAGCGTTGACTACAAGAAGTAGCAAGACCTTATCGCTTTCGATAGAAGACCAAACACTATATTCAGGTGATTATGTGACTATTCCAGTTACTGCAGAAAACATGGTTGATATCGCAGGACTTCAAAGTACAATCAGCTTCAATGCTGCTAGTATGACGTTCGAAGGTGTAACACCAGGCGCATTAAACTTAAATGAAGCTAACTTAGGTTTACATAATGTAGAACATGGTTACATATCATTGAGTTGGAATGAGCTGAATGGCATCTCTGTAGATGCAAATACAGTATTATTCGAAATGACATTTAATGTACTAGATGATGTTACATTAAGCGAGCAACTCTTCTTGAGTTCAGCTCAGACAACATCTGAAGCATATACTGGATCTATGGAAACAGTATCATTGAAGTTAAACTTCGAAGGTGCAGAATACGATGAATTCGTATTATTCCAGAATATTCCAAACCCATTTGCTGATAACACAGAAGTTAGATTTAGCCTTCCAGGCCAATCTGATGTAACGTTGACAGTATTTGACGTGGCGGGTAGAGAACTATTGAGAAAAGTGAGCAATTACGAAGGAGGCAGCCACACAATTTTATTGAATAGTGGAGAATTATCTTCTACAGGAGTTATGTACTACAAGCTAGAATCAGCTTACGGTACTGCCAGCAGAAGAATGATTCAGATCAGATAGAAACTGACGGAAACTTACGTGAAGCCGCATCTCTGCAAAGAGGTGCGGTTTTTCTAATTAATAGAAGTTGTTTTGGATTTAAATTCATATTCAATTTGATACTAGAAACTTAATTAATCACTAATAATATTCCCTGCCAGCAATTTGAGTTGAAGTTCTGAAATGTGGACATTAAGGATGGCATTATTTAGATTGGTCCTTGCAGTGAGAAGATTAAGCTGGGCTTGTCGAAATTCTACAGAATTGACTTGGCCAGCATTAAATAATTCTTGTGTTCGTCGAAAATTTTCTTCATTGATAGATAAGGCATTTTCTTCTACCTCTACAATGTAAATGGTATTCTTGTAGTTGGCCCAGCCATTGACTAAGTCTCTTTCTATTTGCTGCTGTATTTGCTGGCGCTGCAGTTGTTGGCTATTGAGAGCGATGGCTGCATTTTGTTTTCTTAGATTTCTAGAGCCATCATAGAGAGGCCAATTGATTCCTATGTTGCCCGCAAAGCCTCTCGAATTGGATGAGGTGATAAAAGCTTCACTTGGATTGTCCTGCAATGAAAGATTATAAGAAGCACCCGCGACTATTGTTGGTTTGTTCTCTGCTTCTATAATATCCAAATCCATATTGCTTATAATCTGATTTTGCTCATTGATCTGTAAGGAGGTGTTTTGGTCTTTATAATCTTGGAGCAATTTTTCTATGTTGACCTGCTCATTGATATTGGTTTCAAGTGATATGTCATATTCTATATGAATGGGTCTCCCCATAGAGATATTGAGATTTCGTTTTTCATTATGTAGAATTGTTTGGGCATTGATAAGGTTAATGCTATCTCTTTGTAAGTCCACCTGTGCATTGAGCACAGAGAGGCCATTTCCTCTTCCTAGTTCCAATTCATACTCTGCTCGTTGTTGTCTTGCTGATGAAATATCTATAGTGCTTTCTAGGGCAGCAATATTTTCTTTGAGTTGAGCGACTGTATAGAAGCTGTTATATACTTGTAGCAAGCTTTGCTCTATCTCCTGTCTAAGTTGCATGTCAGATAGCAGTAGTGATTCTTTGAGTTGTTCTAAGTTCAGGCCTCGCCTTTTGTCATAGAGGGTGTAATCTGCACGGAGGCCTGCATTAGCACCTAAAGTAAGTGCATTGGATGTATTAGCTTCATTTCCATTATTGAATTGCTGAGAACTGCCACCAAGGTTTCCATTCACACCACCGTTGGCTGATACTGTTGGAAGGTAATTGTTGAGTTTCTTGTCTGTCAGATTTTTGGCTATTTCTACGTTGTTCTCAGCAATCTTAATCCCAAAGTTATTGTTTAGAGTTATAAGTTTGGCCTCGTCTAAGGATAACAGATTCTGAGCGGTTAGATGGAAGGCTAAGGTGAGTATTATTGTGAGAACAAAAATTATTTTATTCATAATTAATTGATCTAATTATCTGAAATAATGAGATTGATTATAGGGTATTATTTTTTTTATAAATGGGATTCAATGATGGCTCTTTCTACAGCCTCCTTGTCTGGTTTAACGCCAGTCCATAGCCAGGTAGCATATACTTTAACTGTGTTTTTCAGCGCCAATAGTAAAGGCAATAAAAACAAAGTCATAAATGTCGCATAAGCTATACCGTAGGCTACAGATATTGCCATTGGTATCAAGAATTGAGCTGAAAAAGTTTTTTCAAAAATGAGCGGAGCAAGACCAGCTACAGTAGTGAGTGAGGTAAGAAAAATCGCTCTAAATCTCGATCTACCAGCTTCTACCATTGCCTTGTGATAAGGCATCCCACTTTTCAGTAGTAAATTGAATTTTTCTATAAGCACCAGCCCATCATTAACAAGGATGCCTATTAATGCAACAATGCCCAGTCCAGAGAGAATATTGATACTCTGACCATGTAGCCAATGACCCCAGGCGACACCAACAAAACTGAATGGAATTAATACAAACAACAACAATGGCTGTCCATAGGACCTAAATACAAATGCGATTACTGCATACATGAGTAATAGAACGACAGGGAGTACTCTATTTATAGCCTTGCCGATATTGGCGAAGCCTCTGTTTTGTCCTTCGTAAAATGGTTTTACTGTTGGGTACTTGCTGATTATATCAGATATGACGCCTTCCTTTAGTTCAGAAATTACTTCAGGGGCAGAGTCTTTTATGTTTGTTAGATCACCTTCTACTCTAATCTCTCTTTGACCATCTAAGTGATTGATAACTACATCTCCTCTTTCAATGGTATAACTGGCGATCTCGGTAAGAGGAACCCTATTGCCTGACGGTGTCACAATGCGCATCCTGTCCAGGTCTTTAATGCTTTGCCTATTAGAACGATCGTATCTAACCCATACGCGTATCTCATCTCTTCCTCTCTGGAATCGCTGAACGGAAGCACCAAAGAATCCTGCTCTTACTTGAGACAATACAGTGTTGAGATTCAAGCCAAGTAGATATGCATTTTCTTTTAAGTTGATTTTAATCTCCTTGATGCCTGCAGGGTCGTTATCAGTAACATCAGCTATCCTTGGGTTACTTTGCATTTCAGCTTTAAGTTCCTTTTTTGCTTGCTTTAGTTCGGAGATATTATTACCTACCAATGAGATAGACACTGCTTTGCCACCAAATGAATTACCTGAACCAAATACAACGCTTTCGGCGTCGTGTATAGGCCCAAGGGCCTGCCTTATTTTATTGGAAATTTCTGATGACCGTAAATCTCTATTTTCACCTGGCAATAAATTGATTGTTAGTGAAGCGTTTGCAGATCCTGGTCCTAGTCTCCTAATTGTGTTTTCTACTATTTGTAATTCGTCCGTTTGTGATTGACTTAGATCTTTGTTGACGTCCCATGTGACTTTTTCTATAATCGTTATCAGCGAATCTGTAATCTCCTCACTAGTCCCTTCTTGCATCTTGAGATTGATGGCAATCCGGTCTGAGGCCACATTCGGGAAAAAGGTAAATCTGATGATTCCCCCTTGAAATGCGCCTATGGTCAAAAGCAAAAGCGCAATAGGAATAGAAAATCCAAATACGCTAAAATTGAGCACAAATCTCAACATTGGGACATAGATTCTATCTCTGATCCAACTTATTACTTTATCTGCCCAAACATTTAAAATAAATGGTTTTGAGTTTTTATTTAAAGCCTTAGAATGTGAAAGATGTGCAGGCAATATAAGAAAGGCCTCTATCAGTGAGATTAATAATATTATTCCGACCACCTTGGCTATCTGTCCAAAAAATGATCCGAGTCTTTCGGGTAAAAAGATGAATGTAGAAAAAGCGATTACTGTGGTAAGGATTGCTGCAATGATTGGCGGCATCACTTGGAGGGTTCCATCTACTGCTGCTTGAAACTTTGATTTGCCATTCTCGAATTGGTTATAAATGTTCTCAGCGATTACAATGCCATCATCTACTAATATACCTATCACAATGATCATCCCAAATAATGAAATCAGATTGATGGTCATGAAACTTGGTGCAAAAATGAACAGGCCTAAGAAAGAAAATGGTAATCCCACTGCCACCCAAAATGCGATACTGGGCTTCAAGAAAATCGACAAAAAGAGTAAGACGAGAAATATCCCTATCATGCCATTTTCTATAAGTAGTCCCTGTCTATTATTGAGCGCAATAGAGGAGTCAGCACTAATATTTAATTGCATGACCTCACGCTTCTCATTAAAGTCAATAATGTATTCTTTGACTTTGTCTGTTGCAGAGAGAAGGTCTTCATTGTTGGTCGTGCTGACATTGAATTGTATAGCCGGCATTCCATTAAAATGAATCCTATCTGGAATTTCAGACCATTTATCTCTCACGTTGGCCACATCCTTCAATCTAATAATTTGACCAGAGTTACTGGCCTTGACGACTATGTAATCTAGTTCGTCTCCAAAATAAGATCTGTTGTTAGCTCGTATGAGATATTCTTCTGAATCTGTCAGTATTTTCCCACCTGTAGAAATAAGGTTGGTGTTTCTGACAGCCGCCGCCACCTCTGCGAAGGTTAAGTCAAAAGCTATTAGGTCGCTTTCTCTTACTGCTATTTCTATTTCTTCTGTTGGGAATCCACTAAGTACAAGTTGTGATATTCCTGGAATGGCTCGTATGTCATCTTCTACTGTTCTGGCAACATTCTTTAAGGTTCTAAGCGGTACTCCTTCGGCACTCAATGTAAACTCTATAGCTCTATTAATATTTTCCTGTTTGGATATTACTGGGGGCTCCATGTCTACGGGAAAGGAGGGTACTCGATCGACGGCATTTTTTACATTAGCCAGCACTATGTCAATATCTGCATCTTCTTCTATTTCCACAGTTACTGTAGCCGTGTTTTCTTGTGAGACTGAAGTGACTCTGTCTATATCCACCAAGCCCCTTAAGTTATCTTCTATCTTAAGTATTACCCCTTCTTCTATTTCTACTGGGGAAGCACCAGGGTAGGTGATATTGATAAATATTAAATCTGAATCCTCTAATGGGAAAAATGATGACTTGGTATTTTTCAAACCCATAAGTCCAAATACCATAATAGACAGCATAATCACATTAACTGCAACAGGATATTTGATAAAGAACGAAATAAATTTTCTCATGGATGATTGCTAACTATTGGAGTGTAGTTCTGAAAAGGGTGATTAGTTTTCTTTGTAGCGTTGTACAGTCATGCCATCAAAAGCGCCAGGAATGACTCTGCTGAGTATTTCTATGCCTTCAGGTAAGTCCTTGAGTACAGCTTCATTTTCCGTAAAGTGGACGATGTCTGCATCTATGAGTTCTAATTTGTCTTTATTGATTTTGTAAATTTTATTATTATCCACTAATAGTTTCCGAGAGATTGTGTAGGTGTTTTTTTCATTCTTTGTCTGTAGACTGGCTTCCAAGTACATGCCTTCCCTAAGTCCTGAACCATTGACGCGTATGTATGCCTGTATTGTTTGTGTGTTAGGGTCTACCAAACTATTGACTCTACTAACTTTGCCTTTCCATGTGTTGGTTTTTTCTACATCTTGAAGGGTCACTTGATTGCCGACATTGAGAAGACTGGCATAAGCAGAATTGACAGCAACTTCTAATTCATAGATATTTGGATTTATAAATTCTCCAAGTTTTTGTCCAGGTCTCACAAGTACACCTTTGTCTATATTGGCTTCTGTGAGAATGCCATCATAAGGCGCAGTGATTGTATACTTTGCAGAACGTTCCTCCAGATTTTTCACCATATACCAATTGGTGCTAATATTCCTGTTTGCAATAAATAACTTTTCCTTAGTAGTAGTTGGCTCAGGAAATTTCTTCAGTGGTGCTTCTAGTTTGAAACTTTCCACATAACTAAACCAAACGTCGTAGGCTTCAGGATAATCAAATTTCAAATCTGGTAAAAGTCCAACGACTTGATTGTACAAACTACTTTTTTGTGACTTAAGGTTGGCTCTATGTTCATCACTATTGAGCTTAATGAGGACAGCGCCAGCGGGGTAGTAAATGCCAGGCTTAAAAGACTTTTCGCTATAATCGAATATTCCCTGTACTTCTGAATAGATTTCGATTCTATCTCTTGCAGATAGATTACCACTGGCTGTTATAGTTATAGGCATAGTACTGTTAGATACAGACTCGCTAAAAGCAACTGGGATGGACTTTGGTGTCTTCTTGGGAGTAGGTTTTTCTCTGCTTCCCATTTTCTTCATACCAAAGTAACCAACAGCAATAATCAGTAAGCCAATAGCACTTATGATAATTTGTCTCATGTAAGTTGTGATTGAGATTCTAAATGCAAGTTAAGATTTATGTTGTGATTACAGGCGGAAGCGGTATTTTGTTCAATAGATAGGCTACTCCAGTTAATACTAGAATAAAAGAACTGGTTGTTCCTTATCTTAACTTATCGTCCTTTCTGAATGGTATATGGTATATAGAAGTTCTCAAAACCAAGAACTTTGTATAGACTTATAAACTTTAGAACATTTTGGCTGAATAAGCATTTTCTATTTATGCATATGAAAGTTATTATAATTCTATTGACGGGTATCGCCGTATTGTTGTTGCTCTCACAATGCAAATCTTCTCGTGTTTCAGAAAGTCCTACTAATGTACCTAGCGCTGACCCGCCCACATTTCAGGAAGCAGATAGGCAATTTGCAGATGTCTATAAAATCCTTGACGGTACTTGGAAAGGAGAATTTATAATCTATGAAGATGCCAACCCAAGAGCACTGAGTGATATCAATTTGACCGAATTGACTTTAGACCATATTAAATCTCCATCTCTCAAGGAAGTCAATCGAATTAATGTCACTCAAGTCTATACCTCTGAATCCCCATACTTCCAAAGAGTCAAGATCACAGACTATTATCCGGACTCTGGTAAAGAAGAGATAGCCACAGGTGTTAATAAAGTAGAAAATGGACAGATGTGGTGCATAGTCAATAAACCCAAAGAGACCATCATTCATGAAGGCAGTAGACTAGAAGATAACGGCATCATCTGGCAATCCAATCAAAAATCTCCACAAAAGATAGAGTACTTCCAAGAGACCGTGGGCGCAGATTACTATGAGATTATAGGTTATGGCTACTATTCAGGTGACGATGCGACGCTAAGCCCTAAGTTGTGGTTCTATAGCAGATATGAGCGGCAATGAATGGATTCAGATTCCTATTGTTTTTGAGAACTTTCTAAACCTATAGGCAAACACGAGGCAGAACAATTATTTAGACTAAATCTAAATAAGCTATACTGCCTTTATACTCTATCTGTGCGGACAGAGACACATACAAAAGAATCATATATTTGCGGTGATTTTTGGGGGCCTCTAACTACTTATTCTTTAGACAGGCAGCCCAATTAATAACAATGTAGAAACTCATATATCAGTATGCTATTAGCAGCTCTACTTCTGATTGCAGTCGTACTTATCCTTGCATCAGTCCTCACCGTCTCTGACAATCTCATTCAAATAGAAGCAAAACAACATGGAATTGACACTGAGAAGAACAATCTCAGCATTTTTCCTAGTCTAAGCAATCTAGTCGGAAAACCCGCACCAAAATTTGCAGATAAAACTGCTTATCATAACCTCAGTAAGGGTCATGATATCAAGCTGGCTGGAAAAGCGACAATTACCACAGACAAAGTCTCTGTGAGTAGATTTGCACTTAAGCCAACAGATTATAGAGGTATTGCCCCGATTCCTAAGATGGAAGTGGCCGTTGGAGACGAAGTTAAAGCAGGAGAACCCATATTCTTCGATAAGCAGAGTCCTGACATAAAGTATGTTGCTCCAGTGAGTGGCGAATTGGTAGAGTTAAGAAGAGGCGCTAAGAGAGCCGTCACTCATATAGTAATCTTGGCAGATAAAGAACAGCAATACCACCAAAACGAGGTAATCAATCTTTCTTCTTCCAAGAGAGAAGAGATTGTGTCATACTTAATGGCTTCAGGAGGGTGGACACTTATGAATCAAAGACCCTTTGATATCATACCTGATCCAGCGATAACACCAGATAATATATTTATATCGGCATTCAGCACTGCGCCTTTAGCACCTGACTATAGTCATCTTGTAGAAGGCAGGGCTAATGATTTGCAATCAGCGGTAGATGTGCTTAATGCGCTTACTTCTGGCAAAGTGTACATTGGATTAGATGGCAGGGGAGTCACACCTAATACAGCATTGACAGAGATTACTGGTGCGGAAAAGCACTATTTCAATGGAAAACATCCTGCTGGAAATGTAGGGGTGCAAATACATCACGTAGCTCCGATTAAGAATACTGGTGCTGTATGGACCATGACATTAGAGAATGCTTTGACCTTAGGTCATCTTATAAGGACTGGAAAATATAACTCGAGCAAGGTAGTGGCACTGACAGGTGCCCAATTTGAGGCACCGCAATTAGTCAAGACCTTTGCGGGTGCAAGTATAGATGAGCTGACAAAAGGAAATATAAAATCAGGTGGCACAACCAGACTGATAGAAGGGGATGTGCTTTCTGGAAAGACTCTGAGCACAGATGATTTCTTAGGTAATGGCATCAGTCAAATTACCTCTATTAAAGAAGGAGATAACTATGAGCTTTTTGGTTGGTTATTACCAGTAAAGCCGAGACCTTCTATATCCAAGTCTATGCCTGGCTTTTTAATGCCTGGAATGGAATATGAGGCCAATACAAATACTCACGGAGAGAAGCGGGCTTTTGTGGTCACTGGACAATATGAGAAAATGATACCAATGGATATCCTCCCACAGCATCTGATGAAAGCAATCATGGCTGGAGATATAGAACGGATGGAAGGACTTGGAATCAATGAGTTGTCAGAAGAAGATGTGGCCTTGGCAGAGTTTGCCTGCACATCTAAGATGCCTCTTCAGGAGATTCTTAGAGATGGTCTAGACATGATGAGAGAGCAAGCGTAATCTAACAAATAGTAAAATCACAGAACCAAGTAATACACATGGGTTTACTCAGTTTCTTAAAGAAAATAGAACCAGATAAAAAGAAAAGTCCATTCTTACACACGTTGTATGATGGCTTTTTCACTTTTGCATATGCACCTAATACGGTAACAAAAGGTGGGGTACATATCCGTGACGGTATGGACTTAAAGCGGACGATGGTAATTGTCGTATTGGCTATGCAGTTGTGTTACATATTTGGTACGTATAATATAGGTCATCAGCACTTTGTTGCCGCTGGTCAGTATTTGGGATTCCTAGAAGGGTTTCATCTAAAGTTGGCTCATGGGCTCATTAAGCTCCTTCCGATATTCGTGGTGACACACGTGGTCGGATTAGGTATAGAGTTCTGGTTCGCCGCGAAGAAAGGGCATCCCATAGAAGAAGGGTTTCTGGTCTCTGGTGCACTCATACCATTAATCATGCCGCCAGATATCCCAATGTGGATACTGGCAGTGGCCGTCGCTTTTGCTGTGATTTTAGGAAAAGAAGCTTTTGGAGGTACAGGAATGAATATTTGGAATGTCGCCTTACTCGCAAGGGTATTTGTATTCTTCGCTTACCCAACGACAATATCTGGAGATGAGGTATGGGTATCAGGTTATGAAGGATTAGGTGCTGGAATGGCAGCTGATTATGGATGGGCGCATGGATTGTTAGATAACTTATTTGGATGGATGGATCTGCCCACCTTTGGCGCTGGAGCTGCGGTCGTAGATGGCTATTCTGGTGCCACGCCACTGGCCTTGGCTTATCAAGGTGGATGGGAGAATGTCACCAGCCAATTTAGTGTGTCCCAGATGTGGTGGGGTGCCATACCTGGTTCTATAGGAGAAACAAGTAAGCCACTTATTATTATAGGGGCACTCGCATTATTAGCTACAGGAATTGCTAGCTGGCGTATTATGGTCAGTATGTTTGTAGGAGCAGCTATCATGGCTATGCTTCTAAATGCCTGGGGAGCGACACCATTTATGACAGTGCCTTGGTACTATCAGTTCTATATCGGAAGTTTCTTTTTTGCTATGGCATTTATGGCAACAGATCCGGTTACCGCCGCCTCGACCAATAAAGGTAAGCTTGTCTATGGATTTCTAATCGGTATGATAGGTATGCTTATCCGTGTAATTAATCCAGCATACCCTGAAGGATGGATGTTAGCCATCTTATTCCTCAATACATTCGCCCCACTCATAGATCACTATGTAATAGAAGGCAATATCAAGAAAAGGATGAAAGCTTCTGTATCTGAGGTTAGTAGTACCACTCATTCACAACAAAATGAAATAACACATGCATAGTACATCATCTGTATTACGATTTGTTATCATCATGACATCCATCGTGGCTATGCTTCTGGCTTTGCTACAAAATGGACTCAAGTCAAGACACGATGCTAATGAGGCTGTCTACAGCAAGAAAGCCACTCTTGGCGCCATTGCAGACCACCTAGGAATAGACTATGGTGATATTACTAATGAGCAAGTAGAAGAAATATTTGCTACTAGTATAGAGCAGATTGTCATCAACCAAGATGGAAAAATCTTTTCCCAAGAGGATGTAGAATCTATGGGTTATAAAGGGGGCATGGCTGCCGACATAGATATGGCGAAAGAACATAAGAAAGGAGACGATAAATTGTTACCACTTTTTATATACACAAAAGATGACGGTAAGAAGTATTATATCTTGTACGCAAGAGGTAAAGGACTCTGGGATGAGATTTGGGGCTGTGTGGCACTTCAGGATGATTTTAATACCATAGCAGGTGTATCATTTGACCATAAGGCGGAGACTCCTGGTTTGGGTGCAGAGATAAAAGATAATAAAGCTTGGGTAAAGCAATTTATAGGCAAGAAAATATATGATGATGCTGATTTCAAATCAGTATACGTTAGAAAAGGCGGTGCTAAAGACGATGTATATGAAGTAGATGGTATATCAGGCGCAACGATTACAGGTGACGGGGTTACAGATATGCTGACCGACTATCTCATAGATTACGAGACTTATTTAGAAACATTAAAAAGCTAAGGGTCATCAGACCTCTCAGATTATAACTAAACTATTATGGCAGATATAGCAGTAGTAGAAAAAAAAGAAGCAATAAAATTCGGTAAGAAAGAGCGAAAGTTACTTACTGACCCATTGGATGACAATAACCCGATTACGGTACAGGTACTAGGTATCTGTTCTGCATTGGCAGTAACTACGGGTATGAAAAATGCAGCAGTCATGGCCGTCGCAGTGGTTTTTGTATGCCTGTTCTCCAATGTGATTACTTCTGCATTGAGAAACTTCATACCAAAGCAGGTAAGGATGATTGTGCAGCTTGTGATCATTGCCACATTAGTAACCGTGGTGGAGTTAACCTTGAAGGCATATGCTTTCGAAAGTTATAAGCAGCTATCTGTTTTCATTGGACTAATCATCACCAACTGTATAGTTATGGGTAGGTTAGAAGCCTTTGCGATGGCGAACAGACCTTATGAGTCAGCATTAGATGGACTGGGTAACGGTATTGGATATGGGGTTATATTATTGATAGTGGCATTCTTTAGAGAGTTTTTTGGTAAAGGTGAAATCTTTGGTGCAAAGATTATAGGTGCCGCACCTGAGTATTGGATAAATACTTTAGAGAGTACCTGGTTTGGTTGGTATCAAGGAAATAACCTTATGGTCCTATTCCCTTCTGCCATGTTTGTGATTGCTGTTTTGATATGGGCTCATAGAGCTTGGAATCCTAAGCTGGTAGACATATCATAATTTTAAATTAATTAGAATCAAATAAAAGAAGAGCCTCATGGGAGAACTCGCAAATATATTTATCAAGTCCGCATTCATAGAAAATTTGGCTTTGTCATATTTCCTAGGAATGTGTTCATATCTAGCGGTATCTAAAACCGTTAAGACGGCATTTGGTCTTGGGCTAGCGGTCATATTTGTATTAGGCATCACGATGCCAATCAATTGGGTTATCGATACTTACTTACTAGGTGAGAGCGGCATCTTTGCTACTGACTTGACGTTTTTAAGATTTATCTTATTCATTGCTGTAATAGCATCTATGGTGCAATTGGTAGAAATGGTTGTGGAGAAGTATTCACCATCACTCTATAACTCATTGGGTATATTCTTACCGCTGATTACGGTGAACTGTGCGATTCTTGGTGGTTCTTTATTTATGGTATCTAAAGAGTATAACTTCAGTGAAGCTGTGGCTTTTGGGTTAGGTGGTGGCTTTGGATGGTTCTTAGCGATTATAGCTATAGCAGCCATCAGAGAAAAAATAAAATATTCAGATGTACCGCCAGCAATGAGAGGTTTAGGAATGGCCTTCTTGCTTACAGGTATGATGGGAATGGCCTTTATGGGGCTGATGGGTATAGATCCAGCAGCATTTAAATAATGACAATTTAATTTGTAATTAGATATAGATGATACTACTAATAACACTAGCAGGTTTTTATCCTTATTTGTGGACGTGGATAGCGTTTACAGGAGTTATTTTATTGTTGTCGTACATGCTTATAGCTGCACGTAAAAAATTAATTCCACAGGGAGATGTCAGCATTACAGTTAATGGAGATACTGATAATCCGATTAAAGTGCAGCCAGGTTCAAACTTGTTGACGGCACTATCAGATTCTAATCTCTTCCTTCCTTCTGCATGTGGAGGTGGAGGTACTTGTGCTATGTGTGAGTGCCATGTGCATTCCGGAGGTGGTGATGTCCTGCCTACAGAGATGAATCACTTAACTAGAAAGGAAGCAGCAGAAGGGATGCGATTGGCTTGCCAAGTCAAAGTAAGAGAGGATATGGATATTGCAATTCCAGAGGAGGTGTTTGGCATCAAGAAGTGGGAATGTGAGGTTGTCTCTAATTATAATGTGGCGACTTTCATTAAGGAATTCATTGTAAGATTGCCAGAAGGCGAGACGCTAGATTTTCAGGCAGGTGGTTATATCCAAGTAGATGTTCCTCCTTGTACGGTTGACTATAAAAACGATATAGATATAACAGCGCATCCTAACTATCATGATACGCCAGACAAATTCCAGAAGGATTGGGATAATTTCAAGTTATGGGACCTGAAGATGGTTAATGATGAGGATATATTTAGAGCCTACTCGATGTCAAATCACCCAGCAGAAGGTAACATCGTATCATTAACGATTAGAATTGCAACGCCGCCTTTTGATAAGGCTAAGGGTGGATGGATGGATGTCAATCCTGGTATTTGTTCTTCTTATGTATTCTCAAAAAAGCCTGGAGATAAAGTTACAATTTCAGGTCCATATGGAGAATTCTTTATCAAAGAAACGAAGAACGAAATGTTGTATGTAGGTGGGGGAGCTGGAATGGCACCAATGAGATCACATCTCTATCACCTTTTTCACACACTTAAGACTGGTCGTAAAGTAACCTTCTTCTATGGTGGTCGTACAAAGCAAGAATTATTCTACGTAGAGGAATTTAGAGAAATAGAAAAACAGTTTCCTAATTTCAGATTCGCAGTAGCTTTAGATAATCCACTACCTGAAGATAATTGGGTACTTAAAGAACATATAGATGACCCTAATGGAGATGGTTTCAAGGGCTATGTTCACCAGGTAGTAATAGATGAGTTTCTACAAAAGCACGAAGCACCAGAGGATATAGAATTATATTTCTGTGGACCGCCTATCATGAATCAGTGTGTGCTTAGAATGGCAGATGACTGGGGGATACCACCAGAGCAAGTAGCATTCGATGATTTCGGAGGCTAAATTCACATAAGGAGAATCGAACTGATATGTAACAGCATAAACAGTTATGAAATAAATAGAATAGAGGCATTAGAAATTTTTCTGATGCCTTTTTCTAATTCCGCTCATCTAGAATTTTCTACAAGTCGACTTGAAGGCGTTACCTATTTAGCTCCAGTTTTAAAATTAAATTATTCCATTGATAATTCGCATAGCTTACGGCCCATTGATGCAGTAGATACTGTCATGGTTGACATGTTAGAGTCATTCATTTTAACCTTTACTGTTTCGTATGCATCAATAACTTTGCGTCATGAATTAGCAAATCCTATTGGACTCATTCTTCCCAATGACTTATGAGGATGTCCGAGATTATAGTCAATCTCTCTCACATGTTCTGAATAAACCGATCGTTCGAGTGTTTGATAAAAATCATATTAAGTGTATTCTAATGCACTATTCAGAAGATTTAATTTGAATAGACAGATAATCGTATATGGGTCATTCGGACTTCTGACTGACCCTTTTATTCTATAGCCTATACGCTATTCTTAATTTAACATATTATAAAATTATTTAATATATTTGTATTGGGCTATGATCTTTACCCTGGATCAAATAGTTCCTTCCACTTCGTATAAACACTAAGCGGCTGCATAGTTGTTTATTAATCCGCCCTTCATTAATATTTTAATTACGGTTATTGCCCATAAAACTCTTTTGGTTTTATACCCTTAAAGCTTAATTGAATTACCCATACCGATTTGTATTCTCTATTCAATTAGAGGCTCGCTTGCTATACACGATTATTTAGCGGCTTGTCTTCAAAGAGGTAAAGCATGAAGCATTTAGTATCTGGTTATAGCAAGAAGGTTTTTGTCGTAATTTTATTTTTTGCATTTCTAAGTCCAGGCTTTTCACAACAAGACAACTGCGACGTCAATCTCATCGAGGTAGCTCTCGTAGATGTAACCGGCCTCACGGGCCAACCCAATTTCAATGATGCACATTTGTGCTCTGTTGCGGATACAGTCAGGATTACCTTCGGTACGCCAGGAATTACGTGTAATCCTAACGCAGTTCTGACACTTAATGAATTACGAATCTTTGTCTTTGATGGCTTTACTCCAGACGATATAATTATATCAGGTGGAGTGGGGGGATCTTTTACCTCTGGAACTGATTTTACTTTTACTGATAATAATGGCGGTGCGATTACAGTGGATCTTAATCCAGGAGCTGCCCTCAGCATAGATAAGAACAACCCTATAACTTTTGATATCGTCCTGAGTCCAGACTGTTCAGTTGCTGATGAGTCTTTCGTTATTCCATCGTATGAATTAGATTATTCTCTTCCAGGAAATATCCCATCTCAGGTGATTGGCGATGGGGTTATAGATCTGAGAGCTAATATATTTGAGCCTTTTCTAAATATTATTGCTTCTTCTACAATGCCTGCAGCAGCGTTGCCAGGAGAGGTAGTCTGTAGAGAAGTGACCATTGTAAATAGTGGTCAATTTTCTTTGCTTGACACCATTAATTTTAAGGACCTACCAGATTTTCCTTTTTCAAAGGTTACCAGTTTTGACATCTTTCCCATTGAGTCAGGGGTAGTAGGTACAACAGCGATAAATGGTTTGCCTTTTTTGGGATCAGGAACAAATGTGGATAGTATAGATTTAATTATTGATGGTATGACCTTCGGAGGTCCTAATGGGTTGTTTGAAGTTGATGGTGGGGTACAGCTACATTATTGTGTTGAAACACAATGTCCAGCAACAGTAAATAATAGTAGTCTTTCTGCTTGGTATGGATGCAATGATGAAGTTTGTCAAGAAAGTACTGGACTAGAATCAGTTGTCGTTGTATTTAATGGGATCCCAGACTTGCTCGTAGAAAGAGTTCCAATTATTCCAGCAGATCCTTGTACAGATCCGTTGATGTGGGAATTTAGAATTGTCAATGATTCCATTAATGGTGGTGCTCTAGAAACACTTCCAGGAGAAGCCGATGCACAGAATGTCAAAGCAACCATCTATAGAAACGAATGTCAAGTATTCGAGTGGGATGAATATTTTGTCTCCATCGGAAATGTAGACGGTACAAGAGATGATTTTACAACTGGAACTACGATTCAAGTCCTAGGAGACTCAATTTGCTTTACTGGTCTTCCTGATGTTGGGGTCAATGATACTTTGATCATAAAAGTAAATCTGGCCAGCCCGCCGGATGATGGTACGCCGCTAGAATGTGAAGAACTCGTCAGTCAAGAAGAACCAACCTGTCTGGATCCATGGATCAAAGTGACCTACGAAGACAGATGTGCCGATCCTCGTGAAGAGGCACAATCTCAACCCGTTACCTCATCATTTCCGCCCACTGAAGGCAATCCTATGTTGTCTTTCTTAGAAGTGGAGTACACAGAACCTTCCTACTGCGAGGCTGGAAAAATAGTTTTCGAGATGAAAAACATCAGTGGTTTGGATAATCCGACCACTACAGCTCAGGACATACGATTTTACATTAGAAAAGAATTTTGCTCAACTTTTGATCTTGTAAATTACGAGTACGGAACAGATGCATCTACTGGAAATACAGCAGGAGTCTCAGTTAATAGTACTGACTTAGATAGCTTTTATTTAGTATCAGTTCCAGGTAACATTGTCAAAGATGGCTCACTTTTTTTCTCTTTTGAGATAGCCTTGGGTTGCAAAGACGCTGATGCTTGTGTGCATCCTGAAGCAGAATGTTTCATGCCAGACGTCAAAGCCACTTGGGAAAATTGTTATGGACTGAGATGGTTTACAGCTTATGAGTTTGGATATAAACTCATAGACTACAAGCCTGAGCCAACTAATGGTTTGGAGAATTTTGGCGGAGGAGCAGGACCTACATCTTTTAATGGCTCTGGTTGTGCCAATAGAAATTATTGGTACCGCTACCAGTTTGGAGGGATCAATTATGATGACTGCCGCGTTTTCTTAAGATATAAAGTTGCACAGATCAATGCTGATGGTACAGCAGGTTCTGTTATGACAGCTGCTGATATGGCTACGGGAGTAGCTTCTTCAACTGGGGCAACAACACATTCCATCATTAATGGAGTAGGCGGGGCGCCAGATACTTTAGTGATAGAAGTCGAAAGCAGTTTTATAGAATCCTGTATAGAAGAGGAAGAAATACTCATCAATGTACAACATGCAAGTATCTGTACCTCTTCCGTAGAACCTGTAAAATTTTACGAATCATACGAAGTCATCTTTGAATGCGATAATGGAACACAATGTTGTTCTTTCAAGCGATCTTGTTACGAGACAGCTAAAGACTGCTTTTGTGGCACCCCAGGCTCTACACCAATCTGTTATTTATATTGTCTGGAAAATACCAGTGCAGATCTGTGTCGTATCACAAATGGCTGCCCTGCCCCTGATGCCAGTTTTGCAAGTATACCTGATCCAAAAGATCATGCCTTGGCTTGTGATACTTTGCGATTGACTACAGAGGCACAGTTTGTCAGACAATCTACTGCTCCTAGTAATCCGCCTTGTGATGAGATCGCGATGATGTTTGCAGAGATAGATCCGGGTCCGCATTTAGAGTATTGTGAGGGTACGGCATCTTTTACTGTAACAAATGGTGCGATGACTTTGATGAGTTCCTGTGCGCCGATTCCTTATGATGTAATCACAGGAGAGTTTGATTTGAGCAGTTGTATAGACTGGTCTGGCGTCAGAGATGGATGGTCGATAGAATTTATTGCCGACTGGAAAGTAAAAGAAGATGTACCGACTTGTGCCGATGGATTTATGATGGAAGAATTAGAAGTCGAGTTCAAAGGGAAATTCGTAGATGGTGGAAATATTACCAATTGTGGCAGTCCCAAAACACAAAAAGCAGAATATTTCGTAGGAGACCCTTTCCTTGCAGAAATGGTCGCAAGTTTAGAGTTTAGAAACGGTTGCGAAGTCAGTGCTTCCATAGATATGGTAGACAACTGCGGCGTAGGAAATAAATTCAATGATTACAGACCTGGTTATATTTTGGACTCTATTGTCTATAATATTTCTGGCGCAGAATTCAGCTATACTTCAGGGTCTGCTATCTTGACACGTAAAGGTCTTAATGGTCCAGAAACTTATAGTATTCCTGATGGACAGATAACGGCAGATAATTCTGGTGGTTTCAATATTCTTTTTGAAAATGATGGGACTTGGCCCGAAGAATTGGCTAGATCTTCAAATTCTGATTCACTATTTTGTTTGAATTTTGATTTGGAGTTTACAGAGTGCTATGCTTATAGCGATAACATAACCGCAGACTCTAAAATTTATTACCACCATTGTGGTGGCTGTGGACCTAAAGAAATAGAAAGCCCAGGTGGAGTAGAATTCAATAATCCTCCAGAAGCCATTCTTAATTGTCTAGGCGCACCTATCGTGCAGACATCTAATGATGATGTTGTGTGGAATATACAAGTGGGGCATACACCTAGTGCAGAATTCCACTGGGTAGCTTTTGATTTACCACCTTCGATTACCTTTGATCAGGTATTTGATAATACTACAGGTGCAGATATTACAGCATCTGGAATTACAAATGGTTCCATTACTTGGTTCCAATTAGGATCAGAGACTATCAATGATCTGACGTTAGATGCGACCTTTACGGATTGCGATACGATGTATGTGCCTGTCTATGTAGGCTGGTCTTGTAATGGTTATCCCGACGATCCTGTCACTGGAGAATTTTCTAATGGTGAG
Source organism: uncultured Saprospiraceae bacterium (assembly GCA_964591455.1). Taxonomy (GTDB): domain Bacteria; phylum Bacteroidota; class Bacteroidia; order Chitinophagales; family Saprospiraceae; genus RFSX01. The sequence continues at coordinate 120,916 of CAZQDZ010000006.1, forward strand.
TCTTGTAATGTTATACAAAAAGAACTCGCAGTCGTCAGAGCAATGACAGGTTTGCAAGCCTCTTTTGTCAATCAGTTCGAACCCCCAGTACAACTTTGTGAAGAAATACCTTTCGAGGTTGTCATAAAGAATGTAGGTGTGGCTTCCCACTTTATGCAAGAGATTTGTTTATATCTTCCTAAGAATGGAATACAGCTTTCTCCTGGTTCAGTTTGTTTTGCGCATCCAGATACAATAGTAGCACTTGGTTCACCAGGTGTCTATACACCTATAAGTGATGCTTTCGTAACTATTGTCAATCCTGATACGATTGTCAATGGTCAGCCATCTCAAAAAGTGACCATCGATCTAGCAAATTTTGCTACGAGTCTTGGAACGGATCTAGAATTACCAGGGGCTACTTTCCCGGAGACAAATGATAATAAATATAGATTCAAATGGAAGGCCACGACAAATTGTGATTACATTTCAGGCAGTAAATTATTTATAGAAGCAATGTCTGTGGATGCTTGTAACACAGAGTTGTTTTCATCAGCAGAATCATCTAATATAATACCGATAGAAGGATTAGATCCAAGAGATTATAATCGGAACCAAGTTGTCCTTTTAGATACAATGCTAAGTGCATGTATCAATAACCAAATAGTAACTGCTAATATAGTTTCCTTCCCTAATCCAACAGGGCCAAATGAATTTATTTGTATCACCTTCCCTTCCGAAGTGACAGTCAATTCCTATACACCTTTCAATCCTTCCACTTGGGTCATGTCACCTACAGTAACTCCAGTATCTGGAGGCAATGAATATTGCTGGGAAATTCCAGCTGGTACACCTCCTGGTGTCTTGGCTTTTAATTTAGATGTATCGGTTGATCCTAGTACGGAATGCGGTAGTCTTAATTTTTCTAGCTATACCAAAGTATCAGATGATGCTGTCTGTATAACAACTGGAGAAAGTTGCAATCTGGAAATATTTACCAGCGAATTAAGTGAAAGTGCAGTAGAACTCATTCCAAGTATTAAGATCGTCGATTCTCAGTTGACTGGGACGGCAAGTTGTTCTAGTACAGGAGATTTAGCCTTATCGGCGAGTATAGCAATACAAAATTTAGGGGCAAATATAGATCCTGGATCAGATGTCGCATTGACAATTTTTTCTGATGATAATGGGAATGCAATATTGGATTCGGGCGAAGCTTTGACAGTTGTCAATTATTCAAGCGGATTAGCGTCAGGCCAAATAGTTTTCGTAGATGCGGATATGGAGCTGACTTTAGATCAGATGTGTAATTTGTATGTAGTGGCAGGTGGTGATGATTGCGCATGTACTTCTGATGCCTTAGCTATAGATCCTGTTAATCTGAATTTAGATGTCTGTACAGATTTACCATTAACGTGTATAGGAGGACAGACCACATTATTGTGTGAAAATTTACCTTCTAGTGGCTTCACTTTGCAGTGGTCATCGATAGGGGATCCTGATTTGGAATATATAGAAACATCTACCGGTATTTTTGGCCCAGCGCCAGTCGGTACTTATAGTTATGATGTGACTATGAATCTTGGTGATGGCTGTAGGATTTCAGGCTCCTGTGCAATGCAGGTCATAGGAGAGCTAGGTGATTTTACAATTTCTGGTGAACCATCTTGCCCAGGGGAAGAGGCGAAGTGTACGATAGAACTAGAGCCTATTTGTCAGAGGGTTGTGGCCTCCGAGAACTCAGTTTTTCAGACTTGTGAAAGTTTGCTAGTCTCTGCTGATGGAAGAACGACCAGATTTTATTCATTTTCACATAATGGTGCTTCCGTTGGATTTAATAGTCCTGGATCGTTTGAAGAAATAGATCCTTGGGTTGAGAGCTTTAATGATTCTATACAAGATATCTTTTTGGATCTAGGTGAAGAAATTTGTTATCAGAATGATTTTGGAATCGAACAAATTGCTTATGCAGTTCCTCAAGTCATAAATAATAATGTGACTGGTAGTCTAGAGAATTGTTCTCTCGTGACAGATTGCGATAGAGTGGCCTTCCTCAGATTTTTACCTATTGTGGGGGATGCAGATGTGAGCTTCGCAACACCTTGTGGGACTTTTATGACTTCAGTAAGTTATGCAAGTTATGTGGATTTTGAGATGCAAATAGAGGCTTGGTTTAATTCCACTGTGGCGACTAGTGTAGGTGGAGTTTTTGATGCGATTGTTAGCTCAGGAGGAGTTGCGTTTACAAGTGTAACTGGAATTACTTGTAGTATGGATGGAAACTACACTTTAGTAACAAGTAATAAAGAAAGAACAGCAACGAGACTTTATGTGAAATCTTGTGAGGTTGTTTGCGAATCAGGTCAAGTTGATTTTACCATTGCATACCTCGATATAAACGGCAACCAAATAGAGACACCTGCTCAGTTTTGTTGCTCTGCGACACAATTTAGATATACGCTTCGGTTTACGACTAATCAATGTGGAAAGCTAGGTATTGCTCAGACATTTATGACAACTACTTTTAGTAGTGATCAATTTGTAGAAAACCCCCTCAATGATATATTACTTTATACTTGGGATGCTGAAGATGGCGATGTCATATCTCAAGAAGGAAATTGTGCTAGTATAAGGTGGGCAGATGAAGGGACTTATGAAGTATGTGCGACACCGACTTTATCTCCTGATTCTGGATTGGATTGTGATATTCCACCAGTATGTAAAGAGCATATAGTGAGGGCAGATGATCTGCGGGCTACTGTAAGTGTAGATCCAGCAGAAACTTGTAATGAAGTTTCAACTGTGGATATAGTTTTCGAAAATTCCGAAGATGTGGCTATGGTGACCATCTGTGATGAAAATGGAAATACTGTCTTTATGGAGGGCGAAATGGGTTGCGGAGGTATGTGTTCTAATTTGATGCTGTATGATCTAGACTGTATTAGAAAAGGTGGTAATTGTCCACCGATTACCTCCACTCTAGTCAGTGGCAATACTTTAGATGTGCACTATCAGATAGATTTGAATTCTAGTTACACCTTGACGTATAATCCCGATGGAAGTATAGATGCGACAGGCCTACCGACTTCTTTTGTCAATGATTGTGATTTTGGAATAGAAGGCTTTGCTGATCAGAATTTTGATTCAGCAACAGATGGTAGTTTTACTGATTGGATAAGCAGTGGGTTATTTGCTAATGCTCCCAATTTATTTATCAGTGATGACGATTGTACTGATTATCCAGTTGAGACAATACTAGAAGAATGTAATGGATTTATCTGTACAGACTGGGTGACGCCTAATAGCTTTTTTGTTCTGGTTATGGATGGAACGACCTTTGATGATAAGTCAAGATTTAAGGAAGTAGGAATTATATTTTTACCTACGGATGGGGGAAGCGTTCCAGAAAGTATTTCTGAATCCTTTGATCCTGGATTATACACAGTGAAAGTAGAAGGTGTCAATTGTTCTGAGATAGAGGAGTATCCTTTTGTTTTGCCAGAGACGCCTGCTCAAGAAGTATTGCTTTCTATGATGTGTAATCCTGCTTCTTCTTGTTCAGCTAGTGATGGTACTATAGATATAATCGGCTCCACGAATGGAGTGGTAGATTCTGTTGTGATCTGTGATCTTAATGGCAGTGTGGAGTCAGTTGATTATTCTATAAGTAGTCCTGCACTCTTCGCAATTAACACAAGCTTCACTGATTTGCCTGTAGGCACCTACACAGCTAAGTTATATACAGAATGTGGTGAAGCAGAAATGACCTGTGATATTATAAGTGCAACTGATGAGCTTATTGTTTCAGATGTCATCGTAACTCCATACTCAGATTGTGCTTCTGAGGATGCAGAAATTAACTTTACAGTAAATAGTGATAATCCTATAGATAGCATCATCTGGTGTGGTCCTATGGGCGCTCTTGTTCAGGATTTTGGCCCTCACCTTGCGCCTTATTCTGCGACCACAGGTGCTGGAATAATTTGGGGAGATTGGACAGCAAAAATTTATACAGCCTGTGGAAATATACAAGAGGTAATCAATGTCCCTACCCCGCCGCCTGGTGCTTCAGTTGTGGCAACTTGTGAAGGCACACCACCAGCTAGCTGCTTAGAATCTTTTGGTTCATTGGACATAGAGATTGCGACAACTCCAGCAGGCTTTACACCAGACTCAATAGTTGTATCCAATGGTTCCGGTTTTTCTATAGTAGATAATTCTGGAAGTACAACTACCAGCTTCGCTCCATTAGTGCCTGGTACTTATAACGTAATGATTTACGTATGGGATGCTTGTAATATTCAAAGCATTACTTGTGTGGTGCCTGAGCCAGATGATCAAGCAATAATCACTTCTGTAGATGCACCAGAGTTGCCTTGTGAGAAATTATATCCAGACTCCTTATCTACTGCAACTGTATTCTATGAGACCGATCCATCAGCTATTGATATTGTAAGAGTAGATTGGTATCAAGGTGGTTCTGTGAGTACTGGCTTACTAGTACAGACAAATACAACTCCTGGTGCCAACAGTGATAGTTATGACGTCACTGCAGGAGCTGAGGGCGACTATTGTGTTGTGCTCATAGCGGGAGATGCTGGACTTTTCAGCACTTGTCCACGAGATACTTTGAGTTTTACTATTGAAGCGACAGAATGCCCTCCTGATTGTGAACTTAGTTTAGTTGCAATTGATATTGAAGAAAAGGTAGATTGTCTTCTCGGCAGTGTTTATGATTTCAATATTCCTTATGCTGCCTCTGGTTGCGTAGTGGAAGAAGGCTTGGCTAACGGTAATGGTTCCATTACGGTAGAAGTATTGAATACCACTACTGGATTCTCTAAAGGAATAACAGCCTCTCAGTTGATTACTGATACTGTGACTTGTACTGATGCAGAAGCTGGAACTTATACGATTACAATTAATTATGTAGAGAACGGAGAAACTTTCTGTTCCGAAACTTTGGAGTTGACTTTGCAAGATGCTGGTACAACTGATTACACAATAGAAGTAGAGATTACGCCGACACCTTGTGATGAATTAATAGGAGAAATAGCTGTAACGGAAATCGTTGACAACCTTGGCAACACTTATCCTCTTACAGATTTCAATTATGTATTACTAGATGGCTTTACACCGATAGCGAATATAACGAGCCCTGCTCCACCGACTTTCAGTGGTCTGATGACTGGACTTTATACTGTGGAACTGACAAGCATAGTTACAGGATGTGTAATTGGTTCTGTCGGAGCCATCGTACCTAATAATGAGGCAGAAGGTATTTGCCCTAACTCCGTTTTGGCTTCTAATAATTGTGGCCCTTGTGATGGGGTAGTGATTATGCCTGATAGTCTTGGGATAATTTACAGGATGCAAGATGCAATGGGTAATTTGATTTTCCCTCAAGCTGCACCTAATGAGCACATCTTTGTAGATGTCTGTTCAGGTATGTATGAAGTTATCGCCTTTGATCTGAGTCTGGATGACCCAAGTGAATGTCCTGCGATTTGTGACGTTGAAGTGCCTATCTCCGACGAAGGCTTCACAATAAAGTTGGATACTATTTCTGGTAGTCCTTGCGAATTGAATGATGGTAGAATTCTTGTGATGGCTGTCAATGGTAATTGTAACTATAATTATGAGTTATACACTTTAGCTGGTGCTTTACTTTCGAATACTCCTGTGCCAGACCCTAGTGCCAACGCTTGTTCTGACAAATCAGATATGATGATGTTCCTAGGTCTTGCACCAGGAGATTATAAAGTCATCGGTTGGGCAACAGATGGTGCAGGTAATCCGATGTCTTGTATGGATATGGATACGATAACGCTTACAGATAATGATATAAAAATAACTGCTGATGCAGTCTCGCCAATAGCAGCAACTTGTAATAGTGAAGCTAACGGGTCTTTCTGTGTCGCTGAAGCTTTGAACGCTGGCGAAACGATGGAAATCTGGGATTCGAGTATGACTACCTTGGCAACATTTGCAACTGCAGATGCTCTCCCTTATTGTGTCGAAGATTTAGCGGCTGGAGATTACCAGATAAGAATTGAGGCAGGTGAAGGCATCTTTGCTTGTGTAGAAATAATAGATGTTACGATCGAGGAGCCAGATGAGTTGAGCTGCGTAGCAATAGCGACTTCTCCTTCAGATTGTGATTCAGAGGATGGCTCTATTAATGTGACCCCTTCCGGTGGCACGGATAATTATACAATAATCTGGGATGATGCTTCCTTGTCTGGGATGATGCCTACAGGTCTAGGCGTCGGTGTATACAGTTTTGAATTGACTGATGCAAATGGCTGCACCAAGAGAGATACTGCTGAGCTGGCCTTGCCATTGTGTAATGACCCTTGCCCAGTAATCATAGAAGAATTTGCAGTGATTGATGCACAGTGCGGTGAATCCAATGGTAACATATTTGTGACAGTACAAGGTACAGGCACTTTCACCTATCTATGGGACACTGGAGCGACGACTCAGGAGCTTGAAGATTTACCTGCTGGAAGTTATTGTGTGACAATTACGTCTGCAGATAGACCAGATTGTTTCTATGAAGCTTGTCAAGAAATTGATGAGATCGATGGACCGATGGTCAGTGAGTTAGTTACGGCTGCGACATGTATTACTTTGGGAGAAATAGAAATGACCTTTGTTGGTGGGACCCCAGACTACGAGATAGCCTGGGTTGGTCCTGCAGTTATTGGTGGTCCTGTGTCAGCGACTTCTCCATATATTTTAAGTGGACCTGCAGGATTTTATAATGTCACCATCACAGATGCTGATGGATGTCAAAATATTCTGAATGCAGAAATAGAGAAAGAAGAAGGCTTGCAAGTGACAGCAAGTGCAACACAATTTCCTTCTTGTACAGCGAACACTGGAGAGATTACCATCAATGTTATCTGTGGTTTATTCCCATATGAGTATTATGTAAACGGAATACTTTACACTGTCTCTAATGCTAGTACCTTGATTGTTAGTGACTTGGGTGCCGGTGCATATACCATTTCTACTAATGATGGAACGGATTGTACAGGCTCAAGTGAAGTGACACTAGAGACAGGTGGAATACCTATGTCCAGTCCAGAAGATTGGATGGTGGAACCAGGAATTTGTTCAGGCGATAATGGTACAATTGAATTTTTTGGAGGAGGAGATGCTACTGTTTTATGTAAATTATATGCAGAGAATTCTACTGTCCCCCTAGGGCAGACAACAGCAGATGCTGCAGCAACCTTTAGAGTAGCGCCAGGTATTTATTCAGTCATTTGTGAAGATCAGCTGACGGGTTGTAAAGATGTTTTGGCTGGTATAGAAGTGACGACATTAGAGCCATTGGATTTTATAGTTCAATATCAGGAGCCAGTAACTTGTGATGACTTAGGTCAGGTATCGATAGTAGAAATTAATGGTCCTTATGATATTGCCGATCTTGATATATCTATCACTGATCAGGGAGGTCAAGTGCTTACCACTGGTCTTACGACTGGTAATATTATCTTGGAAGGAATATTTACGGTTAGTGTATGTTACACAGGTAGTGATGATATAACTGCTTGTTGCAAAACAAGAACAGTAGAAGTAGAATCTGATTTAGTTTGTTGCCAAAGCTTAGGTGGAGAAGTCTTCTTTGATTACGACCAAGATGGTTGTCAAGCAGGTGCAGAAGAAATAGGAGCAATAGGAGTTATAGCTTACCTTTTTAGTTGTAGTGAAAATAATCCTATTCCTGAGAATTCTATAGCTCAAGATACAACTGATAGTACAGGTGAGTATTACTTCGGACCAGATGAAGCGGGCAGTGCCATGTATTGCCTTGATGCAGATTCTACTTACTATGTTGTATTTGACATGCCGAATGCCACAGGAGAAGATCTGGAAGGTTTTGACTTCACTCCAGGAGACTCAT
>CAZQDZ010000007.1:0-126094 GCA_964591455.1 uncultured Saprospiraceae bacterium
GGACTTTTAGTCCGAACCCATTAACCCACCTACTTCAAGTAGGTGGTATTTGAGTCTAGGCTCTAATATCCCAAACTCCACCTACCTGACCAAGCCTGTTGATGAGTTTACGATAAGGAGTTCTGTAGATCTGCTTACCAAGATTAATTATTCTCTAGTCAATTCTAACAGCTCTGACCAAGATTATAAATTAGTTGCAAACATCCTATATCTAAAAAAGCATGAAGACTTTTATGCAATAAAAACAGAGGACATAATGCTCATAGAATCTAATAATGTCTATTGCAGAACGCTTACAATATCTGGTGAAGAATACTTAAATCGAATGAGTCTAGCTGATTATACCAACATTTTAAAAAGTGAAGCATTTATCCGCCCCCACAGAAGCTATATTGTCAATGTTAATCATATCACCAAGGTAAATATGAATGAGAATATCATCTTGATTGGCAATCATAATGTGCCGCTAAGCAGAGCTGCAAAGAAGGAGTTCAAAAGTATTTTTCATATGTTTTCGTGATGTTTAAATACTTAGAATTAATACATCTTATTTTCTCAATCGCTACCTTAACCCTAAATCGTAAAGACACCTTTTGGCCCACGAATAATCACATTGATTTGTGCAGTTGGATTTTGTTTTATTTCAACATCCATATTCAGTTCAAGAAATTCTGAGGTATAAATATGCCGTTCAGGATGGTAGAACTCAATTTTCTGCAGTGTAGCAGCCACAGGTAGACCAAGGGTTGGATGAGCAGTATCTCCAGTCCAATCTATGAAAAATGGCATTAGTTCCACTTCTGGGCTACTCAATGGCATGAGTAGATCCCATTCCATTACAGAGCCATCCACTTTAGTTCGTGCACCTTGACGCAAATCGCCCATTTCCGAATTGAATCTTTTGACAATAGCACGTTCATTTTGTATATCAATTGACTTTACCGCCCATCGAGTTATCTTAGGTTCTTTAAGATGATCTAGGCCCATCCACACATTCGATCCAGACAATTTATTGCTGTGATCTTTTGCTATGATTTCAAAATAACATTGATCTCCTAAGTTGAAAATGGCATTGTGTGTTCCTTGATGTTTATGCTTACCACCCATGATGGCTTCTATTCCATAGGCCGCTTTAAAATGTGCTATCGCTTCAGATAAATCATGTACGCCGTATACAATATGGTCTATCTTATAATTCCTCATATTAGCTGGTTACCTTAATAGATTCTAATGCATGAATAGCACTATAGACAGCGCCATCTAAATACCCAGGATTAACGGTAGAAGTTTCAGTACCACTTATTATAAGACGGTCATTTAAGTAAGTACTCTGAAATAAGCTATGCCCATTATTCTCATGTGGTAAAATATGACTGCTGTATGGATGATGCGTATTAAGATCCGCTGTCCAGGTCTTCTCATAATAATGAGTGTATGCGTTTACCTCGTCACCATAGTATCTTGATAGTTGATTGATGATTTTCTCCAGTCTTTCTTCTCTACTAATCGAATAGTAATTCCCATTCATAAATCCCATTAGAGCAAACTTTGAATTGTCTACATTATTATGCTCATACATTTCTGGTATCGGTCCTACATTACTCATTATTGTTGCTGATTTACCTAGCTTCCGCCAAAAAGGAGATTTAAAACTCAAGGCTATTTTAATAGATTGACTCATCCATGTATGTGTCTTTTCTGCTACTGATATAAGTTCATTGGGTAATTGTGGATGAAAGTCGATGGTGTTTATAAGTAGTTGAGGAGGTAGCGTAGATACAATCTTAGATGCTTGGTAGGTGGATTTATTGGTGATAAGACTAAGTGTATCTCCCTCTAGAGAAATAGATTTTACTTTTTCATTGAGTCGAATGCGATGCTGCTTAATCGTTTTATTAAGGGTATGTGTAATGGTATGTGTGCCGCTCTTTATCCTAAAAGAAGGATTGTCGTTTGGAGGCAAGGAAACAAGATAAGGCGGGCTGGTGGATATGGGTTCCACTATTGCCTTGTCTCCAAATTCCTGATTAAAGGTTTCAATATTCAGTTCATCGAGTAGGTTCAATAAGTGCTTATGTTGCAATCCTAACCACGTTGCGCCTAACTCTATAGGGATACCTTCATTCCCATTTTCAGTCAGGACTCTTCCACCTATTCTTGGACGTGATTCTATGATGATAAAATCCTTATTCTCTTTTTCTAGATAATGCCCAAGAGTCAACCCTGTCAGGCCTGCTCCAATAATAATTATAGGATTATTAATTGATGTGCTCATAGTGATGAAGTGAAACGAACAGTATCAATAAGTGTGGTAAAACTACCTTTCGATAATGTTTCCGATTATATCAATTCTTTATAAAGAGTTGTGTAGGTCCATTGTTATTCGCTACCAAAAGACCATAGCCCGCAGGATGAGGAATGACTGCTATTTCCTTAGCGTTGTAATTCATCATAAGTCCTGACGTTCTAGTATCTATAGATAAGTCGAAGTTGCCATCTCCCTTTCCGTACAATATGTAGCCTTTGCCTGCATCATAACTTGGTGTCTCAGGTTCTGCATTGAATATGTTACCAGCTACAATTACGTCAAGGTTCCCATCTCTGTTGACGTCTATTATTTCCATATCCAAAATTGGAGACCATTGTGCCTGAAAAGGCAAAGGCATGACTTCAAAGCCATCACCCTTTCGTAGAAGTACCAGAGATTCAAAGCTGGTCACCGTCATAGAACCACAAGAGGATACTTTGTCTTTACCCAAAATATCAGCGATAGATGAAGAGGCAAATGATTCATAGGTGCCGAATTTATCTAAAAGGCCTGGCATCTGCTCAGAAGAGCACTCTTTACCCCGAACAGGAACAGTCTTGCCTTTATACTTCTTTGTTAAGAATATATCATGGGACCCATTCCCATCAAAGTCATCATACAACACATTCAGTGGCTTAGAAGATGAGGCATGAAACTTATTATTAAGCCCGAGATTACCCAGAATAATATCGTCCTTGCCATTCTTATCAAAATCTCCTACTTTGACACTGTACCACCATCCACTGAGATCATCTAATTGTGTATTCTGTATTTTTGAAAAGCCCTTGGAACCATCATTAATAAATACTATAGGTGAAGACCATTCTCCGCAGACGACAAGATCCATGTATTCATCCCCATTAATATCTATGGGAGATGCACTTGTAACCATATTTGGTAGAGCATCTTTAAATTTCTGAGAAATTATATTGTCGAATGTCCCATTTGTATTTTCCAGAAGATAGCTTTCTGATAGCTCAGGATATTTTCCAGGACTATTACGTCCTCCGACAAATAGGTCAATATCACCATCATTATCGAAGTCCAATGGGACAATTGCCTTAGTACTGGTGTTCACTCCTTTTAGAGCCCTAACATCTCTTTTAAATTGGCCATTACCTTGGTTGATATAGATTCTATCATTGAGAAGAACTGGATTCTGGACATCTCCACCACCACCTGATGAAACATACAAATCCAATAAACCATCTGAATTTACATCTATAAAAACAGAAGCAAGATCTTCAAAAGAACTATCACGATCAAAATCCGAATTTGGAATTTGCACAAATGAATTGCCTTGTAGGCTGAAGAGCTTGCCGGGATAGCCTGCACTACCCCCAAGATAAAACTCAGAGATGCCATCCTTATTGATATCACCTACACTGAGGGCGGGTCCTAGTGTAGAGTATTTTTGTGGCAGTAAGACTTCCTTTTTGAAGTCATCAAAGAATGTCTCTGCATGAATAGCATTAGCTCTTGAAAGTAAGTTAGAAGCATTTATAAATGAGGGGTTAATCTTTGTAATAGATGTTGGAAGTTTGTTCTGGGCACTTGCATTTATTTTTAGCGTTTGATTAATCTCAATACCAGTAAGAGTGCTTGTCTTCCCAGAGGGCCATTTCACAGTAAGGCTATCTATTACATTGGACTGGCCAATCCCAAAATGAACTACGGGTTCCATATGGGATGCATAGCCTCTAGTAAAAGCATAGTCTCTTCTAAATTTTTGATCTCCAGAATGTAAGACCAACTTACTGAATTTTACATCAGCTTCGTTTTTTGATTGAAGAATAACTCTGAGGTAGTTATTTTGACTTGTACGATTCTGCAATATCGTCGGTTGCGAATTGAGGTTATTGATGACAATATCAAGGTCGCCATCATTATCCAAGTCGGCATATGCTGCACCATTAGAAAAAGAACTTTCTAGATTACTAGCGGTCTTAGTTATATTCTCAAACTGTGAATTGCCTGTATTCCTAAAGACTGCATTATCTACTGGAATAGACGGCAAACTCTGAAGGTTCTCAAAGGCAGTTTTGCCTCTTATTTTTGAAGGGTCATATTTTCCTAACTTAGACCGATAATCTTGATTCTTAGTATCTCTAAAATATCCGTTTGTTATATAGAGATCATTATGACCATCATTATCCATATCGAAAAGTAGCGGTGCCCAACTCCAATCAGTTAACCCAACATCAAGCGCATTAGCAATCTCACTGAAGTAGCCATTGCCCACACCTACTTGGAAAGAATTAAACATATACTGTCTCGTGAATTTTGCCATATGGGTGAAAAGGTTGAATCTCTTTACATCCATAGACTCCATTAATGTTTTATTTCTAAAATGATCTTTAGGGGTCATGTCCACTACAACTAAATCTAAGAGATTATCATTGTTATAATCAGCGGCATCACTTCCCATGGCAAAGAATGAGTTATGACCTATCAAATCAGAGCGACTAGTGAATTTGCCATCTCCATTATTTATATAATAATAATCTGGTATCCAATAATCATTAGCAACATATACATCTAGGTTTCCATCATCATTATAATCTGCGATAGATAATCCCAACCCAAATGACAAACTGCTAACTCCTGCTGCCACACTAACATCTGTAAACTTACCACCATCATTCCTAAGTAGTTTGGATTTACTTTTAGCTATTCCAGGCTTCTTGACTTTATTAATTTTTCCTAACAAGGTTTCATTGTTCCTGACTGTCTGAATATTCTCTTCAGCCATAATCGTTTTGATTCTTCTATATCTTCCATGGTTATTGACCCATAGATCAAGATCTCCATCATTATCGTAATCAAAGAAGTCTGCCTGAACTGAATATGATGATAAATCAACTCCATAATCAGCTGCTTTATCTGTAAAAGTAAAGTTCCCATTATTTATTAATAGCTGGTTCTTTAGTTTTTGTTCATCATTATCAGGCCCTGTATTACAAACATATATGTCTTGCCAGCCATCATTATTTATGTCAACAATGGTAGCGCCTATTGTCCAGCTAGCTCTATTGGGTAGTGCAGTACTTGTTTTGTCCTCAAACTGGAAATTTCCTTTGTTGCGATAAATGCCATTAGGACTATCATTGCCACAAAGGAAAATATCTGTCAAGCCGTCATTGTCAAAATCTGCCATCGCTACGCCACCTCCGTTATAGAAGTAATCCCATTCTATCTGACTTCGGCCAGGAGTCTCATTTATTCTATTCACGAAATTAAGGCCAGACTGTTTTGCACTGACTGTGCGAAAATCAACTTTTCCATTGGACGAAGTAGGAGAAGTTAGTTTCACACTAGAACCATCAGGAAAATTCTCTTGGGAAGACTCTTGCTTACAAGAAATGAAAGATAATAATACAAGTGTAGACAATACTAATGCGGTAAATCTGGACATTAAAATCATTTACTTATAGATATGATAAAATAACTATTAACTAAGTAGGCAAAACCTAAAACTTAACATACTTCTAAATTATACTTTTAGCATGTTTTTGAAAACTTGACATCAAAAAAAATGGGCTTTAAAAAGAGAGATGCTTGTTAGACTCATATTTGTCATCACTTTCTCCTTCGCTTCTTCCCTTTCTTCTTCTTTTTTTCATATTCTTCAATTTCAGCGATTAGTGATTCGATATCCTTGTTTCTATCTTTTTCTATACTCAATGTTTCTTTGTATGCGCCTTTCGTAAGCTTTACTTCCTTGATTTCTTTCTTTAGATAGCTTGTAATTGCTTCAAGTATGGGTAATTCTTGCCGAGCACAAAAGCTATAGGCATATCCTCGCTTACTAGCCCTACCCGTCCTTCCTACCCTATGGACATAGTTCTCTGGCTCTGTAGGTAAATCATAATTGATAACTATCGTCACATCAGGTATATCAATCCCCCTAGCTGTAATATCTGTGGCAATCATAACATTCACCTCGCCATTCCTGTAAGCCAACAGTGTAGCGCTCCTCTCCTCTTGTGTCTTGTCACCATGCATAGTCACTGTATCGATGTCTACCCTTCCCATGGCTTTGGCTACACGTTCTGCCCTCACTTTTGTTCTTACGAAAACAAGAATCTTGCTTTCTGGATTCTCAGTAATAACTCTCTCAAGAAAGAATCGCTTATCATCCATTTCTACGTAAAGTACATAGTGATCGATTTTTTTAGCCACTGGATCTTTGGGGGACAATTGTATGCGTATAGCTCCTTGCCTAACAATTCCATAAGCTACTTTCTTAATCTTATTATTGATTGTGGCAGAGAAGAAAAGAGTCTGGCGTCGCTTCGGCAATTTTCTCACTAAGTCTTGTATGTCTTTAAGAAAGCCTAGCTCTAACATATGATCTGCCTCGTCTAGAATCAGAACCTCTACATGATGAATTTTTAAGAAACCTTGACTTATGAGGTCAAACATTCTCCCAGGTGTGGCAATTATAATATCAACACCATTGTTAAGTTTACTTATTTGTGGGTCCTGGTCTACCCCGCCTATAATAGAGGCAACCTTAAGTGTGGTGTATTTCGTGATTTGCTCATAAACACCAGCGATTTGTTCTGCTAATTCATGAGTTGGTGCAAGGACAAGACACCTAACACCAGTACTGCGTCGCTCTGACAACTTGGCTTTATAGATGCTATCTACAGTAGGAATAGCGTAAGCCGCTGTTTTTCCAGTTCCTGTCTGTGCCACGGCAAGCACATCTTCTCCTTTCATAATACTAGGAATAGCTTTATACTGGATGTCAGTCGGTCTTCTGAACTCCATTAGATTAAGTGCTTTCTTCACCTTATCATGCAACGAATAATCTTGAAATTTCATTAATGAACTTTAACTGTAGTAAGCAACATTCTAATGGTTGAATCTAACTAATTCCCTTCTGATAATTAATGTAACTATTTGTATAGCAAATACAATAGCTGCCCATTTTAATCCCGCAAATAGCCACACTAAACCAAATACTAAAAGAAACCAAATTGGGAATATGAATATAAGCATAGCTACTTTGATGGAGCTATAAAATATCTTCTGTGACACCTTATTCTTAAGCACCCACCATGTAAGTAATAGTGGTGGCAAATTAGGTAGCGAGAAAAGTGTTCCTACTTGCGATAGAACTGGATATTTTCTTTCATCGCTGGCCTTATCAATATCAAATACTCCTTCGCGCAAGGCAGAAAATGAACTTGATTCATTCTTACGTTGGAATATTTTTCTTTGGGTTGGGTAGTTGTCTGAGTTAATCGGAATAACTAAAGTCTTTTTCATTTCTACTGAGATAGCGTCTGTAATCTGCTTAAGACCCTTATGATTATGATTGTAATATGCTTCTATATAATCTGTCACTTCGATAGGTTCACCATACTTGACGATAAGTTTGTGACCAGAGTGGAAGTGATTAAAATAATTAAGACCAGTCGGAATAATTTTAATAGCCTCATCCATGGTAGATTGCGATTGTAGTGCAATTCTAGATATCCCTTTGGTCAGCGGCCGTAAATAATACTCTAGACCATGATTTCCTTCTGGAAAAATCAGAATAGCTTTCTTCTCTTGTAACAGTTTGTTACATGTTTCGAATATGGCATCATTTTTAGATAAAGACTTATATCCATCTCTTATTCTGTAGATAGGCATCATTTTAAGTGCATCTAGAAACCAATCAAAAGGTGGCACAAAAACATCTGATCTAGTCATGAAATAAGTTGGCAAGCGAGAGAAGCCACCTACTATGACTGCATCCAAGAAGGCATTCTGGTGATTGACAGCATATATCAGTGGACCCTCAGAAGGAATATTTTCCTTCCCTTCGAACGCTATCCCACGAAAGTAAAATCGTAAACTTACCTTAGCTAAGGACTTAGCCACCCAATGAAATATATTCTTTACTATCTTCTCCATATTAATGCAATTGTGAAGCCTGAGATTATATGCCATATCGCCCACCAAGCAGTGACAATAGCCATTCCTCCTAGCCCCTCAAAGAATGTGAAGATAATTAACAAGCCCAATCCTGAATTCTGAATTCCTGTTTCTATTGAGAGAGATTTTCTATCATTTAATTGTAATGAACCCAACTTTGCTGTCCAGTATCCTATAAGTAAAGCCCCGCCATTGTGCAGAAGTACTAAAAAGAAAACAGCGGAAATACAGGCCATGAAATTATGCATGTTTGCTATGAATGCGCCGATAACAATAAGCAAAAACATGATCATAGAACCTACTTCCATAGGTTTGAATAGTTTAAGTGCAGTACGATTAAAATATTTTTTTGTGAGCATCCCAAGTATAATGGGTATGATAATAATAAGACCTATTGTCTGAATGATCTCTATCCAATCCATTTTGATTTCTCTAAGAATATTCTGAGCAGGAGGATAGAGGTTACCATAGAATAGAAAGTTTAAAGGTGTAAAAACTATAGAAGCGACAGATGTAATAGATGTAAGACTAATGGATAATTCCACATTTGCTTTCGCAAGAGAACTAATGAAATTAGATATATTTCCACCAGGACAAGAGGACACTAGAATCATACCCAGCGCTATGGAAGGACTCGGTTTTGTAAGTAAAATAAGGAGGTAAGTAAATAAAGGAAGAAATATCAATTGAGACAGGAGACCTAAGACCAATTTTTGGGGAGTTTTAAATACTGACTTGAAATTATCAATTGTCAGATTTAGGGCTATCCCGAACATAATGAACGCCAAAGTAACATTAATGTAAGCAACGCTTGCCTTATTCACATTTAGCACTAAATCATCTACCATTATTAAGGATTGATTGGAGGCTAAGATAAGCCGCTCCGCACACATTGTATAAACCAATTCCGTTGGATCAGTTCTTTATTTGATTACTGTTACATTACCAGCTTCTATAGTGGTATCAAAGAAATCGATTATTTCGAAGAGATAGACATAGACACCTGAATCGATAGATGAGATATTCCAGCCGCTATTCATATCATTGATAAGCAAATTTTCACCGTCAAATTGAAGATTTCCCCATCTGTCATACACTTTGAGGTTATAGGTTACATCATTGACTGCTTCGTCAATAGTTTGCAAGTAGAGTATGTTATTTTCATTTGAAAATTCAGTACCCCCTAATATATTCGGAATAAAGTATCTATCTGGAACGTTGACAAAGTTGACATCTATAGATAAGGAATCAGCACAACCCAGGACATTGGTTGCGACTACAGTATATGTCAAATCTTGATTAAAATTGATGATAGGATTAGGACAATCTGAGCAACTCAATCCAGTTGCAGGTGTCCAAAGAATATTCTCGAACTCTCCAGATATGGTGATCGGTAAAGAATTATCTTGGTTGGCCGGTAGAAATATCTCGCTAAGTTCTGAAACAAACCGAGGTACTTCAATTACTTCTAAATCCAATATTGTGATAATCGAATCACATCCTGATTGCTGAGAAATGATGTTATTTGTGAATACCCCAGTACTATTTAAATCTTGATTGAAAAAATCAACAACTTCTCCTTCACATATAGAAGCATCCATTGTGATTACTTCTGGCGGTGGCAATATGCTAAGATTAATCGTAAATCCAGCAGAATCACAACCCGTTTCCACAAACGGAATTACTTCTCCAAAGTTACCTGATTCAGTCAACCACACACCATTGAATAATATGGAATCATTGGCACATAGTACAGTATCTATTGCAAAAGAAACTGATCCTTCATGTAAAGGATTATAATTTATTGACTCGATAAGAGTATCCATACATCCCGCATCATCTGTCACAATCAAACTAATCTCTTGTGGGCCTGTATCTCCAAACTCGATGGAAAAATTCTGATTATTGCTTACAACATTGTTATTTATCATCCACTGCCAATCAGTAATTTCTACATTTCTAGTAATGCTACGATCTATAAAATCAATCTCTGAAGCAAAACAGGTGTCCAAGTTTTCGATTATGAAATTAGCCTGTGTTTCTCCTGACTTTGTGACATTAAAAAAAGCAGTGTCTCTACATTCGGTGCCATCATCTACTACTACGAATCCATTGTACACACCAGTTTCCGGCAACAATAAATCCAATTCATTAAGTGCAGAACCACTTTGCATAAAGAATGGATTACCGTCTGGACCTACAATATTCCATTCGTAATTATTTACGGCACTACCTTCAATAGATGTGATGAATGAGACAGCACTATCGCCACATATAGTTATAAGGTTGATAATATTTGTATCGTCTACCACAACTTCATCTGATTCTAACTCGACCAGAATTCTTTCTACACAGGGTACAACATTGAACTGAAAATCTCTTGTAATACTTGTTAGTAGTACCCCATTTCTGAACTCTTCTATGCATACACCTACAACGAACTGGCCTGTGGCTCTAGGCACCCCTGAAATTATACCTGTACTTGGGTCAATCTGAACTAATGGCATTCCTAACAAAGGGTTTTCTGCAGAATATGGATCTAAGAAAGTAACTCTACTAAAAGGAGGAAGGCAACCTGCTGCCGGTGGCTCAAACAATTCACATGGATCTGGTCCAGTCGCAAAACCACCACCTGATTCTAATGGAGCACAAAATGAATAAACCACTTCATCACCATCTATATCACTTACGGCCAAACTTACATTGAGCTCAAAATCATTGCAAATAAAAATAGGTGGGAATCTATCAAAGGTTGGACTACTATTTCCTGTTCTTTGAGCTTCTGGCGATATAATGATATTGAATACACTGCCTACAACGTTATTGTCAATATTACTACTGGATCTATTACGACAACAAAGTTGATAGGCAATCATATAGTCTTGATCTACAATGTCTAGTGTAACATCAAATTCATAGAAAGCAGATTGTACTCCTACATCATCTAGTTCATCTAGACAGGGATTATCATCTTGAATAATTATACCTGCATTCTGCGGATCAGCAATTCTGCTGTCAAAAAAAGCCCAACTACCATCAGCTTGTCGCTGGTAGACACCGAACTCAGCTTGTTCTTCAAAATCAGCTCCTGGGCTAAAATTGTCCAAGTACATGTTGAATCTGACACGATAATTTACTTGGGTGTTATTGTTGGAGAAGGATAAAAATGAATAGGATACATCTCCACCCACAATATGAGCAGCATAGATATCTAGAGAATAACCCATACATAGAATAGATAGAATACTTATATATATAGACCTTCGCATAATGGAAAATAGAAAATTGTTCTGATGTAATATTTGTAAATCTACCGCGCTAAGGTGATTGTGCCAGTATATTGTCTGGTATCGAAAAACTCACGAACTTCTATTAAGTATACATAAGCTCCAATTTGTAAATCTCCATTTGGATTCCATCCTTGGGTATTATCATTTACGTCAAGATTCAGTCCTTCGAATACTAATCCTCCCCATCTGTCATAGACGCGTAAGTCATACTCTACCTCGCCCACAGCATTATCTTGAGTTTGTAAATAGAAAGCTCTATTGCGGTCATCTATAGCACTTTCCAATATAATATTAGGCATGTAATATCCGTCAGGCACAACTACAAAGTCTGCAAAAAATGAATCTACAATAGTACAATTATTGTCAGTAATCAAAGTGAGTATATATGTTGTATCTATCTCTCCGTTAAGTATAGGACTGGGACACGGATTACAACTTAAGCCAATATCCGGGCTCCATTCAGCAGAGGAAAAATCTCCTCGTATAGAAAGTGGAAAAGCGTAATCTCTATTTGCGATTATAAAGTCCGAATCTATACCAAATAGTATTTCTGGCTGCTCTTCAAATGATAATTCCAAAAAATGATGCAATGAGTCACAAAATTGAAATCCATCAGACATAGTTGTGGATTGGGTGGTGTGAAAATGACTGCCAGCTACTGAATAATTTACCCCAAAATAATCGATTGACTCTCCTGGGCAAAGTGTTGTATCTAGGTTAGTAGGTTTCGGTTCTTCAAGGAAATTTAAAGAAAGAAAAGAATGCAATGAATCACATCCACTAAATTGATTGACTATGGTATCTGAATAGAACCCAGGTACTGATATCCATCTATCTGCGAAAAATATTGAATCTCCAAAACATAGCGTTCTAGTTCTATCTGCTATCAATAATGAATCCAATGGTGGATTGTAATCTATGAACATAGTAGAAGTATCTATACATGAATTTAAATCTTCTACGATAAGAGAAACTTCTTTGATTCCTCTACCAGTGAACTCGAAGGAGACGTTTTGTGCAGTTAAAACTGCTTCGTCATCTAATTCCCATGCCCAACGAACAACATCCGAAGCTTCTGCTGAGGAAGCATCATTGAAATTAATAACACTGAGATAACATGAATCAATAGTCTCATAACCAAAGTCAGATTCTAAATCTGGTAATCTAATTACTCTCAGCCTTGCTGTATCAGTGCATCCTTCAGCATCAATAACTGAAAGTAATCCTTCATATTCTCCTAATTCATTTAAAATGACGTCTATGTTTTTAGCATCAATACCTGAAGAGTCCAATACTAATTCGCCCTCAGGATTAAATACGGTCCAGCTATAGTCTATAATGGTGCTGTTATTATCTATTGCAGTAAAATTGACCATACTATCACCACAAGCTCTAATTATATTAATAGGGAGTGTACTTGTGGAATTGTCTATTACCTGATCATCTGCAAATAGATCTGCAGAGAGTTCTTTAATACAAGTCAAGGCATTAAACTGAAAATCTCTCCTTACCCTAGAAAGTAGCTCACCATTCCTAAATTCTTCTACACAAACTCCAATTATATATAGTCCTGGTGCTTCTGGTGTGCCAGTTATTAATCCAGTGGTACCATTAATTTGAACCACTGGATTGCCAGCCATAGGTGCCAAACTAGAAAAACCTGGTCTAAATACAACTTCGTCAAATGGCGGCGGGCAAGAATCCACTAATGGATTAGGGCTATCACATGGATTACCTGGGTTGAAGTTAGGGGTGCCTGCTGAAAGTGGTGTACAGAATGAGTATCTAATTTCGTCTCCATCTATATCTGTGCACATCTGGCTTTGATTGAGTTGAAAGCCTGCGCAAATAAATATTGGTGGAAACTCATCAAAGGTAGGACTACTATTTCCTGTTCTTTGAGCAAGAGGCGTTATCACCAAATCAAATACAGCACCAGCTTCATCTCCAAAAATATTATTGATTCCATCATTTCTGCAGCACCTCTGATAAGCAACCATATAGTTTTGGTCTATAACAGGCAAGGTGAGTGTTTGCTCATATAAAGCTGTCTCTACCGCAACTACGGATGAAGGCGGTTCTTCTCTACATGGTTCATCTATTCCTTCGATTTCTTGTAATCCCCTTCTTGTTGCAGAATATCCTTCCACAAATTCCCAGCTTCCATCAGCTAATTGTCTATAGACACCAAATTCTTCTTGTTGCGCCAATGGTGCTCCCTGCCCTACTATATCCCTGTAAAGATTGTAAACCACAGTGATTGTAAACATTGTAGAATCTGCATTATAGCTTACAAAACTATATGTGGCATCTCCACCAATAAGGTGTGTCGCTTTTAACTCGTTATGAGCCAAAATGCTTACACAAATCCAGACGATTGACAGAAAACAAAACTTATGTAGATATCTCATCAAATAGTTTTCAAAGATTAAAGATAGCATTAACAGATTTCTTATTAAGTCTTTTGGACACCTCTTATTTAGGAGTTACAAGTTTTGGAGACAATCGTTGCATCCATTATCATGATTCTTATCTTTAAATTGGAAATATATGTTCTCCCTTACACTAATTTTGACCAATTAATGCGATATATCTTAGGATTCATTGTTTATTTTCTCCTTTTTACGCTACTATCTAGCTGTAAATCAAAGACTTTATTAACAGACTATTCCAATATAGAAACAAGTATAAAGAAGCGGCTTATGATCCAACAAAATGCGTGGAATAAAGGCAATATTGAAGAATTTATGCAAACATACTGGAATAGCCCTGAACTGAGCTTTATTGGTAGACGAGGACCAACCTATGGTTGGCAGAAAACGTTAGAAAACTATAAAAAAGGATATCCTAATGAGAAAGCTATGGGGAGACTCCACTTTGACATTATAGAAATCAGAGTCCTATCTCAAGATGCCGCTTATGTGATAGGTAAGTATACCTTATTTAGAGAAGAGGATGAACCATCAGGTTATTTTACTTTATTGTGGCGAAAATTGGAAAATCAATGGTATATCATCTCTGATCATACATCTGGCTAATGAAGCGCAGTTTTCCCATATTTAAAAGCCTAGATAGATACGGCAATCAATATTTCAGAGATGATTTATTTGCTGGTCTGACTGTAGGGTCAGTTTTGATTCCACAGTCTATGGCTTATGCCATGTTAGCAGGCATACCCCCAATTTATGGCTTGTATGCTTCTATTGTTCCCTTAATAATTTACAGTATTTTCGCCAGCTCTACCAAAGTAGCTATTGGTCCAGTTGCTATAAGTGCTTTATTACTATTTTCAGGTATATCTTCTGTTTCCATACCTTTTACTGAGGAGTATATCTCGCTCGTCATTCTAGCTGGCATAGCTATAGGTACAATACAAATATTACTTGGCATCCTTCGGCTAGGATTCTTGGTCAACCTCTTATCTCATCCTGTGATTGCAGGATTTACTTCTGCAGCAGCTATCATTATTGCTGCTACACAACTACCTGATTTGCTAGGTATAACACAAATACAAGCCTCTGACCCACTATATAATTTTAGTCATGTCATTAAAAATTTAGATTCTGTAAAATGGAACACTTTAGGCATTAGCTCAGCCACTATCATCTCAGTTTTAGCACTTAAGCAGTTAAATAGGAGAATACCAGGTCCTCTTATTGTGGTTGTTCTTGGAATTATATTATCGTATTCTTTTAGCTTTGAAAATTCCGGTGTATTGATAGTTGGGGACATTCCAAAAGGACTTCCTGGGTTGGTATTTCCTGAGTTGGATCTACAAATGCTTCTATTGATTTTGCCTACTGTATTCACCGTCACTATCATTGGAATCGTAGAAAGTCTGGGTATTGCAAAAGTGTTAGAATTGAAACACAAAGATCATGTGCTGAAACCAGATGCAGAATTAATGGCACTAGGGTTATCTAAAGTAGGAGGTGCATTTTTTCAAGCCATGCCTACTTCAGCTAGTTTTTCTAGATCTGCTATCCAGAGTGAATCGGGCAATCGTACTCAGATTTCTACTTTATTTTCTGTTGTTCTTGTGATTGTTACACTACTATTTTTAGCTGACGCTATAAAATATTTGCCTAAAGCTATTCTCTCTTCAGTTATTATTATTTCTATCATAAAACTATTTGATCTCAAAGAGATGAAGCTATTATGGAGAACCACACGAAGTGATTTCTGGATGCTAATAGCCACCTTTGTATGCACACTTGTTCTCGGTATAGAAATAGGCGTTTTATGTGGAGTACTCTTTTCTATTTGTTATGTCTTATATCAAGCTTCTAAACCTAATATCTCAATTCTAGATCAAATTCCAGGAACGCAATACTATAGAAATGTTGACAGGTATAATACTGTAGGCGCATTATCGGAATTCTTAATTTTAAGATTTGAAAGCCAGATTTTCTTTGTCAATGCAGAATACTTGAGGGCGGAACTCTATAAACGATTAGAGAATAATAAAGCCACAAAATATATTATTATAGACAGCTCAGCTATTACGGGAATTGATAGCACAGGCCTACATTTACTACATAATATAGATGAGGACCTAAAAAAGCGAAATATTGAATTGCACCTTTGTGGCACCATCGGTGTTGTCAGAGATGCACTACATCTTTATGGACTTATGACAGAACCTCAAAAGCATCATGCTTCTATACATAATGCTATTCAATCGATAGAAACTGGACATAATATTTCTCAAAGAATTCTTGACCCTCTACAAACTAATAACGAATGAGCATCTCAGATGAGGTCGTACAAGAAACCCTAGACTTAGTTAGAAAGTACTTTGAACAAGAGGAACTATACAAAATTAAAGTCACAGGACCTACCGATAAGGCAAACACAGTATTAGAAATATCAGGACGACCAGTTGTCATAAAAGGTAATATTATGATGCAATTTGTCCACCGTTATTCTACGAAAGACATAACCAAAAATTGCATGTTAGTTGAAGCTATCGAACAATTAAAAGTGACTCTAACAAAATATAAAAATGTCACCGTACAAAGTAACACACTAATACACCAACTCAATTCACGAAATCAAAAACTGTTTACTACCAAAAAACAAAAAGTCACCAAGACTAATCTAAATAATGATAGAGAAAAAAACAAAACCATCTCTACCACTAGACCTTTCCTTCAAGAACTGGGTATCAGTTCATCTAATGGTAAAGTGTATAGTCATATGCAATCCAAGTATAGGCAGATAAATAAGTATATAGAACTTATAAATCCCCTACTCAAAAAATCTAATTTCTCCGAGAAAATTAATGTGACTGATATGGGATGCGGTAAGGGATATCTCACTTTCGCATTGTATGATTATCTGGTCGAGAACCTTTCTCTGTCAGCCACAGTAGTGGGAATAGACCTTAGAGAAGAAATGATGAACGATTGTAATCTCATTGCGAAACAATTAGGATACAGGGGTCTCAGTTTTAAACCTTCTAGTATACAGAATTACCACCATAAATCGGATGTATTGATTGCATTACATGCTTGCGATACAGCAACAGATGATGCCATTATCTCTGGCCTCAATGCCAAGACAAAGCTGATAATCTGTTCTCCATGTTGCCATAAACAAGTCAGAAAAGATATGACTTCTACTGAGACCTCAGGTCCTATTGTAAGTCATGGAATTTTGGAGGAGCGCTTGGCAGAAATCCTTACAGACACTATTCGTTCGCTGATCTTAGAGGCGCATGGATACAAAACACAGATTATAGAATTTATTTCTTCATCACATACTCCAAAGAATCTCTTGATTACAGCTATAAAAACCGATGGTTATGGTGACCGAATAGAGTCTATTTCTAAAATAGAAATGCTTAAAAAACAATATGGTATTGCATACCATTATTTAGAAAGCGTATTTTCATCGTAAAAACTAAATAAGATTATGAGTGAATGGATTACAGCAAAAAGCTATGAGGATATAACTTACAGGAAGCGTAATGGTGTTGCACGAATAGCTTTCAATAGACCAGAAGTACGAAACGCTTTTAGACCCAGAACAGTATTTGAATTACTTGAAGCCTTTGATGATGCAAGGGAAGATAGAAATATCGGAGTCGTATTATTGTCTGGAGAAGGTCCATCACCTAAAGATGGTGTCTATGCATTTTGCTCTGGTGGAGACCAGAAAGCAAGAAGTAAAACAGGGTATAAAGGTAAGGATGGTATAGCAAGGCTAAATATTCTTGAAGTACAACGTCAGATAAGATTTATGAATAAAGTGGTCATAGCTGTTGTTCCTGGCTGGGCTGTTGGTGGAGGACACAGTCTTCATGTGGTTTGTGATCTTACGATTGCAAGTAAGGAACATGCAATCTTTAAGCAAACAGATGCGGATGTGGCTAGTTATGATGCGGGTTATGGATCAGCTTATCTTGCAAGACAGATTGGTCAAAAAAGAGCAAGAGAAATTTTCTTTCTGGGTAGAAATTATTCCGCTAAAGAAGCTTATGATATGGGCATGGTTAATGAGGTAGTGCCCCATGAAGAATTAGAGGAGACAGCCTATCAGTGGGGCCAAGAAATACTTGGCAAAAGCCCTATGGCAATTAAGATGCTTAAATTTGCTTTCAACCTTATAGATGATGGATTGGTGGGGCAACAGTTGTTTGCAGGGGAAGCTACAAGATTAGGATATATGACTAACGAGGCAGAAGAAGGGAGGAATGCATTCCTAGAAAAACGAAAACCAAATTGGGTCGATTTTCCTAAATTTCCTTAATGGACATTAAATAATAAGATATGTATAAACTCATTCTAATTCTTCTAATAAGTTGTCCAGCATTATCGGCTCAAACGCCTTCATCTGTGGATATGCGGATGTATGATATTATTGATGATGTCTCAGCAGAACGATTAGAAAATGATATCAAGAAATTGGTTTCATTCGGCACAAGACATACTTTGTCTGATACAATTTCAGAGACAAGAGGAATAGGAGCAGCAAGGCGTTGGATTAAATCTGAATTTGACAAAATTTCTAGCGATTGCGGTGATTGTCTAGAAGTATCTTTTCACCGAGGATTGATAGAAGCAGGAGAATCAAGAAGAATACCAGAGGATACATGGATAGTCAATGTCATGGCAATCAAAAGAGGTACAGAGTTTCCAGACAGATATATCATTATGTCAGGAGACATCGACTCACGAGTGAGTGACCCTCTGGATGCTACATCCGAAAATCCTGGAGCTAATGATAACGCTACAGGTATGGCAGGTGTACTAGAAGCTTCACGGATATTATCAAAATATGATTTTCCGACTAGTATCATATTTCTAGGTCTCTCAGGCGAAGAGCAAGGACTTTATGGCGGGAAATTGCTGGCAAAGGATATGGTGGCAGATGGATGGGATGTAGTTGGTATCATCAATAATGATATGATAGGTAACATAGAAGGCATCGATGGTGTGGTAGATAATTCCAGCTTTAGAGTATTTTCAGAACCCTCCGCTCCTAAGCCAAATGAGCAGCAACTTATATGGAATAGATTTTATGGAGGCGAAGTGGATGGGCCATCTAGACAGCTCGCAAGATACGTAGAACGAATGACCAGTACATATTTCTCAGATTTGAGTGCCAATATGATTTATCGACTAGATAGATTCGGAAGAGGTGGTCACCATAGACCTTTCAATGATGAAGGTATTCCGGGTGTAAGAATAATGGAGACACATGAGAATTATAATCGACAGCATCAGGATATCCGTACTGAGAACGGTATCGAATATGGTGATGTTATAGAAGGTGTTAACTTTGATTTCGTTAGAAAACTAACTGCTGTAAATGCCATATGTCTTGCTGGAATAGCTTGGGCACCTCCATCTCCTACAACCTTAATGATAGGTGGTGCTGTTAAGCCATCTACAACATTGAGATGGGATAAAGTACCATCTAGAAATCTTGCTGGATACAAGGTATACTGGCGGAATACAACTTCTCCACAATGGGAATTCTCAAGGTGGGTAGGAATGGAAGAAATGGTTGTACTCAAAAACATTATCATAGACAACTACCTCTTCGGCGTGGTTGCCGTCGATAACAATGGTAATGAGAGCATCGTCTCTTATCCTAGAACACTGATACCTAGGAGGTAACTTTAGTATCTGTAAATTTGGGCTTGGTCATTGTTATTAGCGATAACCAATAAATTGGAATTTGGCTGCTTGACAATTTTGACCTGACGAACATCTTTATCTGCAGAGATGCCAGTCTCTAATGTTCGCTTAACGCTAAATGTACCATCTTCCATATAAGATATTAAACAGCCTTTTCCAGCATCACTACGTGTTGTTTCCACTTCTCTTTGATACATATTGCCAGCAAGAAAAATATCTTTTCTGCCATCCTTGTCAAAGTCATCTACCGCTATACCATATACTGGTGATATCTGTGCCTCATTGGGAAGAATAACTTCTTTGAATTGGTTATTCTCATTGAGGAAAATTGTATTGGAGAAAGTATGAACATTGTGAACTACTGTCGTATTTGAGATGTGGTCTTCTAATACCTTATCTATAGTGGCTAATCCAAAATCCTGATATGTAGCAAATTTCTTTTTCACAAAAGGCATTTGCTCTGAAGAACATTGACGTCCTCTTACGGGATAACATTGACCATTTTGGTAATAACCTAAATAAATATCATTACTCCCATTCTTATCGAAATCATCTACGTACACTTTGAATGGCTCTGCCTTTGATGCCTTATACTTGATATTATGTCCCAGATTACCCGCAATTAAATCAAGATCTTTGTCTCCATCTATATCTTCTATCGCAATGGTATTCCACCAGCCATTAGTTTCAGTGCTTATATACTGAGATGAAATGTCTTTGAGCTGATTAGAAGTAGAAAATACTTTGACAGGCATCCACTCTCCCACCACGACTAATTCATTCTTACCATCACTATTTAGATCGCCTAGTTTAGCATCCGTCACCATACCTATTCCTTTAAGGAAAGGGGCTGCCGATTCTGTCACATTAGTCAACTTGCCATTCTCATTCTTCAGAATATAACTGTCGGCAGGAACACCATATCTCCCAGGCATTTGCCTTCCACCTACAAATAAATCTAAGTCTTGATCTCCATCTAAATCAAAAGGTACTACAGATCCATTACTGCCCAGTAGATTGGGAATCGCTTTGGATTTAGTGAAGTTACCAGAACCGTCATTTATATAAAGTCTATCCTGATAATTCTGATTTCCTACAGAAAACTCATTTCCACCACTGCTCACATACAAATCTAAATCTCCATCCTTATCTATATCAAAAAAAGCTGCTCCACCATCCTCACGAGCTTTATCTTGGTTGAAGGCGGCCACATTTTTTTGAGTAAATTTATTGCCTCCCATTCCTATGTGTAACTGTGAGTTATGACCAGCTGCCCCACCATAAAAAATATCATCTACACCATCTCCATTTACATCTCCTAACTCCATGATTGGACCTAAAGTTGAGGTGCGATAAGGGAGCAGTATTTGTTTTTCAAAATCATCATAGGGATTTTCCACATGCATAATTCCTGAAGAGTTGATTGCTGTGAATATGCCCTTCTGATTTTGATTACTACGTGTATGTGTACCAGTCGATTCATTGTGCTTTATGGTAAGTCGTTGGTTCGCAGAGACATTGGTAAGTGTACTCTTTTTATTATCTGGCCAAATCACTTCCAGCTCATCAACCATATCAACTGGACCTAGTCCAAAATGTAATGCCGCTTCAGAAGATGACATATATCCACGATAAGGTGTCATTTCCATAGTTTGACTTCCACCATCAGCATACTTAATAGTTACTTTGGCATTTAAGCCCTTAGAATTTGTGGCAGGTCCTTCTAGATTAACAAACAGAAAGTTATTTAGCTTTCTTTCATTGGCCATATTCTTATACACATCTGCTTCCATGTTCATATTGCTTACCACCATATCCATATCTCCGTCATTATCCAGATCAGCATAAGCAGAGCCTTGTGACCATGTTGGTTTTGCAAATCCCCACGATTCGCTTACTTTCTGAAACCCTAAATCACCTAAGTTTCTATAGGCGTAGTTAGGAATCTTGTGACTTGGTGCAGCCTCAGCCAATACTAATGGGTTAAGAAACAACTTTTTGTCAGGTTTGGATTCTGCTTCCTTTAGTTTCTCTTCAAAAGTTTTCTTTCTCCAAATTTCATAGTCTTTGTTTCGAACATCTTTTATAAGTCCGTTCGTGACGAATAAATCTCTATTACCATCCTGATCTACATCCAAAAACAACGGAGACCAACTCCAATCGGTGTTAGAGATACCAGAAAGCTGTGCTATATCACTAAAGGTATTATCTCCATTATTGAGTTGAAGCGTATTGAACATGTACTGATAGTGATATCCATTCTTGGCTAAAGCATGAAATTTTTTTGGATTCATGCCGCTCATATTGGTCTTTTGTCTGAGATTATCTTCAGCGACCATATCTACGACATAGATGTCTATATGTCCATCATTGTTTATGTCTGCCACATCCGCACCCATAGAGAAATTACTGATATGCTTAAGTGCTTTATCTGCTATATTACTGAATGTGCCATTGCCATTATTGCGATAAAGAATATCTGGCTCATCGTAATCAGCCGCTATATATAAGTCTGTCCACCCATCTTTATCTATATCTATACTGGTAGCGCTGAGACTGTAAGTATAATTTGTGATTCCTGCCTGTTGGGTGATGTTAGTGAAACGGCCATTGTCATTTCTATACAAGTTATCTGTGAACCTATAATCTATCTTGCCATCCAGCTGTTTTTTTAATTGAAGTGCATTGGGAGGTTGATTGGCAATATATAAATCTAAGTCACCATCCCTATCCATATCAAAAAAGTTGGCCATAATAGAGTATCCAGTATCTGCTACTCCCATTTCTCGAGCTTTATTTACATATTTTCCTTTACCATCATTTATAAGGAAAATATTCTGTCTTTGCTGTGGATTATCATAAATGAACCTATTGAGATATATGTCATCAAAACCATCTCCATTGATATCTACAATAGCAATTCCTGTTGTCCACCCACTAATTTGGTTTATTCCATAGGCAGAAGAAACATCTTCAAATTTGAAATTGCCTTTGTTCAGATATAATCTATCGGGCACCATATTACCTGCAAAATAGATATCAATCAACCCATCATTGTTCGCATCCAGTACAGCCACTCCAGCACCTTGCAACATGCCATCCTGAAGTATGGTATTAAACTTTTCTGTTTCAGAGATGATATTATTAAAATTTATACCTGTAGCGCTGCTGGGTTGGAGCTCTAGTAATTTCATTCCTGATGTGTCAGCGACAACATCTCTTACTTCCGCTTGGGGCTCACTGCATCCAATTATGATA
This sequence comes from uncultured Saprospiraceae bacterium, assembly GCA_964591455.1. Classification (GTDB taxonomy): domain Bacteria; phylum Bacteroidota; class Bacteroidia; order Chitinophagales; family Saprospiraceae; genus RFSX01. The sequence continues at coordinate 22,935 of CAZQDZ010000007.1, forward strand.
CTTAATATGAGTAATCCTAAGATTAAAATATTGTAGTTCTTATTCATTTTATAAGGTTAGCATTAAAGCTTAATGCAAGATAATTCAAAATCTTAAACACCTGCTTATAGCACAATTAATTAAGGACACGACTTTCAGGCGGAAAATGTAAATTCAATGAAAGAGGTACAACCTTAAAGTGAAGTTCATTTTCAAATTCAAAGCTTTCTCCATCCACATGATAATAGTATGGTTTATTCATTGAGACAACAACCTCTTTTGATTTAATTATATTGACAAGTCGACTTTTGTCCAGTGAATTATTGAGCATACGCCAGGAATTCAAAAAAGTTCTGGCTAGTGAGGCATTTTTAATAAAAACTACATCAAGAAGGCCATCCATTAGCTCAGCATTAGGAGCTATAGTGAAGTTGTATCCATACATTGCTGAATTCGCCACCGCAATCAGCGTATAGACCCCTTCGATAGTTTCATTATCTGTCTTGACCACATACTTTTCTGCTTTAAATTTTAGCATTTCTTTGGATATGGTATTGACATACATTTGCAACCCTCTCTTTTTTCCATTCTCTACTTTATAGGCTATCAGTGCATCAAATCCAATCCCAGCGAGATTCAAAAAAAACTCCTCATTGACAGTGCATGTATCTATCTTGTTGATGACCGATTTATTGAGTTTGTGAATTGCCTTCTCAGTATTTCGCCCCATGCCGATATGCATAGCAAATCCATTACCTGAGCCATTAGGTAATATGCCGAAAGAAACATCTGTGTGAACAAGGGGTTTCGCTACTTCATTTACGGTCCCATCACCACCACAGGCAATAACCACCTCATATCCCTCTTTGACAGCTTGGCTTGAAAGTTCCGTAGCATGGCCCTTATACTCTGTCTCCACATAATCGAAATCAAATTTTTGACTATCCAAATGCTTAAGCAGAAGAGCATTGATATCCTCATTCTTGTTATACCCTGAAACTGGATTTACTATAAAAAGTGCTTTCTTTCTTTTGCTCAAAAGAGGAATGGCTTAGCTATTATTAAAACATCAAAAGTAATAAGGTCTTACTAAAAGGCATTATTACTTTTCTCAAATCCGTCAAGAGATTCTTTTCAAGGTCATGACAGCAATGATTAAAGAAAAATTTATTTGAATAGTTATATTATACATATAACTAGCTGTATATCTGTCTATTGTGCATTAAGAGAAGATGGTTTGTTCATGAATTAGTGTAAATTAGTTGAACACTCTTGATTTAATAGTATTTAAACAAGTACATAATCACATTACTTATTATGAATTGGACTAATCTAACTACCACTGATCAGATTTCTCAATTGAAAGAAATGTCTTTTGAAAAGCCTGTTGTCATATTTAAACATAGCACTTCATGCTATATAAGTTCTATGGTTCTAAAGCAATTCGAGAAAGGATTTGATTGGGACCAAATGAAGGATAAATCATCATTTTACTTTTTGGATTTGATACGATACAGACCCATTTCTAATCTCATCGTTAGTGAATTTGGAGTTAGGCATGAATCCCCACAAATTCTTGTTATAAAAAATGGAGAGGTGACTCACCATAATTCTCACTCCAGCATACAGCCTTCGCAAATAGAACCTATGTTGGTATAGTATTTTCTGATTAAATAAGGCTAATTAAGATTATGCTTCTTGCTAAAAATTTTAATTAGCATCCCAGAAGTTACATTTTCTGTTAGCTCCATTCCATTTACGATTGCAAGTTCATTAATGTCTCTATTGGACACTCCAAGATTTTGAAGTGCACTTTGCAGTGTTCCTGACCTAGGTACACTGACTACTTTAATTCTTGTAGGTTCTACATTAATTTTTGAATTATCAACCAAGTTGTCAAATCGCGTCATTGTTCTTTTAAACGTATTTGAGTAACTATTGAAATCGTTGGCTTCGCTAAGTCCGTGAAAGACATAGATGAAGTTATCTTTCTTAATAAGGTAGGTTAGAACTCTTGGCCCTGCTACCTGTTGTCCACTTTGGTCTTGCCCACCTGGCACATCAGATACCATAGCTATAGCCTGATAACCATTAACAGTTGTTCTCTGAGATTCTAAGACTATCATCCCAAATTGTTCGACTACTGCTTGAGATGAAGCATCTAAGGTGGATTCAGGACTCAGTGTAAATATCATTAAAGCTTTGCCATCCTGCGGAGCCATCTGAACCTGTGATGGTGAATTTTGATATTGCCATCCTTGAGGTACAGGAAACTGGAATTTCAATTCTGGATGATAGAATACATTTTTCTCTACATATCCTTGTCTAGGGTCCTCTCCGTAAACCATCCCATCTATTCTTTTTAGATATTCATTCCTATTGATTTTTAGATTACGGAGTCCCAGAGCTTGCTGAGTTTCTGTGGACATTTGATGTACCTTTTCAAATCTGTTGATTGGGTTCGGATGTGTAGAAAGAAAGGTTGGAATAGATTGTCCTCCTTCTCCAGATAACCTACTTAGTGTTTTGAAAAAATCAGCCATTTCATGTGAATCATATCCTATCTTAGTACTATACTCCACACCTAACTTATCTGATTGGCTTTCATGATCTCTTCCGAATTTGAGGAATACTAAACCTAAGCCTTGACCGGCTTCATTCGCAACATTTCTAAATTTCTCACTTGCAATAACACCACCAATAAAGATAGCTTGTCCTAGCATTTGCTGAGTTTGTTGTTTTGCTGAGTGTCTGGCTGTAATATGTCCTATCTCATGGCCAAGAACCCCAGCAAATTCTGCTTCATTATTAAAATGTGCCATTATTCCTCTAGTGAAATAGACATACCCTCCTGGAACAGCAAAGGCATTTACAACAGGGCTATCTAATAATCTGAAGTTATATGTGAGATCAGGAAGATGCGAGATTTTACCCATTGCTCTACCCTTCTCATTTATGAATTTTTGCAAGGACTGGTCATCATAGAGACCATAAGCTGCTATAATACTAGGGTCAGCTTGGTCACCCATAGATTGCTCCCCCGCTGAAGATAATAATGAAAGTTCTTTTTTTCCTGTGACTGGATTTCTAGAACAAGAACTCATTAAAGAGCAGACAAAAGATCCAAATAAGAGGTAAAGAACAATTTTAAGCATTGAATTGTACATATACATTAGTATTATTATGATTCTTGATGGGTTTATACATTCTATAACGTCAATTTTAGAACACCTACTCAAGTATTAAAAAAATAAAAATATGGATTCATATCGTTATCTATATTTAACTTTATGATATTAACAATAATAAGCTGTTGAAAAGAAAGATCCCTTCTTTATTCACGACTATGAACTTGTGTTGTGGTTTTGCTGCCATTTTGGTGGCTGACTTACACATAAGTGCTATACTTCTGCTATTGGGGATGTTCTTTGATGTCATAGATGGACTAGTAGCTAGAATGTTAAAAGTGCAGAGCCAATTTGGCAAAGAATTAGATTCATTGGCAGATTTGGTGAGTTTTGGTGTCGCACCAGCTTACTTGTATTCCTTGGTCTCACCAGTAGACCACTGGTCTATGTACATACCTTCTTTCTTTATACTTATAGGCAGTGCTCTGAGGCTTGCAATATTTAACTTAAGACCTTCCACAAAGTATTTCACTGGCCTACCTACACCAGCAAGTACATTTTTCCTCATAGGTCTATTTATAGGTGTTCGTTTTGATAGTGAAATCACGAATACGCTTATAGATTATCCATCTATCTACGTTGGCATCCCATTAGTGATAATGATGCTCAATCTTAGTAAGTTAAAAATGTTCTCTTTCAAGCAATTAGGGTCGAATATCAATTATAATATCTTCATTCTTGGCTGTCTTATCACTTTTGCATGCCTTACTTTTGTAAACTATAAACTGTCGATGCCTATAGGTGTGATTATTTACATACTCCTATCGATAGTATATAGTGTAAAGTTTCAAAATAAAAGTGAAGTGTAATGGCTATTAGAATTACTGATGAGTGTATTAATTGTGGTGCATGTGAACCTGAATGTCCAAATAACGCCATATATGAAGGAGGTGTAGAATGGCGGATAGCCGATGGTACCTCATTGACAGGAGATTATAAGTTGGAATCTGGACTAATTGTGGACGCAAATGATTCTCAAAGTCCTTTAGACGATGATGTCTATTATATCTCTCCCGATAAGTGTACAGAATGTCAAGGATTTCATGAAGAGCCTCAGTGCGCTGCTGTTTGTCCTGTAGATTGTTGTGTTCCAGATGAAGAACGAGTAGAAACCATAGAGCAGTTACTTGCTAAAAAATCCAACCTTCATTTGTAAATCGTAATTTCTGGTTACTATCGTCTAAGGAAATAGTAAATGCATATGATTATAGCTTACTCGTGTATAGTAGCTAGCGATTTAATAAAAAACATTTTCTAACAATTATATACCTAACCAACCTTCATACTCCTCATCTAGAAGAGAAAGATTGTTGTTAGCAACAACGTTGTTTTCTTGTTTTTTAAAGAAGCTTAGAATGAAATTCCAGAACTTAGACATGGGTAATAATTTGCTTGTACTTTAATAGACGAATTACTGTGCCAATAGGTTGGTCTCAAAACTTAACTTTAACATTTTGTAAAGTGACTTACACTTTTAGCGTGGGTACTACAAAAGTATAGGAAGTCTGTACGTTTCTCAACTTATATTAAAAAAAAGTCTAATACATAATTCCTTTTTCTAAATAATTTTAGACCTTAGACTAATCAAGTATGAATTCACTGCCAATGATGTCACGAATTGTGTTGTTTACTGCGCTGTCGTTTTGTCTTTTTCAATGCAAACCAGCTTCAAATTCCTCACAGAAGTCTTTTAAAGATATTAGTATAGAGGCAGCTCATGAAAAGCTAGCAACTAGCAAGAGCATTTTTGTCGATGTTAGAACGCCTGAAGAGATTGCAGAAGGGAAAATTAAGGGTGCCATAGAATTAGATTATAGGTCTTCCGATTTTGAGGATAAGATATTAAAGCTAGACAGGGATAAGGACTATGTCATATATTGCAGAAGTGGCGGAAGGAGTAAAAGATTCGCAGAAGTGATGCAAAAACATGAATTCAAACAAGTAAGCAACATGTTGGGAGGATATGAGGCGTGGAAATCAAAATATTCATCAAAATAATATTCGGTAAACAGAAACTACTAAAATGAAAAAGATATTAATTCTAGGACTGTGTTTTGCTTTTAGCATAGGTATTACAAATGCCCAAAAGCTTGATTTCTGGTTAGATGCAGGCTTGAAAGTTCAGTATGGCTTTACAGCTTTGTTTAATTCCAATGCGACGACCACTAATCTCAATGGTGAAAGATGGGATAACACCTTAGCCTCTGGGGTCAAAGTAGGTGGTAAGATTGGTATCAACTTTAACTATACAGGGATAACAATAGATGTTCTATCAGGTAGACATAGTGCACGATTTCAGAGCTTAGGTGCTAGTGGAACAACAGAGCGAACAGACCAAATAGATGTAAGTGTTACAGATATATATTTGCTCCTTAGGAATGCAAAGTATAAAGGGTATTTTGAAATAGGTCCTAAAATAACCCTTGTTGGAGACGTCAAAGATAACCTTGATACAAGAGATTTGAATTCTCTATATGAGAGTAACAACCTAGGAGCAGTTCTTGGATTTGGGACATACATATTAGGTCCAGAAGATGGAAGGTTTAGTGGAATACTAGGGTTTAGATTAGAATATGGATTCCAAGATATTGTGAATGAAACAGGTAGAATAGAAGGTGCAAGAGTTCCTGTAAACTATGGAGGTGAAGCAGCGAGCACAAACCCAATCTTTGTGGGTCTTGTATTTGAAGCTAATTGGGGTTTAGGAGGCGTTGGTCAAGCAAGATGTGGAGAGCGATCAAAGTTTATATGGTTCTAACTTCGTAATTACTCTAGTAAGGATATTCTTAAAAAAGAAAAATAGGCTGTCTTTCTTTAAAGGCAACCTATTTTTTATAACACCCTTTGCATATAAGACATATTTTTCATGTGTCACCCCTACGTCATATAAAAGATTTCACCAATGTCTTTTCTTACCCAGTTGAGGTAGGCAAGGTAAATGGCTGACAGACATATTTTTACACATTAAACCCCCTCTTTAATTTTTTTCTTGAAAAATTTATTTGAACCTCCACGTTTATGTTTTGTTCACATATTATGGCAACTTATAAACTAGAACGGACTCAGATAATTGCTGCCACCTTAGAAAAAACATGGGATTTCTTTTCCTCACCTGAAAATCTTGATAAGTTGACGCCAGCGAACATGAGGTTCGATATCCTTACTAAAAGGCCTCTCCCCAGAATGTATGAAGGACAAATTCTAGAATATAAAGTGAGGCCTGTTCTAGGAATTCCACTGTATTGGAAAACAAAGATTACTGAGGTGAGACCCATGAAGTTCTTTATAGATAATCAGACAAATGGCCCTTACAACCTATGGAGACACAAACATACTTTTGAGGAACATAGAGATGGAGTCAAAATGAAAGATCATGTAACCTATAGTCTACCTATGGGAATACTAGGCTCCTTGGTTCACAAATTTTATGTTCAGAAACGACTCGAGGAAATATTTGATTATCGATATAAAGTAGTAGACCAGATTTTTAACCAAAAGATTGAAGTATCTTCTTGAAGCTCAGAAAATCCAATGAGGCACCCCCCACAAGCCCACCATCGACATCTGGCTTGCCAAAAAGTTCCTTGGCATTTTTAGGTTTGACACTACCTCCGTATAGAATAGAGACGCTATTAGCGACCTTGGTACCATATTGACTTCTTAGTAATGACCTTATGTGTTTATGCATTGATTGAGCTTGTGATGGCGTAGCAGTTTCTCCTGTGCCAATAGCCCAGATTGGTTCATAGGCTATAGTAATTTGAGCCATTTGCGTTGCAGTAAGATGAAATAAACTATCCTTCAGTTGCTTGTGGACGTATTTATCCTGCGCTTTCTTCTTTCGAATCGACAATGGTTCTCCACAACAAAAAATGACTTTCATATCAGCGCCAATCATCGCATTGAGCTTTTTCTTGAGTAAGCTATTAGTCTCTTTGTTGTACTGTCTTCGTTCTGAGTGACCTAATATGACATGTCCTACCCCAATGGAATGAAGCATCTGATGAGAAGTCTCTCCAGTATAAGCACCTTTAGCTTCATGATGGGCATTTTGCGCAGCTACAAAAACCTTCTTATTTCTCCTGACCAGTGTATTAACTGCATCTAGATATGGTGCTGGACAACCTAAGATTACTTCAGTATTATTACCGACTCTTAGTTTCTCTACATTACTTGCTAGACTTCTAGCTTGTGAGTAAGTTAGATTCATTTTCCAATTCCCTGCTAGAATCTTGGTTCTGCTCATGTTTAATTCTTATGTTGTAAAATCAATAACAATATTGAATGCGAAATTAGTAATTGTATCTGAAGATGAAGTATGAAGAATAAGACTCCTTATGTGCACAGAGATATCAGTTGGCTATCCTTTAATTATAGGGTACTTCAAGAAGCCAAAGACCCAAGCGTTCCTTTATACGAAAAAATAAAGTTCTTAGCCATTTATAGTTCTAATCTCGGGGAGTTTTACAGAGTAAGAGTAAGTAATCACAAAAATCTCATTAGAGCTGGTAAGAAGACATTCAAGAATGTAGAATTTCATCCTAAGGAAATAGTGCAGAAGATCATTGCCATTGTCAAAGAGCAGCAAGAAGAGTTCAGTAACATTTTTAAGAATCTGATTATCCCTTCACTCAATAAAGAGGGTATAGTCATAAAGCGATTGAATAACCTTAGCAAAGAACAAATAGAATATATAAATACCTATTTCAGTGAAAACTTAATTCCATACATAGTTCCCATGCTTCTTAAAGAAGATAGGGTGAAGCCCTTTCTGCAAAATGGTGCTTTATATCTCGGTGTGCATATGAAAAGCAAGGGTCTGGAGGATAAGGGCAAGAAGTATTATGCCTTGCTCAAGGTCCCTTCAGACACCCAAAATAGATTTATAATCCTACCTTCATCTGAGGATCATGAATTAATAATTCTGGATGATTTAGTCAGGCAGATAATTCCGCAAATCTTTCCTGGTTTTAAAATTTTAGGCAGCTATTCCATAAAGCTCACAAGGGATGCTGAACTATACATAGATGATGAGTATCAAGGTGACCTCATTCAGAAAATAAAGAAAGGGCTTATCAAAAGAGATAAAGGACCCGCTGCTCGCTTGGTCTATGATAGAGATATGCCTAAAGATTTTCTCAATTATCTAAAATCTGTTTTCTCGATTAGTAGCCAAGATCTTTTGCCGGAAGGTCGATACCACAATAACTTTGAGTTTATAAAATTTCCTAAATTCAATAAGGGACATCTAAATGACATAGGAATACCTCCTATTCATTATACACCTCTTCATGAATCTCAAGATTACTTCTCTACTCTGCGTGAGAAGGACCATATGCTCTACTTCCCATATCACAAGTATGATAGTGTGGTCAGGTTTTTTGAGGAAGCATCCATTGATCCCAATGTTACACATATAAAAATCATACAGTATCGTGTAGCTAAGAATTCCAAAATAATGGATGCCATCATCAAAGCTGTGAAGAACAAAAAGCAAGTGGTGGCCTTTATAGAGATTAAAGCAAGATTTGATGAAGAGGCGAATTTGAATTGGGGAGAAAAATTAGAAAGCAAAGGTGTCAAGGTTTACTATAGTATGCCTGGATTAAAAGTACATTCTAAGCTGGCTATGGTCCGTAGACTCATCGATGGCAAGGAAGAGCACTATGGCTATCTTAGTACTGGGAATTTTCATGAAAAAACCGCAGAACTATATACTGACTTCGGATTATTTACCCATGACAAGCGCATAATGGAAGAAGTCAAAAGAATCTTTAAATATCTGGAAACTAAACAAAAACCATTAGTGCCCTTCAAGCATCTTGGTGTAGGGACTTTTAACCTAAAAGAAAAGCTGAAAGAATTACTAGAGCATGAGATCGAACTTGCCCGTAAAGGCAAAGACGCATATTTAACTATCAAGATGAACAGCCTACAGGATAAGGAGATGATAGACCTCTTGTACAAAGCAAGCAAAGCTGGTGTCAAGATTAATATGATTATACGTGGAATTTGTAGCCTTATCCCTGGAATAAAAGGAATTAGCGAGAATATAAAGGGTATCAGTATAATAGACCGATACTTAGAGCATGCCCGTGTCTTTATTTTCGGCAATAACGGAGATGAGAAAATATATCTTTCCTCTGCTGATTGGATGGTAAGAAATCTTCACCATAGAGTGGAAACTATGTTCCCAATTTTTGACGAAGAATTAAAGCAATTTGTAAGGAATATCATTATGATTCAGCTCAATGATAATGTAAAAGCTCGGGTTATAGATGGGTCTCATGAAAACTTCTATAAAAGAAATGATAATCAGTCTATTAGATCTCAATATGATATCTATTACTATATTAAGAGCCGTACTTTCTAGCATGTACTCTAGGTTATTATTAATAAAGAAGTATAGCTATTGAAATATCAGATTATAGTAATATTTTGGCGCTATGAATGTTGAATTGGATATTGAGAAGGAGATAAAAGATAAGTTATCGAACTGGAAGTCTCTCATAGAGAAATACCAAATTCCGAGTACAAAAAAAGCAGTGACTCAGATACTTACCACATTCCTCCCCTATCTAGCTATTTGGGTTTTGATGTACTTATGTTATAGTATTTCTATCTGGATTACCCTAGCTTTAGCTTTTGTCAATGCGTTTTTCTTGGTTCGCATATTTATCATCCAGCATGATTGCGGACACCAGTCTTTTACGAAGTCTAAAAAAGCAAATAACGTCATTGGTACACTGTGTAGTCTCTTTAGTTCGGTACCTTATAAGTACTGGGCCAAAGTGCATAATCATCATCATGGACATACCGGTCAATTAGAAGAAAGAGATATAGGGGATATTAATTTCCTAACAGTAAAGGAATTTAAGGCAAGAGGAAAATGGGGCAGGTTTAGATATCGATTTTTCAGGCACCCTATAACCTTATTCGTTATTGTACCTATATTTTACTTCACTGTATCTAATCGAATTCCTAAGATTAAGAACTTCAAAGGTATGGTATCTAGAATAAGGCGCTCTCAAATAAAGAATAATGCCATTATTTTCATTCTCTATGCTTTGTTAGCCATTGTACTAGGATGGAAGCAATTTCTCTTCATCCAATTGTCTATAATATTTGTGTTCTCTATTATAGCATTTTGGTTTTTCTATGTCCAACACACACATGAAACCAGCTATCATACCTGGAAACAAAATTGGGATTTCTTGTTAGCATCCATAAGAGGCTCGTCCTACTACAAGTTACCTAAGCTCTTCCAATGGTTGACTGGGAACATAGGATTTCATCATATACATCACCTCAGTAGTCGAATTCCAAACTATAATTTAGAGAAATGCGTCAAGGAAAATCCAATTCTCAATAAGTATGCGAATATTCTCACCTTTAGAGAAAGTTTGAAATCTATGCATATTAAGTTATGGGATGAGCAAAGAATGAGGATGATTTCATTCAAGGAATTCTATAGATTGGAAAAAATGAATGCCTTTGCCTAATTTATGAATCACTTTATGCATTATTTCAGACATCCAGTAACCATTATTTTGAATTTTCTGTTGGTATCCTAAGAAATACATTAAATTCGCAACTGATAAGTTGGCCATTTCAAAAACCTGACTTCTCTACTATTTATCGACATTGGACTGAATATATTCGAAGTATTTTCTTAGAATCTTAGCATTTAAGTGCCTAGGAGTGAATACTTCAAGGACCATCATTCTATGTCTGTTTTCAAGAATCAGAGCAAGTTTTTCTCTAAATTCTTCCAAATTATATGCCTGATAATAAGTCAAACTATACATCTTGCATATGTGAGTAGCATTCAAATTGTGATGTGCTTCAAACACTTCTTCAAGCTGGTTAGTTGTATCTGGGCCAGGTATGTATCTAAAGATGCCCCCTCCACCATTATTAATCAAAATAATCGTTAGGTTAGATGGTAATCTGTTGAGCCAAAATGCATTAGAATCATAGAAAAATGACATGTCGCCAGTGATAAGAATGTTCTTTTCATTACTAGTCATCTGCGCAAATCCAATTGCGGTACTCATACTGCCATCAATACCGCTAACACCCCTATTAGAATAGTAACTTATATGCTTATCATTTTTAAACAATTGGGCATATCGTACAGGTGTACTATTAGCTAGATGAACATGAGAGTTCTTAGGTAATGAGGTGAATATTTCAGACATCACTTTTAAGTCACTATAATCACATTTTTCGATATAGCTTTCATGTAAATCGTACGTGTTGGATTCGAGTAATCGCCATTCGTTTTGAAAGTCTTCGCTATTAGAACTTGTGATTTGCACCAACTGTTTAAGTACCTCAAGCGGTTCTGTTTCTATATGTATAGGATCCGTTCTATAAGTATCCTTAAGCTTGCCTGAATCGATATAGATATGATTGCTCGGCTTATTTTTTCTAAAAAAAGCTTTGATAAGCTTGGACACAATAGGTCCACCTATACTTATAAGTAAATCTGGCCGCAACGTATCAGAAGAATCACCAACACCATTAAGTGCGCGATCTATACATCCAATCATAGATACCTTAATATTCGCAGTGGTCTCCGTTATTAATACAATATCTTCTCTATCAGCTAGAAGAGACAGGATACTAGATAAATCTGTGTTGGGATGGAATAAGCCAGCAATAATTACCTTTTTCCTTCCCACTTTCCATAAGTCTAAGATTGAAGGATCTAAAAGATAAGCTTCATGTGACACCAAAGGAGATAACTTTAATGGCGGATTGAACTCGTATATCTCTTCCGTATCGTAAAGCGGTTCGTAGAATGGTAAATTTATATGTGCTGGGCCTAGAGGCCGCGATAGTGTTGCTGAAATAGCCTGATTTATTATTTGATCATTTTCTAATAACTCATCATGGCTATCTGCTTGCTCTATCCACTGACTTGAGGATTTTATATAGTTATGATAAACATCATTCTGACGCATGCTTTGCCCAATTCCTTGATCTATCCACTCTGTAGGCCTATCAGCCGTAAGGACCAACAGTGGTACTTGCTGATAATATGCTTCTACTATTGCTGGGGCATAATTAAGCACGGCACTCCCCGACGTACAACAGATAATTGTAGGCTTAGAAGATGCAATACCATGGCCTAAGGCAATGAATGCTGCTACTCGTTCATCAGGGACGGTTTGACAATTAAATCCTTTATGGGCGGTAAAAGCAATGACTAATGGCGCATTTCTCGATCCCGGAGAAAATATCACCTCCCTTAATCCGCGACGATAACAAACTTCTACTAACCGTGCTACACTCTTTTTGGCAGATGTCATCATATTAGATTTATTCTACTATTTCTGCATTATATAATAGTGAAGCAAGAGTTTCTGACTTCATATTTGTCTCTTCCCATTCAGACTCTAATTCAGAGGATGAGGTTATACCACCACCTACATAGATAGAATATCCATCTTCAAACACTTCCATACATCTTATAGTGGCATAAAGTGAGATTTCTTTAGAGTCTATGCTGCCTATATAGCCACAATAATATCTTCTATCGTGTGACTCTATATTAGAAATCTCTTTGATAGATTTGTCACGAGGCATTCCACTCAATGCGGGACCAGGATGTATGATATTCAATATTCTATCCAAGTGGTGCTGTGTCGCAATTATTTTTATATCCGAACAAATATGTGTCACTGGACCTGCCTTTAAGTCAAAGGTTGGAGAGATTTCGTATTTCAATTCAGCTGCCTCTAAAGATTGAGTTAAGTATTGCTCTATAAATTTATGTTCTTCAATCTCTTTCTGCCCCCAAGGCAAGTTATTCGAACTAGACGGTCGGGTGCCAGCTATTGCCCTAGAGTAGAACCCATCTGATTCAGATTGGAGGACAAGCTCTGGAGTGGAACCCATCCAGGTACCCCAAGCTGGAATATGTATGAGAAAGGTATAAGCGGATACATATTTATTCTTCATCCTAAGGAATAATGGATATAAATCACCTACCTCATCTTTTATATTCTTTACTCTGGAAATTATGACTTTTCGCAATTGAGTCTCACTAATTAGGGCCTTTGCTCTGTCAAAGAAATGACCATATGTTTCTTTAGTAGAATCCTTTTGATTTAGCTTACCCTTCGGGAAGCATTCAAATTTCTTACTTGTCGCGTAATTGGCAATCTTAATGCCTATTTGTGAGTGCTTTGATTTATCAAATGGAGCGACAACAAAATCATACGACGTGAATGAAGTAACTTCCTCTATCGTTTCTGCTAATTTTATAGTCGCCAGTATGAATTCTGAGCTGCCTGGCACAGAATAAGCTATTATGGCTTCTGGTTTGCCTCCTATCGTATAAATCAATGACATACCGTAATATTAAAAAAACAAATGCTAAGGTTGTTTGCTTGTCATGTACATATCTGCAGTGGCTTTCCTTTTGATTTTACCATTAGCTGTTCTTAGAAACGTCTTAAGAGAATAAATTTTATTCGGTCGCTCATACTTATCTAAGGTTTTCACAAAGCATTCCTGCAATTCTGACAAATCTATATTGCTTGCTTCCATAAATAAGACAGGTCTATGCCCAAGTCTAGCATCTACTTCACCATAGATAAAAAAAGACGCATGAATACAAGAAGCTAATTTCGATTCTATCTGTTCAGGATATAGTTTTATGCCACCGCTGTTGATAACATTGTCCCATCGACTAAGCCATCTAAATGAAGTCTCATCTTTTAATTCTACGACATCATTTGTTTGTATAATTCCCTCTATATGGTCTGCAGTTATTATCAGTCTGCTTTCATTATCGGTAGATACTTTCACGCCAGTTAAGGTATGATAAAATTCTTGTTTGCCATGGTTAAGCTTCTTCACTGCGATATGGGTTATAGTTTCAGTCATTCCAAAACCATGATATATTGCGGTATCAATTTTAGACAAGATATCATTGACTTCAGAAGTGATTGGCGCTCCTCCCAGAAGTATGGTTTTAATTCTATTGAATTTAGTTGGATACTTATAATAGCCTTCAGAGAATTGAAATGGCGTCATAGGAATAAAGTGGAACATTTCAGTATCGTTCATATTTTCCAGCAACTCAGTCACAGTGGGCGCTTCTAGAACAATATCCAGTTCTGATACGATAGCTCTTACCAGCATCATTTTGCCAGCAATATACTTCACAGGAAGCCCTAATAAGGTGCGATGCCCTTTTATATAGGAAAAGACAGCTGCCGATTTCAATGCACTCTTAGTCATGGCCGATTTCGAATGTCGAATAATCTTAGGTGAACCAGTACTACCAGAAGTGATGACTTCTACATCTTCAAGTGCATCATCAAACCATGTATCCAGAAAGTCCACTATATCCTTCAGAAAAAGATTATCAGGCACAAATTCATTCAACTTGCGATATTCAGTAAAAGGTATTCTATGTTTTTGGAAAACAAACATCAGGCAAATATTGGTGCCCACGAACCCCTACTATAAAATAGTTGGCCATCCTTTATGTAGAGAGGTGAGTCTATATTGTTAGTGAATAACTGTCCAGTGCCGAGACCTTGATACATATCTGACTCTAAAGTTGCTGTCCATTGTGCTATAGCATTAAGTCCAACATTTGATTCTAGCGCAGAGGTAATCCACCATCCGATTTTGAGCTTATTAGCTACAGATATCCATTCTTCGGAGGAACTAAATCCTCCTAACAGACTTGGCTTAAGAATTATGTAATTCGGTTTTATTGTGTTTAATAAAACTTCCTTTTCATTCACATCATGGATACCTATTAGTTCTTCGTCAAGGGCGATGTGCAAGGGCGAATGCTCGCATAACGATGCCATCTCATCATGTTGTCTTATGGCTATAGGTTGTTCTATAGAATGTAAGTTGTAGTCACTTAGAATTTTTAATTTTTCTAAAGCTTCTTTTGTGGAGAAGCCACCATTTGCATCCACTCTAATCTCTATTTCTGATAGAGTAAACTGCTGTCTAATATACTTTAGCAAGTCTATTTCATCGTTGAAATCTATCGCTGCTATTTTAATCTTGATACAACTGAACCCTGAATCAATCTTCTCAGCTACTTGGTCAAACATGAACTGTTTTTCACCCATCCAAACTAAGCCATTAATTGGAATACCTTCTTGATGATTGGTGAATGCTGATGGAAATAGAATGTACGGATGATCAGATGTAAGGCTTTTCATTCCCATTTCTAAAGCAAATCTCACAGCAGGCGTTTCTTTGAATTGGCTTAGTGGGTTGAGCGAATGAAGGTTAATGTGTTGTATGCTTTCAAGCTTCTTGGAAGCGATATCAAAATTCTCTAAGCTCAACCTATTAATAATAGAGCACTCTCCTATTCCAATCTTACCTTCATCCTCTAACTGTATAAACCAACTATCCTTCTCTCTGAGAATCCCTCTAGAGGTTCCGCTAGGCATTTTAAATTGTAGCTTTCTGTGTAGGACTTCCAAGCTAGGTGAGCTTCATGAGTTGTCTAATAGAAAAAAGACCTGACACATACTGATATCAAGTCTTTCTTCCTTTAATTCCATTTATGAGGATCTACTTTATCATAAATAAAGCATCATCAATTGTCTCATTTACTTTTACATTTTTAAGTACCATTTCTATCGGCCCTGGTCCCATGCCTGTAGAAGTTATTTTGCCAGCAAATTTGAATCCACCAAAATCTTGGTAATCAGTAAAATCCTGAGTTACCGTGATAGTCTGTCCTGGAGCTACTTCTTCACTTTCGATAGTTCTAAGTAAAAGTCCGGTTTTAGTACTATAGTACTCAGTGCTCTTACTTCCAGTAGGAGACTCCACACCTAATTTATAGCAAGATTCGCCATTGACATTGTCTACGCCTTTTAATTCAGTTTTGTATCCATCAGACATGTATAAAGACTGATCTACCATCACTGATAATGACTTTATCTGATCAAATACTGGACCTTCGGTAACTACTTGTTGTTGACCCTGAACACTGTTCATTGCTTTGGTGCCATCAAATACTTGTTCTTGGAATGTTATCGCATCAGTCCCTACTTTCATAGCTGCCATATTAGGTGCTTTCTTATAGATATCTACACCAGCTGCCATTCCCATTATTTCCATACCATAATGGATTTCTAATGACTTTAGATTATTCCAATTCTTCTCACCACCAATTGTTTCTATATAATTAGCGATGACGTTCTTAGGTGTTATATCACTTGGCAATGCTTCATTAGATATCTTTATTTTCTTTCCAAAAGCATCATAATAATCGATTTCACCATCACCATCAAATCTCAATAACTTCTCAGCCACCTCATCTTTATTCCCTACTACAACTATGTTAGCATTACTGGATGTAACATATTTACGAGCTATGTTTTGTACATCAGTGATAGTGACTTTATCCAATCTTTCAAGATAGGTTTCGTAATGATTCTCTGGCAAATCAAATCGAACTATATTCTGCGCATATCTTGCTAGCGTTTGTGGAGACTCTAAAGATCTCGCAAATGATCCAGCTAAAGAATTCTTAGCAAGCAACAAATCATTCTTAGATATCGGTTCATTAACCATTCTGTCCATTTCGTAGATAAATTCCACTATGGAACTATCAGTCACCTCATTCCTTACACTGGCAAATGCATTAAAATTACCGACTAGTCTATCTGGACCGATACTTGAACGAGCACCATAGGTAAAAGCTTTATCTTCTCTTAGATTCTGCATAAGTCTCCCTAGAAATACGCCACCACCAAGCACAGAGTTCATAACTGAAGAGTGCAATGCTTCCTCAGACCCTGGCTTCATATCTATTGGGTAGGTGATTCTTATAACAGATTGTACCGCCCCTTCCTTATTAGAGAAAGCGACTTTAGGCTTAGAAGGTCTTTGAGGCATATGGTATTCTAATTCAGGAACCTTTCCTTTCTTCCATTTTCCAAAGTACTTTTCAGCTGTAGCTTTTGCTTCCGCTTGTGTGATATCACCCACAATTGTCAAGTAAGCATTATTCGGTTTGAAATAGGTATTATAATACTTCTTGCACTGAGCCATTTTAATGGCGTTTACAGTCTCTTGGGTAATTACCTCTCCATAAGGATGATCAGCACCATAATTAACGATACCTGCAACATTAGCAGCAATTGTGTTAGGATCATCCGTTGATTGTTGAATACCAGAAAGCGTTTGCTTTTTTACTTTCTCAAATTCTTCTTGTTTGAAAGAAGGGTTAAGAAGCACATCTGACATGACGTCCAAGAGCTTATCTTGATGCTTAGTTAGTGAGCTACCAAAGACAAAGCTTGATCCGGTGCTTAATGTGGCACCTATTTGATCTGTTTCTTTATCAATGTCGGCTTTAGATCTAGTCTTAGTTCCTCTAGAAAGCATATCACCTGCAAAACTGACATATCCTGCCTGATCACCTTCTATTAGTGCAAGGTTATTAAAAGACAGTTGATAGGATACTCTAGGCAACTTGTGATTTTCTACCACAATCACCTTAAGGCCATTATCCATATCGAAGACGTTATACTGTCCCATCTTTACTTGGCGTGCAGGTCCAGCAGAAGGTGATATCGATCTCCACGATTCTGTAACAACTTCTTGGACCATTTCTTCTTTAGTCTCAATAACTGTGTCTGCTACCTTAGGTGTACAATTGGATAAAAGACATACACCTGCTATGATCAATATTAAATTATAAAATTTCATTTTTTACGACTTTAGGTTATGGTTGTTCTACAGGTTTAGGCATATAATATAGGACTACACGTTTGTCCTTAGAAAAATAGTTTTTAGCTGCGTTCATGATATCTTCTTTACTAACATCTAAATATCTATTAATCTCATTATTGATAAGATCAGCGTCACCGAAGTACATATGATAATTAGCTAAACTTTCTGCAATACCAGCAACTCTAGAATTGGAACTGACAAAGTCATTTTCTATTTGGTTTCTTAGCTTTTGAAATTCCTCATCAGATATCAATTCATTCTTTACTCTATCTACTTCAGCATCCATTGCTAATTCTACATCAGATGGGTCAGTCCCCGCATTACAAATGGCGAAAGCTATACTAACACCTGGGTCTTCCAATTCAAATGGGAATGCGCCTACAAAGAGTGCTTTTTGTTGCTCGTCCACCAATGCTTTATTAAGCCGACTTGATTCCCCTTGTGAAAGCAAGGTAGCTAACATCGATACTGCATAAAACTCCTTTGTCCCTTGTGCTGGTATCCTATATGTTTGTATGACTGCAGGCAACTGGATATTATCATATATAGTATCTCTGATTTCTCCTGTCAAGGCAGGCTCAGTGATAGAAGGTCTATATATTTCCTTGGTTCCTTTTGGAATGGTGCCGAAATATTTTGCAACCCACTTTTTAGCTTCTGCTATATCCAAATCTCCTGCGATACTTAGTACAGCATTGTTTGGGACATAAAAATCTTCATAGAATTGTTTGTAGTCCTGTTCTTTTGCAGCATTGAGATGCTCCATGTAGCCGATGACTGGCCATCTATATGGGTGCTGCTTGTACATCCGCTTCATCGTTTCCTCTACCACACTACCATAAGGTTGGTTATCTACTCTTTGTCTTCTTTCTTCTTTGACAACTTCTCTTTGTGTCTCTACCCCACTTATGTCTACTCTCGCATGTAGCATTCTTTCTGACTCTAACCATAATCCCATTTCTAACTGATTAGAGGGAAGGATTTCAAAGTAAAAAGTCCTATCATAGGTGGTGTTTGCATTGAGTGTACCTCCTGCATTCTCCACATAAGAATCATATTCTCCTCTTTCAATGTTTTCAGACCCTTCAAATAAAAGATGCTCAAAAAAGTGTGCAAACCCCGTTCTGTCGGGTTTTTCATTCTTTGACCCTACATGATACATAACTGAAACAGCCACTATTGGAGTGGATGCATCTTGATGTAGTATCACATGTAGACCGTTATCCAGATCATATTCTGTAAATTCAATTTTGTTCATCTGCCCTTGCACCATGAATGGTAAAAGGAGCAAGAGAAGCATAAATTTTCTCATGTTTAATTTGTTTTCTACGAAGTAAACTAATTAATTACTTTTTGAACCCAAATCTGGATTAAAATTCTACTAAAACTTCCTTAAAAACGATAAGAGAATATTGATTAATTTGCTAGATGCATTTATCTGCACATGATGAACTGGCAAAAGCGTCAGGTTTTGCCTTAAAAACAAAGCCCATAGAGAGGATATAACCCATCGCTTCCCGCAGAGCTACGTTAGATTTGAAGCTGGGATCAGTATTTATATCTGCATGTACTTCCAGTTCGATTTTGTATTTATCGAGTAGGTCGCACAAGGAATAAGCCACTTCTACCGACTTAGCTACCTCAAGAATCATACGTTCTTTTATAGACATCTTTTGAGCCCATTTGTCATTGCTGATAAACATGAAACCACCTTTCTTTTCCCTTAGAAAGACAATAACAGTAGCAAATTCGACTTGACCTGCCCTGTCAAGAGAATCAGTTCCAATACAGATTTTCAACTTGTGTCCAAGGGCTGACTCTCTTATGATTACATTCTTTACAGATTCATGGATATCTTCTTCTATGCTGTCTCCGTTAAGTCTTCTCCAATTAAAAGCTGTCTTATACTGCATGATTGTTAAGATATATTATTAGTGAATATAATACATTTAACGAAAGAACTATTTTTTGATGCCTTCTGGCCACACAGATATTAATAGTTGTAATCTACTCTGACATTTTATGATAATTCCATTGTTAATTATTTTGCGGCGGATTGAGTTAAATTTTTCTACCTTCATTTTTACATACCTATTTCAGAAGTCTATGTCTCAGAGAATACTATACCTATTGCTACTTGCAGCGATTGTGATTATTTCGGCCTGCAATAAAAACACAACTCACAGTGGTAAGCAAGCTAATGAACTCATCAGTGAAAGCAGTCCGTATCTTTTACAACACGCGTATAACCCTGTTGAGTGGTTTCCATGGGGTGAAAAGGCATTAGAGAAAGCCAAGTCTGAAAATAAACTCATGATTGTATCTATAGGATACGCTGCCTGTCATTGGTGCCATGTAATGGAGCATGAGTCTTTTGAGGATTCACTAGTAGCCTCTATCATGAATGAAAGTTTTGTTTCAGTTAAGGTAGACCGAGAAGAACGACCAGATGTGGATGATGTTTATATGACTGCGGCCCAGCTAATTAGTGGCAGAGGCGGATGGCCATTGAATGCTATTACTTTACCTGATGGAAAGCCAATATTTGCCGGCACTTATTTTCCAAAAGATCAGTGGATTGGGATTCTTAAGCAATTCGTCAAACTTCAAAAGGATGATCCAGAACGATTAATAAAATCAGCTGAAGAGCTGACCAAAGGCATTACTGAAAGTAATCTCATAGAGGTGCAGACCAACCCATTTTCATTCGACATAACCCAATTAGAGGCTGTAGTAGATAGGTCTTTAGAAAATTACGATATGGTGAAAGGTGGACGAAAAGGTGAGCCTAAATTTCCTATGCCTAATTCGTATGAGTTTCTAATGAAGTATCATTGGTTAACTCAAAATAAAAAAGCGTTAGATGCCACTATAGTTGGGCTTGACAAAATGGCTGATGGTGGTATATATGATCATCTAGGTGGTGGATTTGCGAGATACTCTACAGATGATGAGTGGTTAGCTCCTCATTTCGAAAAAATGCTATATGATAATGGCCAGCTAGTAAGCATCTATGCTCAAGCCTATCAATTAACAAAAGATAAAAAATATAAAGCGGTCATTGAAGAAACGATACAATTTGTAGAAAGAGAATTAATGGATAAGAATGGTGGTTTCTATTCTTCATTGGATGCGGATAGTGAAGGAGAGGAAGGCAAATTTTATGTTTGGTCAGAAGAGGAGATAGATAAATTAATTGGAGAAGGTCATGAAGTAGATATATTCAAGAAGTATTATGACGTAAGTGCAAAAGGTAATTGGGAGCACAATGTTATACTTCGTAAAGTCGGAGACTTAGAATCATTAGCAAAAGAGGCAGGGTTAGAAGCTGAAACTGCTTGGGAACAATTGACAACTATTCGAAATAAATTATTGGATGAACGAGCCAACAGAGTAAGGCCGCCGACTGACGATAAGATTCTTACCAGTTGGAACGCTTTAATGATATCAGGATATATAGATGCTTACGATGCATTAGGTAACCAAGCTTATCTCGAAACAGCAATTAGCAGTACTGAATTTCTTCTGGCGAAACAAATGAAGAAGGATGGGCAATTACTCAGAAATCATAAAGATGGCAACTCATCAATTAATGCTTTCTTGGATGATTATGCGCTGATGACTACTACACTTCTCAAATTGTATCAAGCTACGTTTGATGAAAAGTGGATAGAAAAAGCTAATAAACTTACTGCCTATGCTATAGATCACTTCTATAATGATGAAACTAAAATGTTTGATTATACATCGAAGTTAGATCCCCCTTTGGTGGCTAAAAAAGCAGAATACAACGATAATGTAATCCCATCTTCCAATTCATCAATGGCTAGAAGTTTATTCACGCTAGGGACATTGACATATAATAAGTCACACCTAGAAATGTCTAAGCAAATGCTGAATAACATGATGCCACAGCTTGAGCAAATGGAACATCTGAGTTTTTATAGTAATTGGTTGCAATTACTTCTAGATTACATAATGTCTCCATTTGAAATTGCAATCGTGGGTGAGCAAGCCAATGAAAGAAGAAAGGAACTTGTAACAAATTACTTAGGAAACTCTATCTTCTTAGGAGGGAAGGATGAAGGAAGCCTCGCATTGCTAGAAAGTAAGTATGATCCAGAAGTTACCAGAATCTTTGTATGTCAAAATAAAGTATGCAAGTTTCCAGTAGAAACAGCAGGTGATGCCTTACCGTTGATTAAGCACTAATGACTTAATCTATAATTCTACCAGGATACCGTTCGATTAAATCAGCGGAAGACATGTTTGATAATAGTGTTAAGCCTTTGTCTTTCACTAGGTCGTATAACACAGACATGATCTTGTTATATGTAGGTACTGAGGTATGTATAGATGTACTTTCGTACAGAATAATTTCTGGGTCCTTACTGAGTCCTATAGCGGTTTGTAACAAATGTCTTTGGATAACTTCTAAGTTCTCTACACTCTTCGTCCATTCGACACCTAGTCGATTGACATATTCCTGATTACTAGCGAATTTCATTCCTATGCTCTCAAGATAGATTTCTAAGTTTTCTTTTGCTGATAAACTAGACCATAAATGGTTACTATCATTTATGTGTGCTATATTCTTTCTGATAGACGATAAGTCGACTTTAGTGGAAGAAGACATATCGATTTTACCAGAAAGTAGTCTATTAAAAACATGTGTACCAAGGGGAATATTTGAAAAATAGACTATTTCTCCTTTGCCAAACTCAAGTCGGTTTGTTAATATTCCATCAGGCAGTATACTTATCACTTTATTACTTGTGGTTGTCACTCTGTATTGTTTTGAATGACAGAATATTGCATAGCTGTCCCCAATTGTGCATTGTGACTACATCTTCCAGAATCTCTATGGTACACTCTATCTGAGCATCATTAACTTTTAATTGCTCAGGCATATTTACAGGCAAATAGTCTGCCTCTTCTGTAACAATACCCCAGAAGCCCATTTCTAAATCTATATACTTTGCTATACCTTTTAAGACCATTAATATCTCATGGTTACTTGCCGATTTTGCTTCAGCATTTTTTCTATAGTGGAATTTAGACTTAATATTATTTTGCCTTGTTCTGAGATTGTATGTCTTAAGCTATTTACTTCTTGATGAAAACCGTTTCTCATATTGGAAGGTGAAGGCATGAACGGTGATAACTTGTGAGTAACCTGCCAGATTTCTTTCACTTTAGCGACATCTATAGAATATTCATCATAGAACGTATTATCTGAAATCAAAGACAATGTTTCATTAGATTTTATGCGATTATCTATTCTTTTTACAACTATACCAGAAGTAGTAACAAGTACATAGACAAAATTATTCTTGATATTATCTGCCCAATGTTCTTTTTCCACGAAACTACAGACTAGTGTTTCTCCTGAACATAGCGTCGGCTCCATACTATCACCAGTAATATCAAAGGCTCTAAATGTTCCAAATTTAAATCGATCTCCTGGGAGTGAAAAGGTAGGTAATTCTTTTAAATAAATCTCATCTAAAAATTGATCAATGTATCCAGCCTGTGCAGCATACGGAACATGAAGTATCCTTTCATTTCCCTCATTATCTGTAACTATTGCTATTACAGGTGAAGATGTAACGGATTTTAATATATCAGGATTGCTGAACACAGGTCCAGTACCTAGGAAAATATAGTTTGTGTTTATTTGGAAGGTTTCAGACAGCTTAACTATCATGTCCATACTTACTTCACGCAGTCCTCGGCATAAATCACTAAAGCATTGGTGATGTATGCCAGTTTCCTTTGCAAGCTTTCTATATGAAGGTATATTCTTACTTGCCTTTATAAGTTCTATTGTCTCAATGAACCTCTTTGTGAGTGCTGTCTGCATAGGTCAGTTAGTTTTGCACTGCTAATGTAAAGAAGTTTATATTATATTTTATTATAATATGTAAGATATGTTGTGAAAATAATATATTGCTTTATAAAAGACTGTTAATCAACATGTTAATAAAAAGCGGATAATTAGGAGCTAATTAATTGTATATTATCATTTATTCTATATGATTACTACTCGGATTGTCCTCCTTGATTATTTTACAACTCAGCCCAAAGTGGTTAACAAAACTTCGCATCTGATTGGCCAAATTTTCATTTTTTGTAGCATTGAAGTACGTATCTGACAAGGCTTTCAATGTGTGAAACATTAACCTGTCCATCTCAGCTACTTGCATGTCTGTAGTCCATAAGTCAATTTTAAAAGTCTCTAGTGTATCTTTATCAAAAAAAGATAAGAGCATCGCTTTTGATTCTCTAGTTTGCTTTCCTTCTTTTGCATCTGCGGTCCAAAGAATCTTTTTAGGTTGACGCTGAGCATCCAATTCAATATTTATTTTTATATCTGACTTCATATGATTTATAATCCTTTAATGAACATTCTTTTCCTTTTAAGTAAAGCAAGAATACCTTTATTACCATAGAGATGGGCTGCACCCACTGCATAAAATTTCTTTGATTCTGATTGCTCGTCGTAAATTCTATTCGCCATGGTTACATTCCTTTTATACAACATTTCATCCCTCAGTGACCCAAGATTGCTTTTGGATAATTTATAAAGTCGTTTGATATCCTGCTGTACATATAATTCTCGAAGATAATTGACAGATTTTTGGAATTTATTGACATTACGTACCAAATCCTTAAGCATCTTAATTTGGACTCCGAGATGGATACTTTTTAGAAGATTTAGCTGTTCTTCTAAGGTCTCAATACCACCACATTCCATATTTAGTTGTTTAGCCTTTTTCCACAAAAAAGCATCTAGAGAAAGGATATGTTGCTGATTCAATATTGACTCAGTTATCTTACTAATGGTCAGCAGAGGCAAGAGAGGCGCATGCATCACTAAATCAAAGTTGAAAGCTTTCTCTAAGATGTGTGTCGCTTTATCTAATTGTTTTTTGGTTAGATAGTCTGCCAGTGATAGCCCATTTGGAATCATATAATGGGATGGTGATATTGCTGTCATAGTGTCTATGTCAACTTCGCATCTCATATACTGACATTTATATAACTCATTAATAGCTCTATCTACATGATTGAATGCATCAGCATCTTTTACATGCATGGTCCCAAATAGATATGATGAAGGTTTCTTTCCATCCATGCTTATTTCCCACAGCAAAGTGCTTTTCATCATCGTCCTAAGGAATTCAAAAGAATAATGTATTAGATAAAAAAACAAAATGGCTGCTTCTCCTTGAAGAAACAGCCACTTTTTGGAGGTAAAATTCATCTTTATTCATACTCATAAGGAAGAATCTTGCTCTTCTTCACTTTCGATAAAGTCATGAATGTTTTTAATCTTTCTACTTCTGCAATTTGAGATAATTTCTTGAATAGTAGTTTTTCGTAACTAGGTATATCTTTAGTTATAATCTTCAATAAGAAATCCCCGTCACCTGTGATGATGTATGCTTCAGTAACTTCATCTATGATTGAGAGTTTTTCAATGAAGTTTTCTAATGCATTTTCTTTATTCCAAGCTAATGTTACTAAAACGAATGTGCTTACATTCAGCCCTATTTTCTCTGCATTAACCTTAGCATGATAGCTCTCTATGATATTAGTCGTCTCTAGTTTCTTTACCCGTTCTAAAGTGGGTGCTGGGGAAAGACCAATTTTCTTGGACAAGTCCAAGTTTGTAATCTTGCTATTACTCTGTAGAATTTTGATAATTTTTAAGTCTATCTTATCTAGCCTATCTGCCATTATCTATAATTGATTCATCTTCGATAAAAAATTAAAATTAGAATATTATTTTATAATTATGCCTATTTCCTCCAATAAAATTCTTAGAAACGAGGAATTAATTAACATATATTCTAAAAATTAAAAAGTCCTAGGCTAGGCCTAAGACTAAGAATCAACTATGAAAAAACTCTTTACTTGATTTAGTAACGCCATGAAGTTACTAAATATTATAATTTCATTTGACTATGGGAAGATACCCATTGTTAAGTAATCGTTGGCGACTTTATCTATAGCTGTTACAAATGCAGCTGTCCTTAAGTCTTTTATCTTTTTACGTCTATTGTAGATTTCTCTTATTTGATTATAAGAAGTAATCATCGTTTCTTCCAATCCAGACCTCACCAAGTCTACCTCATCAGCTCCTCTGGTTATGAATGACTTTCTTTTATCTGAAACTGTCTTACCAGTTAATGATTCAATTAGATTTACAATATTAGTGTAAGCATTTTGATCAAAACGCTTCTCTATTCTTCCATATCTCACATGTGATAAGTTCTTGAGCCATTCAAAATATGATACCGTCACTCCTCCTGCATTGAGATACATATCAGGTACAATAACGCATCCTTTCTTTAGTAAGATTTTTTCTGCATCTGCTGTCACTGGTCCATTTGCAGCTTCCGCTATAATCTTAGCTTCGACCATCTTGGCATTCTGCTTTGTGATTTGGCTTTCGAGTGCTGCTGGAACTAGAATATCGCATTCAATCTTAACCCAGTCTCCCCTATCTTTAAGTTTCTTGGTACCTGGAAATCCGATAATTGTTCCCTTTGACTTACGATACTTTAGGAGTTTTTCTATATCTATTCCTTTTGGATTGTGTATCGTTCCTTCTCTTTCTGATACTCCGACTACAATGACACCTCCTTCCTTTATAGATATCAGACCTGTGTAAGAACCGACGTTACCTAAGCCCTGAATCACCATCTTCTTTCCTTCAATCCCAGGCTCTATACCCCAGTTTTGACAGTCTTTTTCGTGACTCAATAATTCTCTTAAACCATAAAATACACCTCTCCCAGTCGCCTCCGTTCTTCCTCTAATACCATTTTGATTCACAGGCTTACCTGTAACACAGGCCGCACTATCAAGCTCACCATTATTCAGCTGTTGGTAGGTATCTAATATCCAAGCCATCTCTCTAGAACCTGTTCCGTAATCAGGTGCTGGAACATCTATCCCAGGACCGATAAATCCTTTTCGTACCAGCTCTACAGTATACCTTCTGGTTATCTTTTCCAGCTGCTCTTCATTATATGATCTTGTACTTATTTTGACACCGCCTTTAGCACCTCCAAATGGGACATCGACTATGGCACATTTGTAAGTCATTAGGGTTGCCAAAGCCATGACCTCCTCTTGATTCACCATTTCACTGAATCTAATACCTCCTTTAGTCGGGAGTCTATGTTGACTATGCTGGACTCTGTAGGCTTCTATTACCCGATATTCATTTCCTACTTTAATAGGGAAATTCATCTGATAGATCGCATTACATGTCTTGATCTGATTAATCAGTCCTTTTGGGTGTTTTGTAAATGATGCCGCTTTATCAAAATTTCTGTCTACGCTTTGATAAAAGTTGGCTTGCTTATGACTCATCAGCTATTTGTTTTTCTAACGTGTTTATTTTTCTATCTAATCTAATAAGGAAATATAGTAGGATAATGAAAAGTATAATAACCACAGCTAAAACAGTATAAATTTTTCCTGTGCTTCTAAAGAAATCTTCACTTGCCTGTCCTAACATCTCTATTGTTAAGCAAGAAAATAATGTGATTATAAATATTTTTTTTGGATTCATTTCTAAAAGCTAAGCTCGTTAATTTTTTTTTGGCTATGATTCAATATCAATTGTAATTCCCAAACTCAGATTTATCTTTCACAACCATAAATCTAGTATAAAGTTGCGCCATCCAATATCCTATCAAAGTATAACCAATTATTGCAGGATAGAATACAGCTCGCAGGGTATTATCTAAATCCTCACCACCAAGTGCTGGGTTCCCTCCATTTCCTGGATGTAGGCTATCAGTTTCGGACATTCTAGGTACAACCATGACTAAAAACATTAAACATATAAAGGCAAATACATTATAGACGGAGGCAATTCTGGCTTTTGTGTCCCTATCAGAAATAGATAATCTCAGAATCCAATAAGCAAGATAAACGAGCATGCCTGTTGCACTCATATTTAGTTTAATATCAGCTGTCCAAAATGTACCCCAAGTATACCTAGCCCACATACTTCCTGTTAATATACCTGCTATTCCAAAATATAGGCCTACCGTAGTTAGAGACGAAGACTTAATGTCAGAATCGATGTCTTTTGTGAGAAGGTATCTGATACTATGAAAACAGGATATAAGCAGCAAAATGAACATTGCGAACCAAATAGCCACATGAAAAAAAGTATTTCGAATCGTCTCATGCAACAGATTAAGGTACGGAAAGGCGAACCTCTCTGTGCTCTTCAGCTGACTTAATGGATAAGTGGGAATAGGCTCTGCGATAGAATTTATCCCTTCCAATTTCACAGCATCTGGATATAAAAAGTAACCATCTGTAGAATTGTCTATAATAACCGTATACTCTGTAGCGTCATTCGCATTGGGTATTTGTCCCATATGACTAAACGAAGCTTGGATATTAGAGTGGTCTATTACTTTAATATCTGTCGCTTTTATGAGATTGTTAGAAGGTGTTTTCAGCCAGACCTGATTGTCAGTCTCGCTATCTAGATGCGCATTGTAGGTAGTAATCGTAATATGGTTGTTTTCTGTCCCAAGTGTTATTCTTCTGGGGTTGATGTCGTAAATGCCTGGTTTTAATGGAATGAGAAATCCTGCTATAAGTACATATAGCATAAGTATCACCCCTATAACTTTCCACCAATGCTTCATATCAGGCCTTCCATGTTAAAGAGATAAAGACCAAACCCAAAACAACCATAACTAAATCGATTCCAAACAACATTAAGAGATTACTATCAATCGCTGTATCAAAAATCATTTTCTCTGCTATCATAGATACTCTTATTCCAATATATAGAATAGGTAGGAGCAAAGGTAAAGATAGGACCGTCAATAATGTATTCTGATCTGACGAAAATACTGTCATGGTGGAAACTAAAGTCAAAGAAGCCGTCATACCTACTATTGTTAATCCTACTGATTGGGAAAACAATAGCAAATTTTCAGATACAAAATCACCAAATACTCTGAATAATATCATAAGAATAGCTCCTACGATAATAGCTTTACTGAAATTAGCGATAAATCGTGCAATGTAAATATCTATTGGATCATACAACTGATAATAGTAAAACCTTCTCTTTGAGTCCAGGGTCGAAAAACTTCCACTTGTAAATGAGATAATTGTAAAGAGAAGTAGTATCCAATAGATCGCTATTTGCATAGGCCTAGACATAGAACTGAATAGGCGAAAAATAACAAAAGTAATAGTGGTTAGATACAGTATGGATGAAAGAAAACTGTGCTTCTCCCGCCCATCTATTATCAAGTCTTTTTTAAGTATATGAAATAACCGTATTAACATGCCGTTGCAAAGGTAATCTCATTGTCTAATCCATCATAAAGAAAATCGAAAACATTCATATTATAAATATTTACAATGTATAATCCATTCATTTTGACTTTCTTATATGAATAGTCTAACTTTATAGTAGATTTCAAGACCATAACCAAAAACCGGAAATGAAATACTATACTACTATAATCTTCACGTTATTAGTGTCAAGTGTATTTGCATTTGAGACTTACTATTTCACTGTATCTGCAAAGTCAGGTGATGGCGTATATTCTATACTTAGAAGATACCATCTTAATGAACATCAGTGCAATCGACAGCATTTTTTAAAGCTAAATGGATTATCTATCTCAGATAATCTAGTCCAAGGAAAAGAATACAAACTTCCGATTCATATTTATAAGTATAACGGCACGAGCATAAGATCCACTGTCGGTATAGAAAGCTGGGAACAAGCTGTACGTATTCAGAAGTATAATGATAAGATACTGCAAGCCAATCTACGCAAAACAAAGTATAGTGAAAGTAAAATTCTGTGGGTACCTCATCATGAAATTGATTGTGATATAGAGGACTCTATCATCACATCCTCTAATGAGAAGATTCCTTCCAAATCAAAGACTGTAAAAGACAAAAAATCTGACAAGCTTACAGTAGACCTATTTGGTCCTGAGCATAATGAAATAACAGTAGAAGACAAAATTTTAAAAGGCAAAGTATACTATATTGTTTCTGGACATGGAGGTCCTGATCCTGGGGCTATGTGTAATTGCAGCAACACTTTGTGCGAAGATGAATATGCTTATGATGTATGTCTTAGATTGACTAGAGAACTAATGAAGCATGGAGCTACTGTTCATATGATAATACAAGATAAGGATGATGGCATCCGAGATGATAAAGTGTTAGAATGTGATAAAGATGAGTTCTGTATGGGCGCTAAAATTCCTTACAAACAGAAAAAAAGACTGAAGCAAAGAGCAGATGCTATCAATGATCTTTATAAAAAGTACACAAAGGAAGGTATTAAGGATCAAGTTGCTATAATGGTTCATGTGGACTCTAATGTAGAAGATAAAAGACAGGACGTATTTTTCTATCACCATAAATCTTCTAAAAGTAGTAAACACCTAGCTACAGAATTACAGAAAACTTTTAAAGCGAAGTATGATTACTTTCAGAAAGGACGTGGTTATAAAGGATATGTTAGAGAAAGAGGACTCTATATGCTGAATAATACGCTACCCACTTCTGCTTATGTAGAATTAGCCAACATTAGAAATCCCCATGATCATAAGCGCTTATTAATGAATGACAATCGAGAGGCCCTAGCTAAATGGTTATGTGAAGGAATTGCGTCTTCGCAGTCTATTACCCTTAATTAATCAGATGTAAAATTATTGTTGCCTTCATATAGGAGGTGACATCCTCGTCTATCAGCATTCGACAATCTCCCCAAAATATGGAAGCTATCTTTGTCATATTTGACGCCTAAGTCATCACTAAGTATGAATGATAGCGTATCTATATTCGCTAAATCTATGATTCCTACCTGACCTGATTTCCCATGCTTCTTATTCTTGAAAGGATCTTGAAACTCCTTAATTAGAACTCTTAATGTAGGTGACATAGAAAACAAACCATCAGAATCAGTGTATGCTTGGGATTGTAATTCAGTCATTCCATACTCAGAATAAATGAGTGATTGTGGGAAAGCATCTTTTAGTTTTTGTCTTAATTCTTCAGGTTCAATGTCTTCCCTCCTGTTTTTCATTCCTCCTGTATATAGTAGCGATAAATTAGGATTGCTTATCTGATACGATTCTGAGTAATCCAACAACGCAAAAGTGACTCCAATCAATAAAACTGATTTACCTACTTCAAGTGAGGAGCTCATCCTATGATGTAACTCGTCTAAGTTATAAAGGAAGGTGAAAGGCTTACTCGTCTGCGAAGTATGCTGTAAATAGTTAACCATTTCAACCAAAGACGAATTGCCATTCTCAAGATATGATGGTAATAAAGCTATAATATCATCCTCAGCATGATTAGTCATCTTAGACTTGAAAATGGAGGAGCTTATCTGATGATACCATTTTAAACTTTTGATGTGATGCTTAGAACGCATCCCATCTTGCATGGTCCCACTGCTTAAGAACAAATGCTCTGCATTCCAATCAGATCCTGATTTGATATTATGTCTCTTGAAACAGCTTATCGGTAATAGTGGAATATCATTTATATCACTTATTTTGGTAGGTGCACACTTTACTAGGGTTAAAAATCGCTTATATAGTGGATTATGTTCGGCTTGATACCTAAACACATTCAATACAACATCAGTAAATAATTCTTCGGAATCATTATCAAAAAGATGTAATATTTGTTGATGTAAGTTCAGAGCTTATTGATTAAATAACAAATGTAATGCAGCAAAAGAGATACTTAAACTTCGGAGCAGTTATAATTCTCTTATTGTTGATTTATAGCTCATGTAACATAGGTCCGCGTTTCAGTACTGTTCCAGAGATTTCATTTCTTGGGTTTAGTAATGATTCTATAGTTCAAGGTAGTCTATTCTCAGATTCGTTATTTTTGACTATAAGCTTCAGGGATGGTGATGGAGATTTAGGGACTGGTACAGATGGTGTTTTTAGAAATATTGTAATTACAGATAACAGAACTGGTGACCCTTTTACCCAATTTAAAGTGCCTAATCTTGATATAGCAGGTGCTATGACAGGTATCGAAGGTGAAATTATGATGAAACTGTTTACTACTTGTTGCCTCTTTCCTGTAAAGGAGAATATTCCTCCTTGTTCTTCACCTTCTGAATTTCCATCAGATGTTCTGACTCTAGATATTCAGATGATAGATGATATGGGTAATGAAAGTAATGTAGTGACTACTTCGGAAATTACTATTCTATGTGACTAAGACCTCCTGGAATATGCGGCCCAGTCTATTCCTTTCTTAAGCTTAGCCAATGTATTTTTCTCTTGATTATTAGGTTCAAAACGATAAGTCCAACTAACATTGGGCGGGAGACTCATAAGAATAGACTCTATGTTACCTCCAGTCTCTAGTCCGAACTTAGTACCTCTATCCCAAACCAAGTTAAATTCTACATACCTTCCTCTGCGATGCAGTTGCCATAGTTTTTCTCTTTCCGAATATTGCTTTTCGAAGTTGGTTGAAAACTGTTCTGAATAAATCGGTAAGAATGCTTGGCCAACATCTAATACAAAATCATGATGCGCTTGCTTATCACCACCTTCTTTTCCAAGTCGGTCAAAAAAGAGACCTCCTATACCACGTGTTTCATTACGATGTCTGACAAAGAAATAGTCATCAGCCCATTTCTTATACTTTAGATAGTAATCACTATGGTGCTTATCGCAGACAGCCTTAAGCGCTGAGTGAAAAGATATCGCCAGATCATCAGCTATGAAGTGAGGTGTAAGATCTATGCCTCCTCCAAACCACCAATGGCCATTATCTGTCTCGAAATATCTGACATTCATGTGGATTATAGGGACATGTGGGTTTATTGGGTGAAGGACGATGGATACACCAGTAGCAAAAAAGTTATTCTTTCCTATACCTAGATTAGCAGCTATATTTTCAGGCATTTTACCGTGTACGGCAGAAAAATTGACACCGCCTTTTTCTATGTGTTTGCCTTGAATAATTCTGGTTCTCCCTCCTCCACCACCAGGTCTTTCCCAATCATCCTGATGGAAAGTACCTTGTCCATCAAGCGCTTCCAATCCTTTGCAAATTTCATCCTGCAGTGATTGAAATGATTTCGATATTCGCTCCCTTTCCATTATGACTTATTTAGACTTTCTAAGTGCTGCCTAAGAGATTCTACGACCTTTTTGCTATTACCTACAAATGTCTGAGCACCAACTTTGAATACAGGTCTCTTAAAGAAAGTATATTCTTCGAGTATTAGACTTTTGTAATCTGCTTCACTTAGCGTTTTCTCCTTTAATCCCATTGATTTATACTTCATAGCCCTACGACTGAAAATCGATTCGTAAGATCCATGAGCTTCCTGTAACTCATCCAAGAGCTTTTCCGGAACACCTTCATTTTTAATATCGTGTATCTCACCTTTCCAGTTTACCTCATTAAGTATTCTAATACAAGTAGAACATGAGGATAAGATGTAAGCCTTCATTTCCATATAATAAGTGGTATACTTTTCTAATCTTTGAATTATAGCGCCTAAGATATGTTTATTCCACCATCAGAGTTGATTATAAATGCCGATAATAGTGTCTACCATCTCAACCTCCTGCCAGATGAAATAGCTGACACCATTATTACTGTTGGCGATCAAAATCGTGTAAATCTAGTAGCTCAACATTTAGATTCGATTCAGATTGAAAAATCCAATCGTGAATTCAAGACTGTTACAGGTGAAATAGGAGGAAAGTCACTAACCATAATATCGACGGGTATAGGAACAGACAATATTGATATAGTCCTTAATGAGTTGGATGCCCTTGCAAATATTGATTTCGAGACCAGAAAGGTGAAAAGCAAACGTAATAGCTTAACCTTTATACGTATAGGAACTTCTGGTGCTATCCAAGAAGACATTCCTTTGGATAGTATTATCATCTCTAAATTTGCTTTAGGGTTTGATGGCTTACTACAATTCTATGATTCTGATTTCATTCGTTTACTTGAACTAGAAAAGCAATGTTCTGGATTATTCCAGCCCTATGCCGTTGCTGCTGACGAACAGCTTTTACTAGATTTCAAAGAAGTAGGAATGGATGGTATGACCATTACTGCAAGTGGTTTCTATGGACCCCAATCTAGGAATATAAGATTGAAGAGTAAATTCAAATACGAAGAATATCTAAAGCGCATTTCCTATCAAGGCCTAAAACCTACAAACTTAGAAATGGAAACTGCTGGAATCTATGGGTTGGCTAAATTACTTGGTCATAGAGCTATCTCACTGAATGCGATACTGGCTAATCGTGTGACTAACCATTTTTCCAGCCAACCAGCTAAAACCGTAGAGAATCTCATTAGTAAAGCGCTAGAGGTAATTCTAAAACTCTAGCTAGGGTTGCCTTTCTTATAGTCTGCCAAAAATTTTTCTAAGCCGATATCAGTTAGTGGATGCTTAAGGAGTCCAAGAATTGTATGTAGTGGGCAGGTGGCGATATCAGCCCCTGCCTTGGAAGCCTGAACTATATGTCTGGAATTTCTAATAGATGCGGCAAGAATCTCTGTTTCATACATCTGCACGGCATAGATTTCTGCGATTTCCTCTATCAATGCAATACCATCCCAATTGATATCATCTACTCTACCCACAAAAGGAGAAATGTAAGTAGCTCCTGCTTTGGCTGCTAGAATAGCTTGACCTGCTGAGAACACAAGTGTACAGTTGGTTTTTATTCCATTTCTTGAAAAGTGACTAATTGCTTTGATGCCATCTTTTATCATAGGAACCTTGACAACTATGTTAGGAGCCAGTGCAGCTAGATATTCTCCTTCAGATATTATGCCCTTTACATCAGTTGCTATTACTTCAGCACTTACATCACCATCTACTATGCCACATATTTTCTTGTAGTGATCTTCTATATTCTTTGCGCCAGTAATGCCAGACTTGGCCATTAGGGATGGATTAGTAGTAACCCCATCTAATACTCCAAGGTCTTTTGCTTCCTTGATTTGATCTAAGTCAGCTGTATCAATAAAGAATCGCATGTGTAGATAATTGGTATGTAGAAATAAAAATAGTGAGGAATCACGCCTAGCCGCTCAACCACCTACCCTTGCTGTATTTCTACCCTGGGGGAGTTCAGCAGGAGCTGGCCGCATGACCCTCACCGCCGGCAAATGTACTCACCTTTCATCTTTAATTCAAAACATTATTACCTTAGTCCTATATCCTCTCGAAATGAGTAAGCCTACCACTGTCCAAGAATACATCAAGTCGGTACCAGAAGACCGAATCAAAGCATTCAAAAAGCTAAGGTCTATCATAAAATCGAACATAGACCCTGGATTCAAAGAGTGCATTAATTATGGTATGATTGGGTATGTAGTTCCCTTGAGTACTTACCCAGATGGCTATCACTGTGCCAAGGATGCGCCATTACCTTTTATGAATTTAGCCAATCAAAAAAGTTATTTGGCAGTTTATCATTCAGGAGTATATGCAGATGAGAACCTACACAAGTGGTTTACAAAAGAATACCCAAAACATGCCAAGTACAAACTAAATATGGGCAAAAGCTGTATTCGATTTAAGAAAATGGATGATATACCATTCGATTTAATAGGAGAGCTGGCAGGTAAAATGGATGTAAAAACCTGGATAAGCTTATATGAAAAGGCTATCAAGAGATAAGTTAGAACAAATTCCACCAACTTCGATTAGGATATGATGCAGTAACTCTGACTGGTTCTTTCTTCACAGGATGCTTGAAATTTAAAGAGCGGCAATGCAGGGCAATAGATTTGTCCTCAAGGGGTGGCTGGGGATGATATTTTACATCACCGAGTATTGGAATCTTAGCTTGTGATAATTGTACTCTAATTTGGTGAGGTCTCCCTGTTGCCAACTTAATCTCCAACAAGCAATATTTCTTCATATCGGAAATCAAGTCATATGATAGAAGCGCCTCTTTAGCTCCTTGAAATGGTTTGTGAGATGCTTTTGATCTGTTCTTTTTAGGGTCTTTCTTTATATAAGAATGCAGCTTATCAGAGGTATTAGTAGGTCTTTGGGTTATAATAGCGTGATATGTCTTTTCTATTTGCCTCACTCTGAATAACTCGGTCATTCTTGACAAAGCCTTACTTGTTCTGCAAAGCACTATGGCTCCACTTACGGGTCTGTCCAATCTGTGCGCAAGCCCAAGAAAAACTTTACCTGGCTTATTATATTTCTCCTTCACATATAACTTCATTATTGAAGCTATGTCCTTATCACCTGTGGCATCGCCCTGAGATAGTACACCACTAGGCTTATTCACGATGAGAAGATGATTGTCTTCATAAAGAATTTTAACTTTTTTATAATCCAACATTAATTTATAATCAATTGATATTTAGTAATATACACATTAAGTATTTATATAATTTATAAACAATTGAAAAATAAACACTTACATATTTGCTTTTTATTTAATATGTTATATATATTTGGACTGTGTAAGTTTTGGTTATTAAATTGTAAAATTCGTTTTTGCTCGAGAGAAGTCTCGAGCTTTTTTATTTTACCCACCTCCTATCTGATAACCAAATCTAACTTGGATAAGATCTATATCAAAGACTGGGAAGTCAGAGATATCACAGTTAAGATGAACAAGTTCTACTAAATTTAATTCCATTCCAACAGAGAAGAACAGACGTTTTGACAATTTGCTTTTGTAGGATATTCGTCCTAAGAATCCCATGTTTACTGCACCATCATGTTCAGAGAAAGTGTCTTGACCTCCGAATCTTTTAAATACACCAAGCTGAGCAGATAATCCTCTCTTAGTGGAAGAAAAGTTATATCCAACTCCTACTGCTATATCCGTATATCCTTCAAATCTAGTTAAGGTGTCTACTAGTGGTCGGACAAAGCAATCTTTTTCATCAAACCTGACATTAATCAAGTCCAATTCTCTTTGATTCCCGAAATCCGATCCAACAAAAAAACTCCAAGGTGATTTTGTATGGTATTCAGCTAGAAAAATAATTTCTGAAGGAAAAGTATTCACACCAATGGAAAGATGAAGTGGCATAAAATCTTCGTTCTGCTTTTCATGTCCATCTGCCTCTTCTTGACCTAGAAGAGGAATACTGGTGAGTAATAACAATGAAAAGCAATAAAGCATCTTAGTCATAGGTAAAACTCTTTATTGATAAATGTACATATTCTTTACCATTTGAATTGTCGGAAAATTCTCAGCTCATTTACATATATAGTTTTTGAATAATATTTTGGCATATTATTTGTTCTATTCAGGGCATATGAGTTTTGGTTATTAAATTGAGTAATGCCCGTGGATTTTTCCATGGGTTTTTTCTTTCTACCCTATTGATTCTTCTCTTATTTTCTCTTCCTCTTAGTTTCTCCTTCAAATAGATTCTGATTAAGTATTTTTACCTTCTTTTAATCACGTAATACAATCTTATCTCCAAATGATAATCGGGATACCTAAGGAAATTAAGACAAATGAAAGTAGAGTTTCTATGACACCTGCAGGTGTGATGGAGCTTAAGAAAAAAAGACACCAAATTTACGTTCAGAAGAAAGCAGGTGAAGCATCGGGCTATTCGGATGCAGATTATAAAGCTGCGGGTGCAAAGATTTTATCTACAATCGAAGCTGTATACAAGAAGGCAGACATGATTGTAAAGGTGAAGGAACCCATAAAGTCAGAATATAAATTAGTCAAACCCAATCAGTTATTATTCACCTATTTTCACTTTGCATCACACAAACCACTTACTGACGCTATGGTCAAGAGTAAGGCTGTATGTTTAGCCTATGAAACAGTGACAGCTAGAGATGGATCTCTACCCCTTCTTGTACCCATGTCAGAAGTCGCAGGGAGGATGGCTACGCAGGAAGGTGCTAAGTACCTAGAAAAGCCTATGGGAGGCAAAGGTGTCCTCTTAGGAGGTGTGCCTGGAGTGAAGCCTGGCAATGTCTTGATTATTGGAGGAGGTATTGTAGGCACAAATGCAGCAAAAATGGCTGCTGGATTAGGTGCTAATGTCTATGTAATGGACATCAATCTGGATAGACTCAGAGAACTAGATGATATCATGCCTCAGAATGTAACTACGATTTACTCCAACCAGTACAATATTATGCGAATGATTCCTGATATGGATCTGATAATTGGAGCTGTTCTTATTCCTGGAGCTAAAGCGCCACACCTGATTACTAAGAAGATGCTGAAGCTCATGCAGAAAGGAACGGTACTAGTAGATGTAGCTGTGGATCAAGGAGGGTGTATTCAGACTTGCAAGCCGACAACACATAAGGATCCTACGTATGTTATTGACGGCATCATACATTACTGTGTAGCAAATATGCCTGGAGCCGTACCATCTACATCTACCACCGCATTGACCAATGCGACTTTACCCTATGTTATGAAACTGGCTAAGATGGGATGGAAGAAGGCGTGTGCACATGATGCAGGATTATATAATGGACTTAATATCGTTAATGGCAAAATTGTCCACGAGGGAGTAGCTAATGCGTTTGGCTATAAATTAGATAAGTTAAATTGATACATATTAGGTTAAAGTTTAATCTGAAATAATATTTTGACATACGGTAAATATGATTTCTATTAATATTTAATATATTAGATGTCGTAGTATATAAATTTCCTCACCTAATTTATCACAATATGAATATAACCTATCATGAACTCCGCGAATTAAAACATAGTTTACCTACTGGTAGTGTATCTAGGATTGCAAATACACTTCGTATCGATGAGCAAACAGTAAGAAATTATTTTGGTGCTAGTGATTATATGACGGGAGGTATAGCGGGAAAACATTATCAGCAAGGTCCTGCAGGTGGTGTTGTGTCCTTGGTAGACACAAAGATTTATGATTTAGCTAAGCAAATCATCGCAGAGAGTTCTAATTAGAGATGTTCATTTAAGAAAAAACATTTTAAGGCTATTCACAAAACGAATGGCCTTTCTTTATTTAAGGGTTTTGCTTTCTTCCCATAACTGATCCATCTCTTCTAGTGTCATGTCTGATAAGGGTTTAGGAGTTTTTAATTCTATATACTCGAATCTAGATTTGAATTTTTTATTAGTTCTTTCCAATGCGGCTTCAGGATCTACCC
The DNA here is from genome assembly GCA_964591455.1 of uncultured Saprospiraceae bacterium. Taxonomy (GTDB): domain Bacteria; phylum Bacteroidota; class Bacteroidia; order Chitinophagales; family Saprospiraceae; genus RFSX01. The sequence goes on from CAZQDZ010000007.1 coordinate 62,031, forward strand.
CTATAAACCTTGCATAGTTAACCAAACTGAACATTAAATCACCAAATTCTTCTTCTATTTCCATTGCTGTGCCTGAATGAACTGCTTCTTTCAGCTCAGTCTGTTCTTCTTCTACTTTTGCCCAAACATCAGCCACGTTTTCCCATTCAAACCCGACCACTGCTGTTTTTTCCTGTAGTCTATAAGCTTTGACCAAAGCTGGTAGTGCATTGGGTACACCCTGCAGAACTGACTTTTTACCTTCTGCAAGTTTGATGGCTTCCCAATTCTTCTTTACGTCTTCATCTGACTCTACGGTTTCATCACCATAGATATGAGGATGTCTTGTGATTAGCTTCTCGCAGATGGCATTAATCGCCTCCTCCAAGGTGAATTCACCTTTTTCCTCCCCTATTTTAGCATAGAATACTAAGTGAAGAAACAAATCCCCAATTTCTTCTTTAATTCCCTGATAATCTTCCTCTATTATTGCATCCGCTAACTCATACAATTCTTCAATAGTTAGCTTTCTGAGAGAATGAATAGTCTGTTTTCTATCCCATGGACAACCTACCCTAAGGTCGTCCATAATACCTACTAATCTCATAAAAGCTTGAGCTTTAGGATCCATATCAACTCTTTAGTCTATTTTTATGTTGTAACAGCAAATATAACAACACAATGTCTGGACTTTTACCCACATTCATTTTGATTTTCTCAGTCTTCCTTATCGCCTTTGTCTTGATTAATATAAGGCACATAGTAACAGGCAATGAATTCCGAGGGTCTTGTGCCACTAACAACCCAATGCTCAAAAATAATCTTGGTGAATGTGGTGTATGTGGAAAGAAACCAGATGAGGAATGTCAAATGCCTGAGTTACACAAACCGTAGAATTCCTGATACTAATTCACTTTTCATCATTCAATGTTTAGAGCCTTATGAAACAAGCGTTTTATACTATTGCTATCGTACTGTTACATTTTATAGTATCAGCACCAATCAATGCTCAGCAAATGAGCAGCTCCGAGATTTATCATGAGCTTCAAAAATTTAACTTTCTAGGATCAGTACTATACGTAGCTGCCCATCCAGACGATGAGAATACCAGATTAATTTCGCATTTGTCTAATGGCATGCATGCTAGAACGGCCTATATTTCCTTAACAAGAGGAGATGGTGGACAGAACTTGATTGGGACAGAAATCAGAGAACTCTTAGGTGTCCTCCGAAGCCAAGAATTACAAATGGCAAGAGCCACGGATGGTGGACAACAATTCTTTACACGTGCTAATGATTTTGGCTATTCAAAACATCCTGATGAAACATTAGAAATTTGGAATAAGGATGAGGTATTTGCAGATCTAATCTATGCCATCAGATATTTCAAACCAGATGTCATTATTAACCGATTTGATCACAGAACACCTGGTCAGAGTCATGGACATCATACGAGTTCTGCGATGTTATCTGTAGAAGCTTTTGATAAGAGTGCCGACAAATCAATATTTCCAGAGCAACTTAAAAAGGTGGATGCATGGCAACCTAAAAGGCAGTTCTTTAATACTTCATGGTGGTTTTATGGCAGTAGAGAAAAGTTTGCTAAAGCTGACAAGACTAATTTAATGAGTGTAGAGGCGGGTTCATACTACCCTTCCATAGGTATATCCAATAATGAAATATCAGCACTAGCAAGGTCCAAGCATCGATCTCAAGGTTTTGGAAGTGCGGGAAGTAGAGGAAGCTACCAAGAGTATCTAGAATTACTTAATGGAGACATGCCTACAAACAAGGAAAATCTTTTCGAAGGAATTACGACAACTTGGGCAAGAGTTGAAGGTGGTCAAGTGGTTAAGAAAGAAACAGATGCCTTACTTGAATCATTTGACTTTAGAAACCCAAACAACAATTTGAATGCTTTACTTTCAATCTGGGATAAGGTTTCAAGCCTAAAGGACAGCCACTGGAAGACAGTTAAACAACCACAATTAGCAGAGCTTATCTTACAATGTAGTGGCTTGTATCTAGAGGCAAGTACAGAGGTGCAGCAAACGTCTCATGGTGATAGCTTAGAAATCAGACTAGAATTGACAAGCAGGAGTGACGCAGAAATAGCACTAAATTCTATTCGCATTAATGGAAAGAAGATTGGAGCTGAAAGAGAAATAGAATCATTCGAAAATAATCAGTGGTATGAGACAATCTTAATAAGTGAAGATATTCCATTCTCTAATCCATATTGGCTGTCCGAGCAAGGCTCGCTAGGCACATATAGAATAGATAATATGGAAGACAGAATAGCACCTCAAAGTGCAGGGCCTGTTAATGTAGAATTCGACGTTTCGCTAGAAGGAAGAAATATTAAATATTCCAGAGAAGCTATATACCGTTATGTAGATCCGGCTGTAGGAGAGATAAGACAACCCCTAGTTGTTATTCCTCCAGCGACCATGAGTTTTGATAAGGATATTTATTTAATCGCGGATACTCGTGAAATGCCAGTGGAAGTTAAAGTTAGAGCTGGTGCTGAGACAGTGGAAGGCAAGCTAACGCTGGATGTACCCGCAGGATGGCAAATTTCACCTAAATATCAGGATGTCAGTATCAAAGGTCAGGGATTCGAACAGACATATACATTTTCACTACGTGCTCCAAGCCAGACTTCAACTGGTGATGTCGCTGCAAAGATTAAGTTGAACGGCAAGTCTTATGACAAGACGCTTATTAATATAGAGTATGATCACATTCCATTACAAACAATCTTATTTCCGGCCTCATCACGTGTGGTTAAGGTACCCTTGGCTAAAGGTGGAGAGAACATAGGATATGTCATGGGCGCAGGAGATAAAATGCCAGAGAGTCTTGAGAGTGTTGGCTTCAATGTAGAGCTACTCGAATTACAAAATATTGCCTTGCAAGACCTTTCAGATTATGATGCTATTGTCATAGGCATAAGGGCTTATAATACCTTGAAGCAACTCAAGCAATACAATAAATATCTTTTTGCCTATGCTGAGAATGGCGGGACGCTTATTACGCAGTACAATACTTCGCGAAGAATTAATTTTGATGATTTAGCACCCTATCCTATCAAGTTATCCAGAAAAAGAGTTACAGATGAGTATGCAGAGATGAGAGTATTAGATAAGAATCATCGAGTAATGACGACACCTAACAAAATTACTCAAGAAGACTTTAATGGCTGGGTACAGGAACGAGGTCTCTACTTTGCAGAAGAATGGGATTCAAAATTTACACCCTTACTATCTTGCAATGACAAAGACGAAGATCCATTAGACGGCAGTTTACTAGTGGCACCACATGGCAATGGATACTTCGTATATACTTCAATTTCTTGGTTTAGACAGTTACCAGCTGGTGTACCAGGCGCTTACAGATTATTCAGTAATATATTAGCTTTAACCTCAAATGAAAGAGATAACTAAGGAGTCTACTCTAACCGATGATTCACCTGTATTTAAATCCTGGCGATCATGGTATATCATAGTCATCGTATGTAACTTGGTTATGGTTTCGTTAGTCTATTTCTTCTTCAAAGGATTATAAGTTATGACTCCATTAGATTGGTCTGTTCTATTACTGACAGTGACTACCATCGTTGGATATGGTATATGGAAGACGAGAGGCAAACAGGACATACATGGCTACCTTCTAGGAGGAAATGAAGCGAAGTGGTGGACTGTCGGCTTATCCGTGATGGCGACTCAAGCTTCTGCCATTACCTTTCTGTCTACACCTGGTCAGGCATACCATGACGGTATGGGCTTTGCGCAGTTCTATCTGATGCTGCCTATAGCTATGATTATCATCTGTGTCACTTTCATTCCACTATACTACAAGCTTAAAGTATATACTGCTTATGAGTTTCTGGAAAGTAGATTTGATGTTAAGACTAGAACTTTGACGTCTTCGCTTTTTCTTGTACAAAGAAGCATACAGGCAGGAATAACAATTTATGCACCAGCTATTGTATTGAGTTCCATGATGGGTTGGCCACTTAAAATGACCGTACTCATAATAGGATTTATAGCCATAGGGTATACGGTCAGCGGTGGCACTAAAGCCGTACATGTAACGCATAAGCATCAGATGGTCGTCATACTTTTAAGCCTTTTCGTCATTTTCATAATCCTGATAAATCTAATTACACAGGATTTTTCTTTTATGGAAAATCTTAAAATAGCCAAGGCTAATGACAAGCTAGAAGTTCTTGATTTTACTTTTGATATTAAGGAGCGATATAATATATGGTCTAGTATAGCGGCCATTTTTCTCTTCCTCTCCTACTTCGGCACGGACCAAAGTCAGGTTCAACGCTATATTTCAGGACGTAGTATCAAAGAAAGTAGACTCGGCTTGATCATGAATGGCATCATGAAATTCCCATTACAGATATTCATATTATTTCTAGGCATTCTTGTCTTCTTGTTCTATCAAACTAATGATGCCCCAATTTTTTTCAATAAGACAGTGTTAGAGAAGGTAGAAGAAAATTGTCCTGAAGACTATAAAGTTCTTCAAGATATACATCATGGTTTGATTCAAGATAGAAAGTTAATCAATGAAGAGTATGTGTCATCATTAAAGACCAAAGATGAAATTCTGGCGACATTGACTTCAAAGAAAATAAAAGCAAACAGAAAAAAGGAAACTGAATTAAGAGATGAAATGGAATTTCTTATCGTAAATGCAGATGAGAATCTCGAAACTAATGATAAAGACTACGTATTCATAAGCTTTATTCTTGGGTACTTGCCTCATGGACTTATAGGGCTTCTATTGGCAGTTATTCTTTTTGCCGCCTTATCATCTACGTCTTCAGAATTAAATGCCTTAGGTTCTACAACAACAATTGATATTTACAAGCGATTGTTTAATGCTGAAGCGAGCGACAATCATTATGTAATTGCTTCTAAGTGTTTTACAGCCATGTGGGGATTACTTGCTTTATGCATAGCATTATTTGGTAATCTATTTGAAAATCTGATACAATTTGTCAATATCATTGGATCTATATTCTATGGGACAATTCTGGGTATCTTCTTAGTGGCTTTCTATTTTAAGAAAGTTGGCGCCAACGCTGTCTTTGTAGCAGCAATTATTACACAATTAGTTGTTATTGTTGTTTACAACTTAGATATTCTCCCATTTCTATGGCTGAATGTTATTGGAGCGCTGGGAGTAATCCTAATTGCTAATTTAATAAAGGGACTGAATTTGGATTCTAAGGTAGAAGTTTAAACAATACGATTTAGTCATTCAGCAAAATGACTTGCAGTCCAATTTTGCATTTCCTGCCAAGATTAGGAAAAGGTATCTTATTCTGAAGCATTTTACAATATGCAAAAAAAGACTTTCTTTACTGATTAATTCTCTATCCTATCCGACTCCGCCTCTAACCCTATAGACCTCTTTCTGGATGCTTTTACTTCAGAACTACCAAAACTATAGGTGACACTTACGCTTGCACGTCTATTATCCCAGTTGCCTTGACCAAAACTAAGCAGTCCATCAAATTCTGAAACACCATTCCAGAAAGCTTGATCAGTGATATCTTGGATAGCTAGTTTCACATTTAGACGTTCTTGCAAAAATCTCTTTTGTAGTCCTAGATTTATGGCATAGCTACTTCTGTAACGAAACACTCCACCCCATATACCTGGGCCAGCAAACCAAGATGACAGTTCTGCAACGAATCCTCTAGGAAGCTTATAGGTATGTTGCTGAAATATATTGTAAGTAAAGGCTTGTAAGTCTATCACATTGCCATCAGGATAAGTGGCTTGATTATCTGTATAATTGGCGGAGGCATTCACAAAAGTTGTCCAATTGTCTCCAAACTGAAATGGCAAACTAGCACTAAATCCAAGCACACGCTGTTCTGCAAGATTATCCCAGTTAATAAATGAGGCTTTAGGGTCACTATCATCCGTGCCTATTAATCTGGTAATCTGGTTTGTAGTTAGGCTATAAGCCAGTTTGAAATTATATCTATAATTCAGTGTATAACCTAATTCAATATTATTTACTATTTCTGGACTTAAAGCAGGATTACCTACAGAAAAGTCCAATTCTGAAGATTGTATTCGGAATGGATTAAGCACGTTGTAATCAGGTCTGTTGATTCTTCTTCCAAGACTTAGAGACCAGACATTAGCAGGTGTAACAGCATAAGTAAGTCCTATACTTGGAAATAAGCTCACGTACGTTGAATCTCGAGAAGGCTCCTGTAACTCATCTCTAAATGCCACAAGTTCGCTCAGTGTTTCAGTTAATTCTGCACGTAACCCCGCAGAAAGATTCCATTTTTCATTGAAAGATTGGTTATAAGTTACGTAACCTGCATAAACACTTTCGTCATAGAAGAATCTATTAGACTGAGTATCATTGAATTGAAGAATGTCATTGACTACATTATTAAATTCAAAAAGATTATCCGTACTTATTCTGCTATACTTAGCACCGGTCCCAAATTTTCCACTGCCAAACTTATTTTCATAGTCTATCTTACCCGTATAGATATCTATGTTTATTGGGGTATTGAAAGCAAAATCATTCCTACTAATAATTTCATCTTCGACGTTATTAAAATAGGTATTGGGTTGGCTACTGGACTGTGTCGTGCTGAAGTTACCATAATCTGCATCTATACTTAAAAACTGTGGCCCATCGCTAAAGGTATAATTGAGATTATATGTTTGGCGAAGGGTATTGGTATTGCCAAACTGACTAGCGACGAGTACACTATCTATATTATCTATGGGGATTACAACATCCTCTGGCGTCTCATCTCCAAAGTTAGTAATCAAATCTGTAGAGATTAGATTTCTATTAGAGTCTATGAAGCCACCTCCATTATTGCTTCTATTGATTAAAAATCCAATTGTATGCTTTGGCGCAAGGTAGAAATCAGTTCCAAATCTAATATTCTCGCCATTTCTATTACTATCAATATTATTGATGCCTAGTTGCCTAAACCCATTCTGAGAACTGTCAAAAATAATATCTGTGACATAAGTGCCTAGATTGTATCCTAAGGTTCCATATGTATTAAACTTCGAAGACCTATAGTTAAGTAAAGAGGATACATTTCCTCTGAATGCAATACCATGACTGGCATTGACGCTAACAGATCCATTAAAACCAAGTGACTTATCACGTTTCATTCTTATGTCAATAATGCCTGCATTGCCTTCTGCCTCATACTTAGCTCCTGGATTAGTGATAATATCTATCTTATCTATCTGGTCAGCGGGAATAGATTGCAAGAATGCTGTTAGTTCATCACCTGCTAACGGTAAGCGCTTGCCATCTACATAAAACAAGACGCCTGTCCTTCCTAATACTGTGATATTATTATTGTTGTCTAGCAATACGCCAGGTGCTTTTCTCAGCAAACCCAGTCCATCATCTCCAGTGCTATTGATTGTTCCTTCTACATTAAAAACTGTTCTGTCAGACTTTACTTCTACCAAGGCTCTTTGGGCAGTGACTACTGCTGTCTCTAACTCAATACCTCCGGTAGTCATCTGTAGTTGTCCTAAGTCTATATCATTATCTTGAAGATTTATATCCGATACCCTTAGGTTCTCAAGGCCAATATAGCTGACTTCTAAATAGTAAGCTCCTGGTGCAGCACTGATACTAAATCTTCCCTCATCATCAGTTGTTTCCACTTTAGTGATAGATGAATCTTGCTGGCCATATAAGACAACATTTGCAAATATCACAGGTTGATTTAGGTTGTCCTCGATTGTTCCCTTTATACTCTGACAGAAGAGGTGTGTGCAAGCTAGCATGATAAAACAAAAAGTAAATAAAGACTTATTCATAATCACTAATAATATATAAAAAATAATAGGTCAAACTTAATCAGTCTGACCTATTACAAAGTACAAAATCGGATTAATTGGACTATTTATTAGACCACTCCATTATTGAATTCTTGTTTAGACTTACGTAGTCATCGTTTCCAGCTTTTTCAGCTAACTCCATAGACATCGTAGCCGCTTGGATAGCTTGCTTAGTCTTACCCATATCAGCTAGAATAAGTGCTTTTCTTCTAACTTGCCAGAATTTTGGATCATCACCTGCTGTTGCTTGCTCTATCCATGATAGTGCCTGCGTCAGGTCTTTTCCAGATTTGTGGTAATATGTCGCAGCTTGGTACATATCATTAGCTGATGGACCTGCCATAACTTGCTTGATATTAGCCATTACTGTTTCATCTACATTGCTAACTACTTCTAAGCTAGCTACAGCCTTATCCCACATGAATTCTACAGTAGCAGAGTTATCAGTGTGATTATTTGTCATGATTGTAAATGTCTCCATCGCATTAGACATTCTTTTTACTTTACCATCTACAGTAATCGTAGGATCTTTCTCCACGTAACTGCTCCAGCTTCCAGAAGAATGTGGATGGAATTCAAATGCCCAAGAATTAGCAGAAGGCGTAGCAAGTACTGCATAAGCACCAGCTTCTAACGCTTTACCGTTAACTGTAACATCATCAGAGAAAGAAATTTTAGTAGCTCTGTTAGCTCCTAATCTCCATTTTTTACCAGTAGGGACCAAACCATTAGCACCGAATATCTCCCTGTCTTTCATTCCAGGTCTAGAATATTCTATTGTTATAGTGCCAAGTCCTAAATCTTGTTCCATCTTAACTGATGGGCTTGCTGCTGGTGTCTGTATTTGTGCTTGCAGACTAAATGCAACAAGTAGGAAAGAAAAAAATAATAAGTGTTTCATTATTGCAGATTTAAAATTTTATGCAAAAATAACACACACAAACGATAAATAGTTGTCTTCTATAATATCATTCCTACTATTGCTGCTGTTAATAAGCTTGCTACGGTCCCTCCTATAAGCGCTTTAAATCCTAATTTTGTTAAAGTTTCTTTTTGTCCTGGTGCCAGACCTCCTATACCACCAATTTGGATACCTATGGAAGCAAAATTGGCAAACCCTAATAAGGCATAAGTACAAATCAGTATGGACCTTTCCGATAAAAGGCCTTCGGCTCGATATTCAGATAGTGAAGCATAAGCCACAAATTCATTAAGTATCGTCTTTTCTCCTAGCATCTGTCCAACTACCAGCAATTCTTCCTGGGGTATACCGATTAGCCAAGCAATAGGGGCGAACAAGAACCCAAATATGAATTGCATAGAAAGTTCATCATAGACACCATTTGACATTTCTGCTATGGCAGCTCCCATATTTAGAAAATCACCAAGTATGGCTAATAAGTCATTCAGTAAATAGATTATTGCCATAAATGCTAGCAACATAGCCCCAACATTTAGGGCCAATTTTAGGCCATCTGTTGTACCTCTGGAAAGGGCATCAAGGAAATTAGAACCTAGCTTATCTTTTGGAATAGTTAATTCTCTTTTGATTTTATCAGGTTCATTTTCAGGAAACAACAGCTTGGCCGCCACTATAGCTGCAGGGGCTGATATGATACTTGCTGTCAACAAATGAAGTCCAAAGAGTTGCTTTCCTTCAACAGTCTCACCTCCTAGCATAGCCATGTATGCACCGAATACGCCACCAGCTATCGTTGCCATGCCACCAGTCATCAGAGTCATTATTTCTGATTTGGTCATATCCTCTAGATATGGTTTCACAACCAAAGGGGCTTCCGTTTGTCCTATAAAAATGTTGGCAGCTGCGGCTAAACTTTCAGCCCCGGAGAGCTTCATGGTCTTATTCATTATCCAAGCAAATACATAGACCACTTTCTGCAGAACACCCATATAGTAAAGCAAGGACGAAAGGGCGGAGAAAAATACAATAGTCGGCAAAACAAAAAAGGCAAATCCATACTTTCCTGGTATGGCTAATTCTCCAAATAAGAAAGCACTCGACTTATCTGATCCTCCAATTACGACTACAAAAAAGTCTACTATAGCTCTAAATATAGACCTTACCAATGGCACTTCCAGCATGAGAAATGCCAGCACTAGCTGTAGAGCAACACCAGTTCCTACTAGGCTCCAATTTATACGCTTTCTATCAGTACTCAGTAGATAACAGATACCTAATAATCCTACTATGCCTATGATTCCTCTTATAATGTTCATGATATCTCAAGTTGGTCATGTCAAAATAGGTAAAAAATTAGTTTCTAATATATTTACATGATGGCATCACAACCTTACATTGTTGGAATTATTGGTGGGAGTGGCTCTGGGAAAACTTCATTTGTTAATAGGCTGAAGCAAGAATTGGATACTCAAGTATCCTATTTGAGCTTAGACAACTACTATTTGCCAAGGGAACAACAGGTAGAAGATACTAATGGCGTAAGGAATTTTGATCGTCCAGAGAGTATCCTATTTGAAGAATTATACAATGATATAATTTCGCTCCAGAATGGACAATCTGTCAAACGGAATAAGTATACTTTCAATAATGCACAAGCTAAGACAGAACTTGTCAAAGTAAATCCATCAAAAATCATCATTATTGAAGGCTTATTCCTTTTACACTATAAGAAGGTGAAGCGTTTGCTTGACCTAAAAGTATATATCCACGCAAGGGATGAATTAAAACTGATTAGGAGAATACGAAGGGATAAAGATGAGAGGAACTATCCTATAGAGGATGTCACCTACAGATACGAGCATCACGTGATGCCTTCATACAGATCATATATTGAGCCATATAGGGGAGAAGCAGACATTGTGATAAACAATAATGTATCCTATGAAAAAGGGTTAACTATATTAATCCACCACCTCGAATCCCAGATTAAGGCTCAGCAGTAAGAACAGCTGTAATAACGGCATTATCCAAGTCAGAAAAGAAAATCTCCCAACTCGCCTCAATTACATTCTCATTAGCCCTTATAAGATTCCAAAGGTCTTCATCGCCATCTGCTTCCGTTATTAGTACCTGAGTATTATTAAGCCTTTCCCATCTGATACTTTCTTCTTTACCATAAGGCATGTCTAGAAGATTCACACTAAAATCAGAAAAACCTGTACCATCTTCATTGAAAGTTACAAATCCACCAGGTTCGGGATCGCTATCTTCTGTAGCTACACCTCTAATCATACCATCTCCTGATATAACTTGAAAGTACCAAGTGCCCGTGAGTGAAAAGTTCTCCGATATAGTTGCCTCAACATCATTCCTTTCTTCAGTGCAGCTCGTAAAAATCAGCCCCAAGGCAAGGAGGATATAAGGTATGCTGGAACGTAACATATTGTTTGATTTATGAATAACGTTAATGATAACGCATACAAATTTTAAAATATTCTAAATAATATGTATGAATAGACGACAGTTTTGTCAAGAAACGTTTGCTTAAAATACTATTTAATAAATGATAATACTATTATTGGAAGTTCTGAGGAATGCAATATCTTTACAGCTTATATATATAAAGATATAATATGTAAAATAAGTCTTTCCAACCATTTGTAACTACTAAAGTACTCTAATATAAACAAACATATATCATGAGATTAATATTGACAACATTGGCCATTGTCATCTTGGCAACTTTCTATTCATGCTCTTCAGAGCAAGGCACGACTATAAAAGGTGCTATAGAAGGCGCTGAGAACCTAACCGCTTACTTAGACAAGAAATCTTTAGACAATTCTCAAAGTTCATTAGGCTCTACCGCCGTAGATGCTAGCGGTAACTTTAAAATTAATTTTGCGGAAGGTGTCGCCCCTGGCATATACCGCCTACGTATAGGATCTAAAGGATTGGATCTTATTTTAAATGGGACAGAAAAGACGATTGATGTTGGTGGCAAACTCCAAGATCTTCAAAATTTTCAGTATTCTCTAACCGGATCAGAATTAAGTCAGACCTATCAGACTAAAATACAAGGAATTATGAATCGGACTCTTGAGAGAAATGCGCTTGGAGCTTTTATACAGAATGAGGCTGACCCATTATTGGCAGCTGCTTTATCTTTTGCAACGACGCCTGCTAATCCTGCCTCTTTTTCAATGTATAAGCAATTCGGAGATAAGATTTTAACAAGCTACCCGGGAGCTGATTTTGGGAATCAACTTATTGGGTTTTCGCAGACTTTAGAAAAGCAACATCAAACTTCTCAAAGCAAGTATAAGGTCAGAGTGGGTGATACAGCGCCAGAAATCAGTCTTCCTGACGTCAATGGTAAAATCAGAAAGTTATCAGATTTGAAGGGTAAACTAGTATTGCTTGACTTTTGGGCGAGCTGGTGTGGCCCTTGCAGAAGAGCCAATCCTCATGTCGTAGAAATGTATGATAGGTATAATAAAGAAGGCTTCGAAGTATTTAATGTATCCTTAGATGGTTTAGATACAAGAACAAGGTCAAGAATTCCAGAAGATCAGGTTGCTGTTCATATGGAAAAATCCAAGCAGCGATGGCTGGATGCCATTAAAAAGGATAACCTTAAATGGAACAACCATGTATCTGATCTTAAAAAATGGGAATCAGACGCGGCTGGAAAATACGGTGTAACAAGTATTCCAACTACATTCTTGATAGGCAGGGATGGTAGTATAGCTGCTCTTAATCCAAGGAATAATCTGGAAGAACAAATTAAGAAACACATTTAATTCAAAATAAAGGATGGTCAGTTTCCTATCAATTGGTGACAGGCTATCCCAAATGCAACAGCGGCATTTAAGGACTCAGCCTTACCTATCCGCGAAATAGTCAATTTCTGGTGGAGTTTGTCCACCAATTCAGGTCTAATGCCTTTGGATTCATTTCCAACTACAATAAAGCCTGAGCTTGGATTAACATGCTCTATAGATTGCCCATCAAGGGTCAGTCCATAAAGTGGATACCCAAGACTTATTAGTTGTGATGCTTCAAGTGTGGAGAAACTGTGTCTGATATGACTTCCCATAGATGCCTGTACTACCTTAGGATTATAGACATCTACCGTGTCAGGTGATATGCATATATTAGTGATTCCAAACCAATCAGCAGTTCTGATTATAGTCCCCATATTGCCGGGGTCTTGAATTTTGTCCAGATAAAGCATCCATCCTTCACACTTGAGGGACTTCTTTTCAGGAGCATCTATCAGACATAATACTTGATTAGCCCGATTCAATGTAGATAATTGTTGTAAGTCTGCTTGTTTTACAGTAATGAGATGACCTGAAAATGAAGATAGAATTGTCGCGGTAGTTGCCCATTCTGGAGTGCAGATGATATGAGTTATGTTATATGTACTCTGGAGGAACTCCTTACATATTTTGGGTCCTTCGGCAATGAATTTGTTATACTTTTGACGATACTTATGTATATGCAGCGATCTAATATATTTTTTCAGTTGATTTGTGTATTCCATTGGATATAATTAACTGTCAATCGATACTTGCATCTTTGAAGGCACCTCTCATAATCTGCTTGGGTGTTTTATTTTTCTCTTCTTGTAATATTACAAAATTCTTGAACGAGGACGAGATTATCGTAAATGAACTGCGTATTCAAATTACGGGTGATTTATACGGTACCAATTCAGCTGAACTAAAACAGGAACTTTCCAAATTCTATGAGTTTGATGAGAATAGGAATTGGCGCAGTTACAACTATTATAAATATAAAGATCTAGAAGACCCGCCATTTATAAGAAGATGGTTAAAGAACAAATATACTGAAGCACCTAGTCTTGTAGATTCTTTCCTTATTGAAGAAACTGCCAATAATATGGTAAACTATCTTAGAAATAAGAAAGGGTATTATCAGGCAGCCGTTAACTATGAAGTAGATATCCACACGAGTACGAAGTCTTCTAAGGTTTCCTTCAATGTAGATACTGGCCCTCGATATAGAATCAACTCGATTCAACATTTGTCAAGAGATACTGCTCTGGTAGACATGCTTAATACAATTGCAAGTCAGCGTCTTCTAAATACGGGTGATCCAGTAGAGGCATTGACTTTTGACCTCGAAAAGCAACGAATAGTAAATGCCTTTCAGCAGAGTGGGTATGCTGACTTCAATCTAATCAATGTAGATGTACAGGGTGACAGTACGAATCTGACTAATGCTTGGGATATTTTCTTTGTCATAACGCCACCACCAAATAAAGAAACACATACTCAATTTAAAATAGGAGATATAAACATATATACTGATTATCATCGTAATCAAGATATCTCTAGTTTGACTGCTGAAAAACGTCTCGGCAAGAACTATAAGCGCGAATCAGAATCATTCATCGTAAAACCATCTATAATAGATAAAAAGTTATTTCTTAATAAGTATGATGCATACAACTCAGACTTATACTATAAGACGATTAACAGTCTTTTCAGTCTAGGAACCTACAAATTTGCTAAGCTTAATCCTAGAGTGAATTCTCAAGACAGCACGCTGATAGATTATGATATCTTTCTGACACCGCACCAACACAAATGGTCAGTAGATCTTGGCATTGAATCTTTCTTCTCAAATATTGCCTTACTGAATCGTAACCTTGTTGGTATTGCCACAAGTGTAGGTGTAGAAGATAAAAATGTATTTGGCGGATCTGAAGACTATAAAGCGGGCTTAGAGTTTGGGGTAGAATTTGATGTTGCCAGTGCTGAGATTACAACCCTTTCTGCTGCTTTTAGCAATACAATAGAAATGCCGGTTATCACTAAGCCATTCAATCTTCTAGAACCACTACATGATATAGGCGTCGTTTCAGATAATGCTTATTCTGTGCTACAAGAAGGTGGTAAGAGTAACCTTAGACTCAATTTTTCTTTTCTAGAAAATTTGGACATTTACCGAGTAACCTCAGTGGAAGCTTCCTATGGTTTTGAATCTGTCTTGAATAGTAGAAATAGGATTGCCTTTAACCAAATAGGATTAGACTATAGTATATATCAAATTAGACCTAGATTTGACACCACTGTACTACAGAACAATACCTTATTGCAGAGAAGTTTTCAGAATACCTTATTCACAGGAATCTTATTTAGAGATTTTACATATTTCTATCAATCTGAAAGAGGCACCAATCGAAGTAATTTTGCAGCTATAACTAAACTAGAATTATCTGGTCTAGAAGTATTTGCTGCTAATTCTATTGCCAACGCATTTACAGGTAATTCGAATGAATGGACTATCGGAGGAGTTGATTTTGAGCGGCTGGCGAAACTAGATATAGATCTACGGTGGTTTCAGAGGAAGCGCCCCAACTCTCAATTCGCAGCTAGGATTAAAATGGGTCTGGCAGTACCGCTTAATTCTATTAATCCAGTATCATTTATAAAGCAATACTTTGTAGGAGGTCCTTCTAGTCTAAGGGCATGGCGACCGATGCATGTTGGCGCTGGATCTTTTCTAAATGATGGAGAATCATTCTTTAATCCCCCTAACGATGCCATCTTCTTCCAACGAGGAGATTTATTATTCGAGGGAAGTTTAGAGTACAGACTTGATTTATTTTGGTTATTGGAAGGGGCCTTGTTTTTAGATGCTGGAAATGTCTGGACGATAAGTGAAGATATAAATAGGCCGGGTTCAAAAATCAATACCAATTTTTTATCTCAACTCGCTATAGGCTATGGCTGGGGATTACGATTTGATTTTACTTATTTCTTAATCCGATTTGATTTCGGATTGAAATTAAAATATCCTAGCACAATTTTACCAGACGGGAGCAGAAGTCTAGTCCAACCTAATATCTGGACGGGTCCTCGTGGTCAAAATTTAGGGAATTTCAATATTGCAGTCAACTATCCTTTCTGATTCTTGAACAGAGACTTTCTCCCAATCTTACTACATAAAGGACATTCCTTTGGGTTGTGTTTCTTTGCTGGACAATACTCTCTACCAAAGAATATAATTTGAAGATGCAGCTTATTCCACTTATTCTCAGGAAATAATCTTTTTAAATCCTTTTCGGTTTGAGTTACATTCTTACCTGTACTCAGACCCCATCTATAGGCTAACCTATGTATATGTGTATCTACAGGAAATGCAGGATATCCAAAGGCTTGAGACATAACAACTGAAGCTGTCTTGTGACCTACTGCAGGCAAGGCTTCTAAGTCAGCAAAAGTCTGCGGAACTATGCCATTATGCTTATCTAATAAAATATGAGACAACCCATGTATGCCCTTGGATTTCATGGGACTTAACCCGCAGGGTCTGATTATATCTTTGATTTCCTCTACTGACATTTTTATCATATCAGTTGGGTTATCCGCTTTTGCAAACAAGAATGGGGTGATTTCATTAACTTTCTTGTCAGTGCACTGTGCAGAGAGCAGCACAGCTATTAGTAGCGTATACGAATCCATATGATCTAGTGGAACAGGTGTTTCTGGGTAATACTGTTCCAAGGTATTTAATACAAGTTCTACTTTCTCTTTCTTTGTCACCTTACAAGTTTGAAAGAAATTCTAACGTATCTACCCTATCCGCATAATCTGACAAGCCTGGTTTTTGAGAAGTGCCGAACGGTATAACTTCACAGTTTCCAATCTTGCGATTAGAAACTATGCATTGTATGTCTTCAGAAAAATCATTAAGATTATTCTCTAGTGCCTCAGCACTTTCAAAGTACTCATAATGAAGACAAGCAATTCTAGATGTAAACGTTTCATGTGGCCGCATTATGAGAAAATCATTCGTATAAAACTCTTCTTGATTCAATAGATATAAAGCATATGAATAATTATAATTATTACAATATTTATGATGATTAATGACTTTTTTATGAGATTCTAATGCTTCGAAAATTTTGCCGTACTCCACGCCTTTCTCTAGATAGACCTTAGAAACAGATCGACACCCCAATCCATAATAACCCAAAATATCTTCTGCCAGCATAGCCATATCTTGGTCAGAACTATTATGATACACGACGGCAATGCCATTTCTATTTCGTCGGATTATATGAGGTACCTTGGAAAAATATTTTCTAAAGTGCTTGGCACTAGCATCACTGCCTGTAGCTATTACTGCATCATATTGTAAGAGTCGTTCTATCTTATCAAAGTACTGATTTACTAAAGCATTCTTTTCTATTAAAGACTTTACAAAGAAATCAATAAGAACACTGTCTCGTTCAGACGGTTTGTACAAAGAAATATGACCAGCGACGAATACTGATATTAGATCATGAATGCCTACGAATGGAATGTTACCTGCTAATATCAAGCCTACTTTTTTAGGGACACTGATATTAATATTATATGATTCTACCCAGGTAGTGAGCGCAGCCTCTGATAAATATTTGGTGGCTATAGATTCTGCAGCAACTGTAATGGAAGCTTCATCGAACCAAGGGTTAGCTAATTTCGCCTTTATTATCATCTCATTAGGAATACCACTAGCAGCCCAATCCTTGCCTACTTGTGATAGAAGCTGAATTCTATCTTTAAGGTTAAGATGGGTCACACTCTTGATTTTTGATAGGTCACATAATGACGCCATTTGTCTAAGACTTGCTGCATGTCATCAGGAAGTTTTGATTCAAATTTCATCATCTCACCAGATTCGGGATGTACAAAACCCAAAGAATGTGCATGTAGCGCTTGTCGTGGGCAAAGTTTAAAGATGTTATGAACAAACTGCTTGTACTTGGAGAATACCGTACCTTTTACTATAGTACTACCTCCATATCTTTCATCACTAAATATCGGATGATTTTTGTGGGACATATGAACCCTAATTTGATGTGTCCTCCCAGTCTCTAAGATACACTTGACCAGTGACACATAATACAAGTCTTCTAATACTTCATAGTGGGTAATTGCAGGTTTGCCAATATCTCCATCTGGATAGACAGCCATCTTTATTCTTGACCGAATATCACGACCAATATGTCCTTCAATGACTCCTTTCTTCTCTTCGAAATTCCCCCATACCAAGGCTACGTACTCACGATGGATTTTGTGATCAAAAAATTGTTGAGCAAGATGTGTCATGGCACTATGTGTTTTTGCAATAACCATGAGTCCAGTAGTGTCTTTATCTATTCTATGCACTAGTCCTGGTCTTGACAAATCGTTACCAGGTAATGTAGGTAGTTGATTGAGATTCTTAAGATAGAATGATAACCCATTTACCAGTGTGCCAGAATAATTTCCTGAGCCAGGGTGCACAACCATACCCGCTGGTTTGTGAAGAACAATTACATGGTCGTCTTCATATCGTATATCCAAAGGTATATCTTCTGGTTCTGCGTACTTTTTTTCTCGAGGCTCTTCGGGAAGTACAATAAGTATAATGTCGTTAGGTCTGACTTTATAGTTAGACTTAATTTTCTTTCCATTGACTAATACAGCATGGCTTTTTATAGCTCGTTGAATTCTAGTTCTTGTAACTTTCTCTAGTTTGCCAAAAATATACTTATCTATCCTAATGGAGGTTTGGTTAGGATCCACAGTGAATCGATGATGCTCATGTAGAATAGTCCCATTTTCATCTACAAATGTATTCTCTAAGTTATCCATATTAAAACCCATATGCAATCCCAAAATGGAACCTAAAGTGATTGGTTTGGCTAGCGAACTGATTAAAACTATCTATCGGAAATTCTGTAACCACCTCCTCCATTGGAACATCATAAGTGACGGCGACCCCATTATAATAACTGGCCTTAACTACAGCAAAAATTGTGTTCCATAATTTGATAGTAATTCCTAAATCCAAATGTGCTACAAAGCCAAAATCTGTACCTTCAAAAAAGAAATCTGTCGTCCCAGCTTCATCAAAAAGCGTAGAATTCGTGGACGTGTAATGAAATTGAGGCCCGATCCCAAATTCCACAAAAGGTTCCATTAGCTTAGTGTAGAAAGGAAGGTAGTTTCGATATATAAACTCTGCGGAGATAAAATTCGACCTCGTGTCATTATTGAAATCAACAAAATCCTGTATAGTTGCACTTAGTCCACCTATATGTGTATAACTTATTTGTGCGCCCAACATAGAATATGATTTTGACTTAGTCTGGTTTAAGTAGCGAACTGAGAATCCCCTAATTGATCCATCGATATTATTACCAAAAACACCTGTAGGGGTTACCAAATCAAGACTAAACTCTATCAACTGTACATCAGTATCCGTGACTGTCGTCTTCTCTGTATTTTCATTTGATTCTTGTGAAAAGACAGCGGATATGTAGAACAATAAAAAAAAGAATATGTGTCCTACTCTTGGAATCATAATAAATGTTGAATTTTGTCAAAGGTAATATTTTACTCTTTAAGAAGTTCTCAAGTAAATACTAGTTCAATGCCAGACAAAAAGAAATACAAGATAGATACAAATTGTGTCACTGATCATCAGGTGACTAAAAGCGGTCTATCCCATGTTATTCCTATTCATGCTACATCATCATATTCTTACAAAAGCATTCAGGATTCTATAGATGTATTTGAAGGAAAAAAGGAGGGACATGTCTATTCTAGATTTAGTAACCCTACTATAAGTGAAGTAGAAGGAAAATTGGCAAGATTGGAGGCACATGGCACTTCATATGAGGCATCTTGCATGCTCACAAGTTCTGGCTTAGCTGCCATATCTACGTTTGCAATGAGTATACTTGGGCAAGGAGACCAAGTATTGACACAGCCAGACTTATATGGAGGTACTACTGAGGTTTTCAGCAAAATTGTCACCAAATGTGGACATACAATAAATAGGACTGACTTTAGAGATTTGTCAGCAGTAGAGGATATTCTAAAGGCCAATCCTAAGATAAAATTAATATACTTTGAGACGCCATCGAATCCTATGCTTCGCATTGTAGATATAGAAGGCATGGTCTCCCTTGCGAAAAAGTATGATTGTTTCACTGCAATAGACAATACCTTCTGCACTTTCTATCTTCAAGAACCACTGAAGCTAGGAGTAGATTTTGTACTCTACTCTACCACCAAATACCTAAATGGTCATGGCAATTCAATATCTGGCGCCGTTATCAGCAATAACCAAGAACATGGCAAGCTTGTATTCAATACTAGAAAATTGCTAGGAACTACCACAAATGCCTGGGATGCATGGTTACTGCACAATGGTCTTAAAACCTTGGCGCTTAGAATGGACAGGCACTCTGAAAATGCTATGAAAATAGCTACCTATCTCAGTCAACATCCCAAAGTTTCGAAAGTCAATTATCCAGGCTTAGAACAGCACGAGGAGCATCATATCGCTAAAGAGCAGATGACACAATTTGGGGGTATGCTGTCCTTTGAGATAGGGGGCGGTTTAGAAAAAGCGATAAAATTTATGGATGCTACAGAAATATGTACTATAGCTGCTACTTTAGGCAACGTAGATACTTTGCTTTTACATCCTGCCACATCATCTCATCTATTCGTGCCAAAAGAAATACGAGAAGCCAGTGGAATTAAGGATGGGTTGGTTAGAGTATCAGTTGGAATAGAAAATGTAGAAGATATAATAGGTGATATAGCGCAAGCTTTAGGATAGTATATATCTCTCTGATGCTTCTCCTTTGCGACCGAACTCTACAAGTTGAAGGTCTGATATCTCTTTATTATCACATTGAAACATTAACATAGTCCTAAACTGATGAAATCCTTCTACGCCGCATGCACCTGGATTCATATGTAATATATCTAGCTGCTTATCGCGGACTACCTTGCAGATGTGAGAATGCCCGCATATGTATAAGTCTGGTTGCTCTTTCTTGAGCAATCCATAGACTCTCTTTGTGTATCTACCAGGATATCCCCCTATATGAGTCATCAAGACCTTTACACCCTCACAGGTGAATATATCATTCAATGGAAGTTTGACTCTTAGCTCTTTACCATCTATGTTACCATATACAGCACGTAGTGGCTTTATCCCTGACAATTCTTCTATAAGTTCAGGATTTCCGACATCACCGCCATGCCATATCTCATCTACAGTTTTGAGATGTTCTACTACATCGACACCTAGAAAGCTATGTGTGTCAGATATGAGTGCAATTTTTTTCATTATGACAAATTACATCTATATAATAAAAGAAATGCCGATCCTAAATTTTAAGATCGGCATTTGATTACATAAAGAACACATTTATCTTATAAGTAGCATTTTCCTAGTTACATTAGTGGCGCCACTATTGAGTCTATATATTAGTAGTCCTTCTGAAGCTAACTCATTAGCATCTATCAAGAATTCATTGATTCCAGCCTCAAAATTGTCTGCTTTCTGTAAGAGTAGTTGTCCTTCAGCATTGAAAACTGTAAGTGAAACCTTCTGAGATCGTGGCACATAGAAAGCTATGTTTGTACGATCAGAGAATGGATTTGGCTTATTCTGGAACAACTCTATTTCTTCTTCAAATTCTTTCTGCAATCTGAACACATAATCTATGTGCTTAACCTTATAGTTAGAAGTATACAGTTCTGATTTGACAACCTCTGATGACATATCTACTAATTGGCTTAACTGTCCTGCTTCCAATGATTCGAAGTAGATATAAAATAGACTTTCGCCTTCAGTTATAGTAATTAACTCAGGTGCTGACACACTGAAAGTTATCTTTCCTACATTGTCATTAAGCAGTGCAAAATTTTCTTGACTCACATCTAAGATACCTGAGTCTACGCCTTGGAATAACAACTTGTCTGTATCAAATTCCATCGTAAACTGTAGGCCATAAATCTGTGCATCTTCCTCTACTGTAAAAGGTACAGCAACCAATTCGCCTTTCTTGAAGACTTGCTCTTTAGCACTTAGATAAAAATTAGGAGCTGCATTACCATTAGCAACTTTGCCAGCAATTTCAGTTACAACTGAGTTATTGACGTCTCCTACTTTTACAGCAGTAAAATCTGCCTCCATATTAGTTGTTAGTAAATCCTCAATTCTTACTTCTGATTCGAAATTCCAAGGATTTGCCGAGTCTTCGAATGTATGAGAATCAGGTACAAACAACCAAGAATTGTTTTGAGGCAATTCTGAGAATACACCAAGTATTAATTTCCTTAATTGTACCAAATCCAATCCATTTACCTTACTGTCAGCATTTACATCAGCTGCTATTAACTTGTATGGAGAATCTAATCTTTCAATTCCAAGAATGTGTCTCTGGATCTTGATTAAATCTACTGTATTTATTCCATTAAGATGATCTACATCATGCTTAGGACTTATTATATAATCATTATAGAATCCAATGTTATTGAAAGCGTAACCACCTTCTACATCTGTCATATCCATGGTCGTAGAAGCATCATCCATGTTTTCTAAATGAACCATTACAGATTCTACCGGCTGAGCTATTTCAGTCATGATATTTCCTACAATCAATGAATTGGAAGAACCAACATCTTGACATATATCGTTAGAGTCTTGAAGATCAAGGATAACAATGCAAGACTCAAAAGCACCGCTTTCATCTATAATAAATACCTCTAATTGAATCATCTCAGATACACCATTCGCTATGTCTGCACAAGTAAAGGTATTACTCAAGGCTGGGAATGAAATATCAACTGGAGAAATAAATGAAAATGTTAAACTATCAGTCCCATTACAACCACCTTCACTTTTTAGGTCAAAATCTGACGCATTTACAACAGCCACTCCAGCATCATTGATTGTCCATGTAATAGAGGACAAACAAATAGGCAGCGGAGGACGATCTCCTTTGATTATAAAAGGGAAAGTACACTCTGACGGAGGACCTTGACATTCATTGAATGCTGTAAAAGTTATTAAGTGCTCGCCTACTGGGAAGTTTCCGATTATAGAATCACCTACTCCTGTAAGATTAATAATTGAATCCGTATCTATATCTATAGCATATGAAATGATACTACCTGTAGCACAAACATCCTGTACGGAGATGCCAAGCTCCACATCCGCTCTACAGTTGTTACTATCTGTAGAGATCATAAACATATCTGGGCAGTTGAATACTGGTGACGCTTCATTTTTAATACTTATAATCTGAGAGAACAACAATCTGTTTCCTTCTGGATTATCAGGATCAAACCTACACCAATTAACTACAGTCCATGTTCTTAGAATAGTAGTGCAAATGCCTGGCTGATTACTTATTATAGGATCAGAATCTTGAAAAGTAATCCCGATGTTAGCACATCCAAAAGATTTGGATGTTGTAGGCGTTCCTGTAACAGCAGGATCTATAGAAAATGAGGTGCACATATCTACCATCACGTCTGCAGGTCCTATAAAATCTCCTGGAAGCAACAAAGAAGAAGTATCGTTTGCCGTTACTAGTATATTTTGAAGACAAGTATTAATAGTATCTCCACTACTATCAGTAAAAACAAGTCTACGAATTACAGAACCTGTCATGCAGTCCTCATCAAAACCCGTCAAATCAAAATCAATACCATCCGCGCCTGCTGCTCCTTGACACCCATTAACACTTGAGGCATCATTAACGAGCGCTGGGTCACGGAAGTCATCCATACAATCAACTGTCACATCACCTGGGCAAGTAAAAGTAGGTATCGCATTGTCTTCTACGCAAACTCGGCCAAAACAAGATGACTCATTTCCATCATTGTCTAGTACTTTTAACTCTACCGATAAGGTTTCACCTAAATCGGCGCAGCAAAATCTGACACTATTACCAAACGTAGTCATCATACCACATCCAGAATTAACACGTCTTGCCATGACTTCAGTAATAGAGCCACAAGCATCAAAGCTATTATCATTTATCGTAGCCGCTGGCACATCCACCATTCCATCTACACCTAAAGCTACTTTTGTAAATCCTTCACATATCGCAGTTGGCGGTATATTATTAGTTATTTGTACTTCAAAGAAACAGCAATTGACAAAGTCTGCTGGGTCTACATTATCATCTTGATTTATCTGAGGCCCATTACCACACGCATCGACAAAACAATATCTAACCCAAACTATGTCTTCTACCAACTGTGGCACTGTAAATAAGCTATCGCTTCCCATCGTAATTGGGATATAAGGTCCAATTATAGGTTGAACAGTATTTGGCTCTGCTGGCAAAAAGTCTACTGAAATTGTGACAGGTCCAGAGCAATCAAATACCTGCTGGGGTGCTGAACTTGAATCAACGACCGCAAATGGATCAAGAACTACCTTAGCAGCGCAATTCACTCCACTTGCGGGGAATGATAAAGTGTCAGGTGGACAGATAGAAATAGGAGGTGACACGTCTAGAATTTTCACAACTTGTCCTTCCGTTACGCTATTTCCTGTGCACCAATCCACAACTGTCCAGTTTCTCAAAAACTTCTGCTCAGTCCCACAAGTAGTTGTTTGGATATCATTGAAAAAACTCACAATATTTGGACACTGTGTCCCCATTGGTCGACCTAAATTATCTGGACTTATGTCAGGTATAATGCAACTATTTCCTAAGAAGTGAATTGTATCTTCTGGAAACACTACATCAGCCAAATCAAATCCTAAGATTCTAAATCTCTGTCTACATGTAGTTTCATTTCCTGAGCCATCAACAGCAGTATAAGTTCTTATTATATCTCCCGTAAAATCTCCGCTGCACTGTACATCACTCGTCACATCTTCAAATGAAACTGTCACACTAGTACAGTCGCCAGACAACGTAGGATTAATAGACCCTACTCCATCTAGGAATTCAGCACAGGTAATATCAGTTGTTCCGAGTCCGAATTCTGAATTATCACATTCTTCGAATCTTGGGCCTACCTTATCTTCTATATTCACATAACCCCAGCAACTAGCACCACATACATCTAAGGAAACAACAGCTTGAACTGTCATCCCTACATGATCATCATTTACCTGAACACATCCTCCCACATCTGAAGTGCCTGCTAGAGGTGCTCCATCCTGATCACGAAGTGTCAGTGAGAAATCATCTTCAGTAAAGTCAGCGACCATGTTTTCTAAAATTAAGTCTAAGCAAATATCAGCTGTACAACTAGAATTAGTCGATACATTAATACTGTTATTACAAGCCAGACTTATATTATCACACTGTGCTGTGGCTGCCACAGAAATCAATGTCAAAAGTGACACATATACGAAAAAGTGCAATATTGACTTTCCAAGGCCATTGAGCTTATTTAATCCTATAACACCACTATTCATTGGTTGATTATTTATGGATTGAATTCTATTTGTTTCTTTCATAATAATATTCTTATGGATTGCAGGTAGACCTTCTTACTTCAAAATTATCATACGTTTAGTAATAGATGTACTACCTGCAGAAAGCTGGTAGTATACTACACCGGTAGTAATTAACTCTTCACCAGTAATCACTACTTCATGGTGACCAGCTCTATAATTGCCATTTATCTTCTTGATTAACTTCCCATCTACATCAGTAAATATCAATGAGACAGGTCCATCCTGTGGTATGCTAAAGCCAATTGTGGTCGCATTCTTAAATGGATTTGGCTTATTCTGCTCTAGAACCAGGTCGAATATAGATTCGCTAGTCACAGCTTCTAATTGTACACTATTAATTCTGACACGTCCTGCTTCTTCAGTGTACACTTCAGTAGCTACATCTTCATTTATCTTAAGATTTTCATTTGCACCATTGAACAAGAACTCCATTAATACTTCATCTTTCTGGACACTTACAGGAACTTGCTGATTCCAACTTATTCTAAGCTTATTGTCCTTTAGTAGATTCCAGCCAATATTCTTATCTTGAACATCAAGTGCCATAGGGACTATAGCTAGTAAATCTGATGCATCAAAATCAAAATTCAGTTGTGCTCCTAACAACTCTGCAGCCTCTGTTGCTACAAGTTGCACTCGAGTATTGCCTTTCTCAGTTACCATAGACCTAACAACGATATTGAAATTGTTAGGACTTCGAAGATCTACATGATCTTGTCCCTTCACACCATTAACTACAGAAGAAAGGTTAACATCTCCAATTTTCACACCTACGAAATCAATATTATTCATATTGTTTTCTAAGTCTCTTATATTCACGTTTTCTGCAAATGGCCATGGTCTTGTAGGTGTATTAAAAGTGAAGTCAGCATCAACAAACCTCCAAGACTCATTCTGTGGAAATTCAAGATAAACGCCTAAAATCAATTTACGCAACTCTACAAGGTCAGCCCCATCTACACTCTGAGAATTATTGACATCTGCGGCAATAATCTTATAAGGACTGTTCAATGGTTGTAACCCAAGGATATGTCTCTGTATCATAATAAGATCAAGCGTATTTACACCATTCTCATGTAACTTATCTTTCTCTGGAATAACCTGATAATCATTATACATAGGAATAGAATAGAAAGCATACTCTCCAAATACTGATAATTCAGAAGAATATGTTGTCTGAGGTGCACTCATCAAGTCCACCTCCACTTCATCTATCATTCTTTCATCCTCAGTCATAATGACTCCAGCCACTGATGCAAAATTGCCACTGTTAGGGCATACTCCGATGTTATCTTGTACGATGACACTAGTCCTGCAAGAAGAAACATTATTATCTTCATCGATAACAAATAGCTCTATGTTATTGATTCCTATATTATCACAGTTGAAACTGATTGAATTAACAATTGTGGATTCGCTAAATGATAACTGTACAGAAGAACACGCATCTTCACTTCCAAGATCTATATCAGTAGTCCAAACTTCTACCCCAGCTACTGTACTAATTGGTGTTACTACATTAGTTTGGCAATAAGGTACTGGTGCTCCTGTATCTCTAACAGTGAAACTAGTAGTACAAGAACCCGTATTATCACAAGCATCTGATACTGTGAATGTAACCTGGTGAGTACCTAAATCGAAATTACCATCTGCCGTAGCTCCATCACCAAATATTACACTTCCGTCAGCAAGCGTTACTTGATGAGTCCATACTACTGAACTCGTGCAAGCATCTCCACCACCTATTGTTGATGTCAAACCTGAGACATCTTGACTACAATCTGCAGTACTCGTAAACAACGGTTGTCCAGGACAAACTGCAATTGGGTTTGATGTATTTGTTAATCTAATAACCTGATCAAAAGTGAAGATTGTTCCTGGGTTGCACCAATCAGCAACTGACCATGTTCTTACTAACTTCTGACATGCGCCTTCTACTATCGTGAAGAGTAAATCATCAAACTTCACAACTACATTGCTGCAGGCTCTTTCATTTATAACTGGCCTCTGACTACCCTGTGGTAATGACCCAGAATCTATCCCATCTAAAGAACATCCAGATGTTACCATGGCATCATTTGGCCAAATTATATCTGCTTCTGCAAATGGTGAAGGGTTAGTGAAAGTAATCGTCTGACTACAAGTATTATCACCCTGATTACCACTCTTATCTACAACACTCCAAGTTCTAGTAAACGAGCCTCTGCCACATTCATCTCTAGGGTCACCATCTGGACCTCTATCAAGAGTAATCGTAGGGTTACTGCATTCAAAGTCTGACGCAGACGGCATACCAAAGATTGCACCCAAATTATCAAAATCAATAGCCATGTTGCAATCAACAGTCATGCTTTGAGGGCAACTAGTAAATGTAGGTGGAATGAAATCCTCTACCTTAACATTGACCATACAGAAATTATGATTACCAGCATTATCTATAACTCTCAACATCATTCTTGTCTCTTCGCCACAATCAGCACAGCAGAACATTTCTTGCTGTGTCCATCCGCATCTCGTTGTAAACTCTACTACGAATCTTCCTTCAAAATTATCTGGCCCTCCAGTGTCCATAAGATATAGGGCATGTGTTGCTGCAGTATGGATAGGATCATTAGTGTATGCGCCTACCTGCTCTTGCAACCATGCATCTTCTTCTGCTGATTCTAGGACGACTAAAGCACCCTCTTGATTCCCATTTCTATCTTCACCTAGTGCATTTGCATAGGCGAACGCTAGCTGCGCTTCTACAGCATCATCCGATAAGTAGTAATAATGTGTATCACCTGAATTATTTGTGAATTCACCTAAGAACGCAAAATCATCAAAGAATCTCAATGCACAATCATCTTCTGTATTACAGGCAGCTGAATTACAATTATTGAAATCCATACGCTGGATAACCGTCTGATAGATCCCGCAGTTATCCCATGAATTGTCATCAAATGTAGCTGGCCCTGCAAATGCACAACCTGACTCGTTCAATGAAACAACATTATTAAGATCGCAAGCAGGAATCGGTTGTCTTGTATCATTAAGACTCCCCTCTAGGATACATCCATCAGTCATCAGCTCATTGCCGCACATATCTTGTACGATGTATCTTACCCATATAGAATCAAATGTGAAGTCTATATTATTAATGACGATATCATCTGTAATAGCTACTGCATCACTGCTGACGCCATCAGTAATAAATTCTGAGATATCTAATACACCATTGACATAGTTAAAACTAACTGTGTATGTGAAGTCGGTACAACCACCTAGCACTGTTGGAGGAGGTACTGTTATATTGTTAGTACAAGAATGAGCACTTGTCTCAAAGAACTGATCATCTCCTGCTATACAAACAGTTGGCTCCAGTATTTCAAGAGTAATAATTTGTGTATGCACGGACTGTTCCATCGTACACTCATCATATACAGTCCATGTTCTAAGAATCTTCACCGCTGGTCCACATCCAGGAATTACTGCATCTACATATCCAACTATGCTTAAGTTAGAACATAGCAACCCTTCTGGAAAACCAGTACTTGACGGATCAGGATTTCCAAACTGATCTAAGGTATAAGTATCAGTGAGTAGTTCGTCTGGATTATTAATATTACATGCGTCTAGAGATGGACAATTAGTCGCCAATGCAGGATCTAGAGCTGAATCCCAGTTCTTAGGCCATATGATAGCATCAGTCATTTGACTGACAACCTGCAAGTTGACACTGCAAGAACTCATAGCGCCATTACTGACATCAGTTATAGAGAATGTTCTTGTTATATCTCTTATAGCTGAGCAGTCATCATTGTTATTTACATCTGTAATAGTCATAATGACATCGCTGCAGTTATCGTGTCCAGTTACTACAAAATCATCTGTAGTAGGACGATATATTCCTAGAACCATATCAAATAGAGGTAGTCCTACTATCTCATTAAAATCAGCAAACTGATCAAATTCTGAGCACAAAGTATTTATAGACCCATCTGGACATGTTAAAGGCGTAATAGATTTATCTTCTACCACTAATTGTCCCCAACAGCTATTAGCTCCGCAAATCTGCTCTACTGATACATTAAGCGTTTCACCTAATTGGTCTTGAGTTATAGTTGATCCTGTAAGGTCATTTCCTGCAGCGTCTGTTATAACTAACGTATAGGCATCATTACACAAATGATCACCTTCTAATATCATATCTGGTGTTATGTCTAACTCACAATTATTATTGAGTGAAACATTTACTAAATTATTGCAGGCTACAAATTCGTTTTGTGATGCTGTTACATCTACGGTTGTTGTTGCAGTAAAATTACATCCTATATTATCTCCTGCATCAGCCGTACCTGTAGCAGTTACGGTGAATACGCCGTCAGTCAAGAAAGTGATATCTACCACTGTACTCTGACCTCCCATAGGCGCTATCATATAATCTACACCAGCAACACCTGGACTTACTGAAAATCCAATGCCCGTAAAATCACCACTATTTGCTATTGTATATTCCTGAGGCACATTCAGGCAAGTGCATGATGGACCTATAATGTCTACATTGTCCAATTCCGTTCTTACGGTTATTTCTTGTTGGACTGAAAAATCACAAGAATTTGCTGCTGTATTTGCATTGCATGCAACTAGGACAAAATCTGCATCAACAGCAGGGAAAGTAAAAGTTCCTGCTACCATACCCATACCACTACCAGTACCACTTCCTGTTGCTGTCATGAATGGAATTAGTGCGCCGGCTGGGCTAACAGTCATCAACTTAAATTCTGTAGCACCACTTGTCCCTTCCAGCGTAAATGTCTCTGTGACATCCAATCCATCACAGGCAAAAATTTCATTGTCCCCTGTCAGTGTTAGGTCATCAGACATATCTTCTACAAAAACTATCAAATCGCTTGAAAATTCACATCCTGTTCTTGTTTCTCCTTCAACAGAGATGATATAAGTACCTGGTTCATCATATTCTATATCAGCACACCTATCATTTACAACCTGAGTTAGCGAAGCGCTACCTGGTGCAGACCATGTAATAGAGGTCAATGTCCCAAACAAGTCTTCTATGCAGAATCTTCTAAGACTGCCGACGCATAGTGTCGCTGGCTCTGGTTCTTCCGGACGAATTTCTACTTCAGGAGTCATGCAGGTTATCATTTGGAGTTCCACAGGAGCGCCATTATTTAGAAAGACATCAGCTGTAGGTAATATACCATCTGATGCAAACCCACTAATGCAATAACGTCCTGAATCATTAACGTCAGGAATCATAGTTGCATCTATAATAGGTGTAGATAGCGCGGCGTCTGTAAATAAGTTGACTGCGTTACTAATCTCATACACATCACCTGGAACACCGAACCCAGTAATCTTGAATTCAATAACTCCATCAGGTAATGTCTCTTGGCAACCACATGAATAAGATATATTCTGTGCATGCAATCCAGTTCCAAATAGCGATAGAATCACTATATAGACTGCTGGAGAGAAATGTGTAAGTACTCGTGTAATCATCTTGTACATATTGTAAATATTCATTTTGCTCAAAAAGGACTATTACGGTCATCATAGACCAAGCCCTATTAAGTCTAGCTACAAAGACCAAAGACCCTTCCAAAAGGCTGTTAACATTATAGTTATTCCTCATATGAAACATATGGTACTTTATCACAATATTTAACTCACTTAATTACTGATAATTACAGAGGAAGACGGTAGTAGAAATATTTTGGATTTTTTGTATTTGAAACACCAAATTTTAGCTAATTCGCTACTTGAGGGTTTGAATCCGTCATGAAATTCAGATGAGAAGACTATTCATTTACTACCCAAAACAAGTATAATAATGCTCATCAATTAAGGAATAGGTGTCACTTCGTCGCTGTGTTTTAATATCTGAATAGCAGTGAGTTATCCTATATTTGCATCTCTAAACCTAGATAAATGGGGAAAAAGCAAAATGTCAATCTTTCATGGGACGATTTCCAAAAATTAGGGAACCCTGAGAATGCGCCTGAAGAAAAGTCAGAAGATGAACCTGATGCCAACTTCTTCTTAGCAAAATCCAGGATAAGAGTCCATCTTGAGAAAAAAGGAAGAGGTGGAAAATCAGTATCTATAATAAGAGGGATAGAAATGACAAATGCAGCCATGAAGGATATAGAGAAGAAAATCAAATCCAAATGTGGTGTCGGTGGAAGTCAAAAAAATGGAGAAATTATAATTCAGGGAGACCACCGAGATAAAATTATAAATCTCCTAAAAAGCATGGGGGCAAAGGACATCAAGAAAGCTGGATCCTAATTAGAATGAGATTCTAAGCATCCGCCAATTGCCCTGCAAGTCTTTCTTGAATTCGTATTCCATTTCTTTACTTACTATGAAAGATTCTAGCTCAGCGTGGTATAAGTCACTTGTTTCAAAATACAAGTGTCCTCCTTTCTTAATACAGGTCTCACCGAAGTCAACGATTCTTTTATAGAATACCAATGGATCATTACCGTCTACATAAAGTGAGATATCTGGCTCATACTTATCTACTGTTTGTTGGACTCGATTATCAGACCTCAGTATATAGGGTGGATTAGAGACTATTAAATCTACAGACTTATCAAGACTAAAGTCTTTCAGAATATCAGCACAATGTAATTCTATTGAATGCCCAAGGTGTACTGCATTATCACTACACACCTTCAGTGCTTCTTTACTTATGTCTATGCCAATCCCAGTTGCGTTAACATTATCTAACAAAGACAATAATATGCATCCACTTCCCACACCAATCTCCAGTATAGATAGCTTAGTGCCCAAGACTCTTTTGTAATCTTGTATTATCCAATGCACCAATTCTTCTGTTTCAGGTCTTGGAATGAGTACATGCTCATTGAGTCTAATTTGTTTCCCATAGAAGAATCCAAATCCAGTAACATACTGAACAGGCATTCCTTCTACCAGTTTCTTTAAATCAGAATCTAACATTTGCTTTGTGATAGGCCACACAGGAATGCTATCCACATAGTATTTCGCAATATTTTCTGCTTCCCTGATTCCAACCGTTTCTAACATGGATTGCTTTATAATCTGGATTGCCTCTAATCTATTCACCTCTGATAATTAATGGATAATTTTGTTTTTTAAAATAGGCGTTTGAAAAGTGGCGCTGATGAATATCTGCAGCTTTTTCACGGACCAGTTTTTCCTGATAATTTGAATCCTTAATCACTGGCGTATCTAATTGGTATAGTTCCTTTCTTAATTCAGTTATGGAAACGAAATTCTCAAACCTTGTTTGTCTTATATAATAAATACATTTCAGGATATCCTCTTGCAACTGCGTATTAAGTTTCTGGAATCTACCCACACTACCCTGCTCTACCTTTTGAGTTTCTTCATAATTCCAGCCTTTCATAGTGGTGCCTCCACTTTCTCCTCTTTGTGGGAGTAACATGATTGGTTCAAACGATAATTCCAGAAAAGAGCACAACTCACTTAGTACATCAGTTGGATTAGCAACAAGCGATTCATATTTGACGGTAATAATTTTATCACTTGGGATATTCAATATCTTGGACATATTCAGCAAACAAACTGCGGTTGCATTATACATGGTCATCCCACGATTATATAATGAGGCAACCACATCTAGAGGATCTCGTACAATATGAATAGCCTTCCCAGTAGTGAAATGATCTAAGAATAAATCTAGTGTAAAGGCATTAGAAGGTGACTTCTCTACCCACACACTTGCTTTATTCTTCTTCATCAGCGGCTCATAGAAAGCATTGATGAATTTTGAAAAATCAGAATGCCTCTTTGCCAATAATTTTTTAAAATCAAGCTTACTGTAATTATAGTCCTCTCCTAACTCAACGCCTACGAAAATATGCCAGCCCGCATTTGTCAATCCAAATAGAGAGGGTCTCAATAATTTCTTATGGGATTGCTGCCAATCAGTATAAAGTGCTTCTTTAGAGAACAGGTAAGTTTCTGAACCGCAGAATATTTCTGAGTGCCTATTAAGCATTCGCCTTAGTAGTGAACTCCCAGTACTAGGACTACATCCAATCAGTACTGCCATAGCGATATTTGATATTGAGCATAAAAGCCATAGGTGGCTTCATATTTGTTATTATATGAGTGACAAAGGTGTCGAATATTTATAAGTAATTAAATTTTGATTGTGGGCAATCTTAACTATTCATTTCCATATAAAGAAATCGGAACAGACGAAGAGCTAGATAGTTCTTTAGTTAAGCTTATCTCGCTTGCTCGTGATATGACCTCAAAAGCATATGCCCCATACTCCTCGTTCTATGTAGGCGCAGCGATTCTACTAAATGATGGCTCTTATATAAGCGGTTGTAATCAGGAGAATGCTTCCTACCCATTGTGTATATGTGCTGAGAGAGTAGCCTTGTATAGTTACGGCGCATCTAAGGCAGAGACTCAGATTACTGCACTTGCAGTATCCGCTAATAATCCGAACAAACCACTTACAAGCCCATGTATGCCTTGTGGCGCTTGCAGACAAGTGATTCAGGAATATGAATTACGGCAAAATCAACCTATCAACTTATACCTTACTGCTAACAGCATATCTACTATTGTGCACATTGATGGTATTAATCATATACTTCCACAAGCATTCAATAGAGCTGATCTGATTTAACACAAGTCAGAGACTATCCATATCTTTGTTGCTTGTATCAATAATCAAGTACAATTATGAATTTTATAGAAGAGTTGGAATGGAGAGGTATGCTTCATGATATGACACCTGGAGTCAAGGAAGTCATTGAAAAAGGCATGTGTACAGCTTACATTGGATTTGACCCAACAGCAGCTTCATTAACAATAGGCAACTACGTGCAGGTCATGATTCTCTCTTTGTGGCAGCGGTCTGGACATAAACCAGTAGTGCTTATGGGAGGTGCAACGGGTAGAATAGGAGACCCATCAGGCAAGGATGCTGAGAGACAGCTCAAATCATATGAAGAGCTAGATGCCAACCTACAGCACCAGCAAAATCAAATGGCTCAATTTCTTGAGTTTGGTAATTCTGGAAACCAAGCGCTCCTCAGGAACAATTTAGATTTCTATAAAGACATGAACACCTTGGACTTCTTGCGTAAGGTGGGAAAAACACTGACAGTGAGTTATATGATGTCCAAGGACTCTGTAAAGAAAAGGTTGGATACAGGGCTGTCTTTTACAGAATTTAGCTACCAACTGCTTCAAGCCTATGACTTCCAGTGCTTATACCAGCAAGATAACTGTCGTTTTCAGATGGGAGGATCAGATCAGTGGGGAAATATAACTTCAGGGACAGAGTTTATCAGACGTAACTTGGAGGACGCCAAAGCCTATGCGATTACGAGTAAGTTATTAACTAAGTCCGACGGCAAGAAATTTGGAAAGTCCGAAAAAGGGAATATTTGGTTAGACCCTAAAATGACTTCACCATATCAGTTTTACCAGTTTTGGCTTAATTCTGATGATGCGGATCTAAAGACATTTACAAGATACTTCACCTTGAAACCACATAGTGAAATAGAGCAAATAGAAAACGACCTGAAAGATGAGCCACGGGCACAAAAAGCATTGCTAGCTGAAGAACTTACAAAAAGAATTCATCATGGAAAATATGATGCCGTCAAGGAAGTATCTGAAATCATCTTCAATAAAAAACTAAACCAAGATGGCTTGAAATCCATGAAAGCAGAAACACTTGAAATGGTTTCTGGAGAGGTCGTTTCGTTCAAAGTACCAAAAGGTAAATTAACAGCGACATTAGAACTTCAAAACTTAGTGACAGAAGAGGCAGGAATATTTTCTTCGTTCAGTGAGTTCAGAAGAGCTGTCAAAGGCAATGCCATTTCAGTCAATAAAGAAAAGGTAAGCGATCCTTCAGCACTAATAACTGCTGAACATCTTATACAAGACCGCTTTCTCTTTCTTGAGAATGGCAAAAAGAATAAATATATGCTTGATTTTTCCTAGGCTTAGCTGCTAAGGCGATTCCACTTCTGACCTGTCAACAAAATCTAATGATACTGAGTTAATGCAGTATCTTAAACCAGTAGGAGGTGGTCCGTCATTGAATACATGTCCCATATGTCCATCACATCTTGCGCAATGCACCTCAGTTCTTGCGTATCCAATTTTATAATCTGTGTCTTCACCCACGGCATCCCCTGCTACGGGTTCGTAAAAAGAAGGCCACCCTGTGCCTGATTTGAATTTAGTGTTCGAGTCAAATAATGGAAGTGCACATCCTCTACAGGTATAAACACCGTCACTTTTACTATCCCATAAGTCACCAGTAAAAGCTCTTTCTGTACCCGCTTTTCTCAGGACTCTGAACTCTAATGAAGTAAGTTCTTCTTTCCATTCAGCCTCTGTCTTCTCTATTCTATCTGCCCTCATTGGGTCCTTTGACGAGGCTTCCTTTTCTACTTTCTTTTCTGCTTCTATTTCTGCGAGCGCTCTCTCTATTGTATCTATAGTAGAAACAGATTCTGTTGTCTTTTGCTGGCATGATGTTATTAACAATGTACCTAGCACGAATGGTATTAATATTCTAATCATTTTATCTAAAGAATTATGTGTCTAATTAACTAACGTATTTATAAGTAATGCTATTCTTCTCCTCTCAATCTAGCATCTTGTTTTTTCGCTATTTCCATAATCTTCCTCATCATATTCACAATAGAAATAAAGACCAAATAAGTCAAAGCGAAAACTATATACAACCATCTAAACGAGCCCGCCTCATCCATGCTAATCCCGCCTATATAATGAGCCAAGGCACCACCTATTACAACTAAAGCAAGAAAACTAAATATACTGTCTCTGAAATATTGAGTTCTTTTGAGATATGGAATACTTAAAACAGAATTGAAAATGATAAATGCCATGAGTATTGAAAAAGAAAACTCCCAAAACACAACACCACCTTCAGGATTAGACTCTGAATCCACAAAAGACATTATAAGCAATATTCCAACTACATTCAATCCAATTGCGACTCCTACTTGCAAAAATGGATGAACCTGTCTCTGGAAAATAGATTGAATCTGAGCTTGGTCTGTCATTCCGTTATATAAATAAATAAGAGCCTGTAATTGTTTTTACAGTTCTAAATAATAAGATTTTCTTCACTATTGCTCTACAGTAATTTCTCCAATAAGGTCGAAAGGCTCAGCATTTACGATGGTTACCTGAGCAAAATCACCTATCCGAACATAGTTATTATTCTCAGCTGAAATGAGTACTTCATTGTCTACTTCAGGCGAATCATATTGAGTCCGACCTACAAAGTAATCTCCCTCTTTTCTATCGAATAAGACCTTGAACGTTTGTCCTATTCTAGATACATTCTTATCAAAGGAAATTTCTTGTTGGGTCTCCATTAGCTCAGTCATTCTCTTGAATTTGATATCTTCTGGAATATCATCAGGATATCCGTGAGCTGAAGTACCCTCCTCATGGGAATAGGTAAAGACCCCTAGCCTATCAAAACGCATCTCCTTGATATAATCATGGAGGATATTGAAATCCGCATCTGTCTCACCTGGAAAACCTACCAACATTGTGGTTCGTATGGCTATGGATGGCAAAATACTTCTGATGTTCTGGATTAGTTCTTTCTGCTCTTGCAAGGTGATTTGACGTCGCATTCTCTTTAACACATTGTCTGAAGCATGCTGCAAGGGCATATCTAAGTAGTTACAGATTTTAGGTTGCTGAGCCATGACCTCAATAATCTCTAGTGGAAATTTGCTTGGGTAGGCATAGTGTAATCTTATCCACTCTAATCCATCTACTTCACACAAGGCATTGAGTAATTTAGGAAGTGCTCTTTCCTTATAGATATCAAGACCGTAGTAAGTCAACTCTTGTGCAATAAGCATGACTTCTTTGACACCGTTTCTGACTAGATTTTCTGCTTCCTTAACCAAACTCTCTACCGTCCTTGAGATGTGTTTACCTCTCATTAGAGGTATCGCACAAAAAGAACAGGTACGATTGCATCCCTCAGATATTTTCATGTAGGCGTAATGCAACGGCGTTGTGGTCCACCGCTCACCTATTAGTTCGTGCTTGTAGTCTGCATTTAGCTTATTAAGCAAAGCAGGTAATTCCATCGTACCGAAATAAGCATCTACTTCCGGAATCTCTACCTCTAGATCCTGCTTATATCTTTCGGACAGACATCCAGTTACATAGAGCTTATCGATCTCACCTTTCTTCCTTAAGTCTGCTCCCTCTAATATGGCATCCACACTTTCCTGCTTCGCCTTATCTATAAACCCACATGTATTTATAATTAAAATATTGTTGTCACTAGCGTCACCCTCATGTACAACATCGAAATCATTAGCTTTCAATTGTGTTATGAGGTTTTCGGAATCAACAAGATTCTTGGAACAACCCAGCGTAACTACATTAACTTTGTTCTTTGTATTCTTTGTCTTCATTATTAAGCACAAAGATAGTTGCTAATGGAACAATAGGCCTATCTTAGTCTAACGTTATTACATTAAAAGATAAGTATTATGAGGGCAATCATGATCAGTTTACTCCTTATTAGTTTGATTACAGTATGCGATGCTCAGATAGCGATATCTGGAAGATTTGTATCCAACTCAGTATCCATACCTGGTGGATTTTCAGGAGAAGAAACAACATTTACATCTGGTGGGTTTGAAGCTGGTGTTGGATATTGGTTTAGATTGCAAGAAAAGCGTTTAGAATTCACACCAGAAATTAGCTATGGCGCAAGTTCATTTGATCAATTTGATATTACAACTATAGGGTTCAATTGGAATGCATTAATATATCCCCTAGATTTTCATTCAGACTGTAATGCCTGTCCTACCTTTTCTAAGGAAGGAGGACTAATTAAGAAAGGCTTTTACTGGTTAGTGAGTCCTGGGCTCATTTTTGCTAATTCCGACTTTGATTCCACTCTGGAATCAGAGAGTAATCTAACCTATAGGATTGGTCTGGGAGCCGGTCTTGATATTGGCGTTACCAATCTATTGACGGTGTCTCCATTTGCTATGTATAACATAACAGGTAATGCTATAGACTTCCAAGGGGAAAGCTCAGGCATCAATCAGATTCACGTTGGAGCCAGAATGACTTTGCGATATGATAAGGATAAATGGTAGTCTAGCTGAGGGATTGTCTCATAGACCACATTATAATACCAGCACAGACCGCAACATTTAGTGAATGTTTGGTGCCGAACTGCGGTATTTCTATAGCGGCGTCTAGTAGAGGGATTACTTCGTCAGAAATACCATTGACTTCATTGCCCAAGATGACTATTATAGATTTATCAGTAGGCAAGGCATTGTCTGATAGCGCTACTGATTTATCCATCTGTTCTATTCCCAAAATGTGTTTTCCTTCTTCTTTTGCCTTTTCTACATAGGCACTTATACTGCTTTCATAAGTCCACTTTACAGACTGTGTTGCTCCTATAGCTGTCTTATTGATTTCTTTATGAGGCGGGCAAGCAGTGATGCCACATAAGACAATATCATTGATTGCCATTGCATCAGCTGTACGAAAGATGGACCCTACATTGAGTGCTGACCTAATGTTATCTAACACAATAGTTATCGGTAGCTTGTCTGCCTTGGAATAAGTTTCTAAATCAGGTCGTCCTAATTCTTCTAGCCTTAATTTCCTCATTGACTGAGTTTATGTTCCAATGCCGCTTTGACAAAAGCAACGAATAACGGATGAGGTTTTTCTACAGTACTCTTGAGTTCAGGATGAAATTGTACACCTACAAAAAATGGGTGATCACTTATCTCTATTATTTCTACCAGGTTCTTTTCTGGATTTATACCGGTGACTTGCATTCCTGACTTAGCAATTTCTTTACGGTAGTCATTATGAAATTCGTATCTGTGCCTGTGTCTTTCAGTGACCTCCGATTTGCCATAGGCTTTCTGAGCCACTGACCCCTTAACTAACTGGCATTTGTAACTTCCTAGTCGCATTGTGCCGCCCTTATTGGTTACATTCTTCTGATCCACCATCAGATCTATTATTGGGTTGGCGGTGTTAGGCTTGACTTCAGTAGAGCTGGCGCCTTTGATTTTGATTACATTCCTGGCATATTCTACTACGGCACATTGCATACCCAAACAGATACCAAAGAATGGGATTTTCTTTTCTCGAACGTATTGTATGGATTTGATTTTACCCTTTATACCACGTTCGCCAAATCCAGGGGCGACCAATATCCCATCAAGGCCCTTTAGCCTTTCTTTCACGTCACTAACCTCAAGTAATTCTGAGTGTATTGGAATGACTTTGACCTTACATTCATTCTCAGCCCCAGCATGAATAAATGACTCATAGATGGACTTGTAAGCATCAGGGAGTTCGTTATATTTTCCGATAAGCCCTATCCTAATTTCATGCGTAGGATTCTTCAGCCTACCTAGGAATTCTTTCCACTGAGCCATATCTGGCGTCTTTGTGGATTTGATTTTTAGCTTTTTGAGCACTCTGATATCCAACTTTTCTTTAAGCATCAGCAGTGGGACATCATAAATCGTCGAGGCGTCTATCGCTTCTATAACTGATTTCGAATCTACATTGCAGAATAAGGCGAGCTTACTTTTTATTTCCTTGGTAAGTGGATACTCAGTACGACAGACAAGGATGTCTGGCTGTATACCTGCCTGGAGCAGCTCTTTCACCGAGTGCTGAGTTGGTTTGGTTTTCAGCTCCTTAGCTGCACTCAGATAAGGGATAAGCGTTAGATGAACACAAAGACAATTCTCTTTACCCAACTCTTGCCTAAGCTGTCTAAGGGACTCTAGGTATGGCAGTGATTCTATATCACCTACCGTACCTCCAATCTCAGTAATAACTATATCATACTTTCTTTTCTCCGCTAATAACTTAACCCTTCTTTTGATCTCATCAGTAATATGGGGAATGACTTGTACTGTCTTACCCAGATAGGCACCTTCTCTTTCTTTGGTGATGACGGTTTGATATATTCTACCCGTCGTTATGTTATTATCCTGGGAAGTTGGCGTATTGAGGAATCTCTCATAGTGACCTAAATCCAAATCTGTTTCCGCACCGTCATCGGTCACATAACATTCTCCATGCTCATATGGATTAAGCGTACCTGGGTCTACATTAATATACGGATCCAGTTTTTGTATGGTGACTTTAAGGTTTCTTTCTTGAAGGAGTTTGGCAAGAGAGGCTGCGATAATTCCTTTACCTAATGAGGAAGTTACTCCACCCGTTACAAAAATATACTTAGTCACAACTCAGATTATTTAGTACGGGGTATAAAGGTAGGAATATATCGCTGAAGGCTGAGTAAATCAGCTTTCGATTTTACATATAAATTTACTACCTCTGTACGAACAGGTTAGCAGCAGCTTATATCGTCTGTATTACCATCTTTACCAAATGGCATAGCGCCTCCACAACCCTCGAATATACCGTAGTGGGTATCCCACGTTCCTATAAACTGGAAATGGTCTTTGTAGCGAGTATCATGGAGCATTTTATAGGTATTACCGCAGACTGGTTCTACTTTACCTTGTTCGAAGACGTGATGGTCGTCCAATATGAATGATTTCTCTGAGTACTTAACGCCACCATTATATATAACGGCTTGACCATAATCCTCACAGTCTTTCTCTAGTCCTTCTATTTTAAAGAGTCTGTAGGTTACAGAGAAAAAAGTAATGGTGCCCAACAATTCTTGCAATTCTTCGTTCTCCACAGTGATTGGGTGACTGTCTACCGCTCTTGGATCTGTGAAACCTGCTCTTCTAGAAAATGTCAAGAAATCATTCCAATATAAGGCCCCACTCAAACATTCTCCCCAGAGCACCTCATTCTTACGAAGAGATTCCGGTATTCTTCTATCACTATACACATCACTGAAGTACATCTCTCCGCCTGGCTTGAGCAGCTTGTAGACATCATTGAGCACTTTTTGCTTATCCTCTACTAAATTGATAACACAGTTAGAGATGATTAAGTCAAAACTGCCTTCTTCCAATCCCAACTCTCCTAGCTCATCTATATTTCCTTTGATAAACTTGACATTGCTGGTCTTGAATCCAAATGATTCAGTATGATAATCTATGTGCTTATTAGCTACGTTCAGTTGCTCTTCTGTCATATCTAAGCCAATAACTTGCCCTTCCTCACCAACCAATTGCGATGCAATGTAGACATCTCTGCCACTTCCAGAACCCAAATCTAAGACCTTGAGTCCTTTCAATTGATCAGGAATCGTCAATCCACAGCCGTAATACTTAGCCATCACCTCATCATGAATCTTAGCCATTGCCTCCTTAATATGCTTAGGATATACTTGTATGGTGCAACAAGCATTGGTTTTGAGATCGTCTGACGTCTCTAATTCCTTTCCATAATATTCCTTAACCGAATCGTGTATTTCTGACATGTAATTACTTTTTCAATGCATCAAAATTAGCAATATTGAGCTTATATATCAACGTGGCATTTCGCTTCACAAATTGATCATATTATGGCTATCAAATACTGAATAGATGTAAGTAACATCACTTATCGGATTGATGTTGCGATATTTTGCATATAAAGCAAATATTCTGCTCTATAAGAAAGCAGAAGACAAGTAAGTAAAGCCCTACGCTTTTACTGAACTATTTAGGGAATTGTAAATAAAGAATCTCATTCTTCTTATCTAGAATCATAGCACTGATCGCTAATTGTTCTATACTGAGAATTCCTGCTATAGGCTCATCTAGAGATGCATTGAGATTGTAAACTGTGTTAATTGAATATTAACTACCTCTGTTTGAAGCAACTCAAATGAGTGGTTAATTTTCTGTTTGTTAGTGAGAAAGGGGACCTTACCTTGTACAAGGTAAGATGTGAAATATCCTTATATGCTAAGTTACTGACATCAGAAGTCCTTCAAACAGGAATCAAGCATTATTCCTGGATCCAGTCAAAATTACCTACATAGATTACTGAGAATCCGATGGCAACTATAATCGGCGCTAAAGCGGAGAGGAGCATCCATTTATAAAAGGATTTTGGCACCTTGGATTTTTGTACTTGTTCTACTAAGAGAGAGAATCCTAGTAAACTGAATATAACTGCACCCATTATGATGCAGATTAACAAGCCTAGATATTCACTGAGTAACCATATCAGTGAGTAAAAAATTAACTGAACGAGAAAGCCTTCTTTGTAGTAATCACCCAAGAATAATACTATGTTTTTCTCTTTTTCTTCTCAGCTGCTGGAAACAAAATATTATTCAGTATCAGTCTGTAGCCAGGAGAATTGGGGTGCAAATTAAGGTCAGTTTCTGGATCACCGACATGATGTTTATAATCTTCTGGGTCATGACCTCCATAGAAAGTCCAGGTACCAAAACCATATGTACCATGGATATATCTGGCTTCATCTACGGCATTATTCTCACCCATTATGAGTACATCTGATTTGACCAGTGATTTGGGATAGGCTGTTGTCTGGCCCATAAATCCTTTTATCGTTGTCGTATGATTTTGTGTAAGCATAGAGGGTATAGGGTCCCATTTAGCTGAAAAATCGAAAAGCGTAAAGTAATCATTGGTTGGACTTACTTTCCTCTTCCTATGGTCAATAGACGAATATTCATATTCTAGTGGGTTCTTGACCAGTTTCCAATCTTTAAAAGCAAACGTCTGACTAAAATCTATCTTGCTATCTACGTCTGGGTCTGCCCCATCGCCATCATACATCTCTGCACATATATCATGCCCTTGGCAGGCTAGCGCTATATCATAGGTATCCGTAGCACTGCACATAGCGAACATAAATCCCCCTCCAGAGACATATTCTCTTATTTCCTTTACAACGTCTAGCTTGAGCTGAGATACTTTTTTGTAACCTAAGTCAGAAGCCAATGCTTCCATCTTCTGTTGATTTATCTTATACCAAGGCCTGTTTCCTTGAGAATAGTAGAACTTACCATATTGGCCAGTAAAATCCTCGTGATGCAAATGCAACCAATCATACTCCGCTAACTTATCCTCTAGCACTTCCCTATCATATATCGTCTCATAGGGTATCTCTGCATAGGAGAGCACCAAGGTAACTGCATCATCCCAGGGTTGCACTTTTTCTCCTCTGGCATTAAAGTCGGGAGTATAGACAGCTATCTTAGGTGCTTTCTCCAGTTTGATGGTTTCCATATTCTTTTCAGGATCCGCTATTTGCTGTCTCACACTAGCAAACTGGGCATTTGAGATTACTTTGTAACTCACACCTCTTGTCTTACACTCCTTTTCGAAAAGTGTTTGGTGCTCGAAAGCAAAGGAGCCACCATCATAATTAAGCAACCAATAAGCTTCTGAATCAGTATTGAGCACCCAATAAGCAATACCATAGGCTTTAAGGTGATTCTTCTGATTATCATGCCCCATAGGTATAATTATATAGGAAGCTTGCATACAAATGGAAACAAGGAGACAACTTAATAGAGGAATAAACCGTTTCATATCACATATTTGATGTTACAATATTAGCACTATTACAGAACGCTATCTACCCTATCTGAGTTTTTCTTGATGCATGCTTACGACAATCTTAACAACTCCTTGTTGTTTAACTGTCAGATTATCATACATTAAAAATATTTTTAATATTTGTAAGTTAAAAATTGTGAATCCAGTTCATATCATACATTAATATTGGAAAATCTTCAACTATCATATCCTGGCTACTATGTAATTATTATTGCAGTGATAGCTATCCTATTCGCATTAGGACTCTATTTTAAAGATGCCCGCATTAAGGAAAACAAGTCCTGGCTGCCTAAAGTATTAGGTTTACTGAGGTTCTTAACCATATTAGGAATCCTATTTCTACTATTAATGCCGCTGCTCAAGCAGTTTACTACAGACGAGCAAAAACCAGTTGTCGTTATACTCAAAGATGAGTCCGCGTCTATTCAAGCGTCTACTGATGCTTCC
Source organism: uncultured Saprospiraceae bacterium (assembly GCA_964591455.1). Classification (GTDB taxonomy): domain Bacteria; phylum Bacteroidota; class Bacteroidia; order Chitinophagales; family Saprospiraceae; genus RFSX01. The sequence goes on from CAZQDZ010000007.1 coordinate 106,115, forward strand.
ACATTGCAGTCGACAAATACAGGATTAGAGTCTCTTATTAATGGATTGAGTGAGAAATTTGAAGTCAGTGAATTCTCATATGCGGAAAATGTAACCACCAATCCTTCTGATACGATTAGACCAGAGTCTACTAATATTTCTGCGCCATTAGAGTATATCACTGAGACTTTTGAAAGCCAAAATTTGAGTGCCATTATAATGACATCAGATGGCATATTCAATGAAGGTAAAAATCCTTTATACGCCGATCTGCAAACTGCAGTGCCTATATATCCTATTGCCTTAGGTGACACAACGATAAGAACTGACATCCTTATCAAAAATGTATTACATAACCGTATTGTCTACCTTAATGATCGGTTTTTAATAGAAGCAGATGTACAAGCTTTTAATTCTAGGGGCAGCAAAAGCAACATTCATTTATACAAAGTGGCCAATGGCAAAAATGTAAAAATACAGAGCCAGCCTTTCACCATAGATAAGAACAATTTCTTTAAATCATTCCAGTTTGAATTAGATGCAGATCAGATAGGTAATGTGAAGTACTTTATCAGCGTAGATGGACTGAATAATGAATTAAGCAAAGCCAATAATAGTCGGAACATCTACATGGAGGTCTTGGATGCAAGACAAAAAATATTGCTTCTGGCGCATGCACCCCACCCCGATATAAGAGCGATTAAGCAAAGTGTGAAGGCCAATAAAAACTTTGAAATAGAGGTCGTGTATGCTAAAGATAACTTACCATCTATAAGGCCATATGACATGGTCATACTACACAATCTTCCTAGTCCACAGTCTAGAATAACCACCTTTACCCAAGAGCTAAATAGGGCTAAGAAACCCGTCATGTATATTATAGGCGCCAATACTTCTATCCCTGATATAAACAACCTACAGGATGCTATAAAGATAACTGGAGGCAATAACAGTCTCAACGATGTTACGCCAGTTCTGAAGGATGGCTTTGACCTATTTACACTGGAAGAATCTTTAGGACCTGAAATAAAAAAGTATGTGCCTCTGAAAGTTCCTTTTGGAGAATATGAAGTCGGCGCAGCTAGTAAAGTCCTTCTTAAGCAGAAAGTCGGAAGCGTGGAGACTAACTACCCTCTGCTGGTATACAATGATGCCAATAATCATAAGCAGGTTGTTCTCGCAGGAGAAGGGATATGGAGATGGCGGTTATATGAATATCAAGAATATGAGTCTTATAGAAACTCACAAAGTATTCTAATGAAATCCCTGCAATACATCTCTCAGAAGGATGATAAAAGGAAATTCAGAGCCTATGTAGCTAAGAACAGTTTTAAGGAAAATGAATCCATTTCCTTTGATGCGCAATTATATAATGAGAATTACGAACCTATAAATGTACCTGAAGCTAACCTTGTTATTACCAATGAGAAAGGCGAACAATTTGATTACTCATTCAGCAAAACTAATAACTACTATTTCTTAGATGCCGGAAGGTTTCCAGAAGGGAATTATAGCTTCAAGGCAAACACCAACTACAATGGCAAGGTGCTAGAAGCATCCGGCAAGTTCAGTATACAATCCATCAAGAAAGAGCAGTATGACCTGACGGCTAGGCACGACTTATTACATGACTTAGCTAAGAAATCTGGTGGTCAGGTGATTTATCCTTCAAATTTGGCTACGCTACAAAATCAATTACTAGAAGACAATTCTATTAAACCAATATTGTACAGCAAGGCGGAGACTACACCTATAATGAATTTATGGTGGCTAATAGCCATTCTTATTATTTTGTTAGCTGTGGAGTGGTTTTTGAGGCGTTATTTTGGAAGCTATTAAACTATTTTCAATTTATCACTTACAATAATAGATTATGAGAGGATTAATGAGGATACTAATCATGTTTGGACCAATGATTTTCAGACAGATTCAACGTATGCAACGCAACAAACCTAGGCGGCAGCCTCAACCTAGACAAAGAGAGTTACCACAGCGTGAAAGAAGAGGTAGGATGCAGGGAAATCCAAATCCACAAAGAGGACAGCCGGTAGAACTAAAGGACTTGAATGAAGAATTAGGACGCGAGTCAGAGCAAGAAAATTTCGAACTCAAAGAAGAGGAAATCATGCTGGATAAAGATGACCTAAAGCACTATAGTGGTGGGAGTCAATCACAAGATGTAGATGCCATGCTTAAAAAAAATAATCACAAGCAAGAGAATCTATTATCACAAGAGGATATTCCTTCTAATAAAACGCCAAAGCCAGATTCCAATTCTGATTTAGATTTAAAAGATTTATTTCTAGATGATATTGATGACGCTAAAAGCTAAACAAGCGGACTTACATAATTGTCAGAAAAAATATCTCTACCTATTATAAGCTTCATAATCTCAGAGCTACCAGCATAGATTCTACTTACTCTAGCATCTGTGTACATCTTACTGATTTCATATTCAGACATGTATCCCGCTCCGCCATGGAGTTGGACTCCTAAATCTACCATACGTCCCTCTAATTCCGTTGCAAGCAATTTAACTTTGGCCCCAGTATTTACGCTAAGTTTACCTTTCGTATTAAGTGAGACACAGTGATCTACGTAGGCTTCTAACATGTCTAATTCTGCATCCATTTCAGCCATTTTAAATTGCGTATTCTGAAAGTCTGCAATGGTCTTACCAAAAGCATTTCTTTCCATGACAAATGCTCTTGTGATATCGAATGCATGTCTTGCATTAGCAGCAGACTGACAAGCTACAATAAGCCGTTCTTCTGCTAAGCCAGTCACTAAATAATTAAATGCACTACCAGGCTCCCCTAATATATTCTCCTTAGGAATTTTGACGTTATCAAAAAACAGTTCTGCAGTGTCTTGCCCTTTGAGTCCCATTTTTTCTAGATTCTGTCCTCGAGTAAAACCCTCCATTCCTCTTTCTACCACACACAAAGTCATACTATAGTCACTTTCTCCTGGAATAGATTTCGCAGCTGTCACTATCGCGTCCCCATTTATACCATTTGATATATAAGTCTTATTTCCATTGAGGAGGAAATAATCTCCTTTATCTTCCAAGGTCGTACGCATACTCGATAAATCAGAACCTGCATCTGGCTCAGACATGGCTACTGCCAGTACGATATCACCACTGGCAGCCTGAGGCAACCATTTCATCTTCTGTTTCTCGGATCCTAACTTATCTATATATGGACCTACAAGTCTACTGTGCAAGGTGTTGAACCAATCCATACACCCTGCCCTGCACGTTTCTTCTATGATAATTTGTTCATATCTAAAATCTCTATCCCCGTATCCTCCATATTTTTCATCTGGCCAAATCATAAGAAAGCCCATTTCGCCAGCCTTTTTAAAAGCACTACGATCTACGATTCCTTCTTTGCGCCACTGATTCATATAAGGTGCAATCTCATCATTCAGGAATTTTCGATAAGCCTCTTTGAACATCAGCTGATCTTCAGTAAAGCGGGTAGCGGATTTGGTACTTGGAGTTGCTACTGAATCCATAATCATAAAGTTTTCATTTTTGATTCTAATTATAAGATCTTCTTAGTGGTAAAGTAGAGCATCGTAGTAAGCCCTCCATCTTAGAAGATTCGGAATATGGTATTTCTTCTACAATAAACCCTTTGTCTCGTAATTGTTTATTCAGAGTACCAAATTCGTCTTGGTTATTACCAGAAACGACGACTTCAGGACTGATACTGAATATATTTGAATTCATATTATACATCTGATGACTGGTGATTTGAATTGCATTTTTTTCTCCTCCAAAAATGGACATCAATTCATGTGCTTGATTCTTATCTTCAAAGCCATCAATGAAGATAATACAGCCATCATTTTTGCCTATTGGCTGAAAGGCACAATCTAGATGTAAACAATTCTTCTCTGGATACTTATCTGACTTAATCAAAGGAACTGGAATTATTTCTTTATGAGGAAACTTACTTTCCAAGTAGTCAATGGCCTCTTGATTAGTCCTATTGCATCTCATGTCTTCACATCCCTTGGCCGCTTGTCCTACAAATACTTTATTACCTGCAAGGATTACATCACCGCCTTCTACTTTGACAGATTTGGGTGGAAACCACACCTCTTGCTCTATTTGTGTCACTATATCTCTAATAGCAAAGAACTCAGCTTGCCTTTCTTCAGTCCCCATATTAGACTTGATAAATACGTTGTCTATCACAAATCCTATGTCACGGGTGTAGATTTGGTTCGTATTGGGCAAGGTAATAGGCTGGAATACCTTAATGTTATATTTATTCAGTACGCGTATGAATTGATTATTCTCAATCCTCAAGTCTGACTCTAATGGATATGTTCCTTGTATAATATGATGTCTAGACTTTGGATCTGTGATTAAATCCTCTTCTGGAGCGATTTCACTTGCCCACTTGTCAGGATGTACGAACTTCATATAAGGTGTCCCTAAATGCCTAGCAGTACCTAAGATTACTGACTTTAATGGCGCAGTTTCATCCTTAACAAGTATGTCAATTTTATCGGACATGTTTGATATAGATATATTTGCGACAAAAGTACAAAACAACAGCACCACTTATATGCGAACAATTCCTCAATTGATACTGTTTTCAATTATAAGTTAAGCAGTGTATTTTGGGAATAATGTGCTGCTTTATCAAATACTAAAATCGAAAAAAATATGAAAAAACCACTTGTATCCCCAGTAGATGGAAATTTTAGCCAGAAAGCCAAAGAGATGAAGGAATTCTATGATGAGACGCTAGGTTTTACACCAAATAGTCTATTCACTATGATGCACAGACCACGGATATCTGATGCTTTTGTAGAGATGAACAAAGCAGTTATGGAGAATAAAGGCCGTGTAACCAGTTCTCTGAAGAGGGAATTAGCTTATTTGTCTAGTATGACAACTGGCTGTCGCTATTGTGAAGCGCATACAATAAGAGCTGCTGAAAGATATGGCTCCGAACAAGACAGACTCAATAATATATGGGAGTACAAGACCTATGGGGCCTTTACGGAAGGTGATAGAGCCGTATTCGATTTGGCAATAGCTGCTTCACAAGTACCAAATGCAGTGACTGACGAGATTGCAGATAATATGAGAAAACACTGGGATGAAGGAGAGATTGTGGAAATCATGGGAGTTATAGCACTTTTTGGTTATCTCAATAGATGGAATGACAGTATGGGTACACAATTGGAAGATCCAGCGGCAGATCATGCTAATGACTTGCTAAGTCATAAAGGTTGGACGCGTGGTAAGCATCAGTATTAATGAATGATTGTTAAATCGAGGAGATAGGTTTACTCGTATCGACTTCAATACTATATTGGTACAAAAAAGGACATGAAACTGAAAACACTTTTATTGCTGATTCCAGCCTTTGTCTTATTGTCTTGTGGCGGTGACGATGAGAACGTTTGCGACCAAAACGACTATGTTGGTTTATATCAAGGGTCTAAAGAAGGCGCTTTATGTAATAATGATTCAAACCTATTATTTGAAGTATCATCGGGACCTAATAATGATGAGATTAGAGTTGACGGCAATTAATAAGACCCAACTGATAATCAATCAATTAGGTCTTATTTAGTAGCGGGGGCAGGACTTGAACCTACGACCTTCGGGTTATGAGCCCGACGAGCTACCAACTGCTCCACCCCGCGATGTTATTTTTCCCGTGCTTTCAACGGGTGGCAAATATATAATTATTAATCTTAAGAAAAAGTTTCCAGGACTATTGTTTACGGCCTCTCAAAGTGCATTTTAATTCTATGATTCCTCCTAATGCAGTCTGAACGACGACTATGAAATCCCCGCTAAGGTACCTGCCCTTTCTTCGCCGAGACCTTAGGTCGTAGGCTCAGATGTGGTAGCAACTCCAAGAAAATTGACGATTTTACTGGCGAAAAAGGAACCTGCGTCTATGGTAAGTTCGACCAGCCAGTCAAACATTATCCTTGGCTTTGGTAAAATCCTAAGCTGATCTTCCCTTTGTTGATTTTCTCAATATTTCACCCTTTTAGGTTAACGCTTTAGGCATCCATATGCCTAACTTACATGGGAAGCCTTCATATACGTTCGCTTTGTATTTATTTAACCTCAAAAAATTAACCTCGCCAGCTCTTATTCCCCGGTTACCAGTAATACGACTAATCTCGAGACTTATCGTAGACATATCACGTCCTAACATTTTTGCTATCTCACTTTGATTGTAGCCTAGCCCTAATAAGCATTCTATTTGATATCTTTGACCTAGGTTAAGTTGATTGTATTTTTCATGCAAGACAAATGTCAATCTTCTTAGCCGTTTTATTATCATTCTTTAAGCCAAGACGATTTTTTTTGCTGTTGCACTTGTAGGTTGAACTCAGCTTTAGGATAATTCAGTATTTTATCAGTAGGAATGGAAGGAAGTTTAAATTGTCTAAGATCTTTTTCTTGACTCAAATCATGGCCCAGTAGATTAGCTGATATTTGCCATATAGAGGTTATGGCTACTTTGGAAATTCTAAAAAAAGAAGATTGTATTCTTTAATGTAAAAATTCCTGTTCTCTTCATATCTATACTGTTCTAGCACCTTAATGAGTTTGAATTTTCAACTAAATTTTAAAAACTATCTGATAGTTTGCACAAAGTTAAGCTAGATGCTTCGTAACCTTTACTTATCTTACCTAACTTTCTGGTGTCAGTATCAGACTCAGAAGTAAATGCATAACACATCTATATTGTTCTATTCACTTTTCACTTAATGAAAAATTCTCACTCTGAAATTCAATTAGCAACCATAACAGATAAATCTTTTTTCCAAGGTACCCTTGTTATGATACATAGTTTTCTAGTGCATAACGGATGGTTTCAGGGAAAGATTCTTATTATCGAGGACGATCTAAATGATTACATGAAATCAGTGCTTTCTTTATTCCCTAAGATTGACTTTCCTACAGTCAGTCAAGATCTACATATAGGTTACAACTATTTACAAAGGTATTACCTCACTATAGGACCTAAGTTAGAAAATTCTATATGCTAGATATTTTCAAATTGAAGGGTCTGGATCAGCTTCTTTTTTTAGATAGTGAATGTATGAAAAGCTATCCCTGTAAAGTTTGATACAATCAAGATAGAAAAAGTGAAATTTAAATTATTAAAGCATGAAGGAACAAAGTAAAATTGTAGCTGTTGGATTTCACAAGACAGGATTAACTTCCTTGTATTATGCACTTCAAATATTAGGTTATCGTATAACGAAAGGTAAACAATCCTATAAGAACAGAATTACATCAAGTACTGTAATAGAATTACTTAATAAAAAGGAATATTCAAGACTCTTTGCTTGCCTCGAAAATTATGATGCCGTGATAGATAATCCGTGGAGTATATTATATGAAGCAATGGATCAGGAGTTTCCAGAAAGCAAATTCATATTTACTTATCGTGAAGAAAACGATTGGCTGAGCAGTGCTAAAAGATATTTTAAGCATAGACCAGATACCAAAATAAGAAGATGGATATATGATGTAGAGTTTTGTGATCAGATAACTGATAAGCAATACCTAAATCGTTACAGAACTCATAATGAGGCTGTGCTTAAGTATTTTGATGGTCGTACTGATTTTTTAAAGTTGAATATATTTGAAAATGAGGGATGGGAAAAGTTATGTCCTTTTCTTGAAAAACCAATTGTTTATCTTCCATTCCCGCATAGCAATAAGAATCGAGCTGAAGTGAAATAACATCCCCATTTTCATGATTCTATCACTTTAAGTATTGGGCTTTATTATTTGATTATACTGATAACCTATTCACTTTTATGTTCGAACAAATCAACCTAGCATGACCTTCAAAATCACCTGACGTGTTCTTTCTTACTGCAAGAAATAAGGTGCTTCTTAAAATTTCTTCGATTAAGAATCATCTTGATAGCTAAGGATTGCGGGTAACAAGATAAATCCAATAGAATCTTCTTACTAACCTTGATAATCGTTTCTTTCAAAAGCACTATAAAGTTAGTTTCTTCTTGAGAGGATGCCTCATTGGATATGTTTTTGGAATAGTTTTGAAAGAAAAGGATGACAACAGAATTCTTGCATATAAAAGTGAGACACTGACTTCTGGTATTAAAAACATATGCTTAGGCTTCATGAAAACCAATCTGATTATTAATGTATTCTAAATTTCCTTAACAATTCCTTTTTACTATTCACACCTAAGAAGTATTTGACTTTATCTCGAATACTATTCGGTTTGGGCACAAAGTTTTGGTTTAGGTAGGCTAAACGCCATTCAGCTCTTTGGCCTATATACTTGAATATTTCTATTTGATTAGAAAGACTGAGTTTATGCATCACAGGTAACTGTATTTTAGCATCTTTTACCTTAGCATATTCAAAATTAAACATCTCGACATCTACTCTATATCTCTCTTCAACTAATTTAATTAAATCATCAGTATAGTATTCAGTATAATGAGTTCTATTGGTTTTATTCAAATGAGGCAAATTAATTTCAGGAAGGTTCTTAGCTAACCTTAGGTCAAGAAAGTCATCTTGTAATCGTGAAAATCTCATTATGCAATCCACAATTATTTGTCCGTCTGGATTTATGATCTTAGTAAATTGAGACCTAAAATGATGATCAGATTTATAATCAGGCGTACCGCAAACAAAGTGCACAAAATCTTTAAAGGAAATATTAGAATCGATTCTATTCATCCTATAAAATCTCTTTCTATCATATTCTCTTTTCTGAACATAGCAAGAAACTAATCTGTCCCATGGATTCCTTACTACATAAGCTTTGTATATTTGATTAGAGGCTTTAATTAGGTTTTCAGGCAAGGAAGGACAGTTAGTTAGTAAATTATCAGACTGCTTCTCTTTATGTTTGTATAGTTCATGAGCATATTTTTTCAATGAAGTACCTCCAGCCTTCGGATTTATTATAAATGCTAAAGAAAATTGAGGTATAAATAAGTTCTTATAGTCGCCTTCTAAGAAATAAGTTGCTCTAACCTTGTCTGTAAGTGTAGTTTTCATGGCTTTAACAACTCAATTAATATTGAAAGTATCTATGGGGCACATCGAATATAAATATAAGTGAAATATCATCTGACTGGATTATCTAACTTGATCATCTATGAAAGTAAGATTCTCAGAGAATCATTTAGAACAAATGCATGAGAGAATTCATTGAAATATTTCATTCATTACACATTTAAATCTCTTCTCTGATTTAAGTGAGGGAAAGGGAGATCAAGTACAGGCTTGTTTAAAAATTCACTGAGCTTTTTCCAACAATTGCCTTTCTTAATATCCAAAATAAGCAATTGCTCTTTTCTTTTCGAGAAGTACTTTATGACATCTTGATTATGTTGTCTATACCTAGCTAGATATATGGCCTCATTACCAGGGAATCTATTAACACCATATATAATCTTATGGATATGTTTTTGTCTATCAGAGAAAAAATGTTTACAGCTGCTTAACCAGTCTTGCTCATCCCTGATTGTTAGGATATATTTAGAATCAGGATATCGATCATCTATTTCTTTATACATTAAATACCAAGGGTTGTCTTCGACGCTATCATAATACTCTAATATATCAAGGTAAGGACCGTATTCTTTATCTTGTAATAACTGCATACATTTTGTTTGCCCCCATTGCTGACGCAAAAAATGAATGCCTCTAAGATTATTGAATCCTAAAATGGATAAAGCAGTAGATAAGGATGTAGTACCTGTCTTATGGAATCCTACGCCTATTACTTTATTCATCTTTGGAGAACTAGTCATCAATTTTTTGCTTTAGCAATCCAACTTAAGACTTTTATGCGTTTTAATTTATAATGATATCAGTATATTGAGATATCAAGAACTTTATGATAAGACATATAAACCCTTATTACATTTTGGATAGCTAGTCCAAATGACTGAATCTTTATGGTAAGTAAGAGATTTTCATTCATGGAGTTCAGTTGTCAAATCAACGTTATTTTTTTGGGTATAATCTGATAATCCTAGACACTGAGTAAATACTAAAAACGAGTTTTTAGGAATTGTGACTTAGGCCAAGTATTCTGATTCATCTAAAAAAGGAAGAGAAGAACGTAAACAACAATTGGATAAATACACGGATATAAAAAACGAGATTGGAGGATATTATTAATGAAATGTATTTTTTTCTGACACCAATTAATCCGACAAATGAGTATATTTCGAGTTGTATATCCTATAGTACTTTCAATAAAACCCTCAACCAGTATGTTAGCAAAAAACGTGATGATCAAAAGAAATGAAAAATTGTATTTATACAGTGCTCTAAATGACAAAGGTGTCATGATGAATCTGGAAACAGGTAATTACACTGGCCTCAACAGTGTCGCAGCTGATATTTGGAATTGTCTCGACAAGGCAATGACTATCAACGATTTAGCATTTAAACTAAAAGAGATCTATAAAGTAGATTATGATCAGTGCATTAATGATATTTCTGGCTTTGTGAATAGGATGCACTCAAAAGAAATGATATTAGTTGTGGCATAACCTTATGAAAATAGTTATCCCCGATGAGCAAATTCTTTGGAGTCCTAGACTTAAATGATTGTCAGATAGAGCAAAAGAAATTAGAGAATGAAGTAAATGCAAATCCCATTAGTGGATATTCTTATACTTTTTGGAATAACCACAACATATCCTTTGGATATAAGAAGACATTGTGTGACCGTGATAGTACTCATGAGAATTTTTTTGAGCATCTAAGTTATCCTGTCTACATAATAGGTGATATTAGGCTTGACAATAGAGATGAGCTAATTAGAACCCTAGGTCGAAAACATTCTGAAATCTCCGATTATGAAATAACCTTACTATATTACTTAAAATATAAAGACAGATGTGTAGATCATTTTGTTGGAGCATTCTCCTTCGCAATTTGGGATGATCGAGAGAAATTATTGTTTTGTGCTCGTGATCATATTGGTGTTAAACCATTTTTTTACTACCTAGACAATAACAAATTTGTTTTCTCCCCTATCCTACAAGATATAATAAAATTAGAGGGTGCCGATCTAAGTATTAATGACAACTATGTATTTCATATCTTAGGTAGAATGCAGCTTCGGAATGAAGAAACCTTTTACAAAAGAATAAAGACTATTCCTCCAGCACATACACTTTTGTTGCAAGGCAAGAATCTACAGGTCAATAGATACTGGGAATTGGATTATGAAAAAAGGCTAATCTTAAAAAATGATACTGAATACATAGAGGCTTTTAGAGAACATTTCTGGGAAGCTGTTAATTGTAGATTAGACTATAACCAAACAAATGGTATAGAATTGAGTGGAGGACTTGATTCTTCCGGTATTGCCGTTGCCGCAAATGACCTCTTAAAGAAAAAAGGCAAGGAATTGCATACTTTTTCTTACGTAATGAAAAAGGAAGACAGGGGTAACGTATTTCCATATGAAGATGAAAAAGACTTAATAGATGAATTGTGTATGAAGAGCGGAATTGACAAGAAGTTTTTCATTGATGCAAGCGTTTTTAATTCTTACGTTGATTATTTAGATTTTTCACTTTGGCTCAATGGAGGAGTAAACATTCATTGTGCAGGACATCTAGATAGCTTGAAAACGGAGGCAGAAATAAAGGGAGTTTCCGTATTACTATCTGGTTTTCTTGGTGACAATATGGTTTCATCTTTTGCGGAAAATTATTTTCTAGAATATTTAAACGAAGGGCAGTATAGAAAATACTTGTATTCTATTTTGAAACGGCCAGCTTTAATAAAAAAAGGACTGAAGTTTGGATTCCTATTTTTTATAAATATAATGAGCAGAAGTTATGCTGAGTCTATGAATCAAAAATTCCAACCTCGAAAAGTAAGTCTAAAAAATAGAGGTCTTGACAATATCTTTTTTTCGAGAGAAATACTCAATAAATACCCAGAATTAACAAATAAGTTACTGCCATTAAAAAGTACAAAATTAAACTTCAATTTCAGACAATTAGAATGGAACAAGTTGTGCGGAAAACCAGTACAGAAAAGACTTTCAGGTGAATATGTCGGCAGCTTATATAGAGGGATGGAAACCAGATACCCCTTAGCAGATATTCGACTTTTACAGTTTGTTTCTTCGATACCAGCACATCAGAAAAGAAATGAAAAGTATCAGAGACTTATCTACAGGCGCGCCTTTAATAATAGTTTGCCAGACAGTATTGCTTGGCAAAAACATAAAACGCGAACAACTATGCCATTTGCTTATGCAGAAAATCTAGCTAACTTTAATATATTGAAAGAATGGCTCATTTCCATGAAGGATGATAATAACCAAAGTATAGTAAATGTTGATAAATTGATAAAAATGTCAGATTCTTTAATATCTGAAAAATCGATGAATGATGGGAAACCTAGATATGCTCGAAAACAACTAAAATCATATTTATTGATGAGATACTTCCAAAAGAACGGTACTAATAATTTGCATTCATTTAAAATTAATTAATGAAGCCTATATTGAAGAATAAAGCTAAAACAGTCTATCGCTTAGGGAAAGTAGAAACTAAGTCCATAGATGATCTCATCTTAAAGATTCCAGAAAAAATTTGGCAAATGGAAACAAAGAATCGAGACAATGATTTTTCTTGTTTCACACAGACACAGCATATTATTTTCAAATTCAATTTGAATACAGTCGAGCATAAATCCTTTTCGAATAGACCTTTGTGGAAAATATGGGAACCTGTCTTACTTCCTATAATGGAACAAGCAGTTGCACCGTATGGTTACAAAAATGGGATTATACCCAAAGCGATGTTAGCAAGATTATCTGCAGGTGGGGAAATAGATGAACATATAGATGCTGGCCCTAGGAATAGGCAAATCCATAAAATACATATACCTATACAAACAGATCCGGAGGTTTTATTTTATGTGGATGCCGAACCGTTCCATCTTGCCAAAGGGTATGCATATGAAGTTAATAACATTGTAAGGCATAAGGCCATTAATAATAGCAAGGAAGCGCGCATCCACCTTATTTTTGAATACTTCGATGGAGATTTATGATGATTTCGCATCATTATAAGTTCATATTTATTGCGAATCCAAAATCTGCAACGCATGCTATAAGACATGCATTGAGACCCCTGCTTCACAAATATGATTGGGAACAATGTATCTTATATGAAGATAAGAAGTTTCCTATCTCAGCTATAGCATCCCTAAAGCATGGACATATAACCTTATCCCAAATAAGCCCATTTTTCCCAGGTAATACCTTAGACTTTTATTTCAAATTTGGATTTATTAGAGATCCTTATGAACGATTTGTATCAGGATGTAAATTTCTATACGGTAAAAACAGAAAATTCCTCGAAAACCCTAATTCTTTCATGAAAATGCAGATTTCAAAGCCGAAATCAATGCAGCAAAAGGTGATTTTCCAACCACAATCGTACTTTTTCATGAATGATAAAGATGATATAGTAGTAGATTATGTAGGGAAATATGAAAATCTTAAATATGATTTTTCCTATATTTGTAATGAAATAGGCTTAAATCAGCTTAAACTGGAGTCTTATAATGAATCTATAGATTTAGAAATAGACTTTGATATAGAACTTTATGAGTTAGTATCAACTTTTTACAAACGTGATTATTTATTAGTTAATCAATTGACTTAAATGATTACCCCCCTAAAAGACTTAAATGAAAGATTCTAAACAACTAAAAGACTGGAAAATTCCAGAAATGAAAGAGTATACTGTCGATGTGGTACAAGCAGGAACTAGAACTGAGGGTTCTGAGGTGATTGGACCTTTTACTTCATATAAGGTTACCTCATAGGTAACCAAGCTTTTTCATCATCAATTGGTGTTGGTCTATCAGTTTTTGCTTTTGAATTAAGGTAAGTTCTTTTTTCCAACTGATTTTGTGACCCTTTCTGAAGAACTCTTTAGATTTTGGGTTCTTTTCTCTGAATGGCGAAATCTTCTCTTTAGCTTTTAAGACGTTAAAGGATGATTTACTCACTGCTGTTGCAATCTCTGATTTTTTAAAATCTAGATTTAATTCTTTGAGTATACGCTTGAACTCCTTATTGGGGTCATCTAAAAGATTTTCATATTTTACAAGAATCAGCTGGTCTAAATTTAGTTTTGTCCACTCCAGTACATGGTTGTTAAGACTTCCTATGTGCTGATCAAAGAAAATTTCTCTATTTATTCCTTTTGATTCTTCTTCAAAACCTGCTGTTTCCTTAGCCATATATTTAATGGTATCATCTATAGAAGTATTTCTATGATTAGCTAATGAAGGAGCTATAGCTAAGGGATTTCTCACTAAATAAATGACCTTGTGTAATCGTGACGCATCTATAAAATAAGGAGTATTCTGATGGTTCTTGATAAAGAGTAAGCGATCTGGTGCTTTTGTATCTATATAGTGTCCAATAACCTCTCTTTTATATTGCTGAGCCTCTCTAAAGGTCAGGTAACTTGGTTCTAGACCAGTAGAATCTTCAAAAACATCTTTACTATAGAATCCGTAATCATTGATGAGATGATTAATATCAATTTCATTTTCTGTAAATAAGGCTGTAAAAAATGCCCTTACCCAGGTATTTCCACATTTCGGGTAGGAAGATAGCCAAACAACTTTCCCTTTATGCTTCTTTAGTTGTGTTAGAGCTTTTAAATTCATTCTCTATTTCATCAATAAAAGTATTAAAGGAATATTCTTGATATACAGGTCTTGATATTTTGATCATTGGGACATGAGTAGCAATATCTACAATGGACTTGAATATATCTTTTTGAGTTCTTAAGCTTTTAAGCTGACCTTTCTTAAAGATGTTTTTTCTAAGATAAGTCATTTTTTGAGGTATTGATTCCAGATTTTCTCTTTGTATGCTTCTTACAAGCGGAGACGCTTCTAAGAAAATCACCTTTCTTATAGGTAAAGAATGTGATATGAAAGAGTCGTGAAAATGATTTTTATACTTTTTAATGCCTTCACGTATCTCAGTACATGTGGAATACAGACTACTATTTAGTGCTTTAATACTATCTTCCCAATGTCTTGTGGTCGGTATACTAGCGTAAGCAAAGAATTTATTGTTCTCAGCTTTAGATGGAGTAATAACACAGACATCGTCAGTAAATATGGGATAACCACGCAGATTTAGAAAAGCAACAGTAGTGGATTTTCCAACTCCCGATACTCCGCAGAAAAGGATTAATTCATCTTGATGAATAATTGATGAAGCATGGAGTGGAATCTGTAGTCTTTGGTGAAGAATAGATGCCATGACAGAACCTAGTAAAAAGAGACAAATACTCTTCCAATCAGGATTTTCTTGTAAGGGTTCTACGACTATTGTATGACCACCAAAAGTATGGTATCTAACTTGGTCTGGCATTTCAAGCAAAAATTCATTTGGTCTAGCCCAATGAAATACTTTCTTTGTTACATTCGGACCTTCTAATTTTATAGGTGTTTTACCTAATTTAATTGTCACGTCAACAGTGCCTACTCCATCCCCAATTGTCATGAGGTCTTCGATGGAAAACTCAGATTGTATAATCAATCCAAATCCATTGTAATAATGCATTCTATCTGAAAATTATTTGCTCCAACTAAGTAATTTAGTAATGGACAACTTGATGTAAATCTTTCTTTACCCAAATCTAACAATATTAAATCTTCTATTTGATTTGGGTAGAATACGATTATCATTTGTTCTATACCTAAGTCTGTGTACGATATCTATTATGCTCAGCCCACCAAAAATCACAAGCCTGCTTAGTCATGGATGTATTGTCCACAACTTTTGTAGACCAAGGCTTATCTGCTCCTAGAAAATGTAATAGAATACTATCCTCTATTTTCAGTCCATATTGCTCATTTATGTCTGCAGCACTCTTTAATAATAGGTTATATTTAGGAGGTAAGAAATTTACCCTATTGTAAAAAAAACGATTTAAAATATATTGGTCAGTATGATGAGTTTTGAGAAATCTAAAGTTCTTAGGTTGAAAGAATTTTAGAATAGAATCATAAGTTGTAGCAGGCAGTAATTTATTATTAATTAGAAAAACACCGGTATTAAAGGAATCAAGAGTCAACTTGTTTTCAAGACTATCTCTATTTACAGGCCTAAAGGAGTAGATCTCTCTTTTCTTTCCTGCATAAAACTGATTATCAAGGGCTGCAGAAAGGAAATAATCCTCAGTTTCAAATAGACATTTTAAACTCCCCTGGCAAAGTATATCACTATCTAAGAAAAGAACTTTATCATATTGTGGTAAATTGAAAGCTTGAATAGAGAAAAAGCGGCGGTATTTCTTAGTGAAATATTGATGTGTAGCGCAAAGAGATTTAATATTTTCAGATAGTCTAGTCCCTATATTTTCAAAGTACACATTTGGGAATATATCGAATTCTTCTTTCTCCTTATCCGTTATGTTATCCTCATATACTATTATATCGCCCTTAAACCACTTATTATGTTTGAAAATACTGAATACCAGTACTTTCGTACCTATGCAGAACTGCATATCTGAAACTGTAACAATTGCTAATTTGTCCATTAGTCGTATCTTGAAGGTAGAATTAAGCGCTCTCTTTAAGTTTACAGAATAATATATAAATCAAAAATGCTATTTCTAGAAGTAATTTACTCTACTATCCTAGTTGAATTCTATTTGAGATTTCTACCATACAAAAAGACCAAAGAGTTATGTAGTTTAAATATAAATACTTCACAATTTAATACCACAAAAGTAGATATTAAGTTTTTGGTTTCTCTGAAAGAAAAACTCAAAACAATTAATCGAGTAATTCCTGCTTTTAACTGCTATAATCAAGCGCTCACAGCTAGATTAATCCTGACTAAAAGAGCATATAGGACAACTTTGCTGATTGGGTTTAAAATGGATGCTAATGAAGAACTAAAGGGTCATGCTTGGCTTAAATGTGAAAATAAAACAATTACTGGAGGTGTCAGAAGAAAATTATATAAAGTTTCATATTCGTATCATTAAAGATGATAGATACAAGTGAGAATTGAGTGGGTTTTAAAGCTTACGAGGAAATACAAGAGTGCGAAAAGGCTAATACCTTATGACGTACCAAAAGCTTATCCAGACAAGCTTAAGTTAGCTTGGAAAAGTCAATTATTCAGGTCTAACCCTGCTTTTAGTGCCCTTTACGGTTTATCTAAAATATTGACTTATCCAATAGCATACTTCTTTGTCTTTACTCAATGGAAAAATAAGATTGTACAGCTTTCAGAAGTCAATAGAAGAGAAATACATCGTTTAGTCTTTATCGATATAATCCCGATTCGATACTACTTTTTCTTTGAATTACACAAAAAGTCTAACTGGGAACTTAGACACCTATACCTTTTCGATAGTATTCTATTGCATTGCTATGGGACTACAGGTAATAAAGCGGAACGGGAAATACTTAATAACAAGTACGCTTTTAATAAATTCTGTATGGATAATAACTTACTTGCACCTGAATTATATGGCAGTACAATTGGAGGTAAACTAATATTAGAGAAAGACCTACATGGTTTTATTGGACAGGATTTTATTATTAAGCCAACAATAGGATCAAAGGGGAAGGGTTTTAGCAAAATGATCTATAATAAAACTGAAAACACATATCATTCTTCAAGTTTGGATAAGTCATTTTCAAGTGATTCATTCCAACTGTTCATACAGCGAGAACTAAAAAAAGGAAACTTCATATTGCAAGAGCATATAACCAATCATCCTTCGATCCAAAAGCTAAGTAATGGCTCATTAGCTACAGTGAGGATTATAAGTTTTCTTGATTCTAATCAAGAGCTAAAAATTCTTAGACCAATATTGCAAATTCCATTAGGTGAAAGCATTACAAGTCATTTTAATAACGATACACTTGTATATAGCATAAATCAGGAATCTGGAAAAGTAGCTTTTTGCCTAAAGGGAAAAAATAGAACTAATACTATAGATCTTGTAATACCATTCTGGAACAAAATTATTTGTGCAGTTTTAAAGGCTCATAGGCTATTATCTTCAATCTCATTAGTGGGATGGGATATAGCAATTTCTTCGGAGTCTTTCTATTTATTGGAAGGGAATCTAAAACCATCTTTAGATATTCATCAAAGAGCTCCTTTTACACCTCTTATAAATACCGCCTTTTATGAAGCTTTCTTAAGCCACTTAGAGAAAAGAAATTAGAATGAACATACTTTACTTTGAATTTACAACTACCCACTTTAGCTTTAGATTATGATTACTATTCAAAACAACAATGTTATAGTTGAAGAAACCAAATTAGAAAAATTACAAGAAGACTATCGCCAATCGAGTTCATTTGTGATTTCTGATTTTTTTGGAGAAACCTTACAATCGATCATAGCCAATCACCTAGAGAATGCAGAATGGGAAAGTCAATTTTCATATTATGAAGGAACCGAAAAAGTATTAGCTAAGGAGTTTACACTGGCTAGGAAGAATAAATTATATACAATTCTAAACTTTTACTTAAATCACCCTAAGGTAATAAATACGATGAAAGTGATTTCTCAGCATAGTGATCTGAATAGTTTTCATGGCAGAATATACAAATTTGAGGAAAATGGAGATTGCTTCGATACTTGGCATAATGATTTGTCAAAAGAAGTAAAAGACACTATTTTAATAGGTCTAAGTGTGAACTTAAGTTCTCTTCCATTCGAAGGCGGCGTATTCAAGATTAGGAATCGAGATTCACAAGAGTTATTGAGCAGCATAAAACATGAAAAATGGGGCGGCGCACATTTCTTTAGGATTTCTCCACAGCTAGAGCATATGGTAGAAAATGTAAGTGGCCCACATCCCAGAGTGGCTTATGCTGGATGGTTTACAAAAAAAATAGTGAAGCAAATGATATGAAAATTTGACTAAGAAATAGGTACTTCTAAATAGTATTAACAATTAGATTTTAACTTAAGCTATGTCTAAGAATAAAGTTGTTTGGATAGTCTCTTATCCTAAATCTGGTACAACATGGTTTAGAGCAATACTAACAGGGTTGTTTTCTAATGGAGATATTGACATCAATGAATTACTCGAAGAAACAGAATATTTCTCCACAAGATCATACTTTGACAAGTCGACTAGTCTGAATTCAAAGTTAATGACAATGTCCGAAGTATATTATTATAGAAAAGAATTTATAAATTATATTATAGGGCAACATACTGGGGAAAGGCCAATTTTTCTACAGACACATGAACATTTTCACAAAGACAAGCATAAGTATCTGAGCAGTAAAAATAGCCTGCGAATAATATACATAGTTAGAAATCCTTTGTCAGTAGCAGTGTCATTATCACATTACTTATCCTGTAGTATTGAAACAGCCATCAAAAGACTAAATTCTGATTCAGAAGAGTTTCAAAAAATCGCATATAATAATCGCTTTCCAAGAGTCAGAGTAAACTGGAGTGATCATGTTCTAAGCTGGATTAACAACAAACATGTCCCTGTAGAAATAGTGAGATATGAGGATATGAAGAACAATCTACCAGAAGTAATAAATACTGTGGCAACTGGAATTGGAGTGAAATTTGAAAATGCACTTATCGAAAAATGTATAACCAATTCCAACTTCCAGAATCTAAAGAAGCAAGAAGAATCTATGAAGTTTAAAGAGAAACCGCATTCCGCAAAATCTTTTTTCAGAAAAGGTGAAACAGATAGCTGGAAAAGAGAGTTATCTAAACAGCAGCAAATGGTAGTTATCAAAGAGCATGGCGAGGTGATGAAAATATTTAATTATTAATCTTGACAAGAATTCCAGGGCAGCTCAAGTAATTAATTTACTCGTTATGCGCTTGTTGTTTCACTTTTGATACAGAACTAGTTAAATATGTATTATCACAAGTGTCCAAAATAAATTATAAATCATAGATATCCCTTTCTAGGGCGGCG